>NZ_KK211132.1:0-101221 GCF_000620385.1 Arthrobacter sp. 9MFCol3.1
CCCTCCTGCACGGAGTCCAGATGCGCGCCCACCACCACGGTGTGCTCGGCACTGCCCCCGGTGTCGGCCAGGATGTTGAAGGACTCCACCGTCTTGCCGCGCCGGCCGTCCTCCTTGAACGTAAAGCTTTGCCGCACCGGCGCATACCCGGCCGCGCGCAGCTGCTCCTCGACGTAGCGGGCCGATTCCTCATACCCCGGGGTGCCCGAGGCCCGGTTCCCGCCGTTGGCATCGGCCACCCGCTGCAGCGCCTGCAGGTGCCCCACCATGTCCCGGGACTTGAACGCCGCCAGCACCGCACGCGCATCCACCGTACTGGCCGGCGCCAGCCGCGACGCGGAACATCCCGAAAGCACGAAGCTGATTGCCACCAGGACGGCCGCGGCCGCCGCGCGCCCCCACTCGTACCTCCGCGTACCCGTCACGCTAAGAACATACTTGCTCAGTCGCCGAGGAGGAAGGGTACCGCTAGTGCGAGCCGGCCCCGAGCGGTGCGGCGGCGGCCACTGCCGCCGGGTCGGAGAAGGCCAGGCGGGGCACCATCACCAGCGCGCCGGCCGCGGCAAGCCCGGTGACCCCGCAGATGGTCCATACCGTGAGGTAGCCGGCGAGCGGTGCCGCGGTCTGACCGGCCTCCCCCGCGCCGGCCCCGGCCTCGGCCAGGACGTGGCTGAGCAGGGCGATGCCGAACACTGCGGACGCGAAGGCCCCGCCGATGGTCTTGGTGGTGTTGGTCAGGCCCGTGGCCATCGCGGTCCGGTTGAGGGGCGCCGCCGCCGCGGCCGCCGAAGGAAGCGCCGCCACGAGGGCCCCAGAGCCGACACCGGCGATCGCCATGTTGACCAGCGCCTGGGTGAGACTGCCATGGAACGGCAGGAACAGCAGGTAGCCCAGGCCCACGAGCGTGGCGGCGCCCACGAGGGTCCAGCGCGGGGTGAGCCGGCGGGTCACGACCGGATACAGCAGGGCGCCCACCAGCAGCGCCAGCACATAGACGCCGATGATGATGGAGACTTGCCCGGCGCGCAGCCCGAGACCGTAGCCGTGAAGCGCGGGGTCGGTCCGGGCGAAGGTGGACAGCGGGGCCTGCGCGCCCAGGACCGAGACGCCAAAGAGCCCTGCGGTCAGCTGGACGGGCCACATGGACTTGCCCCGCAGCATCCGGATGTCCACGAGTGGATCGGCCTCGCGCAGCTCGTACCGCGCGAACGGAATGAACACCAGAATTCCGGCTCCCACCAGCGCCCACGGCCACCACGCGCCGGCTCCATTGAGGCGCATGAAAGTCAGTCCCGACGTGATGAGCAGCAGTCCGACGGCGAGGAGCGTGAAGCCGCGGGTGTCCACGCGTCCGCCGCTGCGCTCAAGCGACTCCGGCACGCCAAACCGGACGGCGAACCAGCATGCGGACACGGCCACCGCAGGGACCAGGAGCACCAGCTGCAGCTGGCCCGCGAACACTTCCACGAGCGCCCCGGCGGCGAGCGCCCCGGCGATGACACCGGCCTCCAGCGCCCCGACGAGGACGCCGGCTGCGCGCCGGGTGCGGGCGGCGCCGTCGGGCAGCTGATGGACGCGGCTGAAGATCAGGGCAATTTCCAGGGGCAGCCAGACCACGTAGAAACCCTGGAACGACCACGCGGCCAGGAAGGTCCAGAAGTCCGGGGCGAGCGCGACGCCCCAGGAGGCCGCAGCGGTGACCAGCGTGGAAACCAGCAGGATCTTCTTGTGCCCGTACATGTCCCCCAGCTTGGCCAGCACCGGCACAGCGAGGGCGCTGACCATGAGCTGCGCAGCCTCGAACCAGTTGACGTCGGCGTCGTGGATCCCCAGGTGCCGGGCGATATCGGTGAGGATGGGCGTGTAATAGCCCTGCAGGATTCCGCTGGTGAGCTCCACCAGACACAGAAAAGCGACAACACGGCGCATGGCGGCCTTCCGGGAGGGCGGGCACCTCGCGGCCAGCCGGTTGATTGCATCCTAGGCCCGCGCCAGCTCCGGAGGCGGGAACGCGGCCGGCAACACGGCCGGGAAAAGGGGCGGGCAACCCGGCCGGAACGTGCGGGAATATCCGTCCGTGGCAGGCGTTATACCGGTCGATAAATGCAAACGCATGTATATCGGCTATAGTAGAACCAGCTCCCGGATCCACTCCGGCCACGGAAAGGCACACCATGCAGATCGGCGTATTCAGCGTCAGCGACATCACCACCGACCCCACGACGGGGCGCACCCCGACGGAGCACGAGCGGATCAAGGCGTCCGTGGCGATCGCCAAGAAGGTCGAAGAGATCGGCATGGATGTCTATGCCCTCGGCGAGCACCATAACCGGCCGTTCTTCTCCTCCTCCCCCACCACCACGCTGGCGTACATCGCGGCCCAGACCGAGCGCATCATCCTGTCCACGGCCACGACCCTGATCACCACCAACGACCCCGTGAAGATCGCCGAGGACTTCGCGATGCTCCAGCACCTCGCGGACGGACGCGTGGACCTGGTCCTGGGCCGCGGCAACACCGCCCCCGTCTACCCCTGGTTCGGCAAGAACATCCAGGACGGGATCGAACTCGCGATCGAGAACTACTCCCTGCTGCGCCGCCTGTGGGACCAGGACACCGTGAACTGGTCCGGCAAGCACCGCACGCCGCTGCAGAACTTCACCTCCACCCCCCGCCCGCTCGACGGCGTCGCCCCCTTCGTGTGGCACGGCTCGATCCGCACGCCGCAGATCGCCGAAGTGGCGGCGTATTACGGTGACGGCTTCTTCGCCAACAACATCTTCTGGCCCAAGGAGCACTACCAGCAGCTGATCGGCCTCTACCGCGAACGCTACGAGCACTACGGCCACGGCAAGGCGGACCAGGCGATTGTGGGCCTCGGCGGCCAGTTCTTCATGCGGAAGAACTCCCAGGACGCCGTCAAGGAGTTCCGCCCCTACTTCGACAACGCCCCGGTCTACGGCCACGGCCCCTCGCTGGAGGACTTCACGTCCCAGACCCCGCTGACCGTCGGCAGCCCGCAGGAAGTGATCGAAAAGACCCTGACGTTCCGGGAGTACTTCGGCGACTACCAGCGCCAGCTCTTCCTGATCGACCACGCGGGCCTGCCGCTGAAGACCGTCCTGGAACAGCTGGATCTGTTCGGCGAGGAAGTGCTGCCGGTGCTGCGCAAGGAATATGCCGCGCTCAAGCCGGCGCACGTGCCCGAACCGCCGACGCACGCCGGCCGGGTGGCCGCGGCGCTGGCAGCGGGGCCCACCGATGCCGCCGCGGCCGCCGCGTCAGAGACCACCGTCCAGGGGTCATGATGCCCGTCAAGGCCACAGAATCGCCGGTACGCCTGGCCGCGGAAACCTGGGAATCCCTGTTCCGGGCCCAGGTGGCGGTGATGCGCAAACTGCAGGCGGCGCCGGCGTTCAAAGCCCTGGCGCTCAATGAGTACGACGTCCTGTTCACGCTCTCCCGCTGCCCCTCCGGGTGGCTGCGCCTGAACGAGCTCAACGACAACGTGCTGCTGAGCCAGTCCAGCCTGAGCCGGCTGGTGGAGCGGCTCGACAAGCGCGGGCTCGTTGAACGGACACCGGCCCCGGAGGACGGCCGCGGGATCCTCATCCGGCTCACCGATGCCGGACGGGACCTGCAGAAGCAGATCGGCCGGGAACACGTGCGCGACATCGCCGCGCTCGTGGGCCCGGCCCTCTCCGCCGCCGAACAGCAGGAGCTGCTGCGGCTGACCGAGAAGCTCCGCGCCGCGGTCTCCGTACGCTGAAACCGTGCGCTGAAACCGTACGCTGAAACCGTACGCCGGGCGTGCGCCGGCGCGCCGGCCGGCCTAGTGGATGGCGACCAGCTGCGCCGGGTCTTCCTGGGGCAGCTCGTCGACGACGGCGGTGACGCTGAGTTCCTTCAGGGACAGGCTGCCGCCCACGGTGGACAGGAAGGCGGTGTCCGAGGAGTCGCGCCCCGCCGTGATCCGCAGCATGCTCGCCCGCGGCGCCAGCCCCGTGGGGTCGATGACGTGCCAGGCGCCGTTGATGTGCGCCTCGGCCACGGCGTGGAAGTCCATCGGGGTCAGGCCTGGGGCGTAGACGGCGGCCAACCGGGCCGGGACGTTCTTGGATCGCAGCAGGGCAATGGCGAGGTGGGCAAAGTCCCGGCAGACGCCGCGGCGGTGCAGCAGGGTTTCGACCGCGCCGTCGGTCCCCCGCGAGGATCCGCTGACGTAGCGCAGTTCGTTGAAGACCCAGTCGCGGACGGCGCGGAGCAACTCCTCGCCCTGAAGCCCGCCGAATTCGGCATAGGCAGTGGGCAGCAGCCGGTCCGACTCCGCGTAGCGGCTGGGCCGGACATAGCGGATGAGTTCCATGAGCCCGGGCTCCTCGGGCAGCGCGAAGCCGGTGACGGTGGCCGAGTACTCAACCAGCACGTCAGTGGGCTCGGCGAATTCCATGTAGTGGAAGCGCCCGCCGTGGTGGTCCGAGAGTTCAGTCAGCGGCACGTCCCCGCCTCCCGCGGTCACCCTGAGCGATTCTTCGATCGAGTCGTACCCTGCGTTCCGGGCCACGGCCACGGCCAGAGCCACCTTGGTCTCGGCAACGGTCTTGAAGGCCAGGCGGGCGGCTACGGCGCGTTCCATGTATCTCTGTCTCCGGGTGTGGGATGTGAGGTGGGTGCAAGGGAAGTCGCCGTCAACGGCCAGGGGATGTGCGGGCGGGCGGGACTAGTTTTTGATCTTCAGAGACATTAGCATCCGCTGGACGTTCGCGAATTCGGACCCCTCGTTGACATACTTGGCCGCCTGGTCGAGAGTGTCGAACGCCTTGGCGGGGGCAACCTTCTGGTCCGGGGCCAACGCTTTGAGCACCGTCAGGTCCCCGAATGAATAGTCCCCCTTGCCCGCCGGGCCACGGACCACGTTCTGCAACGCGCAACTCTTCCCGCCGTCGCCGCCCACCACATTGGTGATGCCGTAGGAGCCGAAGTACTTATAGCCCTGGATCACCCGGAACACCACGTGCGGGTCAATGGTTCCCCCGCCGCCGGCGTGCGGCAGGTCCACCGGCACGCTGCTGACCACGACGTAGTTGCGTGCTGCCTCGGCCGCGCAGGCCGCGGCAGGCTGCGGTGGCAGGCCTGTCTGCAAGGTGGCCAGGTAGGCGCCGTCGGCGTCCTTGACGGTGATCTTCAGCGCCCCGGGCAGCGCACCGGCGTCGGGAACTACGGACTGGACAATCCAGTCCTGCGGCACCTCAAAACTGACGGTCTTTGCCGGGTCGGTGAAGACCTTCCAGGCCGCCGCGCTCGAGCCCGGAGAGGCGGTAGCGCTGGCCGAGGCGGCGGGACCAGTGGCGGCAGAGGGCACCGCACGCTCACTCGCACTGTCCGCCGCGCTGCTGCCTGCGGTCCAGACCGGCGTCCCCTTGCCGTCGCTGCTGCAGCCCGAAAGGGCTGCCGCCGCGACCGCGAGCGCCGCGCCGGTGCGCAGCGCAGCACTCCGGATTCCTGCGGTGCCTGATCCTGACGAAGGGGCCGTCCCAGTCATGGTGCCAGCGTAGCCGGGGCGCCGCATGACTCAGAGCTCCCGCATCAGTGTTTCGTAGAACCGGACGCCCTGCTCCAGCGTCTCCAGGCCAATCTTTTCGTCAACGGCGTGGATGGAGCCGCGGGCCCGGACGTCCATGAAGAACGGCGCGAAGCGGTACACGGCACCGCAGATCCCGGTGAAACGGCGCGAGTCGGTGCCGCCCATCATGATGTAGGGGGTGATGATCGCCTCGGGGAAGACCTGCCCGATGCAGTCCGCCAGCAGGTCCCACTGGGCCCCCGAGGACGGCGACACCGGGGACGGGCCGTTGCCCTCCACGACGCGCAGTTCGACTTTCGGGTCGCGGATGATTCTCCGCAGCAGTGCCATGGTGCCCTCGACCGTGTCCCCCACCGCCACCCTGATGTTGGCGTTGGCCTTCGCCGTGGCGGCGAGGACATTCGCCCCGGAGCTGCCTTCGAGCGTGGTGATGGCGACGGTTGTTCGGGTCATGGCGTTGGTCTCGCTGCCGAGCCGGCCGAAGAGCCAGGTGATCGGCACCCGGAGCAGTGCCACATTCGCGAACACGGCCCGCAGCGGCGGCGGCATGTGCGGGCCGAAGCGGCGCAGCATCTCGGCGGTCACCTCCGGCAGCGACTGCGGGAACGGGCTGCGCTCGATCCGGGTGATGGCGCGGGCCAGCCGCGCCGTCGCCCCCATCCGCGGCGGCGTGGAGGCGTGTCCGCCCGGGTCCCGGGTCAGCAGCTCCACGTCCAGGATTCCCTTTTCGGCCACGCCGACGACGGCGGCCGGCCGGCTCACCCCCGGGAAGGCGCCGCCCGCGACGGCGCCGCCCTCGTCCAGCACGAGCCAGGGCAGCACACCGCGGCCGGCCAGCAGGTCCGCGGCAGCCGCCGCGCTGTTGCCGGCCGTCTCCTCGTTGTTGCCGAACGAGAAGTAGAGGTCATGTGCGGGCGCATACCCCGCCAGCAGCAGGCGCTCGGCCGCCTCCAGGATGGCCACGAGCTGGCCCTTGTCGTCCAGTGTCCCCCGGCCCCACAGGAAGGTGCCGTCGTTGTGGCCGGAGAACGGCGGGTGTGTCCACTCGCCCGGGTCGTCCGCCGGGACGACGTCGTAGTGCGCCATCAGCACCGACGCCCGGTGCCCGGCCGCCGGGTCCTCCGCCACGGCGCTGCCGGGCCACCGGTACAGGAGGGCGTGGCCGTTGACACGCTCCAGTTCCAAGGCGGCATGGACCGCCGGATACAACCGGGGCAGCGCGGCGATGAAGGACTCGAACTCGGCTGTCTCCACTCCGGCCCCGGCCCGGGAGGTCCTCCCGGCCCGGATGGACACGGTCCGGTACGTCACGAGCTCCGCCAGCGACGCCGCCGCGCGTCCGGCGCCCGGCGCGTGCCCGGGACTGCCCGGTGTGCCGCCGGGGCTCTTGGGGGTAATGCCGGCGGCCGCGTTCTGCAGGGGGTTGCGCATGCGCGAAAGTCTACGGCCGGAGGGTCCGCCGGAACGGGGTATCCGGCGCGCGGGTCGGGCCCCGGATTCCGGGCACAATTTCGGCACCCAAATTTCGGTCCCGGGAAAGCGGATACGCTGGGGGCATGGCCGAACAGCACATTGACGGAACGCACTTTGGGGACCAGGGCGACGTGGCAGGCATGTCGGCCCTCGATATCGCGGACTGGCGGCTGCGGACCTTTGCCCTCTACGCCACGACGCGGAAGATCGCCGCGGACAGCCCGGCCGAGGCGCATTCCTACTGGCGCCAGGAGCGGGACCGCATGTTCGGCACCCACCCGGCCTCCGCGCTGACCGCCGAGGCCAAGGCCGCTTTCGGCGGCCTGAAGACGGCGGACTACGATCCGATCTACCGTTTCCACGTCCCGCTGACCCCCGAGGGCGCCGGGCGGGAGATGAATGTGGAGACCGGGACCGACGGCCTGGTCCGGTTTGTGCGGCTGGGCACCTTCGACCTTCCCGAGATGGGACAGCTCGCGGTCTGGAAGCTCAGGGGCTACGGCGGCGGCATCTTCGTGCCGTTCCGTGACGCCACCGCGGGCCAGCCCGGCGGCAGCTACGGCGCGGGACGCTACCTCCTGGACACCATCAAGGGGGCTTTCCACGGCGTGCGGGGCACCGGGCCCCAGGCCGAATTCATCCTGGACTTCAATTTCGCCTACAACCCCTCGTGCGCCTACAACGAGGCCTGGGCATGTCCATTGGCGGGCCCGGCGAACCGGCTGGCCGTGGACATCCCCGTGGGCGAGCTGTACTGAGCGGATGGAGTCCCAGCTCGAACAGCTTGACCCTGCCCCCGCCGTCGTCCGCGGCCCGAAGACCCGGCGGTACCGCGGAATCCTCCGTTACCCCGTGGTCCGGCAACTCATCCGGTTCACCGGCGTCGGCATTGTCTGCACCCTGACCTCCCTGGCCCTGTACGCCCTGTCCCGGCCCTGGCTCGGTGCCCAGCCGGCCAACGCGGCGGCCCTGATCCTGACATCGTTCATGAATACCGCCCTCAACCGGCGCCTGACGTTCAAGATCACTGAACGCCGCCGGATGAAGCGGGACCACCTCAACGGCCTGATCGTGATCTTCGTCGCGCTGCTGATCACCGGCGGCAGCCTGGCCGTCCTGCACTGGGTCAACCCGGAGGCCACCGTGGCCGAGGAGCTGTGGACCACCACCCTCTCCGGTTTCGCCGCCACCGCCGTCCGGTTCACGATGCTGCGGCACTGGATCTTCCGCCGCGCCCGCCACCGCTGACTTCGCCCGCCCAACGCCCCGCCTGCCCAACTGACTCGCCGGCCCAGCTGACTCGCAGCAGGGGCCGTTCTGGGCGCCCAAAACGGCCCCTGCTGCTAGCTAGTTGGGCCGAGGGTGCGGACGCCGGCGACGGCGGTGCGGACCGCGGCCGCCGCCTCCTGCAACTGCGCTGCCGTCACGGTCGAATCGAAGCTGAACCGTACCGCCGTCTGGGCGATCTCGGGGGCGATGCCCATGGCCAGCAGCACGGGAGAGGGCGCATCCGAGCCCGCCGCGCACGCGGATCCGCTGGAGCACACCACGCCCTGGCGCTCGAGTTCCAGCAGCACGGACTCGCCGCTGGTGCCCGGGAAACAGAACGAGGCCACCGAGGGCAGCCGCTCGGTGGGGTGGCCGGTGAGCTGCGCGCCGGGAACACCGGCCAGCACGGCGTCGATGAACCCGTCGCGGAGGGCAGCCACGCTCCCGGCCGGCTCCCGCGGCAGCGCCAGGGCCGTTGCGAGCGCCACGGCGCCGGCGACGTTTTCGGTGCCCGAGCGGCGGCCCCGTTCCTGCCCGCCGCCGTGGACCAGCGGTTCCATCCGGACCCGGCCGCGCACAAACAGCGCGCCGCTGCCTTTGGGCGCGCCCAGCTTATGGCCGGAAATGCTCAGCGCGTCCACGCCCAGCGCGCCCGTGTCCAGCGGCAGCCAGCCGGCGGCCTGGACGGCATCGGTGTGGAACGGCACCCCGTGGGCGCGGGCCAGCGCCGCGAGCCGGGCGATGGGCTGGACCGTGCCGACCTCGTTGTTGGCGTACATGATGCTCACCAGGGCCGTCCCGGGCTGCAGCACGGCGGCGAGGGCCTCTTCGCTCACCTGCCCGAAGCGGTCCACGGGGATCACATCGACGGCGAAGCCGTGGACCCGCTCGAGGTATCTGGCGGATTCTTCCACCGCGGGATGTTCGACGGCGCTGATCGCCACCCGGTCCAGGCGCGGATCGGCGGCACGCCGGGCCAGGGCGATGCCCTTGACCGCGAGGTTGTCCGCTTCCGTGCCGCCGGAGGTGAAGACGACTTCCCCGGTCCGGCAGCCGAGGGCCTTGGCGGTTGCGGCGCGGGCCCCTGCGAGCGCCGAGGCAGCCGCCTCACCCAGGGAGTGATGGCTTGACGGGTTGCCGAATTCGCCCGTGAGGTACGGCCACATGGCCTCCAGCACCTCGCGGCGGACCGGGGTGGTGGCTGCGGCGTCGAGGAAGATCACGGTGCGCCTCAGCCGGCCGCCGGACCGGCGCCGGACTCAACGGCCGGCGCGACATCCAGCTCAATGTCCAGGCCGAGGTCCAGGGCCGTGACACTGTGCGTCAGGGCGCCGATCGAGATGACGTCCACCCCCGTGGCCGCGATGTCCGCCACGGTAGCAAGGTTGACGTTGCCGCTGGCCTCGACGCGGGCCCGGCCGCCCACCAGCCCCACGCCGGCCGCGAGCTCGGCCAGGGAGAAGTTGTCCAGCATGATGGTGTCCACCCCGGCGGCAAGGACGGGCTCGATCTGCTCCATGGTGTCCACCTCCACCTCGAAGTGGGTTGTGTGGCCCAGCTGGGCCTTGGCGCCGCGCAGCACCGCGGTCAGCTTCGCCGGGTCTCCGCCGGTGAGGACGGCCAGGTGGTTGTCCTTGGCCAGGACGGCGTCGGAGAGGCTGAAGCGGTGGTTGGCGCCGCCGCCGCAGCGCACGGCGTAGCGTTCGAGCACCCGCAGCCCCGGCGTCGTCTTGCGGGTGTCCGTGATCCGGGCCCCGGTGCCGTCCACGAGCGCCACAAACTCGGCGGTTTTGGTGGCGATGGCGCTCATCCGCTGGACGAGGTTCAGTGCGACGCGTTCGGCCAGCAGCACGGCCCTGGCGTTTCCGGTCACGCGGGCCAGGGCGGTTCCGGCGGCGAAGGCCTCGCCGTCGTGGACCAGCAGTTCGACGGCGGCGCCCGGGTCCGTCAGCTGCATCGCCGCGGCGAAGACCTCCCCGCCGCTCAGCACGCCGGGAACGCGGGCATTGAGCACCGCGGTGGCCCGCGCCTGCGCGGGGATGAGCGTCTGGGAGGTGATGTCCCCATAGGGGGCGTCCTCCTGCAGCGCCGCGCGGAGGACGGCCAGGACGGCGGCCTCGGGCAGGCTCCCGGCGAGCGCCGCGGCGCGTGTTGGCAGGGTTTCCGGGGCAGCGGTTGCGTGGGCAGTGGTGGTCACGAGGAAATCCTTTGCATGGAATGGGTGAAGGCTGGGGTGGCGGCGTTGTCTGCCCGGTAGTGGGCGCCGATGGAGTGCGTGCGCTGCCGGGCCGCCGCCACGAGGAGTTCCGCGGCCAGCAGCAGGTTCCGGTCCTCGTGGCCGGCCTGGTCCAGCCCGGCCAGGCCGCGGGCTTCAAGGACGGTTCCCCACTGCGCCAGCTGGGCCGCGGCGGCGTCGAGGTCGGCGCCCGTGCGCGTGACCCCTGCGGCCGCGGTCATGAGCCTGCCCAGGGCTGCCCGGCTGAACGGGACCTCCGCGGCACCGGCGGCGCCGGTCGCCCCCGTGGGAGTCTCAGCCGGCGGGGACGTCACGGGGCTGCCGGGGTGGAAGTCCCCGGTGGCCGGCGCGGGCCAGTCCGTCGCCGGCACGGGTGCGCGCAGGAAGTCCTCGACCGCACGGCGGCCGAATACGAGGCCCTCCAGCAGCGAATTGCTCGCCAGCCGGTTGGCCCCCTGGGCGCCCGTGCGGGCCACCTCGCCGGCGGCATACAGACCGGGTACCGACGTGCGGCCCCGCAGGTCCGTGCACACGCCGCCCATCCAGTAGTGGGCTGCCGGGGACACGGGTACGGTCTCTGCGGTCCAGTCGTAGCCGGCGGCCCGGGTGGCCGCCGTGATGGTCGGGAACCGCCCGGCGAGGAAGCCCGCGCCCCGCTCTGCCTCGAGGCCGCGGGCGTCCAGGTAGACCGGGCTGTCCGGCGCGGCCCCGGTGGCGGCCAGGTGCAGGGCGATGCTGCGGGAGACGACGTCGCGGGGCGCCAGTTCGGCGTCGGGGTGGTAGTCGGGCATGAAGCGGTATCCCGCGGCGTCCAGCAGCACCGCGCCTTCGCCGCGGACCGCTTCGGAGATGAGCAGGGCCGGCGGCCCGCCGGGGACCTCCTCGGCGGCAAGGGTGGTGGGGTGGAACTGGAAGAACTCGAGGTCCCGCACCGCGGCGCCGGCACGCCAGGCCAGGGCCAGGCCGTCGGCGGTGGCGACGGAGGGGTTGCTGGTGCGGGCAAAGAGCCGCCCCGCACCGCCGGTGGTGAGCAGGACGGCGTCGGCAGCCAGCTCCTGGTGCCGCCCGCCGGCCAGGTAGGCCACGCCGGTGACCCGTGCCGGCGTCAGGGGCGCGCTGCCGGGCTGTGACAGGACGTCCGGGCGGACGTCCGGTCCGGTCAGGAGCCCGGTGACGAACGCGCTGGTCTCCACCCGGAGCCGGCCGTGGCCGGCACGATCCAGGACGGCGCGCTCGAGGACGGCGGCGACGAGCCCGCGGGCGATGCAGGCGCCCGTTGCGTCCCCGCCGGCGTGCAGGATGCGCGGCGCCGAATGTGCCGCTTCCAGGCCCAGGGCCGGTCCGCCGTCGGGACCTGCGTCGAACTGCACGCCGTAGCGGCCCAGGCCGGCGATGTCCCGGACAGCCTCGGTGCACAGGACCCGGACTGCCTCGGCATCGTTCAGCCCGGCGCCGGCGGCGAGAGTGTCCGCGATGTGCGCCGCCACGGAGTCCCCGGGGGCGGCATCCTCCGGTGCCAGCACGGCCGAGACGCCGCCCTGGGCGTAGAAGGTGTTGCTCTGCTCCAGCGTCCCCTTGCTCAGCAGGACCACCTCGATGTCACGGCCGCCTTCGGTGGCGGCGTCGGTGGCGAGCAGCGCGGCGTAGAGCCCCGCAATCCCACTGCCGACAATCACGAGCCGCCTGGTCACGGCCGCGCCGCCAGCATGCGTTCCAGGGCTACCTTGGCCGGGGCGGCCACGTCCTCGTCCACCGTGATCCGGTTGAGCACCTCGCCGCGGACGAGCGCTTCCAGGACCCAGGCAAGGTAGCCGGGGTGGATGCGGTACATCGTGGAGCAGGGGCAGATCACCGGGTCCAGGCAGAAGATGGTGTGCTGCGGGTATTCCGCGGCGAGACGGTTCACCATGTTGATCTCGGTGCCGATCGCAAACGTGGTGGGTTCCGTGGCCGCGGCGATGGCCTTCTTGATGAAGTCGGTGGAGCCGGCGGAATCGGCGGCATCGACCACCTCCATGGGGCATTCCGGGTGCACGATCACCTGCACGCCGGGGAACTCGGCGCGGGCCTTTTCGATCTGGCCCACGTTGAAGCGCTTGTGGACCGAGCAGAAGCCGTGCCAGAGGATCACCCGGGAATCGAGCAGGGTGGCCTCGTCGTTGCCGCCGAGGTCCTTGCGCGGGTTCCACATCGGCATCTGCTCCAGCGGCACCCCCATGGCCTTGGCGGTGTTGCGGCCCAGGTGCTGGTCCGGGAAGAACAGCACCCGCTGGCCTCGCTCGAACGCCCATTCCAGCACCGTCGCGGCGTTCGAGGACGTGCAGACGATCCCGCCGTGCTCGCCGCAGAAGCCCTTGAGGGCTGCGGAGGAGTTCATGTAGGTGACCGGGATGACCGGGACCCGGCCCTCGGCGTCAGGCTCGGTGCCGAAGACTTCCTCAAGCTGTTCCCAGCACTCGGTGACCGAGTCGATGTCCGCCATGTCCGCCATGGAGCAGCCCGCTGCGAGGTTGGGCAGGATCACGGCCTGGTCGGGGCGGGACAGGATGTCCGCCGTCTCGGCCATGAAGTGCACGCCGCAGAAGATGATGGCCTCCGCGTCCGGCCGGGTCAGGGCGGCGTTGGCGAGCTGGAAGGAATCGCCCACGAAGTCGGCGTATTCGATCACTTCGTCGCGCTGGTAGAAGTGCCCCAGCACGACGGCGCGGTCCCCCAGTGCCGCTTTGGCGGCGCGGATCCGGGTGTCGAGTTCGGCGTCGGAAGCGAGCTTGTACTCTTCGGGGAGCTGGCCCTGCCGGGGAGTGGAGGCCGGCGCGACGTCGGTGGAGGAGGCACCCGGGCCGTAGGCGGGCACTCCGGCGAGGGCCTCGGCGAGGTCGTAGTCCCAGGGCCCGCGGGCCAGCGCGGGGCTGCAGGTGGAGGCGGCCGCGCCGCGCGCCATGGTGGTGGCCTGCTCGCGCGTGATCAGCTGGATTGCCGTGTTGACGCTGCTCATGGTGTGCTCCTGTTGTCTGGGTCGAGGCCTGGGCGGCCGGTGAAGCGGTAGAGGCGGGGCGGGCGGTGCTTGCCGCCCTGCAGATAGTGATCGGTTTCTTCGATTTCCGGGGTGGCCTTGACCTGCCGGCGGAAGTTGGCGGGATCGAGTTCGCGGTCCAGGACGGCCTCGTAGACCTCCCGGACCTGGGCGAGGGTGAAGTACTCGCCCAGCAGGTGGTAGGCGATGGAGCCGTAGGCCATCTTGTTGCGCAGCCGCCACAGCGCGTAGTCGACGATCGAGTTGTGGTCGAAGGCCAGCTCGCCCAGCCGGTCGGCGCGGAACCAGCGCACGTTCTCCGATTCGTCGGCAAGCGCGGCCTCCGTGGGCTGGACGAGTGCCCAGTACACAATCGAGACGACGCGCTGGGTGGGCGAGCGGTGCAGCCCGCCAAAGGCGTAGAGCTGCTCGAGGTAGTTCGGGGCCAGGCCCGTGGTCTCGCGCAGGTTCCGCGACGCTGCGTCCTGGAGTGATTCGGAGTGTGTCAGCGGGCCGCCCGGCAATGCCCAGAGGCTTTTGAACGGTTCGCGGATCCGGCGCACCAGCGGGATCCACAGCGTGGGCCGTCCGGAGCTCTCGCTGGGGCGCAGCGCAAAGATCACAGTGGAGATGGCCAACGACGGCGGCGCCGTTTGGCGCTCCGAGACGTTGGCTGCTGTGGTGTAAACGGTGATCCACCCGCCCTCTTGGGTCCCGGGCGGGTCCCGTCTTGGACTGCCCGGCTGGATCCGGCCCAACCGCCGGATTAGTTATAGTCAAGTTGACTAGAACTAATGATACGGCCGAGCCGCCCGGTCGCAAAATGTTTCAGGTCACATGCTTCTCACTTGGCGGCGGCCGCGGCTTCCAGCAGCGGCAGGGTGCGGCCCTGGAAGTGGGTATTGAGCACGATCACGGAGGAAGAGCGCAGGACGGACCTGGTCGCGATCATGGCATCTAGGACGCGCTGAAGGTCCGAATTGGAGCGTGCTGCTATCCGGGCCATGAGGTCCGAGCTCCCGGAGACGGTGTGGATCTCAATCAGCTCGGGGATCCGGGCCAGGGCCTCCACGACGGCGTCATGGCCGAGGTCCTGGTTGATCGTGAGGGAACAAAACGCCACCACGGGATAGCCGAAGTGCGCCGGATCGGGCTGCGGCACCCATGAGCCGATCACGCCGGCGTCCTGCATCCGGTCCAGGCGCGACTGCACCGTGGCGCGGGCAACCTTCAGCACCCGGGAGGCCTCCAGCACGGAGGACCTGGGGGAATCGGTGAAAAATCGGACAATCTTTGCATCAAGCGGATCAACGTCCATGGGTTTTTCCTTCCCAAGCAGCCCGGGGCCGGACAAACAGCCGCCGATGCCCTGATTCAGTTAGCAAACTGCCACCATGCTCTCACGGCGGGGGCCGCCCGGCGGCCGGGGGCCGGGCCCAAATCCGGTAAATTCAATAGGTCCCATAAGGACGCAAAGATCCAAACCACACGAAGGTTCGCCATGACAATGAAGTCCACCGCGACGCTACCCACCGCGGTCCCCGCCCCGAGCCTGGGGCACAGCATGAAGCCACGCCAACTGACCATGATGGGACTGGGCAGCGCCATCGGCGCGGGCCTGTTCCTCGGCTCGGGGGCAGGAATCCAGGCGGCGGGACCGGCCGTGCTGATCTCCTACCTTGTCGCCGGAACCCTGATCATCCTGGTGATGTGGGCGCTCGGGGAGATGGCCGCGGCCAACCCCAACAGCGGCGCCTTCTCCGTGTACACGCAAAAGGCCATGGGCAAGACCGCCGGGGCCACCGTCGGCTGGCTCTGGTGGCTGCAGCTCGTGGTGGTCATCGCCGCCGAGGCCCTCGGTGCCGCCGGGCTCCTGTTCACCGTGTGGCCGGTGATCCCGGTCTGGGCACTGTCCCTGATCTTCATGGCCCTGTTCACCGCCATCAACCTGGCGGGCGTGAAGAACTTCGGCGAGTTCGAATTCTGGTTCGCCATCCTCAAGGTCGCCGCCATCGTGATTTTCCTGGCCATCGGCACGGCCCTGCTGCTGGGCCTGCTGCCGGATGTCCCGTCCCCCGGCCTCGGCAACTTCACGTCCGGCTTCGCCCCGGCAGGCCTGGGCGGCATCGCAACCGCGCTCTTCGTCGTGATTTTCGCCTTCGGCGGCACCGAGATTGTCAGCGTGGCCGCGGCCGAGACGGAAAACCCGGAGCGCAGCGTCGCCCAGGCGATCCGCACCGTGGTCTGGCGGATCCTCGTGTTCTACATCTGCTCGGTATTCGTCATCGCGGCCGTCCTGCCCTCAACCTCCGCGGCCCTGAAGTCCCCCTTCGCCGGTGTCCTCGACGTCGCCCGGATCCCCGGCGCCGGTGCGGCGATCACCCTCGTCGCCGTCATCGCGCTGCTGTCCGCCCTTAACGCCAACCTCTACGGCGCGTCCCGCATGGTGTACTCGCTCTCTGAGCGCGGCGAAGCCCCCAAGGTCCTCTCAAAGCTCAACACCGCCCGGGTCCCGGTCGTGGCGGTAAGCGTCTCCGTGGCCTTCGGCTTCCTGGCCGCCGTCCTGGAACTGCTCTTCCCGGACCAGATCCTGCCGGCCCTGTTCCAGCTTGTCGGCTCCACCTGCCTCGTGGTGTGGGGCTCGGCCCTGGTGTCCCAGCTGATCCTGCGCCGCCGGGCAGACCGCGACGGCACTGCGCTGCCGCTGCGGATGAAGGGCTTCCCCGGGCTGACGATCTTCGGGCTCGTGCTCCTGGCGCTGATCTTCGCCGTCGGCTTCAGCAGCCCGGAGAGCAGCAAGCAGCTGGTCAGCACCCTGGTGCTGGTGGCCGGCATCGCCGTGGCGTGCTGGACCGGTGCCCGGATCAGCCGGAACCGCAACGCCGCCGCAAAAGCCGATCAGCCGTCCAGCTAAGTCGCTAGACAAATTGCCAAGCTCACCGGCGCGCGGGGCGGCCAAAGTATGCAGTCTGGGCACCCCCGCCTAGGCTGATTGCCCACCCCGCCGCCGGTGACTAGGGTCACAGGCATGGACACACTTCTCCCCGTGGCTTCCGGCAGCGCTGCCGGGCCGCTCACAGCCGACGAACTCCGCGAGCTCTATTCGCTCATGGTGGCCGTCCGTCACCTCGACACCTCGGCCATCGCCTGGCAGCGGCAGGGCATCATCCCCGGTTACGCCCCCGAACTCGGCCAGGAAGCAGCCCAGGTGGGCAGCGGCTACGCCGTGGACACCACCCGGGACTTCGTCTTCCCCACCTACCGCGAAATGGGCGTCGCCCGGACCATGGGGGTGGACATGGTTGCCTACATGTCCACCCACAAGGCCACGTGGCACGGCGGCCTGTACAACCCGCTGGAATCCCGACTGGCCCCGATCCAGGCGGTCGTCGCCGGGTCCGTCCTGCACGCCGTCGGCTGGGCCCACGGCCAGACGCTGGATGGGAAAGACGGCGTCGCCCTGACCTACTTCGGTGACGGCGCCTCCTCGCAGGGCGATGTGCACGAGGCGATGAACTTTGCCGCCGTGATGAAGGCGCCGGTGGTGTTCTTCGTCCAGAACAACGGCTGGGCCATCTCGGTCCCCACCGAACGGCAGGTGGCCGGCGGCTCCGTCGCGGCCCGCGCCGCGGGTTACGGGATGCCGGCGCTGAAGATCGACGGCGACGACGTCGCCGCGGTCCTGGAGGCGACCCGCCGAGCCTTCGCGCATGCCCGCTCCGGCAACGGCCCGGTGCTCATCGAAGCCATGACCTACCGCCGCGGCCCGCATTCCACGTCCGATGACCCGGGCCGCTACCGCTCCCTCGACGAGGAACGCGACGGCGCCGGCACCGACCCGATCGAGCGGCTCCGGCAGCGGCTGCTGGCCGATGGAATCGCCGACGAGGCGTTCTTCGCCGGGGCGCTGGCCGCGGCCAAGGCCGAAGAGGAGCAGATCCGCACCGGCATCCAGGCCCTGGGCTCCCGGCCCGGAACTGAAATGTTTGACCTGGTCTTCCAGGAAACCACCCCTGCCCTGCAGGCCCAGGCCGCCAACTGGCGCGAGGAGTCCGAACATGTCTAACTCGATTCTCGAAGGCAGAGACGCCGCAGGCGAGAGCACTGCCGACGACACAGTCACCACCCCGGCCGGAAGCGGGCCCGCCACCACGGTGATGTCGATGCAGCAGGCGCTCAACCGCGCCCTCGACGAGGTCCTCGCGGACAACCCCAAAGCAGTGATCTTCGGCGAGGACTGCGGCCGGCTCGGCGGCGTCTTCCGCATCACCGACGGACTCCAGGCCGAGCACGGAGCGCAGCGCGTCTTTGACACCCCGCTGGCGGAATCCGGCATCCTGGGCATGTCCGTGGGCCTGGCGATGGCCGGGTTCCACCCCATTCCCGAGGTCCAGTTCGACGGCTTCGCCTACCCGGCCATCAACCAGATCGTCTGCCAGATCGCCCGGATGAACTACCGCAGCCGGGGCACCCTGCCGATGCCCATCACCCTGCGGGTACCCAGCTTCGGCGGCATCCGCGCCCCCGAACACCACGGCGAAAGCCTGGAGGCGCTCTTCGCCCACGTGCCGGGCCTGAAGGTGGTCTCGCCGTCGAACCCGCATGAGGCCTACCACCTGCTCAAGTACGCCGCCACGCGGCCGGACCCGGTGATCTTCATGGAGCCGAAATCGCGGTACTGGCAGAAGGGTGAGGTCTCCGTACACGACGGTGGCTCCCCCACCGGCGCCAAGGTCATGCGTGAAGGCCGCCACCTCACGCTGGTCGCCTGGGGCGCCATGGTGGCCCGCTGCCTGCAGGTGGCCGAGCTCGCGGCCGAGGACGGGATCGACATCGAGGTCCTGGACCTGCGCTGGCTCAAGCCGATCGACGCGGAGGCCCTCGCCGCCTCCGTGCGCAAGACGCGCCGCGCCGTCGTCGTCCACGAAGCGCCGCTGACCTCCGGCCTCGGCGCCGAGGTGGCGCAGCTGATCACGCAAAGCTGCTTTGACACCCTCAGGGCGCCGGTGGAGCGCGTCACCGGCTTCGACGTCCCGTATCCCTCGGGCGACCTGGAAGATGAATACATCCCGAACATTGACCGGATCCTCTTCGGCATCCAGCGAGTATTGGAGTACAAACGTGGCTGAAATTTCCTTCCCCCTCCCGGATCTCGGCGAGGGCCTGATCGAGGCCACGGTGCTGGAATGGCTGGTTTCCCCGGGCGAGCAGGTGGAGCGCAACCAGCCGCTCGTGGAGGTCGAAACCACCAAGTCGGCCGTTGAATTGCCCAGCCCGCAGGCAGGTAAGGTAGTGCGTATCTACGGCGGGCCCGGCGACAAGATCAATGTCGGCGAGCCCCTGATTGTGTTTGAGGTGCCGGACAACACCGCCGGCATCGTGGGCACGGTCCCGAAGGAAGAGGCACCTAAGCGCCGGGTCCGCCTGAGCGCCGTACTTGATGAGGACTGAGAGCATGAGCGGCAGACACACCGGCGAACAGCATTCGCACACCGTTGAGGGCACCGACCCCCAGCTGTATGTGCAGGTGCACGAGCCCCAGAACGACGCCGGGCTCCGTCCCGTCCTGCTGCTGCACGGCTTCTCCTCCTCCTCCAAACTCAACTGGGAAGACAGCGGCTGGCTCACCGCGCTCCTGGAAGCCGGCCGGCGCGTCATCACCGTGGACCTGCCCGGCCACGGCCGCAGCGGCGCCCCGGAGGACATGGACTCCTACTCCCCCAGCCGGATCCGCGCGGACCTGCTGCAGATTGTGTTCGACGCCGGCGCGCGTCCGCTGCGCGACGGGGACCCGTCCAGCGGGCTCGACGTGATCGGCTATTCGCTGGGGTCCCGGCTCGCCTGGGAATTCGGGGCCACCCAGCACGAGCTGGTGCACCGGCTGGTCCTGGGCGGCCCGAACGTCGCCGACCCCCTGGCGGACTTCGACCTGATCGCCGCGCAGCGGTACCTGGCCGACGGCACGCCGATCGCGGACGAGTCGACTGCCGGGCTGCTGAAAATGGCCATGCTGCTGCCCAGCAACAACATCTTCGCGCTGCTGTCCCTGGTCGAGGCGATCAAGACCGAGCCGTACGACCCCGCCGAAGCCGTCCCCCACATGCCGATGCTCCTCGTGGCGGGGGAAAACGACGACCGGGCCGCCTCCATGCCGGAACTCGCCGCCCTCGGCGCCAAGGCCGGCGGCATGGTCGAACAGCTCGTGCTGCCGGGCCGGAACCACACCAACGCCATCACCAGCCGTGCCTTCAAGCAGGGCGCCATCAGCTTCCTGGGCGTCTAGGCTTTCCTTAAAAGCAACGCGGGGTCACTTACGGCCCGTCCGGGGGCTCCGGATGGGCCGTAAGTGACCCCGCGTTGTTTGTGTGCGGCTAGTGGTGGCTGCTGACGCCGAGCGGGCGGCCCCTCGTTTCCCCGGCCAGCAGGACGCCGACGGCGGAGATGACGCACAGGACCATGATGTAGATGCCGATGGAGCCGGTCCAGTGGGTGCCCTGCAGGAGGACTTCCGCGATGGTGGCCGCGAATGCGCCGCCGAGGATGGCGCCGAACGCGTAGCCGATCGAGATCCCCGAGTAGCGCACGTTCGCCGGGAACATCTCGGCGTACATGGCGGACATGGGGCCGTAGGACAGGCCCAGGCCGATCGTCAGGACGAACAGCGCGACGCCGTAGAGCAGGATGTCCTTGGTGTCGATCAGCGCGAACATCGGGATCATCCAGGCGAAGACGATGCCGTAGCCGATCAGGAAGGTCTTGACGCGGCCGATCTTGTCCGAGAGCCAGCCGCCGACCAGGGTGAAGATCAGCCAGCCGAAGGAGGCCAGCGTGGTGGCGAGCAGGATCTGCGGGGTGGGCATCTTCAGCGTCTTGGTGGCGTAGGAGATGAAGAAGGCTATCAGCAGGTAGCCGGCGGCGTTGTTGCCGATGAAGATCATCGTCGAGTAGAGGACGGCCTTCTTGTGCTTGCGGAGCAGCTCGCCCAGGGGCGCCTTGCTTTCTTCCTTGCGGTCCTGCATCTCCTTGAAGACGGGGCTCTCGGCGACCGCCCGGCGGATCAGGTAGCCGACGATGATCAGCACGATGGAGAGCAGGAACGGCACGCGCCAGCCCCAGGACGCGAAGTCTTCCTTGGACATGGAGGTGTTGAGGAAGTACAGCAGGCCGGTGGCGAGGATCATGCCGACCGGAACGCCGATCTGCGGGTACGCGCCGAAGAGGCCGCGCCTGCTCTTGGGAGCGTGCTCCACGGCCATCAGGGCAGCGCCGCCCCATTCACCGCCGGCGGAGAAGCCCTGGATGACGCGGAGCAGGATCAGCAGGATCGGGGCCCAGACGCCGATCTGCGCGTAGGTGGGCAGCATGCCGATCAGGGCCGTGGCGGCACCCATCATGATCAGGGTGAAGACCAGCATGGCCTTGCGGCCGAGGCGGTCGCCCAGGTGGCCGGCGACGATCGCGCCGAGCGGGCGGAAGAGGAAGCTGATGCCGATGAGGGCGAAGGACAGGATCTGTGCCAGGCCAGGGTTGGAGGCGTTCAGCGGGGCGAGGAACAGCGGCGACAGCAGCGTTGCGGTCAGCTGGGCAAAAATGAAGAAGTCGTACCACTCGATGGTGGTGCCGACCAGTGTCCCGGCGAGGACCTTGCGTTCCTCGTGTTTGCTGCTGGGACCCGCCTCAGAATCTACGGATGAAGTTACGGTCATTGGAACTCCGTTGCTGGGGGCAGAGGTACTGCCCGGGATGGGTGCGAAGTGGATAACTGATGCCTCGTGGATTACTGATCGAACGGTCAGTTAGTATCCTGATACTACTATGAAAGGTGTGATAAGGCACACATATTTCCGGGGACTGTTTCCGCGTGTCACGCGGGTCAGTCGGAGCGGTTGAGCAGCTCTCTGACCCGGGCCCGGACCGGCTCGCGGTCGTAGGTGTTGACCAGGGCGCCGGCCATGCGGACCGGGTCTCCGAAGAAGAAGTACTCGTAGAGCGACTGGCGCCCGGAAAACCCGGAGATCGAGGCGTCGAAGGCCAGCTTGAACAGCCGGACCCGTTCGGGGCCGGTCAAGGTCTTGCCCTGCAGGTACAGCTCGATGTCCTCCCGGGCCTCGCTGTTGACGTCCGCCTCCCCCGGCAGGGCCATGAGGCCCGACGCCGAGAACTTCCGGATGATCTGCGGGAAGCGCTGGGCGATCTTCGGGTACCAGTTGCGGGCAGCGTTCAGGGTGGTCCACTTCGGCAGCATGACGCCGGCGTCGTTGAGCCCTGCGTCGGCCTCGGACGCGCGGACCAGCGCCTTGCCGATTTCGACGTCGATAATCAGTTCGGCGATGTCCTCCTGGATGTGCTGGAATCCGTCGATGCCGATCGATTCGGCCAGCTCCGAGGCCAGGCCCAGGAAGAACTCGCTCTTGGCGACGGTGCGGGTGACCACCTGATGGGTCATGAGCGCGCCCGCGCCGGTCTCGGTGTAGAAGCTGTTGCACAGTTGCGGGTGGCCGAGCATGAAAATGCGCTCGTTGGGCACGAAGACGTGGTCAAAAACCGCGACGGCGTCCATTTCCTCATAGCGGGAGGCCAGCGGCTCGTCGTGGGTGCTCCCGCCGTTGTACAGCGAGGTGCGGCAAAGGTAGCGCAGGCCCGGGGCATCGTTGGGGATGGCGAACGCGTAGGAATAGGGCGCGTCTTCCGGGGTGCCCCGCAGGACCGTGGACGGGAAGACGAGCAGTTCGTCGGCGATCGGGGCGATGGTGGCGAGCATGCGCGCGCCCTGGATGACGATCCCGTCCCCGCGCTCCTCCACGATCCGGGCCGAGAGCTGGCCGCCGAGCTGCTCCGAACCGGAGACCGAGCGGTTGACCTGCGGCGGGATGAGGGTGTGCGTGGCGAGGACGTCGTTTTCCCGGGCCCACTCGTAGTAGTTGCGGATGTTGTCGCCGAACTTCGGGTCCGCCTGCGCGAACCACTTCCCTGCCGTGCCCAGCGCGGTCAGCGCGGAGTTCATGTAGTCCCCGGAGCGGCCAAGGAAGCCGTTGGAGGACTCGGCCCAGGTGGAGATGGCGCGGCGCCGCCGCTGGAGGTCCTCGATGGACCTCGGCACCAGGAAGGAGGCATTGACCCGGTCCCCGGTGCTGGGTGAGGCGTAGGTGAGCGCGTCCTGGTACTGCGGATCATGCTGCATGTCGAAGAGCTTGGCGTAGGAACGGGCCACATTGCGGAAGGCCGGGTGCTCGGCGATCTTTTCGCTGACCACCTCGCCGTCGATCACCACGTGCGGGGTCATGGCGTTGAGTTTGTCCAGGTACTGCCGTCCGGTACGGATACCCATGGTCTTCCTCCAGTCGTCTTTGAGCGCAAATGCCGGCAAGGGATGTGGTGCGGCGCTAGAGCAGATCCTCCATGCCAAGCTGGCTTTCCGGGATGGTGGTAAAAGTGCTGTTGGCGAAGGCCAGGGCATCGCCGCTGCGGTAGTTGAAGTCCACCACCTCGCCGACATACAGGGTGTGGTCTCCGCCGTCGTACGCCGCCCAGGGTTTGCATTCGAAATAGGCGAGGACATTGGACAGCCGCGGCGCGGTCTTCCCTTCCACCCACAGCGGCTCGGGGCCGGGGCGGCCGGCGAAGTGCATGGCCAGGTACCGCTGCTCTGCGCCGAGGATATTCACGGTGAAGGGCCGGCCGGCGAGCTCGTCGTGGGCCCTGGCCGTGCGGGAGATGCTCACCAGCACCAGCGGGGGGTCCATCGAGACCGACGTGAAGGAGTTCACGGTGATGCCGTGGCGCTTCGTGGCACCGTCGAAGGTCACGATCGCGACGCCGGTGGCAAACCTGCCGAGGCTGCCCCGGAAGTGGTTGGCCCGCGGCGCCGACAGGGGGCCCTGGGCACCGCCGGCGTGGCCGCGCGGCGTGGCAATCATCATTGATCCCTTGCGTTCGTTGCGTTTCCCCGGCTGTGGTGTGGGTGTGCTTTGGATCAGCTGTGCTCGATAGTCGAGTTCAGCCAATGTGTTCTATAATCGAACAAACAGTTCCCATATAGAACGCTAGCGGACCGTGAGCCGGAACACAAGGGTTGCCCGGCGGGCCCGGCGTCCAGCACCCCCGCCCCTAGGATGGACCCCATGACCCCGAATGCCGGCACCGCCCAGGCTTCCCCGTCCCAGACGCTCTCCCGCGGCATCAGGGCGCTGGAGATCCTCGCCGAGGCCCAGCAGCCGCTGACCATTGCCGAACTCGCCGATGCCATGGGCGTCCACCGCTCCGTGGCCTACCGGATCCTGCGCACCCTCGAGGACCACTCGCTGCTGGTCCGTGACGACGGCGGCCGCGTCCAGCCCGGCCCGGGCCTCGCGGTCCTGGCCCGCGGGGTCTCCCGGAACCTGCAGTCGGCGGCGCTGCCGGAACTGACCCTGCTGGCCAACACCCTGACCATGAGCGCCTTCGTGGCGGTCTGGGACCGGGAGGAGTGCGTGACGCTGGTGACGGTGGATCCGCGGCACAGCGGCGCCGCGGTGGTGCAGCACCCGGGGTCTCGGCACCCCATCAGCGCAGGGGCGCCGGGCATTGCGATCCAGTCCGCCTTCCCGGAGCAGGACTGGCGGGCCCTGGTCCCGGGCATCCCGTACCGGCCCGAAGCGGCCGAGGCCCGGCGCCGCGGCTTCGCCGCCAGCCATGACGAGGTGATCCCCGGCGTGTCCTCTATTGCGGTGCCGCTGCGCGTGCCGGGCGGCCGGCCGGCCGCCCTCGCCGTCGTCTATATCCGCGCCGCGCAGGATCCGGACGAGGTCGCCGCGGCCCTGACCGAGGCGGCGCGTCGCATCGAGGCGCAGCTGGGCTAAGCGCGTGCGCCGCCGTCGCCCGTTACCTCCGATGCCCTATCAGTAGATGTCCTCCTGGCGCCGCCGTTTTGGGGACCAAGAGTGATAGCGCAACGGCGGGTTAGCGGGGTTAGGCGGCCTGTACCGGCTTCTTCCCGCGTTGCCGCAGTACGACGGCCGCGGCCGTTCCCAGCAGGAACAGCGCCGTGGCGGCGCACACCGGGACCAGGAACGCCGTCGAATACCCGAAGTTCTGCGCCAGCTGTCCGGCGACGGACGATCCGAGTGCGTGTCCAGCGATAATGCCGCTGGCAAGGGCCGTCATGACCGTGCCGAGCTTGCCGGCGGGGGCGACTAGTCCTCCGACAGCGAAGACCGTCACCATGAGCGGCCCCACCGGCAGGCCCAGAACCAGCAGCACAAGGACCATGGGCAACGCCGTGGAGGGCAGCAGCAGCAGTGACGCGAAGCCGGCCATGAGGGCCGCGCACGCGATCCAGCGGGCGTTGAGGGTAAACCGCCGGGGCCAGTAGGCAACCGAGAGAGCGGCCGCTGCGGAGCTCAGGCCCATGACGGCGTACAACAACCCCATGAGTTCGGAGGTGGCGAAGCTGGCCGAGAAGGAACTCAGGGACGCCTGGGTGGAGCCAAAGAATGTGCCCATGCAGGCCATCGCCAGCACGGGGAGGGCAACGGCGGCGAAGGTCCGGACGCGTTGCGCGACCGGCATGGAGGCGCGGCGCTGCGTCTCGAGCTCCGACGCCGCCGACGTGCGCGCCGGAGTCCGGACCACCGCATGGTGGGTGGGGTGCACGGCGAAGGCCGGAACCAGGGTGATGGTCAGGGCAGCGGCGAGAGCCAGCGGAAGCCAGGGCGCGATGAGGCTGGCAAGGATTCCCACGAGCGCCGGCCCGAGGACGAAGGTCAACTCGTCGGCAGTGCTTTCGTAGGAGAGGGCCGTGTCCAGATCCGTGGCGTCGGTTTTGGTCCCGCCCCGGGACGTCAGTGCCATCCAGCGGACCCGGGCCAGGGAGCCGACCTGCGGGCAGCTGACTCCGGCCACGAACGCAATCACAAGGGCAGGAACGATGGTTCCGGGAGCTGATCCGCTGGGGATCAGGTAGGCCGCGATGATCAGGGCGACGACGGCCACAGCGTTGAGGATTGCGGTAAACAGCAACACGGGTCGCTGGCCCAGCCGATCCGCACTTGCGCCCAGGACGGGAGCGCCCAGCGCCGAGCCGATGCCGACGGCGCCGGCCACTGCCCCTCCGACCGCGTAAGAGCCGGTGACGGCAGTGGCTAAAGTCAGGGCGCCGACGGTGAGCATGGCCAGCGGCAGGCGGGCGAAGAGCCCCAGGGGGATGAAGCTGCGGCCGGCGAGCATCGGCAGCCGCGCGAAGCGGCCGCCCTTAGCGGGCGCCGGGGTAGGCAGGGCGTCGGTCGAAAGTGGGGCGGCCGGCAGAGCAGCGGGCGGCAGGGCGTCGGTCGAAAGGGCGGCGGCCGGCAGAGAGTCGGTCGAAAGTGGGGCGTCAAGAGTAGACGCCAAAGAAGACGGTGAAGGGTTCATGGTTTCCGGGTTCGCTCAAATAGTGCGCATCGTCCCTCCTCCCGATGCGCGCGACCCGGTAACAGATCAATGATACCTGATCCCGGAACGGCCGCCCCGGGGACGAGGCCCCGGGGCGGGGCCCGGAGCTGGCCCCGGAACGGGCTCAGGCCCGGGCCCCCGGATGGGCTCAGACCCGGGTGTCGTCGCTGATGTGCAGGGTGGAGCCGCTGCGGCCCTTGACCACCTGGAGCTGGGTGCCGATGCGCTGCTTCATTTCGGCGACATGGCTCACGAGCCCCACAACCCGGCCGCCGTCGCGGAGGCCTTCGAGGGCGTCCATGACTTGTTCCAGCGCCTGTTCGTCGAGGCTGCCGAAGCCCTCGTCCACGAAGAGGGTCTCGATGTCCACGCCGCCGGACTCGTGCTGCACGACGTCCGCCAGTCCAAGGGCCAGCGCCAGTGAGGCCATGAAGGACTCGCCACCGGAGAGGGTGGCGGTGTCCCGGCGCTGGCCGGTCCACTCGTCCACGACTTCCAGGCCAAGGCCGGACTTCGCGCCGCGTGCTGCCTTGGCGTCGGTGTGCTGCAGCGTGTAGCGGCCATCGCTCATGCCGATCAGGCGTTCGGAGGCAGCGACGGCCACCTGCTCGAGCCGGGCGGCGAGGACGTAGCTGTTCAGGCTCATGCGGTAGGTGTTGTCTCCGCCGCCCTTGGCCGCGTCGGCGACGGCGGTGAGCATCGCGGCCCGGTCCCGCGGTTCCCTTCCGGCGGCGGCGAGGTCTGCGTAGTTTGCGGCGATGCGCCCGAGGGTCCGGAGCGAGTTTTCCGCCAGCCCGGCCGCAAGCACGGCTTCCCGGGCTTTGCGTTCAGCCGCCGCCGACCCGGTCCTGAGCTCGTCGAGGGCGGCATCGCTGACGATGTCCCCGGCGGCCCGCTCGGCTGCTGCCAGCGCCAGGTCCTCGCCGGCGAACAGTTCCTGGATCCTGGCGGCTTCATCCTGTCCGGCCCGGATGGCCGTTTCGAGACTTGTTGCCGCCGGCGTTGGCAGCAGTGCTTCCCGCGCCGCGGTCTCGGTGCTGAAACCGGCCCCGGGGAGGGCCTCTTCAAGGTGCCGGCGTGCCTCAGCGGTGCGGGCGGCGGCCTGTTCGTGGGCCGACTGTGCGGCGTCGGCGTGCTCCAGGACCGCTGTGGTTGCTGTCAGGGCGGCGATCCGCTGTTCGAGGCTCGCGTGGCCGGCGCGCAGCTGGTCCAGGGTTTGCTCGAGGGCCTGTGCCTGCTCGTCGATTTCGGCGATCGTCGATTGCGTCTGTGCGATGCCGGAGGCGGCGTCGGCCTGCGCCCGCTCGGCGTCGGCGATCGCCGCTTCGAGTTCTGCCATCCGGGTCCGGCTGGCAGCAAGGTCCGTGGCAGCGCGGACGGCGTCATCAGCCCGTTCCCCGGCCAAGGCTGCCTCCTCACGGGCTTCCCCGGCAGGTGTGTTGCCGCCCTGGGCGGCCAGGACGGCGACGTTCTGTTGGGCTTCGGCGAGCTCGCGCCCAAAGGCAGCGACGGCTTCTTCAGCCGTGTCGCTGGCCAGTTGCGCGGCTTTCTCGGCCTCGGCGACGGCCAGGGCGGAGGCTGCCGCGGGGGCGGGTGCCGGGTGCTCAGGGCTGCCGCAGACCGGACATGGAACTCCGGCCAGGAGCTGGGTGGCGAGCTCGGCGGCGGCGTTCGTGAGCCGTTGCTCGCGGAGGTCCAGCCACTGCTGCCTCCGGTCCTGGTGCGCGTTGCGGGCCGCGGCGTGCTGTTCGGCAATTGCCGTGCACTCGGCCTCGGCGGCCAGGAAGCGGCCAACGATGGTCACGAGTTCATCCGCTGCCGTGGCTTCCTTGGTGCGCAACTGGACTTCGGCGGCCAGCTCCTCGAGGGGACGGAGTCCGGCGGACAGGTCCGCCGACTCTGTGCGCAGGATGTCCAGTGCGGCGGCGCCGGCCAGCCGTCCGGATTCCAGCTCCTGCAACTGCAGGCGCAGCCGGCTGCCGCGGTCAGTGAGCCCGAGGAACCGGGCTTCGTCGGGCAGGCGTTCGGTGAGCACGGCATGCAGGGACCGCAGCCGGGCGAGGGTGCTGCGGACGGCCGCGCTGTCCAACTGGACGGCTTTGCCCGCCCGGACGGCGTCGTCGGCAGCGGCGTCGTCGCCAGCGCCGTCGTCGTCGCCTCGGGCGCCGGCGGCGAGGAAGTCCTGCCCGGCGAGCTCCGGGTCTGTGGCGGCCGCGGACCGCAGCTGCCGCGCGGCCTCCAGCAGGGCCGTTCCTGCCAGGTCCTCGGCTGCCGCGGCGCTTTCGACTGCCTGCAACTGGCCGCCGAGCATCTCGGCCTGGCGGTGCAGTCCCAGTGTGACGGCTTTGCCCGCCAGGACGGGGGCGGCGGCGTCGGCTTCAATCCGCCGCTGTTCCGCGGCGGCAAGTTTGGCGTGGCGGTTCGCCCGCGCGTTCGCCGCCTCCAGCAGGGACGCATGATCGGCGGCCTGCTTCTCGGCTGCCGCGGCGTCGCTGCGGCGGACCTCCGCTGCGGTTGTTGCGGCGTTGTCGAGCCAGGCCAACAGGGCATCCGGCTCGTCCAGGCCGGGGGCGCCGTCGGGGTCGAGTTCGAGCGTCGCGGTTTCGGACTCCGCCCGAGCCAGCAGCAGGTCCAGCTTCGCGTTGAGGTTGGCGACTTCGGCCTTGGCAGTCTGCGCCCGCCGGGACAGTTCCTGTTCCACGGCTTCAAAGCGCTGGGTGCCGAAAAGGCTCTGCAGCAACTCCAGACGGTCGGACGCCTTGGAGCGCAGGAACGCCGCGAAATCCCCCTGCGGCAACATGACCACGCGCGTGAACTGGTCCCGGTTCATGCCCAGGACGTCGGCGATCTCCGCTCCGGCCTCATCATTACGGCCGGATTTCTCCACCCACGCGCCGTCGATACGTTCGCGCAGCAGCGTGTTGGCCTGCTGGACCGTGAAGCCGTTCCTGCCCCGGGCACTGGGCTTATCCCACGCGGGCGAGCGGGAGACTTCGAAGTGCCGGCCCTTGGCCGAGAATTCGCAGGTGACGCGCGGCTCGGCGGCGGCCTCTGCGTGATCGCTGCGCAGCCGCTTGCCGTCCTGCCGGACCCCGGGAACCGATCCGTAGAGGGCGAAACAGATGGCGTCCAGCACGCTGGTCTTGCCCGCGCCGGTGGCGCCATTCAGCAGGAACAGCCCGTGTGCACTCAGGCGGTCGAAGTCGATCCGCTCCGTGCCGGCAAACGGGCCGAAGGCGGAAATCTCCAGGCGATGGATCCTCACAGGGACACCCCTTCCAGGCGGACGGCGTCGAGCGCCTCGGCGAGAACGGCTGCCTCGGCGTCCGACGCGGGCCGGCCCCGGACGTGCTCGAGGAATCCGCAGCAGACGGAGAGGTCGTCCTCGGCCTCGGCAAGCCGGCTGCTGTAGCTGGCTTTGGGCGCCGCGCCGGGGCCATCGGGATCGAAGCCGAGCACCAGGGTGTCAGGGAACCGTGCCCGCAGGCGGTCCATCGCCTGGGCCGGGCGGGCCTCGTCCGTCAGCGTAATCTGGCAATAGGCGGCCTCGGCCCACGCGAAGTCCTCCGACTCCAGGAGCTCATCCAGCTTCCCGCGGAGCACGGCGAGGGTCCGGGGCGCGTCCCAGAGCACCTCGCGCACGCCGCCGATTCCCTCGGCGTCGACCTCCACGAGCCAGCTGCCCTTCCGGTGCTTCGCTTCCGAGAAGGAGTACGCCAGCGGCGAACCGGAGTAGCGCACCGCCGGGGAGAGCTCCTGCCGGCCGTGCAGGTGGCCCAGTGCCGTGTAGCCAAAGCCGTCGAAGAGATCCAGCGGGACTGCGCCGACGCCGCCGATACTCAGATCCCGTTCGCTGTCGGAGCTGATGCCGCCGCTGGCGAAGGTGTGCGCCAGGACCACCGAATGAACGGTCCGGGTCTGGCTCCGGTGCCGCACGTCGGCACGGATCCGTTCGGTGGCGGCGCGGGTGACCTCGAAGTGGCTCGCGGTCTCGACGCCCAGCTGCTCGGCGACCAGCCGGGGCTCCAGCCACGGGATCCCATAAATGGCGAGCACCGGCGCTGCCTCGTTCCCGGCATCGCCCCCGAGCGGAAAGAGCACGGGAACGTCCAGTTCGTTCAGCCGTGTGCGCAAATGCACTCCCCCGCGCTCAAGCAGCCGCGAGGCAAACCCCAGCCTGATGGCGGAGTCGTGGTTGCCGCTGGTCAGCACAACTTCGGCGCCGGCCCCGGTGAGGCGCACCAGGGCGTCATCCAGCAGGCCAACGACGTCGACGCCCGGCAGAGCGCGGTCATAGACGTCCCCGGCGATGAGGACGACGTCGACGCTCTCTTCCCGGACAAAGGCCACGAGCTGGTCGATGAAGGCGCGCTGGGCATCCAGCATGCCGACGCCGTGGAAGGACCGGCCCAAGTGCCAGTCGGAGGTGTGCAATAACCGCATATTCCTACGGTATCGGCTGCCACCGACACTCTTGCGCCACCACCCCGGAGGTGTGACGGAGGTTAAAAGTAGTCAGCGGGGGCTACTTCCCACCCTTGCGGTCGAAGAAGCTGCGGGCCTCGTCGTTGCCGGCGGGCGCGGCCGGAGCAGCAGCGGTGGTGGCGGTGACGTCGGCCAGCTCAACGTCATCGAAGCCGGCGCCATCCACATCGGCGTCCGTGAGCGTTCCGTCGGTCGGGGCAGTGACCGCACCAGTGCCCTGGTCAGTGGTCCGGTCAGTGGTCCGGGCCGCCTGGACGCTGGCCTGGACGAAGCCGCGGAAAACCAGCCCGGCGATGGCCGCACCGACCACCGGTGCCACCCAGAACAGCCACAGCTGCCCGAGCGCATCCGGGCCGCTGAAGATGGCCGACGCCGTTGCCCGGGCCGGGTTGAACGGCACATTGCCAAGGGCCTGACCCAACTGCAGGAGCATCGCCGTCGCCAGGCCGACCGCGAAGGGCGCCGCCGCCCTGGCCGGATTCCTGTGGGCTGTGGTGGCAAGGAAGATGGCCACGAGCAGGGCCGTGCCGAGGACCTCCACGAGCAGGACGCCGGCCATGGGCACCTGGATGATCGAGTGCTCACCGAATCCGGCGGCCACCGTGGCGAACGCGGCCTGGGAGTCGTCGATGGTCGGCACGGTGCGCAGGACGCCGAACAGGGCGACGGCCCCGAGCAGGGCGCCCACAAGCTGCGCGCCGATGTAGGCTGCGGCGTCGGCAAGCCGGATCCGGCCGGCGATGGCGTTGCCGACGGTGACGGCGGGGTTAAAGTGGCCGCCGGAGACGTAGCCAACGGCCAGCATCGCCGCCGTCAGGGCCAGGCCGGCAGCCAGGGCGGCGGGCAGCGGGCTTGACTGCGGGATGGTGAAGAGCGGCACACCCAGGCCTGCAACCACGACGATCAGGGTCCCCAGAGCCTCGGCGGACAGCCGGGCCACGAGCCCGGGCCGGGGCGTGACATCGCTGGCGGCCGGCGGCTGGACGCCAACGGTCTCGGGGGCTGGCACAAGCAGGGTCATGGTCAGGATTCCTTTGCTGGCGGCGCGCCCAGGGGCTGCAGTTGCGGCGTCGCAGGACCGCCGCCGGTTCGTGGTCCGGGTGCGGCCTCGGCCGCCTGGAGATTGGGTCCGCCAGCAGTCTGTCAGCGCAATCTGGATGTTGGCTGGATTCCGGCTGGGTGCCCGTTCCGGCCCCCCGGTTCAGTGCCCCGGTTCAGTGCCCCAGTTCAGTGCCCGGTTCAGTGCCCAGCTCAGTGTTCCAGCTCAGCGCCCCAGGGCGAGCGCGGCCACGGCGCTGGCGGCCAGGACCACGACGGCGGCGGCGGCCCAGCGCAGCAGCGGCGCCGGCGGCGCAGCGTTGGACCGCCGGAGCTCCCGCCCGCGGACCAGCACGCACACACCCAGGACCAGCGTCGCGGCCATGGCGGCCATGGCACAGAGGCCTAGGAAATCGATAGGACCCGCAGCCCCGCCCCGGGACCCTGCGAGCGCCCAGCTGCGCCAGACCAACAGGTCCGCCACGATCAGGGCCAGCAGTGTCCGGCGCCAGGCCAGGGACGTCCGCTCGGGCTGCAGCCCGGGGTCCCGGGCTGCATCTGGTCTCACCGCGCCACCAGGATGAGGACCGCGAACACCAGTGCCGCAGCCGCGACGCCGATGGTCATCACCAGCATCACGCCGGAGAACGGCAGCTCCCTGTTGTTCCGCATGGCGGCCTCCATGAGCCCCCACCGGTGGTAGGCCAGGGCGGCCAGGCCCGCGCCCAGGAACGCGAGGATGACGCACAACACGATCCGCACGGGGCCGGGCGCGATCTCCGGGGCCAGCTGATCGATCGCAAGGGCTCCGGCTATGAGGGCCAGTGACGTGCGGATCCACGCCAGGAACGTCCGCTCGTTGGCCAGGGAGAACCTGTAGTCGGGGGTGGTCCCGGTCTTCCGCCACGCTGGTTCGCGCATTCGTTTCCTCCGCTGCCGGGCGATGCGGCGCCGGCGGTTGCCTCGTCTGACCGCTGGACGGGTCCTACCAGCACCCTACCGGCCTTCCGCATCCGCCGCCCGCCCAGCCTCAAGTCGCCGGCGCTAAGTCCCCCTGGGGCGGCGGCATTGCGGAGTGCGGTGCAGCGCCGGGTAAATTTGAGGGCATGAGCACCGAGCCCGGGACCAGCCCCGCCCCCGCCCCAACACCCGGCCAGCCGCACTCCCCTGCGCACGGCTCGCGCATCCACGGCTGCCTGCTGGGCGGCGCGCTCGGCGATTCGCTGGGCTACGCCGTCGAGTTCGACAGCATTTCCGCGATCCGCGCCCGATTCGGCCCTGCGGGCCTGCAGGATTTTTCCGCGCTCGACGCCGGCAGCCCATTTTCGGACGACACGCAAATGACGCTGTACACCGCCGACGGCCTCCTCGAGGCGCTGGAATGGGCCAACGACGGCGTGGCGGCGGACATCAACGCATGCCTGTGGCTCGCGTACCTGCGCTGGCTGGGAACCCAGGGCGTCGCCGTGCCGGCGTCGGCCCCGTTCCAGCCGCCACGCTGGATCGATGCCCAGGATGTCCTGAAGAGCCGGCGCTCACCCGGCAACGCGTGCCTGAGCGGGCTTGCCACGGGCGAGATGGGCACCGTGAAGCGGCCGGTCAATCCGGATTCGAAGGGCTGCGGCACCGTGATGAGGTCCGCGCCCTTCGGCCTGATCCCCCACCTCGAAGCGGAAACGGTCTATAAGCTCAGCGCCGATGCCGCGTCCCTGACCCACGGGCACCCCGCGGCACGGCAGAGCGCCGGAGTTTTCAGCCTGCTCATCCACGCCCTGTCCTCCGGCCACGGGCTGCGCGAGGCGGCGGAGGCGGCCCTCGGGCAGCTGCTCGGCGGCGTCCTGCGCAAGGGCGAAAATCCGGATCCTGATGTGGTGGCGCGGCTGGAAGCGGCCCTGCGGTTGGCCGGAGACGCGCCCGGCGGCGGAGACGTGCTCAGCCCCGAGGACCTGGTGGGCGAACTCGGCGAGGGGTGGGTGGCCGAGGAAGCCCTAGCCGTCGCCCTCTACGCCGTGCTGGCAACCGCCCCGGGAACCGGGGCATGGACGGCGGACGCCGTCCCTGCCGGGGCCGACCCCGCCCAGGCCCATTTCCGTGCCGCAATCGCGGTGGCGGTGAACCACAGCGGGGACAGCGATTCGACGGCGTCGATCGCCGGGAACATCCTGGGCGCGTTCTACGGCGAGCGGTGCCTGCCGGCGGACTGGCTGGCGGCGCTTCAGGCGCCGGAGGTCATCCGGGGCATGGCCTCGAAGCTGGCCACTGTCACCGGCGCATAGCTTCGGCGGGCAACAGTCAGCAGGGCTCCTGTGTGCCAGGCGCCGGTCCTTCGGCGTTCGCGGACCGCAGCCGGCGGCGCTCGGGAGCCGCGGTCCCGGCTTGACCCCGGCTTGGCCGCGGGACATGCCCCGTTCCACCCCGCTGCGAAGGACATGTCCATCCCCGGCCGCGGCATCGTCAGGACATGCCCAGTCGTGGCCCAGTGCCATGAACATGTCCATCGGCCATTGCCGCGTAACGAGGACATGCCCGGTCGCCCTCGCTGCAAAGGGGACATGTCCATCCCCGGCTACTGCATCCTCAGGACATGCCCCTCCCCTAACGCGGGGACTGGACATATTGCCACTATGTCCACCCGTCAGAGCCTCCCAAGGACATGTCCGTCCCGCCCTGCAGCGAACCCCAGGGCATGCGCGGTCTTCCTCGCTGCGAAGGGGACATGTCCATCCCCGGCTGCGGCATCCTCAGGACATGTCCGTCACCGGCGCACAGCTTCGGCGGAACCCAGGCGCTCCGAACCCAGGCGCTCCGGACCCCACACGCTCCCCGGATCCTAAGCTCGCCGGATCCTAGGCGCCGCGGAGCGAGATGTTGTTGCAGGCTTCGCAGACGTCGGCGGGGATGAGCCCGCGGCGCTGCAGCAAGCCGAAGATGGTGCAGCCGAGGCAGAACCCGGCGAACGCTTCAAGGGACGCGGCGGCTATCAGCACGGCGAGCAGCACCCACGCCGCGGGAGCGAGGCCGGCAGCCAGCAGCACCGCAGCCGCCGTCGACATAGCGGCGCCGATGCCTTGGGCGAACCGCTTGGGCGGACCGGGAACGAGGCGGGTCCGCCCGAGACGGGGCGTCAGGACCTTGACCGATAGCTGGGCCAGGGGCGAGATCCGGGGGCCAAACAGCACGCGCAGCCAGAACCCGGCCGCGATGAGGGCGAGCCCCCAGCCGAAACCGGTCAGCAGGGTCACGGCGGACAGCGCCACCACCAGGGCCGCGGTGGTGCGGGCGGCGTACTCGTTCACCGGGTTCGGAAACGCGAACACCCGCCGCCAGTCGATGCCGCGCGTCGACGGCGCTGAGTCCGACGGCGTTAACGCAGCCGGCGATGACGCAGCCGGCGCTATGGAGGCCTGTGCATCCGTGGGCTTGCTCATCCGCCAAGGCTATGGGCGGGCGCGGCGTGGGGGGAATGATTGTTGCGCCGTGTGACTGCCGCTTCAGGCAGGCCCAGGTCAGGCAGCACCAGGGTCAGGCAGGACCAGGGTCAGGCAGGTGCGGCGGCAAGGTGTCCGCCGACCATCTGCAGGAATTCGCCCTCGGACAGGACCTCGATGCGTTGCCCGCGTTCGTGCAGTTCCAGGACGCGGCGCGCCTTGCCGGTCAGCCGGCCGGAGCGCAGGTCCGCGGCCACAAACCCGTCGCCCACCACCAGGACCGTGGTACGGGCCGTGACCCGGCTTTCAGGCCTGGCGCCAAGCTCTGCGGAGCGGGCCTTGGCTTCGGGGCGGGGAATTGCCAGTTCGCCGGTGAACACGACGGTCTGGCCGAACAGCGGGTGGTCGGGGCTGGCGGCGGCGTTGGGGGCCGGGTTGGGGCCTTCCTCCGGCCACCCGGCCACGAACCGACGGCCCGGGGGCGAGCCGGCGGTTCCCCCCGCGAGCGCCTCCATCGCGGCCAGGGTGGCCTTGGACAGCGGGTCGCGCCGGGGGTCGAACGCCGGCTGGTGCGACACGGCCAGGCCGAGGGACAGGTAGAGCTCCGCGATGCTTGCTGCCCCGTTGCGGGCGGCGATGTCGATCAGGATGCCGGCACAGGCGCGGGCGTCCTCCGCGGCATCGTGGTGGTTGAGCAGCGGGACGCCGGCCTCCTCGGCGGCGTAGGGCAGCGAATTGGACACCAGGGAGTAGCAGCGCCGGGACAACATCACCGTGCAGACGTAGTCGTAGGCGGGTCCGGACAGCCCGGACACCTCCAGGCCGGAGCGGATCACGCCCAGATCGAACGCTGCATTGTGCGCCGCCAGCACGTCGCCGCCGATGAACGCGCCGATCTCCGGGAACAGCTCCCCGAACCGGGGCAGTCCCGCCACCTGGTCCGGCCTGATGCCGTGGATCCGCACGTTGTGGTGGTCGAAGGTGTCATGGTTTTCCGGCGGCCGCATGAGCCAGGAGGCTTCCTCGACGACGACGCCGCCCCGGACCTTGCTCAGGCCGACAGCGCACGGCGAACCGCGAAAGCCGTTCGCAGTCTCAAAGTCGATCGCCGTAAAGTCCAAAGCCACGGCCCAACTTTACCGTCCGCGGGCGGCACCCCCGCACCGGACCGGCCCGCCGGGGCCGGCCGGCGGCCGTCAAGTACCCTTAACGGGTGAACGTACTAGCAATGAGCGACCTCGCCGTGTCCGCCCTTGGCGGCGCCGGCCCCGTCCAGCCGCAGATGGCCTCCTTCCTGCCCGACTGGCTCAACCCGCAGGTTTTCCTGGCGAATCCCGCGTTCGCGCCGTGGGTGGTCCTGCTGATCTGCGGCATCATCTTTGCCGAGACCGGGCTGCTGATCGGCTTCTTCCTGCCCGGCGACTCCATGCTGTTCACGGCCGGTCTGCTCGTGGCCACCGGCACCATCCAGGTCAACATTTGGGTCCTGACCGCGCTCATCATCGTCGCCGCGATCATCGGCAACCAGGTGGGCTACCTGATCGGGTCCAAGGCCGGACCTGCCCTGTTCAACAAGCCCGATTCCAAGCTGTTCAAGCGTGAGAACGTGGAAAGCGCGCATGCATTCTTCGAAAAGCACGGCGGCAAGGCCCTGATCCTGGCCCGGTTCGTTCCGATTATCCGCACCTTCGTCCCGGTAATCGTGGGCGTCGCGCAGATGAGCAAGCGGAAGTTCTTCACCTACAACGTCATCGGCGCGGTGCTGTGGGGCGGCGGCGTCACGCTCCTCGGCTACCTGCTCGGGGACAAGGTCCCGTGGGTCAAGGACAACCTGGACATCATCTTCATCGCCATCGTGCTGGTCTCCGTGATCCCGATCGGCATCGAGGTGGTCCGCGGCATGATCGCCAAGCGCCAGGCTGAGAAGTACGGCACCGGCGTCGTGGACGAATTTATCGAGGAGCACGAGCCGGAAGAAGAGCGCCGGACCCCGTAGCGCAGGCCCGCAGTAGACGCAGCAGTTAACTAAGGAAGGCGCCCCACCGTGTGGGGCGCCTTCCTTCGTCCTGCCCGGCCTGGCCGGTGTGTCCGCCCGGCCGGCGTGGGCCGGCTACTTCGCGGCCAGGGCCTCGACGATGGCCGGCAGGAGCGCCCGGAACGCATGGCCCCGGTGGCTGATGGCGTTCTTTTCCTCGGAGCTGAGCTCAGCGCAGCTGCGGTCCAGTCCGCTCGGCTGCAGGACGGGGTCATAGCCAAAGCCGCCCTCCCCGCGCGGCTCCCGCAGGAGTGTCCCCTCCAGCTGCCCGTATTCCACGACCTCCCGGCCGCCGTCGGGCGAGGACCCGGGCACTGCCAGCGCCGCGGCGCAGACGAATGCGGCCCCGCGGTACTCCTCCGGCACGTCGGCCAGCTGGGCGAGCAGCAGCTGCAGGTTCGCGGCGTCGTCGCCGTGCCGGCCGGACCAGCGCGCCGAGAAAATCCCGGGCGCGCCACCGAGGACGTCCACGGCAAGTCCGGAGTCGTCGGCGATCGCCACAAGGCCCGTGGCCTGTGCCACCGCCCGGGCCTTGAGCAGCGAATTTTCGGCGAAGGTCACGCCGGTCTCGGCGACGTCGGGGGCGCCGACGGCGCCGGCATCCACCACCTGCGTGTCGACGTCGAGCCCGGGAACCTGGCCGCGCAGCAGCTCACGGAGTTCCCGGAGCTTGCCTTGGTTGTGCGTGGCGAGGACGAGCCGCGGGCCCGGGCTGTCGGCTTCCCGCTGGCCTGCGAGGGGCGCCTCCGTCACGGGGCCTCCGCCAGGGTGTCGCGCTGGATCGCGGCGAGCTGCTCCGTGCCCAGCAGCGCCAGGTCCAGCAGCTTGTTCAGCTCGTCGCGGTCAAAGGGTGCGCCCTCGGCGGTGCCCTGGACTTCCACGAACTTGCCGGAGCCGGTCACCACGACGTTCATGTCGGTCTCGGCGCGCACGTCTTCGACGTAGGGCAGGTCGAGCATCGGGACGCCGTCGATGATGCCGACGGACACCGCGGCGATCGTATCGACCAGGGGCTGGGCGTTGCGGGCGATCATCTTCTTCTCGCGGGCGAACCGGATGGCGTCGGCCAGTGCCACGTAGGCGCCGGTGATCGCCGCGGTGCGCGTGCCGCCGTCGGCCTGCAGGACATCGCAGTCCAGCACGATCGTGATCTCGCCGAGGGCCTTGGTGTCGATGATGGAGCGCAGCGAGCGGCCGATCAGCCGGGAGATCTCGTGGGTGCGGCCGCCGATTTTGCCCTTGACCGACTCGCGGTCGGACCGGGTGTTCGTGGCCCGGGGCAGCATGGCGTACTCGGCCGTGACCCAGCCGCGGCCCTCGCCCTTGAGCCAGCGCGGCACGCCTTCGGTCAGGGAGGCCGTGCACAGGACCCGGGTGTTGCCGAACTCGATCAGGGCCGACCCCTCGGCCTGCTTGGACCAGCCGCGCGTGATGCTGATCGGGCGCAGCTGGTCGGGGGTACGGCCGTCGGCGCGGATGACGGGGACACTGGGAGCTTGGGAAGTCATGCCTTTAGCTTATCGACTCACCCGGTCCCGCCCGGGCAGTTCAGCTAGACGGTGTAGTGCACACCCGCTACGGCGACGGCCACGTCCTTGCCGAAGATCTCCTTGGCCTCGGCCATGACGGTGGTCGGCGACGTCCAGACCGGAATGTGCGTCAGCAGCAGCCGGCGCGCGCCGGCGGCGACGGCGGCCTCCCCCGCCCGTTTGCCCGTCAGGTGCACGTCCTTGATCGCGTCGTCGCGGCCTTCCTCGAACGCCGCCTCGCACAGGAAGAGGTCGGCGTCCCGCGCGGCGTCCTCCAGGCCCGCGCAGGAGTCCGTGTCCCCGGAGTAGCTCAGGATGCGGGTCACGGGCGTGCCGTCCTTCGCAGGCTCGGTGACCTCCACGCGGAGGGCGTAGGCCTCCTCGACGGGATGGTTCACCGCGTAGGGCGTCACCGTGAACGGGCCGACGCTGACCGGCTTGCGCTCGGACCAGTTGCCGAAGTCGAATTCCTCGTGCATGCCCGGGTCCAGGTCCAGCCCGTAGGCCGTGGCCATCCGGTCGGCCGTCGCGGCGGGCCCCCACACCGGAATCCTGCCCCGCCCCCAGCCGCCCGGCTTCCAGCGCACGGCAACATGGAGCCCGCACAGGTCCATGCAGTGGTCCGGGTGCAGGTGGGTGAGGAAGATCGCGTCTATGTCCTCCAGGTCCGTGTAGCGCTGGATGGCGCCGAGCGCCCCGCTGCCGAGGTCCAGGACGATCTTCCAGTTCCGCTCGCCGTCGTTGGCGGTCAGCAGATAGCACGACGCCGGCGAGCCCGGCCCCGGGAAGGAGCCGGTACAGCCCACGATGGTCAGCTTCACAGCAGTGGTCCCCCGCCCGCGGATCCGCCCACGAAGTTCGAGGTCCGCGGCCGGCCCGCGCCGGCCCGGGCGGCGGCGATCATCTCCGGGGTGATCCGGGCGAGGCTGCCGGTGGGGTACTGTGCCGCGACGTGGTCCACGTGGCGGACGCTGAGGACCTCGGGGCCCAGGAAGCGCCGGGCGAGGTGCTCAAACTGGGCGGCGTCGCCGGTGGCGATGAAATTGTGCTCCGGCGCCGCGGCGTCCGTGCGCTCCAGGCCCCGGGAGGCCAAGGCACGGTAGACGTCCTTGGCCGTCTCCTCGGCGCTGGAAACCAGCGTGACGTCCTCGCCCATGACGAAGGAGATCACGCCGGTGAGCAGCGGGTAGTGGGTGCAGCCGAGCACCACGGTGTCCACCCCGGCGGCAATGAGCGGTGCCAGGTAGTCCCGCGCGACGGCGAGCAGTTCCGGTCCGGTGGTGATCCCGGCCTCCACGTACGGTACGAACGCGGGGCAGGCGACGGACGTGATCTCCAGGTCCGGGGCCGCGGCGAAGGTGTCATCGTAGGCGCGCGAGCCCACCGTGGCCGAGGTCCCGATCACGCCCACCCGGCCCGTCCGGGTTGCCGCGACGGCACGCCGCACGGCCGGCTGGATCACCTCGATCACGGGGATCCCGTACCGGGCTGTGTACCGTTCGCGGGCATCGCGCAACACGGCGGCGGACGCGGAGTTGCAGGCAATGGTCAGCAGCTTCACGCCGGAATCCACGAGCTCGTCCATGACGCCGAGGGCGTTGGCCCGGACTTCGGCGATGGGAAGGGGCCCGTAGGGGCCGTGCGCAGTGTCACCGACATACAGGATGGATTCGTTGGGCAGCTGGTCGATGATCGACCTGGCCACCGTGAGGCCGCCGACGCCGGAGTCGAAGACGCCGATGGGGCGCGACGCCAGCTCTGCATTTCCGGCGCCGCCCGCTGCGGTCTCCGCCGCAGCTGGCGCTGCCGGATCCGTATTTGATGCTGAAGTCATGATTATTCGAGGATAGGGCTTCACTACACGCGCGGCCATTACATTGTGTCCTGCAACTCGTGTCTGATGGGTCACACTGGTTTCCCGCCGGATGGGCAACGCGTGGAAGAATCCTGCTCATCGGTGGAGCCTGCCGCTGTCCCCGCCCTGTATGCTATGGGCGCCGTCGAGATGGCGGCGGCGACCGTCGTGCCCCCACGATGGAAGAAACAGCGAAAGGACCGCATGTGACATGCGACGGCTGCACGACATCGTCAAAGCTCGACTTCGATTTCAGCATGGCCTTCCAACCGATCTATGACGCCGTTGCTGGTCGCGTATGGGGCTACGAGGCACTGGTCAGAGGCTTGTCGGGCGAGGGGGCCTTTCAGGTCTTGTCCAGAGTCGCACCTGAGCAAAAGTACCGTTTCGACCAGGACTGCCGCGTCAAGGCTATCGAGCTGGCGTCGCGGCTGTTTCCTGCCGATGAGGATTTGGTTCTTTCCATCAACTTCATGCCGAACGCGGTCTACGAACCGGCTGCGTGCCTTCGTGCGACGCTGCTTGCAGCCAAGCGCTGCAGCTTTCCGACGTCATCGATCATGTTCGAGTTCACGGAGAACGAGGAGGTCTCCGACGCCGCCCACCTCACGAACATCATCACCGAATACCGCAAGCATGGTTTCACAACCGCCATCGACGACTTTGGTGCCGGCCATGCAGGGCTGGGTCTCCTGGTCGATTTCCAGCCAGACCTGATCAAGATCGACATGAAGCTCATCCGAGGAATCGACACCAGCCCGGCCCGCCAGGCTGTCGTTGCTGGCATCGTAGGCATCGCCAAGGAGCTCGACATCACGGTGCTGGCAGAGGGCATCGAGACGGAGGCGGAGTTCCGGATTCTGCAGGAAGCCGGCATCCGCTTGTTTCAGGGGTATTGGTTCGCAAAGCCGGCATACGAGGCGCTTCCACAGATACAGTCCGTGCCTGTTTCTGACGCCACCGCCGTCGCTTAGCGGCCCTTCGCATCGAGCAAGTGCACCATGGCCTGGACCAGCGACTCCTGCAGCCACGTGGTGAAGTTGTACACCAGGGCCAGGTAGCTTTCCACGTCCTCGGCCTGGGCCCAGTCCTGCATGAGGTGGACGTTGTCGGCGTCGGCGTCGTCACGGATGTCCAGGCGTTCGGCCAGCACCAGCCGGACATCGTTGAGCGCGGTGGCCCAGTGCCGGGCGTCGTCCGGGGTCAGGACGAGGTTCTCCCGGTCCAGGCTCAGGGCGGCCGCCTTCAGCGCGCCGATCTTGCTTTCGCGCAGCGAGCGCTCGGTGTACCGGCGGAACTCGAGGGAGGCGTCGTCGTCGTTCTTCATCACGTTCGGCAACAGCCGCCGCATGGCGCGGTCCGACGGCTCGCGGGCTTCAGTGTCCAGGCCCACCAGGGCCGCCAGCGGGTCCTCGTTGGCGCGCTGCTCCGGTTCCAGCATGGAGATGACGTCGTCGAAAAGGCTGCGCAGCAGTTCCCGCTCGGCCGGCTCCAGATAGCCTTTGATGCCCTTGAGCCCGTACTTGAATGCCTTAGCCACGTTTTCCCTTGCCTTTGCCGGAACCGCCCGCGTTGCCGCCCGTGGCTTTTTCCACGGTCGCCCAGAGGCCGTAGCCATGCATGGCGACGGCGTGCTGCTCCACCTGTTCCTTGCTGCCGTGCGCCACGATCGAGCGGCCCTTCTTGTGGACCTCCATCATGAGCTTGTTGGCCTTGGCCTCCGAGTAGCCGAAATAGCTGCGGAACACATAGCTCACGTAGCTCATCAGGTTCACGGGATCGTTCCAGATCACGAGGTTCCAGGGGACGTCCGGGGCGGTCAAGACGTCGCCGGACGTCACTGTTCCGGTCTGGGTGCTCTCCCGTGTGTCGGGGCCGAGCGCAACGCTGAGGGTCATCTGTCCATTCTATGGGGATGCACACTAGAGTGAATTTGTGAGTACCTCCGCCGGCTGGGACCGTCCCCGCACGTCCCTGTACACCGACCATTACGAGCTGACCATGCTGCAGGGTGCCCTGCAGTCCGGCGCAGCCCACCGCAAATCGGTCTTCGAGGCCTTCGCGCGGCGGCTCCCGGACGGGCGCCGCTACGGGATCGTGGCGGGCACCGGCCGCCTGCTGGAGGGGATCGCGAACTTCCGCTTCGGCGAGCCGGAACTGGACTTCCTGCGCCGGACCAAAGTGGTCAACGACGAGACGCTGGAGTACCTGGCCGGCTACAGCTTTTCCGGCGACATCTGGGGCTATCCGGAGGGTGAGGCGTACTTCCCGAACTCCCCCGTGCTGATCGTGGAGGCCACCTTCGCCGAGGCCTGCATCCTGGAGACCTACCTGCTCTCAGTGCTCAACCACGACTGCGCCATCGCCTCGGCCGCCTCCCGGATGATCTCCGCGGCCGGAACCCGCCCGTGCATCGAGATGGGATCGCGAAGGACGCACGAGGAATCGGCGGCCGCAGCCGCCCGGGCCGCGGTCATCGCAGGGTTCGACAGCACCTCGAACCTGGAGGCCGGATTGCGCTACGGGCTGAAGACCGTGGGCACGGCCGCCCATTCCTTCACCCTCCTCCATGACACCGAGCGGGAAGCCTTCGAGGCGCAGATTGCCGCCTTTGGGCCGGACACGTCCCTGCTGGTGGACACCTACGACGTCGAAACGGCCGTCCGCACCGCCGTCGACCTCGCCGGCGACAAGCTGGGCGCGGTCCGGCTGGACTCGGGCGACCTCGTGGCCCAGGCCCAGTGGGTGCGTCAGCTGCTTGACGAACTCGGCAACGACCACACCAAGATCGTGGTGACTTCAGACCTCGACGAATTTGCGATCGCGGCCCTGGCCTCCGCGCCGGTGGACTCCTACGGCGTGGGCACCTCGCTCGTGACCGGTTCCGGGGCCCCGACGGCGAGCATGGTCTACAAGCTCGTCAGCCGCACTGACGACGCCGGCGATTTCATCTCCGTCGCCAAGGCCGCCAAGAACAAAGCCAGCAAGGGCGGCCGGAAGTACGCGCTGCGCAAGCTCAACGAGCGCGGGACCGCCACGGCGGAAATCGTCGGCGTCGGCCATCACCCGGAGGACGACGGCAACGACCGTCCGTTGCTGCAGCAGTTCGTTAAGAACGGCGAGCTTCTGCCCGGGTGGACCGGGCCCGAGGGGGTCCAGCGCGCCCGCCGCCGCCACGCGGAGACCATGCGGGAGCTTCCCGCGGTGGTCAACCGGCTCCAGCGCGGCGAGGCGGCCATCCCCACCATCTACGAGGAGGACTGAATGTCCCGCGCCCTGATCATTGTTGACGTCCAGAACGATTTCTGTGAAGGGGGTGCCCTGGCCGTCCCCGGCGGGGCAAGCCTGGCCGGGGAAATCAGCGAGTACGTAGACGCCCACCACGGCCAGTTCGACCACGTCGTGGCCACCCAGGACTGGCACATCGATCCGGGCGCGCACTTCTCGGAGGAACCCGATCTCGTGGACAGCTGGCCGCGGCATTGCGTGGCGGGCACCCGCGGGGCCGAACTGCATCCCGATCTCGATCCCGAACACATCCAGGCGTACTTCCGCAAGGGACAGTTCGCCGCGGCCTACTCCGGCTTCGAAGGGCTCCTGGCCCCCGAGGACGACGTCCCCACCGGTGACCGCCAGCCCGGCGCCATGCCCGTTACCGGCGCCGAAGGCGCCGGCGCCGAAGACGCCGAAGACGCCGTGGGTTCCTTCGCCGGTGATTTCGCAGTCAGCGACGATGCGATCGGACTGGACGACTGGCTGCAGAGCCACGATGTCGAGGACATCGTGGTGGTGGGCATCGCCACGGACTACTGCGTCAAGGCGACCGCCCTGGATGCCGTCCAGGCCGGCTACTCCGTCACGGTGCTGCGCGGATTGACGGTCGGCATTGCCGAAGACCTGGACGACGCCGTGGCCGAGATGGAGCTCGGCGGCGTCGATGTCCTCTGAGCCAGTAGACTCGAAATCCTTGCCCTATCGCCAGTCTTGCCATATTGACAGTCCCGTAGAACCCCGGAGTACACCATGAAGAAGACCCTGACCGTCCTGATTGCCGCTGGAGCGTTGCTCGGCGCGGCCGGCTGCTCGGCAACGCCGCAGCTGACCAACGAGGAAACCTGCGCCCGGGTCAAGACCGTGGTCTCGGCCCAGTCGGCCACCTCGGACAAAGCCGGCATGACCAGGGTCGCCAACCAGCTGCGGCCCATCAAGGCGGCGGCCTCCGAGGACCTGCAGGCTCCGCTGCAGACCATCATCGAATACTTCGACGAGTCGGCCAAGCCCTCCCCGGACACCGCCAAGCTCGAGGACATGAAGGCCGACTACACCGCGGCAGGGCAGACCTACGGCCAGGTCTGCGGCGCCGGCCAGTAGCCGAAGCAAAATTCACAGCAGAGTAAACAGCAGAGGGACCGGTTCACAGTGAACTGGTCCCTCTGTTTGTTGCCCTGCGACAAGTGGCCTTTGCTCATGGACCCCTGCCCATAACCCTGCGCGGGGCTACTTCCGGCCGATGAACCAGTCCTGGAGCTTGCGCAGACGTGTCTGCAGCTGTTCCTCGTTGGCCTGTGCGACGGCCGGGCCGCCGCAGACGGTCCGGAGCTTGGTGTGGATGACGCCGTGCGGGGTCCCGGTGCGGGCCGACCAGGCCGCGACGTTCTTGGCCAGCTCGGTGCGCAGGTCCATGAGCATCCGGTGGTCCGGGACGGCCGGGGCAGCCGCCGCGGCGGCACTGGAGGCATCAGCCTGCGGGGAGCGCCTGTTCTTCCGGTTCAGCTGCTCGTGCTGGCGCTGGCGCAGCAGCGTGCCGACCTGTTCGGCGTCCAGCAGGCCGGGGATGCCGAGGAAGTCGAGCTCGTCCTCCGAGCCCACCTCGCCGCCGGTGCCGAACTCGCCGCCGTCGAAGAGCACCCGGTCGAAGGACGCCTGGGAGTCGAGGGCCTCGAACTTGCCCTTCATCAGGGAGTCGGAGGCCTTCTCCTCGCGGTTCGCCTCGTCCATGAGCGAATCCTCTGGATTGAAGAGGCCGTCGCTGCCTTCCTTCTCCGGGCGGTCCAGCGCGTGGTCGCGCTCGGCCTCCATCGAGTTGGCCAGCGCCATCAGCTGCGGCACCGAGGGCAGGAAGACCGACGCCGTCTCGCCGCGCTTGCGGGCACGCACGAAGCGCCCCACGGCCTGGGCGAAGAACAGCGGAGTGGAGGTCGAGGTGGCGTAGACGCCGACAGACAGCCGGGGAACGTCCACGCCTTCGGAAACCATCCGGACGGCCACCATCCAGCGCTTCTCGCTGGCGGTGAATTCCTCGATCTTGCTGGAGGCCTTCGCGTCGTCGGAGAGGATGACTGTGGGCGATTCGCCGGTGATCTTCTTCAGCTGGCCGGCGTACGCGCGGGCGTCCTCGTGGTCGGTGGCAATGACCAGGCCGCCGGCATCCGGAACGCTGCGCCGGACCTCGCTGAGACGTTTGTCCGCGCCGGCCAGGACCGCGGGGATCCATTCGCCGGCCGGGTTCAGCGCGGTGCGCCAGGCCTGGGAGGTGATGTCCTTCGTGACGGCCGACTCCCCGAGCGAGGCGGCCATCTCGTCCCCCGCGCTCGTGCGCCAGCGCATTTGGCCGGAGTACGCCATGAACATCACCGGGCGGACCACGTGGTCGCGCAGCGCTTTGCCGTAGCCGTAGGTGTAGTCGGCCTTGGAACGCCGGATCCCGTCGCGGTCCTCGGCGTACTCCACGAACGGGATGGGCGAGGTATCCGAACGGAACGGGGTGCCCGTCAGGGAGAGCCGCCGGGCCGCCGGGTCGAACGCCTCACGAAGGCCGTCGCCCCAGGACAGGGCCTCGCCGCCGTGGTGGATTTCATCCAGGATCACCAGCGTGCGGGCGGCTTCGGTCTTGGCCCGGTGCAGCATGGGCTTGCTGGCCACCTGGGCGTAGGTCACGGCGACGCCGATGAACCCGCGGCCATGCTGGCCGTCGGCATTCTTGAAGTTCGGGTCGATCGCGATGCCCACCCGGGCAGCGGCGTCGGCCCACTGGCGCTTCAGGTGGTCGGTGGGCGCCACGATAGTTACGCGGTTGACCACGCCGGACTCGATGAGCATGGACGCCACGCGCAGGGCGAAGGTGGTCTTACCCGCGCCGGGGGTTGCGACCGCAAGGAAATCCTTGGGATGGGTGCTGAAGTAGCTGTCCAGCGCCTCCTGCTGCCAGGCGCGCAACTTGGGGGCGGTGCCCCAGGCGGCCCGCTCGGGATAGGCGGGGGGCAGCGTGGGTCCGCCGAAAAGTGTCTCCGTCATTAAGGCGCCCTCCATCCGCGCATGGCTGCAGCCGACGGAGAAACCCAATTAAGCACAAAAACACCAATCTTTTTCGGATGGACCCGGCGGAACCCCGCACCAGGCGGAACCCGGACAGCACGGACCGGCAATCAGGAAAGCAGAAAATCAGGGGCGCGACGGCGCGCCGCCATGGGGAAACGCCGTCCGTGGACGGCTAACGGAACCTGTTGTTCCGCCTATTGCCCTTACTTGTCGCCGGAGCCCTTGCCGCCGTCGTTTCCGGGGCGCAGGCCCTCGTAGACTTCCTTGCATTCGGGGCAGACGGGGAACTTCTGCGGGTCCCGGCCCGGAGTCCAGACCTTGCCGCAGAGCGCGATCACCGGTTCACCGGTCAGCGCCGATTCCATGATCTTTTCCTTGCGCACGTAGTGCGAGAAGCGTTCCCGGTCACCGGGCTCAACTTCCTGGCGCAGTTCCTCGCGCTCGATCGTGGCCGTTGACGTCCCGGCTCCGGAGAGCTCGCGCATCGGATCGTTTTCGAGAGGATCGGTCATGCTAGTCATGACACCCATCTTAGCCGTAGGAAGGGCGCCGCCGGACCTGCCGGGTGCCGGCGGCGGGGCCTAGAGGCCCTGCCAGGCGGGTTTGTGGTCGTAGCTGTGGCGGTAGTAATCCGCCAGCCGCAGCGACGACGCCGCCGCCTCGTCCAGGAGGATGGTGGCGTGCGGGTGCAGCTGCAGCACGGAGGCCGCACAAATGGCGGCGACGGGGCCTTCCGCGAGGTCCCGGACGGCCTGGGCTTTCTGCGCGCCGGTGGCAATCAGGATCACGTGGCGGGCATCCAGGATGGTGCCCAGGCCTTGGGTCAGGACGTGGTGCGGCACGTCGGCCAGGCTGCCGAAAAACCGTGCGTTGTCCCGGCGTGTCTGCTCGATCAGGGTCTTGATCCGCGTCCGGGACGCCAGCGACGAGCCTGGTTCGTTGAACCCGATGTGGCCGTCCGTTCCGACGCCGAGGAGCTGAAGGTCCACTCCCCCGGCGTCGCGGATGGCGTCTTCATAGGCCCGGCAGGCCGCCGGGATGTCCGGCGCGGCGCCGTCGGGCACGTGGACGTTGTCCGGGCTGATGTTCACCCGGGCGGTGAATTCGCGCGCGATCACCTCGCGGTAGGACTCCGGATGGCCGGCCGGCAGTCCCACGTACTCGTCCAGGGCGAAGGCGCGGACCCGGCTGAAATCCAGGCCGGCCCGCTCGTGCCGGGCCGCCAGTTCGGTGTAGACCGGCAGCGGCGTGGAACCGGTCGCCAGGCCCAGCACGGCGTCGGGCTTGCGGCGGAGAAGGGCCTCCACCGCATCGGCGGCAAGCGACGCGATCTGTTTGCTGCCGGGAAGGATGACAACTTCCATGATCCTGCCTTTGCTGGCCTGTCTGGTGTCCGAGTCTGCGCACTCCCAGCATGCACCCGTCAGCGGTTGACGGCCAGTTGTGCCAGCAGCTCCGGTGCCCGCCGGTCCAGCCAAGCTCCGCCGGTCCGGATGCCGACGGCGAAGAGTGCGAGGCCCAGCACGGGCCCGAGAACCAGAGTAATCCAGCCCGGCACGGGGCTGCCGGTGATGAACTGCGCGGCCACGAGCGCCGCCTCGGGCGCCACGAGGACCATGAGGACGGCCATGCCGCCGAACTGCACGGCGAGGGTCTGGGCCACGTTGCCCGGAGGCTTCTTGAACGGGCTGTCCCCCGGCAGCGGGACGCTCACGGTGTAGCGCGCCGAGATCACCGAGGCCAGGCCCAGGCCGGAGAAGAGGACGCCGAGGGAGAGGCCCAGGACCGCGGGCAGCTTGTCCCAGTCGCCGGTGAAGAAGAACGGACCGACGCTGAAGAGGACCACCACCGGCAGCGCGAAGCTCAGGCACGCCAGCGCCCGGCCGAGCCGGTCGTCGGCGCCGCGCACCCCCGTGGCCACGTGCAGGGCGAAGGCGGTGCTGTCATAGGAGACGTCCGTGGAGATCGACCAGGACAGGAGGAAGGCCGTCAGCGGCCCGACAAACTGGAACGGGCCGTAGAACCCGCTCTGGCTGCCTTGGAAGAGGAACAGCACCGGCAGGAGCGGAACGACCACGAGCGCGCCGGCGTAGCGGGGGTCGCGCAGCCAGTAGTACAGGGATCTCGCGGCGACGGCGGCGGCCGGTGTCGCCGGGAGCAGCCCGAACAGGCCCGTGCCGCCGGTCCGGCGCTTGGACGTCCCGGCGTAGGGCGGGGTCACGAGGGCGCGCTGCAGCAGGAGCTTCCACGCCAGGGCCAGGCCCGCGAGTGTGGCCACGGCGATGAGGAATTTCACGGCCGCGGCCGCGTAGCTGCCGGCAGCGAGCTCGCCGCCGAGGGAGAAGGCCGCCCCGGCCGGCGTCCAGGACAGGGCCCGGGCCAGGCCGGTCAGGAAACCGCCGGAATCGGCGATTCCCCTCGCAATGCCCGCCACGATGGGACCCGTGAGAACGAGCGGGATGAGGAAGGCGACGGCGCTGATGTCCTTGAAGCGCCGGGAGCTTGCCAGTCCGGCCGTGGCCGTGGTCACGACCTTGGAGAGCACGATGCAGCTCAGCACCCCCAGCACAGCACCGGCGAGGGCGCCGGCCGCGGCCGGCAGGCTGCGGGACCAGGTGCCCACCGTGGCGAGTGCAACGAGGGAGGTTGCGAGACCCGGGATGCCGATCAGGCCGCCGAGCGCCAGCCCGGCCAGCAGCTGCGGCATGGGCACGGCGAAGGTGGTGAACCGGGCAGGGTCCAGCGTCATGTCCGCGGCGGAGACCGCGACGGGAATGATGGCCCAGCCCAGCAGTGCCGTGGCGCCGCCGAGGACCACCACGGTCTGGGCGAGTTCAATCTCCACCCCGCGCAGGACGAACAGCCCGGCCACGCAAATACCCACGATTCCCAGGGCATACAGGGCGCCGATCCCGAGCCCCACCAGCTGCCACGGGCTGCGCCGGACGCTGTTGCGCAGCAGGGTCAGCTTGAGCCTCAGAAGGTGCGCAACCATTCGAGTCCCTCCGTGTGGTTCCGGCCGCCCACGAGCTGCACGAAGCGGTCCTCGAGGCTGGCGCCGGCGCGGACTTCCTCCACGGTGCCTGCGGCGAGGACCCGGCCGCCGGCGACGACGGCGACGTGGTCGCACATGCGCTGGACCAGGTCCATGACGTGGCTGGAGACGATGACCGTTCCGCCCGAGGCAACGTAGCGGTCCAGGATGTCGCGGATGTTCGCCGCTGAGATCGGATCCACCGATTCGAACGGCTCGTCCAGGACCAGGAGCCGCGGGGCGTGGATCAGCGCCGAGGCCAGCGCGATTTTCTTGGTCATGCCGGCGGAATAGTCCACCACCAGCGTGCCGGCGTCACTGTCCAGGTCCAGCGCCGCGAGCAGCTCCGCCACCCGGGACGCCACCATCTCCCGGTCCATTCCGCGCAGCAGGCCGGCATAGGTGACCAGCTGCTCGCCGCTGAGACGGTCGAACAGCCGGACGCCGTCGGGCAGGATCCCCATCAGCTTCTTGGCCTCCAGCGGATGCTGCCAGACGTCGACTCCGTGGATCAGCGCGGTGCCGAAGTCGGGGCGCAGCAGGCCGGTCGCCATGGACAAAGTGGTGGTCTTGCCGGCCCCGTTGGGCCCGACCACCCCGTAGAAGGAGCCGGCCGGAACGTCCAGGCTGATGCCGTCGACGGCGATTTTGTCGCCAAAGCGCTTGGCGAGGCCACGCAGGGACAGGGCAGGAACCGGTGGCGAAGACGGGCCGGGCGGGGCTGGCTGTCCCGGCTGGCCAGGGGGTTGGAATGTCATGACGCCAGACTAACCGCCCGGCGGCGCGAAAAGGATCGTCCGCAAGGCGTAGGTTTTCATGCCCGGGAACCGGCCGCTGCTTTTGGAATGAACGCCGGTTCTAGAACGAATGCCGGGGCAGGGCGCGCTCGTACTGCGGCGGCCACGCCAGGTCATGGCCGAGCTCGAACGCGGCCCGCAGCCACCAGTGCGGATCCCGCAGTGCGGCACGGGCGATGAACACGCCGTCGGCCTGGCCGGTGGCCACCGCGTGCTCGGCCTGCCCGGCGGAGGTCAGGAGTCCCACCGTGCCGGTCCTGACCCCGGCTTCGCGCCGGATCCGGGCGGAGAACCCGGTCTGGTAGCCGGGGCCCACGGGAATCTGCTGGTGGGCAACGGCCCCGCCGCTGGAAACGTCCACCAGGTCCACTCCGCGCTCGGCGGCGGCAGCGGCCATCCGGACCGAGGCGTCAGCCTCGATCCCGCCCGGCGCCCAGTCCGAGGCCGAGATCCGCAGCAAAAGGGGCATGGAGTCCGGGATGACCGCGCGGACGGCGTCCACCACAGCAAGCGTCAGCCTGTTCCGGCCCGCCTCGTCGCCGCCCCAGCGGTCCGTGCGGTCGTTGACCAGCGGGCTCTGGAACTGGTGCAGCAGGTAGCCGTGCGCGCCGTGGATTTCGATCGTGTCGAACCCGGTGTCAACGGCCCGCACGGCCGCCGCGGCGAAATCGGCGATCACGCCGTCGATCTGTGCTTCCGTCATGGCCGACGGCGGCGCGTAGCCGTCAAACGCGCCCGTGCCAGGACCGACGGTGTCCCAGCCGCCCTCGGATGCCGGCACGCTGCCCTTCGCGCCGGAGAACGGCCAGTAGGAGGACGCCTTCCGGCCGGCGTGCGCCAGCTGGGTGCCGATCTTGGTCTCCGCGGTGCCGTGGCGGTGCACGAAGACGGTGATGCGTTCCCAGGCCGCGGCCTGGTCGTCGTTGTAGAGGCCGGCGTCGCGGGGGCTGATCCGGCCCGCGGCGTTCACTGAGTTGGCCTCGGTGAGGATCAGGGCCGCTCCCCCGGTGGCAAAGGAGCCCAGGTGCATGAGGTGCCAGTCGGTGGGCACGCCTTCGCCCGTTTCGGGTTCACAGCTGTACTGGCACATCGGGGACACCCAGCCGCGGTGCTGCAGCCGCAGGGACCTCAGATCCAGCGGCGCGAAGAGTGCCGATCCCACTAGAAGAGCACCCGGGCCAGCCCCTGGCGGGCCTTGGCGACGCGCCCGTCACCGGTGCCGACGACGTCGAAGAGTTCCAGCAGCCGGACCCGGGCGGTCTCCCGTTCCGGGCCGAAGTTGCGGCCAATGAACGTCACGATCCGGCCGAGTCCGTCCTCGATGTGGCCGCCGGCGATGTCCAGGTCCGCAACGCCGAGCTGGGCCTCGAGGTTGTCCGGCTCGTCGGCAGCGAGCCGGCGCAGGGCATCCGCCTCGGGCCCGGAGATGGCCTGAAGGCGATCCATCAGTTCCACCTGCGCCAGGCCGGCCTTGGCCTCCGCGTCGGCGGGCATCTCGTTCAGGGCCTGACGGTAGGCGGCGGCCGCGGCCGCGTAGTCGCCGGCCTCGATCGCGTCGAACGCCGCCTGGTGCAGCGGCGGCAACGGCGGTGCCTCCGGTTCCGCACCGCCTGGCCCGCCGGCACCGATCTGTCCGGTCACGCCGTTGGCGGCCGCAACCTTGAGGAGTTCATCGAACAGGCTGCGCACCTGCTGTTCGTCCGCGCCGCCCTGGAAGAGCGGAACGGGCTGGCCCTTGACGACGGCGACGGCGGTCGGCACGGCCTGCACCTGGAACGCCTGGGCAAGTTCCGGGAAGACGTCGATGTCCGCGGCCCCGAGGACCAGCCGGCCGTCGTAGCTCTCTACGATGCCTTCGAGGACGTCCACCAGCTGGCCGGAGCCTGGCGAGTAGGAGGCCCAGAGGGCAATCACCACGGGCACCTGGGCCGAGAGGTCCACGAGCTCCTGGAAGTTGCCCTCGGTCACATCCACGCGCAACGGCCGGCCTGCATGGTCGGCCGGGCGCTCTGCCGGGGCACCGGCGGGGCCGGGGGCTGCAGCGCCGGGTGCGGATGGCGCCGGCCGCTGTTTCAGGGCGGAGAGATCGACGGCGCCGCGCAGGTTCAGCGGGCTGGCGGCTACTGGCGGGACCGGGCGGGAAGCTGGCGTAGTCATAGCTCCACTCTATCCACTACGCCACACGCAGCAACGACCGGGCCGCGATGGCGGCCCGGTCGTCTGCTGTGCTGTGCCCCTGCCGTGATTCTCAGCGGGGGCAGGTTCCTGCGGGGACTACTTGAACTTGGCCCCGACCAGGCCGCGGGTGGCAGCCACGAGCTTCATCGGATCCTTGGAACCGGCCGCCGGAACATAGACAGCCACGGACTCTGCGAAGTCCAGCACCATGCCGGTGCTGGTCTCCTTGCCGCCGGCCAGGGCGGCCGCGTCGTCGCCGATAGTGAGCTTGTCCCCGTCGGCCTTCGGAGTGCCGTCGAACGAGAAGTTCAGCCGGCCCAGGACCAGGGCCCCGCCGTCAGCGGTACGGAACACGACAGTGTTGTCCGCGGCCGCCTTGTGGGTGAAGGCGAAGGTGCCGTTGACGCCTGATTTGACGACGTCGGCCTGGTAGGCGAGTGTGTCCGCGATGTACGGGGAGGACTGGCCTTCGACGAGCTTGTCCTTGAACGTGGAGTCGGCCTTGGTCAGGCGGTCACCGAGCCCGGCGAGGGCTTCGTCGCCGCTGTACGCGAGTCCGGTCTTGTCCGCGGGCGCCAGCGTCTCCGTGCCGGCCCGCCCGATCCCCGGGAAGGTGGCACCCGGCTGCAGCGGGGTGCTGCTGACCAGCTTGTAGTTCTCCCGCGGGGAGGCCTGGGTGAGGGTCAGCAGCTGCGGGACGACGTTGCCCTCGCCCTGCGTGACGGCCATGACCGAGCGCGGCCAGCTGCGCTTGTTGGTGACCACCGTGGTCAGCAGCTTGGTGGAGCGGACAGGCATCCGTGCCTCGTAGGAGCCGACCTGCGAGCGGATCTTGTAGTTCTGTGTGCGCACCTGGAGTTCGGACTTGGCCACCCGGGGCGCCAGCTTTGCGGCGTCCTTGGCAGCGTCTCCGGCATCGACGGCACCGGCAACCTGTTCCAGGACGCGGCGGAACTGCGCGTCCAGCAGCACCGGGGCATCGCCGGTCTGGCCCTCAGCGGAACTGCCCGGCGTCGCGCCGTCGGCGGCCGGGGCGCTGGAGGCCGGGGCACTGGGCGACGGCGTCTGGCTGGCCTGGGCGGCCACAGACGTTCCGGCGACGGCAGCCGCGGTCAGCACGGCGACCACGATGCCGGAACGGCGAGCGGTGCCGGCACCCTTCTTCTGACCGGCCGCTGCTTTCTCCGGCGCGGTTTTCTCCGGCGTGGCTTTCTCCGGAACTGCCTTCTCGGGGGTGGCCGGCTGCGGTGCAGTCTCGGGGGCTGCGGTCTCCTGGGTGCCTGCTGCCGGGCCCTGATCCCCGCGGCGTGCCGCGGCCTTGGCCTGCGCGCGGCGGGCGAACGTGCTGCCGCCGCCGCCGTTGCCTGACCGGTTGCCTGACTTCGGCTTGAGGACCAGCAGCGCCCCGCCGGCGATGATCAGCAGGCCGCCGAGCACCATGAGCGGAATGGCCCAGGGCGTGGAGGTGTCGTTCGGGAAAGTCATCGTGATGGAGCTCGGGGCGGGCTTGGTGCCGTCCGCCGCGAGGAGGAGGGACCAGTCGCCGTCGGCCGGCGCGTTCCACGAGTAGTCCATCTCGCCGGTGGCGTTCTCGGTGGTGACCCAAAGATCCGATCCGGCGGGCGACGGCGCGGTAGCTTCGCCGTCGGTATGCGTCAGCTGCAGCGCCTTGCCGTCCTCCGAGACGCCGTCGACGGTGTTGTGGGCCGTCTTACCCACCCAGGCGTCGACGTCGTCCGGCCGTCCCGCGGCCAGCAGGAAGGCCCCTTCACCCTTGACCTGGATCTTCACGGTCCCGGGGTGCAGAGTCCTCAGCTTCTCCTCGAAGACGGTCAGCGGCGCGGCCGTGCCGGCCGGAGCGGTGGCCGTAATCGTCTCCGGGGGAGCCCAAAACGTCTTCTGGCCGATCCCGGCCAGGAGTGTCAGGAGGCCGAGCAGCACCAGGGCGACTGCAGTCTTGAAACGCAAAATACTACCTATCATCAGCGGACAGTTAGCTTCAATAGTAACCATTTTGTTACCCGCGAGTCAGATCGGGGACCCGGGCGGCCCCCGTAAGCGGTGCCGGCGGGGGCGTCCCGCCCTTGAGCTGACAAGCCTGCTGATAGTGTTTGCGGTGATCATCACACCAGTGCCGCCTGTGTGGCGCCGCAAGGAATTAAGGGCATTCAACGCAGTGACTGAACATACGGATTCGTCCTCCGCCGGACCAATAGAAGCGCAGGAGTCCGGCAGCCAGGAACCCGGCCCCGAGCAGCCCGCTTCCAGTCCCCGGCCCACAACCTCCCGCCCCCGGATTGCCGCGGCAAATGTCCTGCTGTCCGCGGCCCGGCGCCTGCGCCAGCCCCTGCCGGGAGCCCAGCCGAGAATCCGCTTCGAGATGCCCCCGGAGCATGAGGCTGTTGCCGGGGCCGGGGACGAGGAGACGTCCGCGGCCGATGCCCGCTTCGGCAGTCCCGGTCCACGCATGTCGGCCCAGCACCCCCTGTACATGGGCTTCATGGGCACGGTCGGAGTCGGCTTCGCCCTCCTGGTCTACTGGATCGGTTCGAACACGACGCAGCTGCTCTTGTGGATCGTCACGGCGCTCTTCATCACCCTCGGCCTGGACCCGGTGGTGCGCTGGCTCGAACACCGGAATGTCCCCCGCGCCGCCGGCATCCTCCTGTCCGTGTCCACCCTGGCCGTGGGAGTCGCCGCTTTTTTTGCCACCCTGATCCCCACGATCGTGCAGCAGGTGACGCAGATCGTGCAGCAGGCGCCCAAGTGGGTCCAGGACTTCATCGACTCGGAATTCTTCCGGAGCGTTGACAGCCAGTTCGGCATCCGGGACCGCATCAGCCAGGAGCTGGAGAAGTTCGTCAACAACCCGGACGCCATGGGCGGCATCTTCGGCGGCGTGGTGGGCTTCGGCTCCACCGTGGCAAACGGGCTGTTCGGCGCGCTGATCGTGCTGGTCCTGAGCCTGTACTTCCTCGGCGCCCTGCCTGCGATGAAAAAATGGGGCTACCGGCTCGCGCCGCGGTCGCGGCGGGCCCGGGTAGAAGCCCTGTCCGAGGAAATCACCGGTTCGGTGGGCAACTACGTAATCGGCCAGGCCGCGGTGGCAGTGCTGAACGCGACCTTCGCCTTCATCGTGATGTCGATTATCGGGGTTCCGTTCGCCACGCTGCTGGCATTCGTGGTGGCCTTGCTGGCGTTCATCCCGCTGGTGGGCGGCATGATTGCCGGGTTCCTGGTGACGCTCGTGGCACTGACCGCCGGCTGGCAGACGGCGCTTGTCTTCGCCATTTGCTATTTCGCCTACCTCCAGTTCGAGGCGTACTTCATCTCGCCGCGGATCATGCAGAAGGCCGTGGCGGTGCCGGGCGCCGTCGCCGTCATCTCCGTGATCGCCGGCGGCAGCCTGCTGGGCGTCCTGGGAGCCCTGATCGCCATTCCCACGGCGGCGGCGATCATGTTGCTGGTCAAGGAAATCCTCATCGCCCGCCAGGACAGCCGCTAACCGGTTTCCGCGCAGAAAAAGGACAGCCGCACCGTGGATCCCCGGTGCGGCTGTCCTTTTTCGGCGCGGTTTCTCTTTTTGCGGTGTTACCGGCTCAGGCGTGTGCCGTGGCGACCGGCCCGTCCCATTCCTGCGGCAGCACCGTTCCGGCACCGCCTGCGGCTCCGCCGGGGATGACCTCGTCCACGATTTCGTTGAGCACCCGCCCGGCGTACTTCTCCCCCACCCACAGGTGCTTGGCGCCGTCGACCCCCAGCACCTGTGCCTGCGGCACCAGCGCGAACCTCGCGGCCGCAGCCGCCGGCTGCAGGTAGTCGTCGTGCTCCGGGACCAGGACCTTCAGCGGCTTGCCGGACCCGGCCCACTCCTTCAGGTGCACGTCCGTGGCCCGGTGCAGCGGGGGCGAGAGCAGCACGGCCCCCTCGATTTCCGAGGCAACGGGCTCGGCGGCGCCGTACATCAGGGCCAGCTCGGTGCCGAAGGACCAGCCCACCAGCCACCGGTTCGGCAGGCCCCGGTCCACGGCGAACTGCACGGCGGCCTCGACGTCGAGACGCTCGCCGATGCCTTCCTCGAAGGCTCCCCCGCTGGTCCCCCGCGGCGACGACGTGCCGCGCGTGTTGAAGCGCAGGACGGCGATGCCGGCGAGGGCGGGCAGCCGGTAGGAGGCCTTGCGGTAGAGGTGTGAATCCATGAAGCCGCCGTGCGTCGGCAGCGGGTGAAGCGTGATGAGTGTTGCCTTGATCCCGCCGGATTCCGGGAGGGCGAGCTCGCCCACCAGCCGGTGTCCGTCCGACGTGCGGAGTTCGACGTTCTCGCGGCGGGCCGGCAGGACGGTGGAAGCGCGGATGGCAGTGGGAGCAGAGGGCTGGGTGAAGACGTACGACGCGGGATCAAAGCTCATGCTGACCAGCTTAGCGATACCGGTAGCTCCGCGAAGTCCAGCAGTTGCTGTGCCAGTGGCGCCGTTCGGCGATACCCGCGGCGGCGCCAAAGAGGTGGTCCTCGGACCAGACCACCAGGTGCGCGATCCCCGGCAGCACGGCGGTGGAGCAGCCCGGGCAGATGTAGGTCTTCTCGGCACGGCCCGCGGTGATGGGGCGGACCATCCATTCGCCGTCCGGTGCGCTCTCCCGGCGGGCGAACCCTGAGCGGGCGCGCTCCAGGTCAAGTTCAGGTGCCGGGCCGTGCTTGGCTCCACCGGCTTTGCTCTTTCCGGGCGCTGCGCCCTTGCCGGAGCCTGTCTTCGCAGAGCCGGCGCGGCGGGGTCGGTTGGAACGGGGCATGCCTCCATTCTGCCCCAGTCCGGCGGCCGCTCCTTGCCTCCCCCGCCACGCCGCCGCCCGTGCAGGCGGTAGAGTGGACCGGGTGCGTTTAGTCATAGCCCGCTGCTCCGTTGATTACGTCGGCCGCCTCAAAGCCCACCTGCCGCTGGCCACCAGGCTGTTGCTGGTGAAGGCCGACGGTTCGGTCCTGGTCCATTCCGACGGCGGGTCCTACAAGCCGCTGAACTGGATGAGCCCTCCTGCGTCACTGCGGGTCTCCACACCGGATGAGGTCGACGTCGAGGTCGGCGTCGTCGAGCAGTGGACGGTCCAGTCGGCCAAGACCGATGACCGGCTCATCATCAACATCCACGAGCAGCTGCACGACACCTCCCACGAACTGGGCCAGGACCCGGGCCTGATCAAGGACGGCGTCGAGGCGGACCTCCAGCGGCTCCTGGCCGCCCAGATCGAACTGCTCGGCACCGGGTTCTCGCTGATCCGCCGGGAGTATTTCACCGCGATCGGCCCCGTGGACATCCTGGCCCGGGACGCGGATGGCGCCACCGTGGCCATTGAGCTCAAGCGCCGGGGCGACATCGACGGCGTCGAGCAGCTCACCCGGTACCTGGAACTGCTGAACCGGGACCCGCTGCTGGCCCCGGTCCGGGGAATCTTCGCAGCCCAGCAGATCAAGCCGCAGGCCAAGGTCCTCGCCAAGGACCGCGGAATCGACTGCGTCACCCTGGACTACGACGCCATGCGCGGCGTTGACGACAGCGAATCCCGGCTCTTTTAAGCACCCCGCGGCAGGCTTTCCGCGGCGACGATTCGCGTTAAGCCGTTCTTTGCACAATTTTTATGCAATTCTTCCGTCCGCCCGTTGACCTGACGCAAGTGTCATGAAATTCTTATACAAGTCTTTGTGTAGGTGTTTTTCATGCTCGCAAGACATGTTGCGAGCGTGAAGCTCCTGCCGCCACGGTCCGTGAATCCGGTTCTGTTGCCAAAGGTTCTTCTCGCAGAGTGACCAAGTCCGGTGCGAAGTGCGCCGGATTTATTCAAGATCCACAATGAGGAGAAACAAATGGCTCAGGGAACCGTCAAGTGGTTCAACGCAGAAAAGGGCTTCGGCTTCATCACCCCGGATGACTCCGATGGCGATGTCTTCGTTCACTACTCCGAGATCCAGACCGGTGGCTTCAAGACCCTCGACGAGAACCAGCGTGTTCAGTTCGAGATCGGCCAGGGCGCCAAGGGCCCCCAGGCCACCGGCGTAACGCTGGTCTAGCCTCCCGTCGCGAAGTGCTTTAGGGCATTTCCGCACAAGGAATGATCCCCGGCATTTGTGCCGGGGATCATTTTTTTGTGCATTCTTGGGCGCGGCGTTTCAGGTCCTCCGCATTGGCCCGGATGCATTCTTCAGCCGAATTGCGCACTCACGCCGGGCACTAATCCGCCGGCCCCGCCTAACGCACCAACGTGCGCAGCAGGCGGGCGCTTTGCCGGACGGACAACCCGGGAAGGTATGCGCGGCTCAGGGCCCGGCCCATCGCGGGCAATTGCAACGGATCCTGGTAGTAGAGGTACAGCGTGCGGTAGTCCGGTTTGAAACGCGACTTGAAGGTTGCCAGCGAACGGAAGCCGTAGACGGGTTCCAGGGCCCGGCCCACGACGTCCAGGATCCCGGCCAGCCCCTCCGGCCCGGCGTCGCTGCCGGCGTCGCTGTCCCCGGAGTCGCTGCCGCCGGCGACGTCTCCGTCACGGTCCTTCGCCAGCGGCGAGCCGGACAGGGAGATCACCTCAACCGTGCGCTTGAGCTCCAGCACGGCGGACGCGATGAGGAACTCCATGACACCCGGGAACGCGTCCCCGCGCCGGCGCATGAAGTCCAGGGTCCAGCTCACGAGCTGTCCGTCCGCGTATACCGGCAGCCAGCTCGTGACGCCCTGCACGCGTCCGTCGGCGTCCACCGCCAGGCAGCACAGCACCTCGTCGTCGTCGAGCTCGTCGATGCTGCCGAGCGTGAAGCCCATCTCCGGCACGTGCTTTTGTGCCGCCCATTCTTCGGAAACCTCGCTGAGCTGGGTCCGCAGCGGGGCCGGGAAGTCGCTGTAGCGCCCCCACACGGCCTGGACACCGGTCTTCGCGGCCCGGTTCAGGGCCGTGCGGACGTTCTGCCATTCCTTGCCCTTGAACTCCAGTTCGCGCACGGCGAGCCTGGTTTCCTGGGCCACGGCCACGCGGCGGAATCCGCGGGCCCGGAGCATCGGCCAGAGCCCGGCGGTGCAGGAGTAGAAACACGGGATCAGGGCGTGTTCGGCGCAGTAGCGCATGAAACCCGCCGCGGTCTCCTCGCGGAGGGCGGCGGGGCCGAACGGGCCCGCCAGCGTCAGGGCCACGTTGCCGTGCTGCTGGTAGGCCACGCCGCCGCGCCGGTCCGGCGTAAACCAGTATTTGTTCGGTTCCCAGAGCGCCATCCAGGACAGTGAGTCCCCGCCCTGGCGGATCAGGTCTCGGGCCGTGTCCCGGTCCCCGGAACCGACGTCGGTGCTGTTCAGTCCGGTACCGTGCAGCCGCCGCCGCAGCACCAGCCAGACAGCCGCCAGGGCCACCCCCCAGAAGATGATGCCGGCGTAGGCGAACAGGAAGGACTCCACGGCGTTACGGTTCTGGAACAGCCGGCTGTAGGCGCCCGGAATGGGCAGCGGCAGGTACTGCCGGGCAAGTTCCGCAGCGAGGCCCAGCACTCCCCCGTCGCGGTCCATTCCGCCGGCGGCGAGCCAGGCCACCGCGTAGGCCCCGGCGAGCACCAGCCAGGTGCCGCCGACCACGAGGCCCAGGATCCGTCGGGCCTGCGGAGCCGTCTCCACGCGGAACTGCCGGCGGTTAAGCCAGAGCAGCACAGCGAGCAGCAACGGGACGGCGACGAGCGGAAGGACGTGGACGAAGCCGGAGCCCATCACAGCCGTGTGCGGCCGGTTGGGGTAGTGCGGAATGCGGGCGAACAGGGCCAGGTACACGGCTGCCAGGGCTGTCACGCCGAGCTGGACGATGATGGCGATCCGCAGGGCCAGGCGGCGGCCCTGCCGCATGCCGTCCGCACAGATCAACAGCAGGACCACCGGGACAACTGCCAGCGCGAGGCCCAGCGGACCGGCGAGTCCGGCCCGGCCGGCCTCCAGGCAGCTGACGTCAACCGTTCCGCCGCAGTTTTGCTCCAGCTGGCCCAGCGTGGGCAGCGGGTTCAGCACGACGTCGCGCAACAGGGCCAGGGGCCCGGTGGGGCTGCTGACAGCGGCCGTGAGGATCGGCCCCACCGCGAAGATCGCGACTGTGAGCGCCAGCAGGTTGCGTGTTTCGCGTCCCGTTGAACGGTGCCGGTGCAGGGTCCCCCGGTCGCCCTGGATCCACCAGCCCGCGGCCAGGCCGGCAAGGGCGCCGGCGAGCCCCACAACCGTCTCCGGGTGCCCGACGTAGAGCACCAGCAGCAGGGACGCGGACAGGACGGCGGTCCGCAGCCTGCGTTGCCACAGCGTGGGCAGCAGCCCGCTGGCGGCCAGTGCCACGGCCAGGATGGCGGCGTAGGGGCCGATCAGCCGGGCGTTGACCATGAGCCCCAGCCAGCCGTCGCCAAGATACCGGGCCAGCTGGGTGACCAGCAGGAACACCGTCACAGCAGCGAACTGGCCGACAAAGAAGAACACGGCCGTCCGCAGCGTCCCCAGATGCCGTTCAGCGAGCCCCAGCAGCAGGAGGATCATCAGGGACGCGGCGAGGTAGGCCAGCAGGTTGGTGGCGAAGAACAACGACGTGAACAAGGACCACCAGTGCCCCGCCTTCAGCCCGGCAGCGTTCACGGACGCGATGGGCAGCAGAGCGTCGGGCGGGCCCGACAGGAAGCTGCCGGTGACGGCCCCGGCACCGAGGAAGACCGCGAGGACCGCCAGCGTGAAGGGTACGGCACGGAAGTGCGCCAGCGTCCGGCGCATGCCCTGGCGCCAGACGCCCTGCAACGGCGGGGCCTCCGGCCCAGGGCCCGCCGCGGTCCGGGGGCTGCCGGTCTTGGATTGGCTCATGGCGCGATCCCCCAGCGCCGGGCCAGGAAGTCCAGGCCGCCGGGAAGGCCGCCGGATGCCACGTCCCAGGAGTGCCCCGCGTTGGCGATCCGGTGTGTTTCGACGCTGAACCCGGCCCGGCGGGCCGCCGCGGAGAGCACGTCCATGTAGCCGGTGAACTGCGGGTCGCGGTCCCCGGCGGCGAAGTACACGCCGTGGCCCTCGAAGCGGTTTTCCGCCATGACGCGCAGCGGGGTCAGCCGGTCGAAGGCCCCGGTGTCGGCGCCGAAGGAGGCCTCGATGGTCCTGGCACGCAGCTTCGCGAGGGCCGGCTCCTCCTCGCTGGAGAAAGCCAGGGCGGCGGTGTAGACGTCAGGATGCCGCGTGAGCATCTGCATGGCGCACGTGCCGCCGAAGGAGAAGCCGCCCGCGGCCCACTGCCGGGGATCCGGGTCGACGTCGAGCGTGCGGTTGATCCAGTCCGGCACGTCCCGCGCCAGGAAGGTGTCCGCCCGGGCAATCCGGCTGTCGAGGCACAGCGTGTTTCCCGACGGCGAGCCGTTGGGATCGACCACCACGGTTACGGGCGCCACCCCGGCGTGCTCCGCGGCGAAGCGGTCCAGCCGGCTCCGGAGTGCGCCGCCGGTCAGCCAGTCGGCGGGGTTGCCCGGCTGGCCGGAAAAGAGGACCAGCACCGGCAGCGCGGGCCGGGGCGAACTCAGGTAGGCCGGGGGGAGATAGATGTAGGCGTCCCGGCTCTGGAAGCCGGAGACGGTGCCGGGGATGACCGCCTTGCGGATGACGCCGTCGGGAAGGTGGGCCGGTGCCTGCCAGTGGGCCAGCCCGGTGGCGGCGGGGACACCGGCGGCGCGCGTCAGGTCCGCCTCGAGCGGCTGGATCCGGGCGACGGCGGATCCGGTGAGGTCGCCGACAGTGTGGTTCAGGCCAAAGTAGATGTTGATCTGGACGGCGGACAGCGCGAGGACGGCCAGGAAGGCCGCCGTGGCTGCAGCGCTTGAACGCCAGCGGTGGGGGCCGCCCCCTCCGCGGCCCCAGAGTCCCAGCAGGCGCATGAGCCACAGGAGCAGGGCGGCGACGCCGGCAACGGACCAGGCGAGGCTCTCCCCCGGCAGTTCGGCAGGGAAGACCGGGACGGCATAGAGCAGGAACCAGTGCACGGCCGCGACGAGCGCGGCGGCGATCAGGGTCACGGCAGCCGCGACGGCCACGGCCGCGCCGGGCGGCCGGCGGCCGGTGTGCGCAAAACCGGTGTGCGCAAAACCGGTGCGCGCAAGCCCGGTGCGCCGAAAACCCGTGCGCAGGATGGCGGCGTGCCAGAGGAGGTAGGCCAGGCCCGCCACGGCGGCAGCCCACGCGAGCCACACCACCGGGCCGTCGACCAGGCTGAGGCCATCGACGTAGTCCACCGGGACTAGCGCCAGGTGCCGACGCCGATAACGGGTCCGGCCTCAAGCCAGGATGACAACCCCGTGTAGGCATCGAAGCGCATGGCGAGGAGGACCTGCTGCCCCTCGTAGCGGAGCTCCACGATCACGGCGTCGGGCTGGACCTTGAGGAGCTCGGATTCGGTGGGCTTGCGCCGGCCAAGCAGCTCCAGCGAGCTGCGCCGGAAAGTGTGCTTGGGCCGGACGCTGAGTGAGACCAGGCGGAACCACTCGAGGTCGTTGTCCTGATAACGACAAACCCCCATCTGCCAGCTCTTTCCAGCCGTGCAGATGGAGGCGTCCACCGTGCCGAGGGCGCGCCGCAGATTGAAGCGGCGCACCCCCGAAAGGCACAGTGCAAATACCAGCAACGCAAACGCAGTTGCCAGGACGATGAACGGCAAACCAATATCGTTCATCAAGGTCGTGCTAGCGGATCCCCGCAGTAGCCGCTTCGCCCATTTGGGCGTTGTCAGCAACAATGACCACCCTGTTGTTGTCGACAGAGAAGAATCCCCCGTCAACAACTACAGCGATGCGGTCACCGGATACCGGCTCGATTGCCAGCTCACCTTCGGCCAGAATCGCCAGCAGGGGCGAGTGGCCGGGCAGGATTCCGATTTCACCATCGCTGGTGCGGGCCTTGACCATCTTGGCCGCTCCGGACCACACGAAGTGGTCCGCTGCGACAATCTCAACCTCAAGCTCAGCCATATTACTTGGTCTGTTCCTGGATCTTGGCCCACTGGCGCTCGACGTCGTCCAGGCCGCCGACGTTGAAGAACGCCTGCTCTGCAACGTGGTCAAGGTCGCCGTCGCAGATAGCGGTGAAGCCTTCAACAGTGTCCTTGATGGACACGGTGGAGCCTTCGACGCCGGTGAACTGCTTGGCGGTGTAGGTGTTCTGCGAGAGGAACTGCTGGATGCGGCGTGCACGCGACACGACGATCTTGTCTTCTTCAGAGAGTTCGTCAACGCCGAGGATGGCGATGATGTCCTGAAGTTCCTTGTTCTTCTGCAGGATCTGCTTGACGCGGACGGCCGTGTTGTAGTGGTCGTGGCCGATGTACTGCGGATCTAGGATGCGGGAGGTCGACGTCAGCGGGTCAACGGCCGGGTACAGACCACGGGAGGCGATTTCACGGGAAAGTTCCGTGGTCGCGTCGAGGTGTGCGAAGGTCGTGGCCGGAGCCGGGTCGGTGTAGTCATCTGCGGGGACGTAGATGGCCTGCATCGAGGTGATGGAGTGGCCCTTGGTGGACGTGATGCGCTCCTGGAGGAGACCCATCTCGTCAGCCAGGTTGGGCTGGTAGCCCACGGCCGACGGCATGCGGCCGAGGAGGGTGGAAACCTCGGAGCCTGCCTGGGTGAAGCGGAAGATGTTGTCGATGAAGAGCAGCACGTCCTGGTTCTGCACATCGCGGAAGTACTCCGCCATGGTCAGGGCGGACAGTGCAACGCGCAGACGCGTTCCCGGCGGCTCGTCCATCTGGCCGAACACAAGGGCGGTGTCCTTGAGGACGCCGGCCTCTTCCATTTCGACCCAGAGGTCGTTACCTTCACGGGTACGCTCGCCGACGCCGGCGAACACCGAGGTGCCACCGAAGTTGCGGGCCACACGGGTGATCATTTCCTGGATCAGCACGGTCTTGCCGACGCCGGCACCACCGAACAGGCCGATCTTGCCACCCTTGATGTACGGGGTGAGGAGGTCGATCACCTTGATGCCGGTCTCCAGCATCTCGGTGGAGCCTTCCAGGGTCGCGAAGGCCGGGGCCTTGCGGTGGATAGGCCAGCGTTCGCTGATCTGGAGTTCGGACTCGGCAACGTCAAGGGGCTGGCCCAGCACGTTGAAGATGTGGCCCTTGACGCCGTCGCCCACGGGCACGGAGATCGGGGCGCCGGTGTCCACCACGTTGGTACCGCGGACAAGTCCGTCGGTGGCCTGGAGGGAGATGGCACGGATCAGGTTGTCACCCAGGTGCAGGGCAACCTCGAACGTGATGGTTCGGGTCTCACCGTTGAGAGTGATCTCGGTGGTGAGTGCGTTGTAAATCGAGGGGATTGCGTCAGCCGGGAATTCGACGTCGACAACCGGGCCAATAACACGTGCAATACGACCGGTAGCACCGGACGTTGCGGCTACGTGATCGGTAGCAGTGGCAGTCATCTCTCTCACTTCACTCAGTAGATGGCGTGGGGTTAAGTTTATCTTTTGGTGCAGGTACAGCTGGATCCGGGCTCGTGCTGGCTAGGACGCGGACAACGCGTCGGCACCGGCAACGATTTCGGAAAGCTCCTGCGTAATTTCAGCCTGACGGGCAGTGTTGCGCAGACGCGTGTACTTCTTGATGAGATCCGTCGCGTTGTCGCCGGCGGACTTCATCGCACGCTGGCGGGCTGCGAGCTCGGAAGCTGCTGCCTGCAACATGGCGGCGAAGATACGTGATTCGATGTAGCGCGGCAGCAGGGCATCGAGGACCTGCTCCGTTTCCGGCTCGAATTCGTAGAGGGGCAGCAGGTCCGATTCGGACGCGGCCTTCTCTTCGACAACCTCGAGCGGCAGCAGACGGACGACCGTCGGCTCCTGGGTCACCATCGACTTGAAGCGGGTGTAGACGACGTGGATTTCGTCGACGCCGCCCTCTTCGTAGGCGGTAGCGAATTCGGCCAGCAGTGCTTCACTGACTTCGCGGGCGGTCGCAAACTCCGGTGCATCCGTGTTGCCGGTCCATACGCGAGCGTATTCACGGTTCCGGAAGTCGAAGTACGCCTGCGCCTTGCGGCCGACCAGGAACGTCTTGACTTCCTTGCCTTCCCCGTGGAGCAGCTCGTTGAGGCCTTCGGCCTGCTTGAGGACACTCGCCGAGTAAGATCCCGCGAGGCCACGGTCCGAGGTGATGACCAGGACGGCGGCCCGGCGGATCTGCGCCGGCTCGGTGACCAGCGGGTGGTCGATTTCGCTCTGGCTTGCGACAGCAGAAACGGCACGCGTGATCGCGTTCGCGTAAGGCAGTGAAGCTGCTACGCGTGCGCGGGCCTTGCCGATGCGCGAGGTAGCGATCAGTTCCATCGCCTTGAAGATCTTGCGCATCGACGTCGTCGAGCTGATCTTCTGGCGGTAGACCCGGATCTGGGCTCCCATACTTATCCTTTCCTAAGATCCCGATGGCCGGGACTGCCGGAACCCGTGCGGGTCCCGGCAGTCCCTGCCAGCGAAACTAGCGCTTCTGCTTGACGATTTTTTCCTGGTCGACCTGATCCTCGCCGATGGGGGCGTGCTCCTCGTGCCCCGCACCGACCAGGAGGTTGTCTCCCTCGCCGAAGAAGCCCTTCTTGAAGTCCACGATTGCGGTCTTCAGTGCTTCAGCGGTGTCATCGTCCATGACGTTGGTCTGGGCCAGCGTCGTCAGGATGGAGGACTTGTGCTTGAGGTGCTCCAGGAACTCGGTCTCGAAGCGGTTGATGTCTTCAACCGGAACCTCGTCGAGGTGGCCGTTGGTGCCGGCCCAGATGGAAACGACCTGGTTCTCGACCGGGAACGGCGAGTACTGGCCCTGCTTGAGCAGTTCCATCAGGCGTGCACCGCGGGTCAGCTGCTGGCGCGATGCGGCGTCCAGGTCCGAGGCAAACATGGCGAAGGCCTGCATGTCGCGGTACTGGGCCAGTTCCAGCTTCAAGGTACCGGAGACCTTCTTCATGGACTTGACCTGGGCGGCGCCGCCAACACGGGAGACGGACACACCAACGTCGACAGCGGGGCGCTGGTTGGCATTGAAGAGGTCCGACTGCAGGAAGATCTGGCCATCGGTGATGGAGATCACGTTGGTCGGGATGTAGGCGGAAACATCGTTCGCCTTGGTCTCGATCAGCGGCAGACCGGTCATCGAGCCTGCACCGAGCTCGTCGGAGAGCTTGGCACAACGCTCCAGCAGACGGGAGTGCAAGTAGAAGACGTCGCCCGGGTAGGCTTCGCGTCCCGGCGGGCGGCGGAGCAGCAGCGACACTGCACGGTAGGCCTCGGCCTGCTTGGACAGGTCATCAAACACGATGAGGACGTGCTTGCCGCCGTACATCCAGTGCTGGCCGATGGCCGAACCGGCGTACGGTGCCAGGTACTTGAAGCCTGCGGGGTCGGACGCCGGGGAAGCCACGATCGTGGTGTATTCCAGGGCGCCGTTGTCCTCGAGGGTCTGGCGGACGGCTGCGATCGTGGATGCCTTCTGGCCGATCGCCACGTAGATGCAGCGCACCTGCTTCGTCACGTCGCCGGAAGCCCAGTTGGCCTTCTGGTTGATGATCGTGTCGATGGCAATGGCGGACTTGCCGGTCTGGCGGTCACCGATGATCAGCTGGCGCTGGCCGCGGCCGATCGGGATCATGGCGTCGATAGCCTTGAGTCCGGTCTGCATCGGCTCGTGGACCGACTTACGCTGGGTCACGCCGGGTGCCTGGAGTTCCAGGGCACGGGTGGTCTCGGCCTTGATCTCGCCGAGGTCATCGATGGGCTGGCCCAGCGGGTCAACCACGCGGCCGAGGAAGGCGTCGCCAACCGGCACGGACAGAACCTGCCCGGTGCGGTGGACTTCCTGGCCTTCTTCGATTCCGGTGAAGTCACCGAGGACGATGACGCCGATTTCGCGGACGTCGAGGTTCTGGGCCAGGCCCAGCGTGCCGTCTTCGAAGCGAAGCAGCTCGTTCGCCATGACCGAGGGAAGGCCCTCAACACGGGCGATGCCGTCACCTGCGGTTGTTACACGGCCGACCTCTACGCGCTCTGCGTTTCCGGGTTCGTAGGACGCCGCGAACTCGTTCAACGCATTACGGACGTCGTCGGCGTTGATGGTCAATTCGGCCATCTGCAGTCCCTGCTCTCCTGTTTTCGTGATCATCGTTGCTCACGATGACCGGGGTTTCTTGTCGTTAGGTTGTGCTTGTCCGGCTAGCCGGCAAGCTGACGCTGGAGCTGGCCCAGGCGGCCGGCGACCGAAGCGTCAACCACTTCGTCACCTACCTGGATCCGGATGCCACCGATCAGTGCCGGGTCAACGTTCATGTTGATCTTGAGCTCGCGCCCGTAAAGGGTGTTCAGCCCCGCCTGCAGGCGGCTGATCTGCGTCTCCGTCAGCGGACGGGTGACGTCGACCGTTGCAATCCAGCGCTGCTGGCGCTTGGCGGCAAGCTCGGCGAAACGGCGAACCAGCCTGGTGACCTTAAGCCCGCGCGGAGCCGTGACGGCCTGTCCGATCAGGACTTTCGCTTCCGCACTCGCACCGGGTACGAGCTTGTCGGCGAGGGACACCTTCGCGGCCGGGCTGGCCTGCGGCTCGGACAGAGCACGCTGGACCTCGTGGCTGGACTCAACGGCCTGGTTGAAGGAGAACAGATCGTTCTCCAGCTCTTCCAATCCGGTGAGCCCGGAGGCAGAGACGGCCGACTTGTTCTCGGCAACAGCGATGACCACCGAAGCGGCAAGAGTCTCGAGTGCATCGCCGATATCCCGTGCCGATGCCCAGCGGGAGCTGGCCAGTCCGGCTGCGATTTCAACAGCGTCAGCAGATACTTTCCCGCCGAAGAGCTGCTTGACCAGCGCCGACTTTTCGTCACCGCTGCGGGACGGGTCGGTCAGGGCGCGGCGCAAGCCGGCCGAGCTGTCGACCGTTCCCAGGATTCCGAAGAGTTCCTTTGCCAACTGCAGCGACGCGGTGGGAAGCTTGGCCTCCAGTGCCGCCAGCGCAGCGGCCAGCGATTCGCTCGATACACCTGCCATTACTTAGCTACACCCGCGTTCTGGTTCTCCAGATCTGCCAGGAAGCGGTCCACCACTCGGGCCGACCGTGCATCGTCGCTCAGTGCCTCGCCGACGATGCGGCTTGCCAGCGTCGTGGCCAGCGTGCCGACCTCCGCGCGGAGCGACACAACGGCCGCCTGGCGCTCGGACTCGATCTGCGTGTGGGCCTGTGCGGTGATGCGGGCAGACTCGGCAGCCGCCTTCTCCTTCAGCTCTGCAAGGATCTGGGCACCTTCGGCGCGTGCTTCCTCGCGGATGCGGTTGGCTTCGGTGCGGGCTTCCGTGAGCTGTGCCTTGTACTCTTCGAGTGCTGCGGAGGCCTCGGCCTGGGCCTTTTCGGCCTTGGCGATACCGCCCTCGATGGCTTCGGCCCGCTCTGCGAAGGTCTTCTCGAACATCGGGACAACGTACTTGACCACGATGAACATGAGGAGAGCAAAGCCGGCGAAGACGACAAGCATTTCCCAAGGATTGGGAACGAGGGGGTTAGTACCGCCTTCGGTGGCGGCTGAGATGATCGCTTGATTCATATTTCACCCGTCCTTATCTACTCGGTTCTGGATGTTCGGTTGTTCTGTTTACTTGAGAACGAACGCGAAGACCAGGCCAAGGATGGCGAGGGCTTCAGTCAGCGCGAGGCCGAGGAATGCGATCGGCTGCAGGACGCGCTGGGCTTCCGGCTGACGTGCCACACCGTTGATGTAAGCGGCGAACACGAGACCCACACCGATACCACCGCCGATGGCGGAGAGGCCGTAGCCGATGAGGTTGAGGGAGCCGTTGATGGAGCCTTCCATTTTTCTTCCTTTCAAGATGCCACCCATGTGGCAGGTTGTTTGGGTTGCTTCATCCCCGTGAGGGGAAGACTATGTTGTGCCGGCTGGGGTTGTGCCTTCTGGCGTTTGCGCCTGAAGGCATTCGCCTAGTGGCTGTCGGCGTGCAGCGCGCCTTCGATGTAGATGGCGGTCAGCAGCGTGAAGACGTAGGCCTGCAGCACCATGATCAGCGCTTCGAGCATGTACATGGCGATCGCACCGCCAAGGACGAGTACGGACGCGCCCTTGAGGAGGACGTTTTCCTGCATCACGAGGTATTCGATGCCAGCACCGGAGATCATGATGATCAAGTGGCCGGCCAGCATGGTGGCGAACAGACGGAGGCTGTGCGTGACCGGGCGGACCAGGAAGTTGGAGATGATCTCGATCGGGACGACGATCGGGAGAATGTAGAACGGCACACCGGACGGGACCGTGGCCAGCTTGAAGTACTTCAGGCCGCTCTTCCGGACGCCGACGGCGATCCAGGTGACGTACACGATCGCTGCGAGCACGTAGGCCCCGCCAACGTGCGAGAAGGTCGGAAGCTGGATCAGCGGGATTGCCCCGTAGATGTTGTTCACGAGGATGAAGAAGAAAAGCGTGAACAGCAGCGGGACATACTTCATGAAGTCCCGGCCGCCGATAATGTCCTTGGCGATGCTGTTGCGGACGAAGCTATAGGCGGCCTCGCCTGCGAACTGCAGCTTGCCGGGAACGAGCTGCTGCTTCCGCGCAGCGATCACAAAGAATGTACCGATAATGACGACCGACAGGATGACCAGTAGCATCTGCTTGGAAAATCCGTCGGCAGCACCCCAGGGGATGATAGCCGGCAGGTGAAGTTCTTCAATTCCAGGAGGCGTGAAGGTTCCTGAATCTTGGGCCGGGAGCGCAAGCGCGATCAACGCGTTTCCTCTCTGCAGTGTCCATCATTGGGCGTTGGGCGGGGACCGGCGACATTGGTGCCCGCCTCTCCCCCTGTGAAATTATTTGGCATTACTGTTCCTCGTCCTGGGACGGGCCACGTGCAGCAGTGCCGTCATCAGCTGAAGTTCTGTTACTGGTGAGGCCGTGCATATGAGAAAGATAGAACCCTCCCGCAGCTCCAAGCAGAGCGCCTGCGAGCACAATCCAGCGGGTTCCCCACAGATTATCCAGACCCCACCCTATCAAACTCCAGACGATGATTCCGCCAACAATGTAGCTGAAGACGGCGATTCCGGCGTTGTATCCGCCGTCGCTTCCGTCGGTCGATACACCGGGGGCACCGGCCGTAGTTTTGGGTGATTTGGCTGGCTGGTTTTTTGGTCCGGTTACCGGCTTGCGGCCGGTTTTGCGGCTAAACATCGGTGCCGCCTTTTCGGGTTTCGGGATCGTTGTAAATCTGGAGCCGGGCCTTGCTGAACCCGTAAATTTCGGCTGCCTGCCAGAACACGACGGTGACGACGGCGCCGATCAGGAACCAGCGGCCGTGCAGCCAGGCCGGAGCGCCGATGACGAAGAGGACGACGGCGAAGCCGACCACTTTGACGAAGTACGTCGCGACGAACAGTCCGATCGCTCCGGAGGGGTTGCTGCGGCCGACGAAGTGGCCCACCGCGAGGCTGATGGCAAAGAAGGCCATCACCAGCGCGCCCCCGAAGAGCGCGGACCAGAACCCCACGGCGCCGTTGAAGACGAAGGCGGCGATGCCGGTCAGCAGCAGGGCTGCGGCGGAGGCGGCGGAACTCATTGCCAGCAGCCTGAGCCACAGGGATTTTGTGGGGCCGGAGACGCCAACGGGTCCGTTGCCGGAAGCGGGTTCCGGTTCGGCGTTGGAGGTCATGAGATCCCAATCGTCGCTGGCGTATTGCTGGTCAAGGCAGGCGGCGAAGTACCGCCCCTGAATTCTACATTAGATAGAAATTATTCGGAAAAGCGCGCCGGAGCAGGTTCGTCCGGCATGCCGGGCAGGCTATTCGGGGGTGCGGGCCATCTGTCGCGGACCGCGCTGGCGGAGGTAGGGCCAGGCTGTCACCACGGCCATGATTGCCGCGGCGGCCAGATCGACGGCGAGGACTATGTGCCAGGGGAAGATCGCAAAGGCGAGGCCGCCAAAGGCCAGGATGCAGGTCCACAGATACATCAGCACGACGGCGCCGCGGTGCGAGTATCCGATGTCCAGGAGTTTGTGGTGCAGGTGTCCGCGGTCCGCCGACCACGGCGACCGGCCCAGCGCTGTCCGCCGCACCACCGCCAGGCACAGGTCCAGCAGCGGCAGGAACAGTACCGCGAACGGCAGCAGGATGGGGATGATCGTGGGGATGCCGTTGGCGCGGTCGTAGAGGCCGGAGCTGATTTGGCCGGTGGAGACGACGCCGGCCGAGGCCATCAGCAGGCCAATCAGCATGGCCCCGGAATCGCCCATGAAGATTTTGGAGGGAAACCAGTTGTGCGGCAGGAAACCGACGCAGCTGCCGACCACGACGGCGGTCAGCAGGGTGGCGAGGTCCGAGCGGTCCAGCAGCACGGCCGTCCGGTGCACCCAGTAGGCCGTGAGGAAGAACGCCGCCCCGCCGATGATCGCCACGCCCGCGGCGAGGCCGTCCAGTCCGTCGATGAAATTGAACGCATTCATGGTGGTCACGATCAGACCGGCCGTCAGCACGATGCTCACGGCCTCGTTCTGAATCACGATCGGCTCGGGGATGAACGGGATGATCGTCATCCGGACTCCCCAGGTGGCTACGACCAGTGCCGCGGCGCTTTGGCCGATCAGCTTGACCCACCACCGGAGATCCAGCAGGTCGTCCGCCACGCCGACCACGACGATCACGGCGGCCCCGGCCAGGATTCCCCATGGCGCCGTGTTGTTCCGGAAGATGTCCTTGACGAAGAACGAGTTGCTGGCCGTGACCAGGGCAACCAGGACGCCCGCGAAGATGCCCAGGCCGCCGAGCCGTGAGATCGGGGTGGAATGCATGTCGCGGCTGCGGATCGGGGAATACAGTTCCAGCTTGTTGCCTGCGAGCCGGGCACCCCATGTGGCCGCGTAGGTCACGATCGCTGCCGTCAGCATCATGAGCAGGTACATGATCACGGGACGGCCACCAGCCCAACACCGTCAGTGCCGTCAGTGCCGTCAGTACCGTCAGTGCAGGCAACACACGCCGGCACCTCCCGCAGCACCGGACGCGCCGGTGAGCTGCGGAAATGGGGTGGATTCAATTGCCGTGGAACTGTCTTTCGAAAAATGAAACTTCTCCGTCGCCGTGCGCAGGGCAGGCAGTGCGTAGTGCCTGACAGGGCTGTATTACAGTGGACTCTAGTCAAGATACTAATGCCAACGGCCACCTGTCTTCGCGTCACACGGCCCTCTGCCGGCGGGAAAACCACTGACGGTCGTGCTGAAAGGACCCCGCGATGACCCCCTCGGTTGCAGTCGCTGCCGTGACGTTTGACCGTCCCAGGGAGCTGGCGGTCCTGCTGGACGCCATCAACAGCCAGACCGCTCCAGTGCAGTCCATTTGCCTCGTCGACAGTGGCACCGTGCCCTCGAAGGAGGTTGCCGGCAAGCACGCCAACGTGGACTATGTCCGGTCCGAGGCAAACCTTGGCGGCGCCGGCGGATTCTCGCTGGCCATCCTCAAGGCCGTGGCCAGCGGGGCTGACTGGATCTGGATGATGGACGACGACGCCGAACCGGCAGATCCCGGCTGCCTTGCCACGTTGCTCCGTGAGGCCCAGGACCGTGACCTGGACGCCGTCGTGCCCCTCGTGGTGGCCCCCGGCCACCCGGACCAGCTGTCCTTTTTCTTCCGCCTGGGCGGCAAGGTCACGCATGAGCGCGCGGAAGTGGAAAAGGTCGGCTTCCTGCCCGACGACGGGCACTTCTTCAACGGCGCCCTGATCCGTTCCGATGTCTTCTTCAAAGTCGGCCTGCCGGACATGCGCCTTTTCATCCGGGGCGACGAAGTGGATTTCACGCTCAGGCTCAGGAAGGCCGGGATCCGCTTCGGCACGGTGACCACCGCCGCCATCACGCACCCGCATGCCTTCTCTGAGACCAAGCACGTCTTCGGGGCGCGGTGGCACGTGATTGTTCCGGATTCCGCGTTCAAGCGCTACTTCTACTACCGGAACCGCGGGTACATGATCCGCCGCCACTTCCGGGTCAAGTCCTTCATCGCGGATGTGGGCGGCTACCTCGGCTACTTCCTGCGCAGCGGCGACTTCCGCGGGCTCGCTGGCTGGTTCCGTGCCTTTTCCGCCGGGCTCCGCGGCAAGGGCTTCGGCCCGCTGGAGGACCAGAAGTTCTAACCGCCGCCGGCGCCGGCAGCCTAGGGCTGCCGGCGCAGGCGCCGGCGAAGCAGCAGGCCCAGCAGCACCCAGGGCTCACCGAACACCCGGTAGGCCACCCGCTGCGGGTGGAGCAGGAGCCGCCAGGCCCACTCGAGCCCGAGCCGGCCAATCCAGCGCGGCGCCAGTTTCTGCACACCGGCAATCTGCTCGATGGCGCCGCCGACGGCGCAGTACACGGCCGGCGGAAGCGCGGCAAGCCGGCGGGCCAGGACCTGTTCCTGCAGCGGCATCCCGAGGCCCAGCAGCACAAGCTGCGGGCGCAGCCGGTTCAGCCATTCGACCGCGGCTTCCTCAACGTCCTTGTTCCAGCCTTCGCCGGGCATGCCGTCGACCCGCGCCCCGGGGACGATCTCCCGCAGCCTGGCCACGGCGCCGGCGTTGGCCACGGCGCCTGCGCCGATAACCGCTATGCGCTCCAAGCCCGCGACATTGCCGAGCGCGGGAATCCAGTCCGTCGACCCCAGCCGGTAGTCCATCACCGGTTCCCGGCCGTCGTCCTCTTCGCCGGCCTTCGCCCAGAGCCAGAGCACCGGTGCGCCGTCGATCAGGACCACGTCGCTGCGCTCGTAGAAAGAGCGGAAGGCGGGATCGGAGTGCAGCAGCGTCACGCTGTGCAGGTTGTGCCCCACCACGATCCGGGTCCGGCCCTCGGCCATGAAGGTGCTGAGGACCGCGGTCAGCTCGGACACGGTCACGGGGGTCGCTTCGACCTCGAGGAAGGGGACGCGCTGGCGCTCCAGCGTCATGCGGAACCGGGCTCCGGCGCAGGATCGCCCGGCGCAGCGTCGGACTCCACAGCAGGCTCCACAGCTTCCGCAGCATCGGGGGCGTTGCCGTCGACGTCCAGGACGCCGGGCACCACGCCGCGCAGGCGTTCAAGGCTGATGGCTCCCTGCCGGACGACGCGCAAGGGCAGCGACGTCGCGTCGACGATGGTCGAGGCGAGGGCCTCGGCGCCGTCGGCGGGCCGGGGGCCGCCCTCAAGGTAAACCTCGACGGATTCCGCCAGCTGGGCCTCGGCATCCGCCGCGGTCTGCGCCGCTGCGTGCCCGGTGCGGTTCGCGGAGGACACCGCGAGGGGCCCGGTGAGCGTCAACAGGTCCTGGGCGATCTCGTCGGCCGGGATCCGCAGGGCGACCGTGCCCTTGGTCTCGCCGAGATCCCAGTCCAAAGACGGCTGGGCATGCAGGATCAGGGTCAGGCCGCCGGGCCAGAATGCCTCGGCCAGCCGCCGCGCCTCGGGCGGAACGTCCGTGGCCAGGCCATCGAGGGCGTTCAGCCTGGGGATCAGCACGGGCGGCGGCATCTTCCGGCTCCGGCCCTTGGACGCAAGCAGCAGGGTCACGGCGAGCGGTGAAAAGGCGTCGGCGGCGATGCCATAGACCGTGTCCGTGGGAAAGACCACGCACTTGTTCTCCCGGATGGCCCGCTGGGCGTGCTCAAGTCCCGCAGCGCGCTCCTCGGCTGCCGTGCAATCGTAGCTAGTCGTCACTGGCCCATTCTTTCATCACTTGTCACACGATTTTTCGCAGATTCCGGCTCCAACGGTGCCAGGACGGCGCTGGTGGCCCGGTCCTTGCCGTTGAGGTCCCGGTGCGTTGTTACGTCGGCGAACACCCCTGCGCGGTTGAGCATCGCGGCGATCCATTCCGACTGGACCTCGGCGTGCTCCATCACGAAGTAACCGCCGGGGACCAGCAGGCGGGCCGCCGAGGCTGCCGCCGCCGTCGGAAGTTCCATCCCGTCCGCTCCCCCGCCGTACAGCGCCTCGGGCGGGTCGTGCAGCGCCACTTCGGGTTCGTTCGGGATCGCTTCGGCGGGAATGTAGGGCGGGTTGGAGACGACGACGTCGAACGTGCCGTTGTGTTCGCCCAGCGCGTCGCGCAGGTCGCCGCGGATGAGGTGGACACCCAGGGGAGCCAAGTTTTTCGCGGCCCAGGCATGCGCGAATTCGCTGTACTCGACCGCGTGGACTTCCGCGCCGGGAAACTCGTGGGCGATCGAGCCTGCGATCGCCCCGGATCCGGTGCCCAGGTCCACGACCTTGGGGTGCGCCAGGCCGTCCCTGCCCTTGAGCCAGTCCAGCACCAGCTGCACCACGGATTCGGTCTCCGGCCGCGGGATGAACACGCCGGGACCGACGGCGAGTTCGAGGTAGCGGAAGTGCGCGACGCCCGTGATGTGCTGCAGCGGGATCCGCTGCGCCCGTTCGGCGACGAGGTCGGCGTAGCCCTCCGGCGCCGGCGAGTCGCCGAGCATCAGCGCGCGCAGCCGGCCGGGCCCGACGCCGAGCAGGTGCCCTGCCAGGAGCTCGGCGTCCACGCGCGGGCTGGGCACGCCGGCCGCCGCGAGGACCGCCGTCGCCTCGCTGACCGCCGCCGCGAGGCTCGGACCATCACCTGCAGTCATCACCAGTGGCCCGCGCCTATTCGCCGATGGCGTCGAGCCGGGACTGCTCGTCCAATTCGATGGCCGACTGGATCACCGGTTCGAGGTCGCCGTTCATGACCTGGTCCAGGTTGTAGGCCTTGTAGCCGGTGCGGTGGTCCGCGATCCGGTTTTCCGGGTAGTTGTAGGTGCGGATGCGCTCGGAGCGGTCCATGGTGCGGATCTGCGACTTGCGCTGCGCCGAGTTTTCGGCGTCGATCAGCTCCTGCTGGTGCGCCAGGATGCGGGCCCGCAGCACGCGCATGCCGGCCTCACGGTTCTGCAGCTGCGACTTCTCGTTCTGCATGGCGACGACGATTCCGGTGGGAAGGTGGGTGATGCGCACGGCGGAGTCGGTGGTGTTGACCGACTGCCCGCCGGGACCCGAAGAGCGGTAGACGTCGATCTTGAGATCGTTCTGGTTGATCTCGAGTTCCTCGGGCTCGTCCACTTCAGGCAGCACCAGCACGCCGGCGGCCGAGGTGTGGATGCGGCCCTGGGATTCGGTGACGGGGACACGCTGGACCCGGTGCACGCCGCCTTCGAACTTGAGCCGGGCGTACACGCCTTCAGCCGGATCGTTCGAGCTGCCCTTGACGGCCATCTGGACGTCCTTGTACCCGCCGAGGTCCGATTCGGTGGCGGAGATGATCTCGGTCTTCCAGCCGCGGGATTCCGCGTAACGGCTGTACATCCGCAGCAGGTCCGCGGCGAACAGGGCAGCCTCGTCGCCGCCCTCGCCGCCCTTGACCTCGAGGATCACGTTGCGGGAGTCGTCCGGGTCGCGCGGGATCAGCAGCCGGCGCAGCTTGGCCGCCGCTGTCTCCAGCGCGGCCTCCAGCTCAGGCACTTCGGCCGCGAACTCGGGGTCCTCGTCCGCCATTTCCTTGGCGGCGGCCAGGTCATCGCGGATGCTTTCCCAGCGGTGGTAGGCCTCCACAATGCCGTTCAGCTGGGCAGAGCGCCGCCCCAGCTTCCGGGCCAGCCGCTGGTCAGCGTAGACAGCAGGATCCCCCAGCTGGGCCTGGATCGAGTCGTGCTCATCCAACAGGCCCTGTACGGACTCAAACATTTTCAAACCTCTTTCGACTCTCTCAAGTCTAGTTACTGCAACGCGGGGTCACTTACCGCCCATTCCAACGGCCCTGATGGGCCGTAGGTGACCCCGCGTTGCTCCACGCGAAGGGGCGGGGGCGGAAAACCCGCGCGGCGAACCACGCGAGGGATCCACTCCCCGCCCCTACGTCAGCTACTTGTCGTTATCGGACTTCGCACCAAGCGTCGTCTTCTGCACCTGCATGAGGAACTCGACGTTGCTCTGGGTCTCCCGGATCTTGTTGGTCAGCAGTTCAAGGCTCTGCTGCGTTTCGAGTCCGGACAGGACGCGACGCAGCTTCCACATGATCTTGACTTCCTCGGGGGAAAGCAGGTTTTCCTCACGGCGGGTACCGGACGCGTTGACGTCCACGGCCGGGAAGATGCGCTTGTCCGCGAGCTGGCGGGACAGGCGCAGTTCCATGTTGCCGGTGCCCTTGAACTCTTCAAAGATGACCTCGTCCATCTTGGAACCGGTCTCGACGAGCGCGGTGGCCAGGATGGTCAGCGAGCCGCCGTTTTCGATGTTGCGGGCTGCACCGAAGAAGCGCTTCGGCGGGTACAGCGCGGCGGAGTCCACACCACCGGACAGGATGCGGCCGGAGGCCGGTGCTGCCAGGTTGTAGGCACGGCCCAGGCGGGTCATGGAGTCCAGGAGCACCACAACGTCCATGCCCATTTCCACGAGGCGCTTGGCGCGCTCGATGGAAAGCTCGGCCACGGTGGTGTGGTCGTCGGCGGGACGGTCGAAGGTGGAGGCAATGACCTCGCCCTTGACGGTGCGCTGCATGTCCGTGACTTCTTCGGGACGTTCGTCAACGAGCACCATCATGAGGTGGACCTCAGGATTGTTGGTGGTGATGGCGTTGGCGATGGACTGCAGGATGAGCGTCTTGCCGGCCTTCGGCGGCGAAACGATCAGACCGCGCTGGCCCTTGCCGATCGGGGCCACGAGGTCGATGACGCGCGGGCCGATCTTCTTCGGGTCCGTCTCGAGGCGCAGGCGCTCGGAGGGGTACAGCGGGACGAGCTTCGCGAACTCGACGCGGTCCTTGAGCTCTTCCGGCGTCTTGCCGTTCACCGAGGTGACGCGGACCAGGGCGTTGAACTTCTGGCGGGCGGACTGCTGGCTGCGGTCCTCGCCTTCGCGCGGTGCACGGATGGCGCCAACGCAGGCATCGCCCTTGCGCAGGTTGTACTTCTTGACCTGGGCGAGCGAGACGTAGACGTCGTTCGGGCCCGGCAGGTAACCGGAGGTGCGGATGAACGCGTAGTTCTCCAGCACATCGAGGATACCGGCGACCGGCAGCAGGACATCGTCCTCGGTGACCTCGACGTCGTCGACGTCGGGTCCCTGCTGGCGCCCGCGGCGGCGGTCGTTGCGGTCGCGGAAGCGGTCGTTGCGCGAGGAGTTGTCGCGGCTGTCCTGCTGGCCCTGGCGGTCACCGCGGTCGTTGCGGTCACGACGGTTGCGGCGGTTCCGGCGGCTTCCGCCGTCAGAATCATCGCTGTCGCGGGTGTTGTCGCGGGTGTTCTCGCGGGTGCCGGCGGACTCGTCGCGGCCGCCGCGGGTGCGGGTGTCGCGCCGCTGGCCGTCTTCGCTGCCCGGCTCGCGCTGTTCACGCTGTTCAGTGCGCTGTTCACGCTGCTCGCGCTGTTCGGTGCGCTGCTCGGCGGCGGGCTGTTCGGCCTGGGCCTCGACGGCGGTCTGGCCGGCCTCCGTGGCCTGGGCTGCGGCTTCGCCGCGGCGGCGGTTGCGGGTGCGCGGCTGCCTCGTGCGGTCGCTGCCCTCGGTCCCGGAAACGGCAGAACCGGATTCGGCAGTGGCGGGGGCGCCGGAGTCGGTGGAAACCGCGGGGGCTTCAGCCGGGGCGGCGGCGGGTGCCTCAACGACGGGCGCCGTGACGACGCCGTCGCTGCCTGCACGGCGGCTGCGGCCACGGCGTGCGCGGGGGCTTTCCTGGGCGGGGGCCTCATCGGCGGCGGGCGCCGTTGCGGGCGCAGCTGCCGGGGCGGCTGCGTGGGAAACAGTGCCGTTGTCGCTCGCCTTTTCGGCCGCGCGGGCCGGAGCCTTGCTTACCGGAGTGCCTGCACGGTGGGCGGAAATGGCCGTGACCAGATCACCCTTGCGCATGCGGGAACCGCCGGAAATGCCCAGTTGGCTGGCGAGGGCCTGGAGCTGGGCGAGCTTAAGGCCTGCAAGGCCGCTGCTCTTGGCGGGTGCTGCCGTTGATTCGGCAGCAGAAGATGTATCCACAGCCGGAGACAGCTCAGTGGTTTCGGTCACGAAGGATCCTTCCCCCTCGACGGCGTCCAGGCTAGGAGCTGGACGCGGTGATTTGATCTGGGCTGCAGTTCAGATCTGCAGCCGGGATTTCGGCCTTGCCGGATGGATTTCGGCCAGCAGGGCCGGATATTGCTTCACCATGCACGATCCGAGAATGAGGAACGGCGGGCTGAGTTTCAGGGGGCAGATCAATTCTGCTGATTCCTGCGTCAGACCGAAAGCAGGTGGCACCGGAAAATATTGCGCAGTGAAAGATGAGAGAGGCTACGTGGCCAACATCGCGGTCTTACAACGGTTACTAAATTTACCGCCTGCGTATTTACCGCCGGTGCACTTCCACTTTAGCACCTTCGACGTCCACGGCCAGCTTCATCACACGCCAGCCCACTTCCGGCGTGTTGCCCGCGGTGTGGGCGCCGATGAAGTCCACAACCTCACCGGCTTCCGCTTCGCCGTTGGCCAGGACCAGCACGGTGGGCCCGGCGCCGGATACGACGGCGGCGTGCCCTGCCCGGCGCAGCGCCCCGATCAGTTCCGCGCTGGGCCGCATGGCCTGGGCGCGGTAGCTCTGGTGCAGGTAGTCCTCGGTGCCGGGCAGCAGGAATTCCGGGGCGGCGGTCAGGGCATGGATCAGCAGAGCCGCACGCCCGGAGTTCATGGCCGCGGCATGGTGGCCCACGGAGGCGGGCAAAAGGGCCCGGGCGGCCTCAGTGGAGAGCTCGTAGTCCGGTACGGCGACCACCGGGATCACCGAGGCGGCCACGGACGCGCACGTGCTGCTGTACTGGTCACTGTCCTGCCATGACAGCGCCAGTCCGCCGAAAATGGCGGGTGCAACGTTGTCCGGGTGGCCTTCCATTTCGCTGGTGAGCTGCAGGATCCAGTCGCGGCCACGCCGGGCGGCCTCCGGGACCAGGGCATTCGCGGCGCTGACGGCCGCCACCACGGCCGAGGCCGAGGATCCCAGGCCCCGCCCGTGCGGGTTGACGTTGTCCGCCGTGATCCGCAGGCCTTCGTGCCGGAACCCGAGGCGGTGCAGGGCCTCGGTGAGGGCCTTGACCACGAGGTGCGTCGCATCCCGGGGCAGGGACTCGGCACCCTCGCCACTGAGCTCGAATTCAAGTTCACCGCTGGCCAGGGTTTCCACGGTCAGCGTGTCATGCAGCGAGAGGGCCAGGCCGAGGCTGTCATACCCGGGGCCCAGGTTGGCGCTCGTTGCCGGGACCCGCACGGTGACCAGCTGGCCCGCCGGAACGGCCGGGGAGCCGGCAGCTGATTCGGCGGGGACGGTGAGGGTTGTTTCCAACGTTATTTTTCTTCCAGTCCCAGTGCTGCGGCGACGGTGACGACGTCGTTGGAGACCTTGACCGGCTGCACGTCGCTGCCGTCCTCGGTGCGCAGGGCCCACTGCGGGTCCTTGAGGCCGTGACCGGTCACCGTGATCACGATCGTCTTGCCGGCCGGCACTTCCCCGGCCGCGTGCTTCTTGATCAGCCCGGCGACGCCAGCAGCGGAGCCGGGCTCCACGAAGACGCCTTCCCGGGCGGAGAGCCACCGGTGCGCGGACAGGATTTCCTCGTCCGTGACGGCCTCGATCACGCCGCCGGATTCATCCCGGGCCGCCACGGCGGTGTCCCAGGAGGCCGGGTTGCCGATCCGGATGGCGGTTGCAATGGTGTCGGGCTCGGTGATGGGGTGGCCTGCCACGAAGGGTGCCGCCCCGGCGGCCTGGAAGCCCCACATGACGGGTGTCTTGGTGGACACGGCGGGCAGCGGACCGGCGGTGGGCGACTCATACGCCGCGGCGTATTCCTTGTAGCCCTTCCAGTACGCGCTGATGTTGCCGGCGTTGCCGACCGGGAGCACGTGGAAGTCGGGGGCGTCGCCCAGCGAATCCACCACTTCGAAGGCACCGGTCTTCTGGCCTTCGATCCGGGCCGGGTTGACGGAGTTGACCAGGAACACCGGGTAGGACTCGCCGAGCTTGCGGGCGATGTCGAGGCAGTCGTCGAAGTTGCCGTCCACCTGCAGCAGCGTGGCTCCGTGCGCCACTGCCTGGCTGAGCTTGCCCATGGAGATCTTGCCCTCCGGGACCAGCACCGCGCACTGCAGCCCGGCCGCCGTGGCGTAGGCCGCGGCGGAGGCAGAGGTGTTGCCGGTGGAGGCGCAGACCACGGCCTTGGCGCCGGCGGCCACCGCTGCCGTCATGGCCATGGTCATGCCGCGGTCCTTGAAGGAACCGGTGGGGTTCATGCCTTCGACCTTGAGGTAGACGGTGCTGCCGGTCAGCTCGGAGAGGTGGCGGGCGTGCACGAGCGGGGTGCCGCCCTCGCCCAGGCTGATGACCTTGGTCGCTTCCGTGACAGGAAGACGGTCAGCGTATTCGCGGATGACACCGCGCCATTGGTGAGCCACTTAGACTCCTTCTACCCGGAGTACGGATGTGACGGAATTGATGACGTCCAGGCGCCTGACGGCCTCGACGGTTGCTGCAAGTGCGGCTTCGCGTGCACGGTGTGTCACGATCCGCAGCTCGGCCGACTCCACGTTGGAGTCGGCGTCGCGGTGGATGGTTTGCCGCATGATTTCGATGGACACGCCGTGCTCCGCGAAGAGCTGCGCGATCCGGGCCAGGACACCGGGCTGGTCCGCGACGTCGAGTCCGATGTAGTAGCTGGTGACGGCCGCGTCGATGGGCAGGGACGGCACGTGTCCGGTGGTGGTTTCGGTCCGGCCGGGCCCGCCCAGGACAATGCGGCGGGCCGCGGAGACGAGGTCGCCCAGCACGGCGGACGCCGTCGGGGTGCCGCCGGCGCCCTGGCCGTAGAACATGAGCTCGCCGGCGTTCTCGGCTTCGATGAAGACGGCGTTGAACGCACCGCGGACGGCGGCGAGGGGGTGCTCGCGGGGCAGCAGCGTGGGGTGGACGCGGACCGAGACGCCGGTCTTGCCGTCCTCATCCACCAGTTTCTCCGCAATGGCCAGCAGCTTGATGACAAAGCCGGCCTCCTTGGCGGCGGCGATGTCCGCCGCGGTGACCGACGTGATGCCCTCGCACGAGACGTCTTCGAGGGCAAACCGCGTGTGGAAGGACAGTGATGCGAGGATCGCGGCCTTGGCGGCGGCGTCGTAGCCTTCGATGTCGGCCGTGGGGTCGGCTTCCGCGTAGCCCAGGCGCTGCGCCTCGGCCAGCGCATCGGCGAACTGGGCGCCGGTGGAGTCCATCTGGTCGAGGATGAAGTTGGTGGTGCCGTTGACAATCCCGAGCACCCGGGTGATCCGGTCCCCGGACAGGCTGTCACGGATGGGCCGCAGGATGGGGATGGCGCCGGCCACGGCTGCCTCGTAGGACAGCTGCACCCCGGCCTTGTCCGCTTCCTCGTAGAGTGTGGGGCCGTCCTGGGCCAGGAGCGCCTTGTTGCCGCTGACAACACAGGCACCGTGCCGCATGGCGGTCAGGATCAGGGTCCGGGCCGGCTCGATGCCGCCCATGAGTTCAATGACGACGTCGGCGTCCTTGACGAGGACTTCGGCGTCAGTGGTGAACAGCTCCTTCGGCAGCTCGACGTCGCGCTCGGCATCGAGGTTGCGCACCGCGATGCCCTGCAGTTCCAAGCGGGCGCCCGTGCGCGCGGCGAGGGCGTCGGCGTCGTCAATGAGAATCCGCGCTACCTGGGCCCCAACGTTGCCACAGCCCAGCAGGGCCACTTTCAGGGTTCGCAATTCAGACATTCAGACTCCCATGTCGCGGTTGAGCAAATCTTCTTCGGTTTCCCCGCGGACAATGAGCCGGGCAGATCCGTCGCTGACAGCGATAACGCCCGGCCGGGCCAGATAGTTGTAGTTGCTTGACAGGGCCCAGCAGTAGGCGCCGGTCCCCGGTACAGCAAGCAGATCACCGGCTGCCACGTCCTCGGGCAGATATACATCTCTAACAACTATGTCGCCGCTCTCGCAATGTTTGCCCACCACTCGGGACAGCTGCGGCGCCGCGTCGGAGCTCCGCGAGGCGAGAATCGCCGAATAATCCGCGTCGTACAGCACCGGCCGGGGGTTGTCGCTCATCCCGCCGTCCACCGACACATAGCGGCGGGGGTGCGTAACGTCCCCGGCTCCGTCGTTGCCGGCCGCGGCACCGGCGGTGGCCCCGGCGCCCGGCGCATCCACCCGGACGGTCTTGAGCGTGCCGACCTCATACAGCGTGAAGGTGGTGCTTCCGACGATCGCGCGGCCCGGTTCGATCGAAATCCGGGGGGCGGTTATGCCGAGGGCAGCGCATTTGGAACGGACGACGGCGGCCATCGCCTGCGCGATCTCGGCGGCCGGGCGCGGGGTGTCCACGGGGGTGTAGGCGATGCCGTAGCCGCCGCCGAGGTCAAGTTCGGGCAGCACGATGGAGTACTTCGACTGCATCGCCGCCAGGAAGTCCAGCAGCCTCTCAGCGGCGAGGGCGAAGCCGTCGGGTTCGAAGATCTGCGATCCGATGTGGCAGTGCAGGCCCAGCAGTTCGATCCTGGCGTGCCCGGTGGCCGCGGCCACGGCTTCCTCTGCGGCGGACAGTCCGGCCTGGTCCGTGGAGTCCCCGGCCATGGACAGGCCGAATTTCTGGTCCTCGTGGGCGGTGGCGATGAACTCGTGGGTGTGGGCGTGCACTCCGGGGGTCAGCCGCAGCATCACCCGGGCGGTGTCGCCCCGGTTGGCGGCGATCGCCGCGACGCGTTCGAGCTCGTCGAGGCTGTCCACCACGATCCGGCCCAGCTGCATGTCCAGGGCCCGGTGGATTTCGCCGTCGGACTTGTTGTTCCCGTGCAGGGCGACGTCGGCGCCGGGGATGCCGGCGCGGAAGGCCACGGCGAGTTCGCCGCCGGACGCCGTGTCCAGGCGCAGCCCCTCTTCCTCGACCCACCGGACCACGGAGGTGCACAGGAAGGATTTGCCGGCGTAGTAGACGTCCACTCCCCCGCAAATATCCGCGAAGGCATCGTTGAAGGCGTCGCTGAACGCCCGGGCCCGGGCCCGGAAGTCGGTCTCGCTCAGCACGAACAGCGGCGTGCCATACTGGCGCTGCAGCTCGCTGACCGTCAGCCCTTCGATGGTGAGCTCGCCGTCGTCGTTGCGCGCCACGCCGCCGGCCCACAGCGGCTCGTGGAGGGCATTGAGGTCGGCGGGAACCTCAAGCCAGTCCGGTGCGAGCGGTGAGCCTGCGTTACCGGTGTTGCGTGCCTCGGCCGGCTGTCCTGAATTTACGGTCATGGCGGTTACATCCGTTCCGGCGCCGAGACGCCCAGCAGTTCCAGTCCGTTGGCCAGCACCTGGCTGGTGGCGTCATTGAGCCACAGCCTGGTGCGGTTGGTGTCGGTGATGGGTTCCTCGCCCTGGGGCGCCACGCGGCAGGCGTCGTACCAGCGGTGGTAGGCGCCGGCGATGACTTCGAGGTGGCGGGCCACGCGGTGCGGTTCGCGCAGCTCGGCGGCTTTGGCCACGATCGAGGGATAACTGCCCAGGTGCGAGAGCAGCTCGTTTTCGGTGGCGTGGTCCAGCAGGGCGGCGTTGAAGCTGTCCTTGCCGTCCACTCGGCGCTCGACGCCGGCCGCGACGGCGTTGCGGGCGGCGCCGCGGGAGCGGGCGTGGGCGTACTGGACGTAGAACACCGGGTTTTCGTTGCTGTGCTTTTTCAGCAGCTCCGGGTCCAGCGTCAGCGGCGAATCGGCGGGGAACCGGGCCAGCGAGTACCGGACGGCGTCCTTGCCGAGCCAGGAGATGAGGTCCTTGAGCTCGATGATGTTGCCCGCGCGCTTGGACAGCTTGGCGCCGTTGACGGAGACTAGCTGGCCGATCAGGACCTCGATGTTGACCTCGGGGTCGTCCCCGGCGGCTGCCGCGATGGCCTTGAGCCGGTTGATGTAGCCGTGGTGGTCGGCGCCGAGGAGGTAGATCTTCTCGGTGTAGCCGCGGTCCTTCTTGGACAGATAGTAGGCGGCGTCGGCAGCGAAGTAGGTGGGCTCGCCGTTGGCGCGGACCATCACTCGGTCCTTGTCATCGCCGAAGTCGGTGGTGCGCAGCCAGACTGCGCCGCCGTCGTCGAACACGTGGCCCTGTTCGCGCAGGCGGGCGACGGCGTCTTCGATCGCGCCGGCGTCGTGGAGCTCCTGCTCGGAGAAGTACACATCGAAGTCGACGCCAAACTCGGCCAGCGTCTGCTTGATGTCATGCATCTGCGCCTTGTAGGCGGCGCCCCGGATCACCGGCAGGGCCGCCACTTCGGTGAGTTCGCGGATGTCCGGATGCTCGGTGAGCACCTCGTGGCCGAGGTCCGCGATGTACTGGCCCGGGTAGCCGCCCTGGGGCACGTCCTGGCCGTGGAGCCTGGCGAACACGGAGTTCGCGAACACGTTCATCTGGGACCCGGCGTCGTTGATGTAGTACTCGGCAGTGACGTCGGCACCGGAGGCCCGGAGGACGCGGGCGATCGCGTCGCCGAGGGCCGCCCAGCGGGTGTGGCCGATGTGCAGCGGGCCGGTCGGGTTGGCCGAGACGAACTCCATGTTGACCACGTGCCCGGCGAGCGCGGTGTTGGTGCCGTAGTCCGCACCGGCCTCGACGATCGCCTTGGCGAGCGCACCGGCGGCAGCGGCGTCGACGGTGATGTTCAGGAAGCCTGGGCCGGCGATGTCCACCGCGGAGACGCCGTCGATCGTCTTGAGCCGGGCGCTCAGGACGGACGCGAACTCCCGCGGGTTGGTGCCCGCCGTTTTGGCCAGCTGGAGGGCGACGTTGGTGGCCCAGTCCCCGTGGTCCCTGTTCTTGGGGCGCTCCACGCGCACCTCATCCGGGATGTCAGCCGCGGAGAGGGCTATGTCACCGGCGGCGACGGCGTCCTTCAGGCAGGCGGATATGGCGAGGGAGAGTTCTTCTGGGGTCACACTTCTAGCCTACCGGTGGGCCCGGAGTGTGGCGGAATCTGGCGCCCGGCATGACGGCGGGGGCCGGTTCCGGGAAAACCCAAGGTCGCCAATGCCCCGCGCCCAGGGTGAACCGTTACCCTGAATTCAACGTCTGCAACCCTGTCATGGCTCCACATTGTCCGCCGTTGGTTCGCTGTCCGATCCCCGCACAGAATCGAGTCCCGCATGAATACCGCCTTCCGCAAAAGCGTCCTCGTCGGCATTGCCGGCCTCTCCGTGGCCGGAACCGCGGCCGGCTGCGCCCCTTCTGCGCAGGCCCCGGCCGCCCAGGGCGCGCCCCCGGCATCCGAGTCCGCTGCCGGTTCCGGCTCCTACAAGGACGGCACGTACAGCGCTGACGGGAACTACACCTCCCCCAACGGCACCGAGACCGTGGGCGTGGAGCTGACCCTGGCCGGCGGTGCCGTGTCCGACGTGAAGATCACGCAGCACCCCTCGAATCCGAACACCCGAAAGTTCCAGGGCGAGTTCGCCGGCGGCATCCAGTCCCAGGTTGTTGGCAAGAAGCTCGACGAAATCAAGGTTTCCAAAGTGGCCGGATCCTCGCTGACCAGTGGCGGCTTCAACCAGGCCGTGGCGAAGATCAAGTCACAGGCCCAATAGCGCAACACGGGAACAGAGAACAGGGAACAGAGACCAGAGGAATCGTGGCGCATCCGGGCTGGGCGCACTTCAGCTTTGACGGGATCGGGACCCGCTGGGAGATTTCCACGCCGTCCTGCCTCTCCGAGGGGCACCGCCGTGGCCTGCTCGCCGCGGTGGAGGAGTACGACGCCGCGTGGTCCCGGTTCCGTCCCGATTCGCTCATTGCCGACGCAGCCCGGACGCCCGGCCGCATTGAGCTGCCCGCCGAAGCGGCCGCCCTGGGCGAGCTGTACGGCACCCTGTACCGGCTCACCGAGGGTGCGATGACCCCGCTCATCGGCGGGAGCCTGGAGCGCCTGGGCTACGACGCCGCCTACACCCTGAGCCCGGGCGGTGCGCCGCTTCCCGCGCCGCGGTGGGAGGATGTGCTGGACTGGCAGGGCACCGCGCTGACAACCACGGCTCCGGTGGTGATCGACGTCGGCGCGGCCGGAAAGGGGCAGCTGGCCGACCTGCTCTCCGCCCGGCTCCGGGACGGCGGCTGCGCCGAGCATTTCATCGATGCCAGCGGGGACCTGCTGAATCCGGGGCCGGATCCTGTGGCGGTTGCCCTTGAGCACCCCTACGATCCCACCCGGGCCATCGGCACCGTCCAGCTGGGGGCCGGCGCCCTGTGCGGTTCCGCCGCGAACCGGCGGGCCTGGGGCGACGGGTTTCATCATGTCCTGGACGGCACCACGGGGGCGCCGGTGCGTACCGTCGTCGCCAGCTGGGCCATGGCCGGCACCGCGATGGTGGCCGATGCGCTGGCCACTGCGTTGTTCTTTGTCGACGGTCCGCGGCTGGAGCAGGAGTTCGAGTTCGCCTGGCTCACGGTTTATGCGGACGGGCACGCGGAATATTCAGCCGACTTTGAAGGGGCCCTGTTCTCATGACTGCCATCACCACCGCCGCACTCGGCTCGAGGCTGGACACCGCCTTGGGCCGGCTCACGATGTACCGGCTGGTGCTGTGGGTGCTGGCCGTCCTGGCCGGCTACAGCCTGCTGCTCAATGTGCTGGGCTGGCTGACGTTCGGGCTGCCGGAAATGCTGGCCCACCTGGCCTTGTGCCTGGGCCTGACGTACGCCTCCAGCCAGGGGCTGGGCGCGCTGTTCCGTGTGCGGCCGCACACGGAATCCTCGCTCATCACCGGCCTGCTGCTGTACTTCCTTTTTTGGCCGAGCGAGCTTTTCTGGCCGAGCGAGCTGACCCAGGGCCCCCAGCTGGCGGAACTCGCCGGCGTCGCCCTTGCCTGCGTCCTGGCCTCGGCCTCGAAGTACGCGCTGGCCTGGCGCGGCCGGCACATCTTCAATCCGGCCGCGGCCGGCGCGTTCCTCGCCGGGCTGACCGGGCTCAACATTGCCACTTGGTGGGCCGCGACGCCGGCCATGCTCTGGCTTGTGCTGCCGGGGGTACTGCTGGTGCTCTACCGGACCCGGAAGTTCGCCATGGCCGGCGTCTTCACCGTGGTTGCCGTGTCCATTGTGGCCGCGGATCTGATCAGGGCCGGGATGGAGCTTCCCGAAGCCCTGTGGCAGACGCTCGCGCAGCGTCCGGTGCTGTTCTTCGTCGGGTTCATGCTCACCGAGCCGCTCACCCTGCCCCCGCGGCGCTGGCAGCAACTGGCGCTGGCCGCCGTCGTCGGGGTGCTGTTTGCCGTCCCCTACAACCTGGGGTTCGTGGCCAACTCCCCCGAGCTGGCGCTGCTCGCGGGCAACGTGTTTGCCTTCGCCGTAGGACAGCGGGGCGGGGTCCGGCTGAGGTTCGTCGCGAGCCGTCCGCTGACGCCCACGACGACGGAATTCAGCTTCCGCCCGGAACGTCCGGTTCGCTTCGCTCCCGGACAGGCCCTGGAGCTGCACCTGCCCCCGGCCACGGCCGGCGGCACTCGCGCCGCCAAGGGCGATGGGAAGGCCCCCGGCAAGGGCGATGGCAAGGGAATCCGGCGCGTGTTCAGCCTGACCAGCGCACCCGGAGCACCCCTGCTGAGGATCGGGGTGGGGACGGCCGAACCGGTGTCCTCAGCCAAGCGCTCGCTGCTGGCCCTCGAACCGGGCGACGGACTGACCGCCACCATGGTGAGCGGCGATTTCGTCCTGCCCCGGGATCCGGACACCCCCGTGCTGCTCATCGCGGCCGGAATCGGGATCACCCCCTACATGGCCCATCTGGCCGGGGCGCCGGCCGGGGACCGCGACATTGTCCTGCTGTACCTGGCCAAGAGTGCCGCCGAACTGGGCTATGCCGAGGAGCTGCAGCGCTCCGGGGCGCGCATCCTGGCCCGGCTGGCCGACGGCTCCGCGCCGCCGGCCACCATGGAGGACGCAGGCGCCAGAAGGATTGACGCGGCGGCCCTCAAGGATCTGGTGCCGGACATCGGCGGCCGGGAAGTCTTCGTTTCCGGCTCGCCCGCCAGCGTGCGTTCGCTGCGGGCCGCGGCCCGTGGTGCGGGCGCCCGCCGGGTGCACGTGGATTCCTTCACCGGCTACTGACGTGACGGTGCGGCTGCTGAGCCGGCCACGGAGCGGTTACGGGGCGGCCGGTTAGTTCCAGGATTCGTCACGCATCTCATGCCGGGTTAAGACGCGCCGACGCTGCTTGACTCCACAAATGAGTGCCGATTTTCCGTTGGAGGCCACCTTCCTGCTAAGCTCTAGGACGTCCCGCCGGTAACGGCAGGAACCCTGACTGCCCTCGTAGCTCAGGGGATAGAGCGTCTGCCTCCGGAGCAGAAGGTCGTAGGTTCGAATCCTATCGAGGGCACAAAAGAAAACCCCGCCGTTTTAGCGAAACGGCGGGGTTTTCTGCACGTTCGACGATCAACGTTGCCCGAATCATGCCCAAGAATCTCCCACTCCCCCTAGCCTTAGTCACTTTTTCGTCACCTGCTGCGGTCTGTGTGGCTATGCGCAGGGGCAACGACGCCGATGTCGGCCAAGTGCCACAACCCGCTGGGCCGCTCTGTGACTCCACCCGTGGCCCGTCACCTTCAAGTTTCCATGGCGGTACGGGAGGCTGCCGGGCGCTGCTCAGGAGGTTCACGGATTCCCATTCGCCAGAGCTCTGGAGTTAGACACAACGCCGGGAGGCTGCGTTCGCCGAATCAATCTCCCGCAGGTGACGTCGGCGACCAGTACAGCGTGTGCGAGGTCGGATAGGGCCGTCGTTTCGTCCGTGGAGCGAAGTCTGCATCCATGGCGTCTATTATCTTGGGCCGTCCGCCCTCAGCAACCATCCTCGCAAGATCGGGCCCGCTTAACGCCTCGACCAGCCTCTGCCGGACTGGCTCGGTCACTGCGAGGAGGAGATCATCCACTGTGTCGATGAGTTGTCGGAAACGATCAACCAGCCGTGGAGGGAGCGTCTGCGAAGCGGTCGTCGCGCTGACATCCCGCACTCTAAGGGTTGCGGTATCGATGACACCCACTGCGAAGGTTGTGGCGAGGTCGGATTGGGAGTGCGCGATTGTGGCGTTCCGGAATTCCCCTACCAGCCGGTGTATGTCTGCGAGATCATCGGGGATCACGATGTGGTCCGTCAGCCGCTTTCGTACCTTAGAGGGGAAATACGTGCGGCAGTATGCGATGACCGCGAAGGCGATCAGATGGTCCCCAGCGTCCTCAAGCTGCGAGCCCCCGCCACGGGACTTGATCGCAAGGTCGAGGGCATGACGAGCTTCAGTGAGATCCGCACCGTAGCTGGACAACTCAACGAACAGTCGAGCATCGGCGGAGTCCGGTAGCATCACGAACTTGAAAATCGTTTCCCCAGCGCTGTTCACCCGGCTATCATCGCCGAGATCGACCATTCCGGCGATCGTTTCAACATGTGTCGCATCCGTCTCACCGTGCGAAGACAAATCGAGGGCCCTGAATATAGCCAGTGAGGACAAACCCCGCCATTTCGCCTAAGCGGCTGGGAATAATTCCAGTCTTCTTGCGGGCTCTGTGCGTTGAGGCCGTGCGCCGCGTGCCCTGGATCCCGCCGAAAGACCGCGGAAATCCAGCGGCTTTTCCCCTGCCGATTGTCGGTGCCCCCTCGTAGGCTGTTTTCATCGGTGGCGGGCTACCCTGCCGGCTCCGAAGCATGAAGGGGGTCTCAAGTGTTCTTCTCAACTGTGTACTGTTCCATCGTTCCGCCCTACTTGCTCCGCCGGTTGGCCGCGCAGCGCGAGCCGGAGCTCTCCAGGGCCGCCCGCGCGGCAAAGGAAGCCCTGCAGCACGTTCCGAGCTTCCACGCCTCCCGCGCGGTGGCCGGGCCCGGCAGTCATCCGGGCCTGCGGGAAATCAAGCCGTCCCCGCCGGAACGGACGGTCTATGACGCCAAGTCCGCCGAGAAGCTGCCCGGCAGCGTGGTCCGCAAAGAAGGCGAACCGCCCACCGGCGATCCCGCCGCCGATGAGGCCTATGACGGACTGGGGCACACCCACCGCCTCTACGCCGAGGCCTTCGGACGCAATTCGATCGACGGCAAAGGCCTGCACCTCGATGCCACGGTCCACTACGGCCGCCTTTACGACAACGCGTTCTGGGACGGCCAGCAAATGGTCTTCGGCGACGGTGACGGCCAGGTCTTCGGGCGGTTCACGAAATCCTTGAGCGTCATCGGCCACGAACTCACCCACGGCGTGACCCAGTACTCCGCCGGGCTGGTTTACCGCAACCAGGCCGGAGCCCTGAACGAATCGATGTCCGACGTCTTCGGGGCCCTCGTTGAGCAGTATGTGCGGAAGCAGTCGACGGCGGAGGCCAGCTGGCTGATCGGCGAAGGCCTCTTCACCGACCAGGTGCAGGGCGCCGCCTTGCGTTCCATGAAGGCTCCCGGAACGGCATACGACGACGACGTGCTCGGCAAGGACCCGCAGCCGGACTCGATGGACGGCTACGTGCGCACAAGCGCGGACAACGGCGGCGTGCACATCAACTCCGGTATCCCCAACCGCGCGTTCTGCCTGGTGGCCACGGCCCTCGGCGGCAATGCCTGGGACGCACCGGCACAGATCTGGTACGAGACGCTGACGGGCGGCACGCTGTCCCCAACTGCCACGTTCGGTGCCTTCGCCAAGGCCACTGCCGCCTCTGCCAAGGAGCTTTTCGGCGAGGATTCCAAGGAACATGACGCCGTGCGCTCCGCGTGGGAAACTGTGAAGGTCAAGTTCCCGGGAACCCGGCGATAAGCCCAGCCCCTGCAGATCCGAGTCCTATGAAGGTCCGAGTCCGATGAAGATTACTGTCCAGCGCAGTGGCGGCGTGGCCGGAATGAAAAGGACGTGGACCGTCCGGCCCGAGCCGCCCGAGGACACGGACCGGTGGCAGCCGCTGATCGAGGCCTGCCCCTGGGACGACGTTGCCGGGATCAGCGGGACATCCGGCCAGCCGGACCGGTTCATGTACAGCATCCGGGCCGATCAACGCCGGGCGGTCCTGCCCGAGCGTGAGCTGACGGGCCCGTGGCGCGACCTCGTCGAATGCGCCCGGGCCGCGGCCGAGGAGTCGGCGCCGCCGGGCTTTGGCTAGCCGTCGCCCGCTATGCCGTGGCCAGGTGCCCCCGGAACGTGCGCCGGTACGACTGCGGGCTGGTGTCCAGCGCCTTCGTAAAGTGGTGCCGCAACAGGACCGAATGCCCGAACCCGGATTCCCTCGCGATTTCATCGATATTGAGCTCTGTGGTCTCCAGCAGCTCCTGGGCGCGGAGCACCCGCTGGGAATTGAGCCAGGCCGCCGGGGTGGCCCCCGTTTCCGCGCGGAAGCGCCGCGCAAACGTCCGCGGCGACATATGGACCCGGGCCGCCAGTTCGTTGACCGCGTGTTCCTCGTCCAGGTGCCTGACCATCCACTGCAGCAGCTGCTCCATGGGCTCCGAGCCGCACTGCGGAATGGGCCGGTCGATGTACTGGGCCTGGCCGCCGTCCCGGTGCGGCGGGACCACCATGTCCCGGGCGATGGCGGCGGCCACCTTGGCGCCGAACTCAACACGGACCAGGTGCAGGCAGGCATCAATCCCTGCGGCCGTGCCGGCACTCGTGATGATCCGGCCGTCTTCGACGTAGAGGACATTTTCATCCACCAGCACGGCCGGGTATCGGCTGGCCAGCTCCTGGGAGTAATGCCAGTGCGTGGTGCATCGCCGGCCATCGAGCAGGCCCGCCCGGGCCAGGGCGAAGGCCCCGGAACAGATGGACATCACCCAGGCGCCCCGGGCATGGGCCGCCCGCAGCGTTTCCAGGACGGATTCGGGAACGTCCTCGTCCCGGCCGTACGGCGCCATCACCACCAGGTCTGCGTCCGCGGCCGCTTCCAGCCCGAAACCGACGTGCATGGACAGGCCGGACTTGAGCGGGACGTCGCCCGGTTCGGGTGCGCAGACGCGGAAATCGAAGGCGGGCACGCCGTTTCCGCGGTCCGAGCGGTCGATGCCAAAGACTTCGAACGCGGTCGCGAACTCGAAGATCGAGAAGTTGGGAACCACGATCATTGCCACTGATTTGATCATGATTCCAGTGTGGCAGAAATTATAGCTTTTTGGTCATTTCTGCCACTTTTTTTAGTTCCTGGACCGGAGAACCATAGAGGTATGGAACTCCTCGGAATCGCCGTTATCGTCCTGATCATCGCCGGCCTCGCCGCCACCATTTCCGCCCTGCGGAAGGACGGCCTCGGTCACACCCCGCCCGTCCGCTCGGAAGAGTACTGGATGGCCCGGGACCTGCCGAGCGTCAACTACACCCTGCGGATCTTCTGAGTCCGCGCACGTTTCGTCCACCCGCCCATCGGGCCCGGCCCATCAAGCCGGGCCCTCAACATGTGCCGGGCCTGCACAGGTTCTGCCTAAGCGGCCGGACCGGACATCCGCCGTCGCCATCCCAGTGGACAGTCCGCCCCAGTAGACTGTGTCCAGCCATGACATTCCATATTTCCTACCCCGCCGAGCTACCGGTTTCCGAGCGCCGCGAAGATCTGATGGCCGCCATTGCGGCCAACCAGGTGACCATCATCGCCGGCGAGACCGGCTCGGGTAAGACCACCCAGATCCCCAAGATGTGCCTCGAGCTCGGCTTGGGCGAGAAGGGGCTGATCGGCCACACCCAGCCCCGCCGGCTCGCGGCCCGCACCGTGGCCGAGCGCATCGCGGAGGAACTCGGCGTCGAGATCGGCCAGGAGGTGGGCTTCCAGGTCCGCTTCACCGGCGAGGTCAGCCGGTCCACCAAGGTCAAGCTCATGACCGACGGCATCCTGCTGGCGGAAATCCAGCGCGACAGGCTGCTGCGCAAGTACAACGCCATCATCATCGACGAGGCCCACGAACGCAGCCTCAACATCGACTTCATCCTCGGCTACCTCAAGCGCATCCTGCCGCAGCGCCCGGACCTGAAGATCATCATCACCTCGGCCACCATCGATCCCGAGCGCTTCGCCAAGCACTTCGGCAGCGACGAGGAGCCCTCCCCCATCATCGAGGTCTCGGGCCGGACCTTCCCGGTGGAAATCCGCTACCGCCCGCTCTCCCAGCCCGCCGGCGGCGCTGGCGAAGATGGAGACGGAGCCGGGGAAGGCTCAGCCTCGGACGACGAACTCGAAGAGGACCGCGACCCGCTCGACGCGGTGTGCGACGCCGTCGACGAACTCGCCCTGGAAGCCCCCGGCGACATCCTTATCTTTTTCTCCGGCGAGCGCGAAATCCGCGACGCGGCGGAGGCCCTCAACGCCCGCATCCAGTCCAATCGGCGCCTGGCCGGCACCGAGGTCCTTCCCCTCTTCGCCCGGCTGAGCCTGCAGGAGCAGCACAAGGTCTTCCACCCAGGCAGCAAACGCCGGATCGTGCTCGCCACCAACGTCGCCGAAACCTCGCTGACGGTCCCCGGCATCAAGTACGTGATCGACACCGGCACGGCCCGGATCTCGCGCTACTCGCACCGGACCAAGGTCCAGCGCCTGCCGATTGAGCGCGTCTCCCAGGCCTCGGCCAACCAGCGCTCGGGCCGCTGCGGCCGCGTTTCCGACGGCATCGCGATCCGGCTGTACTCCGAGGAAGACTTCGAGTCGCGGCCGCTGTTCACGGATCCGGAGATCCTGCGCACCAACCTCGCGGCCGTCATCCTGCAGATGACGGCCATGGGCGTGGCCCGCGGACCGAAGGATGTGGAGAACTTCCCGTTCGTCGAGCCGCCGGATTCGCGCGCGATCAACGACGGCGTCAGCCTCCTGCGCGAGCTCGGCGCCCTCAGCGCCGCCCGGGCCCAGGACGCAACAGACGGCGGCCCGGGCCGCCGTCCCGCGGAAGCAGCCGGTGCCGCTCCCGGCCGGAACGGCGGCGGCAGGAACGGCGGCGGGCTCACCGCCGTCGGGCAGCAACTGGCGCAGCTGCCCGTGGACCCGAGGCTCGGCCGGATGATCGTGGAGTCCGGAAAGCGGGGCTGCGTCCGCGAAGTCATGATCCTCGCGGCCGCCCTGACCATCCAGGACCCGCGCGAGCGCCCGACAGATAAGCAGCAGCTCGCCGCGGAGAAGCACGCCCGGTTCCGGGACGAGAACTCGGACTTCACCGGCTACCTGAACCTGTGGAACTACCTGCAGGAGAAACAGCAGGAACTGTCCTCCACGGCGTTCCGCCGGCTCTGCCGCACCGAGTTCATCAACTACCTGCGGGTCAGGGAGTGGCAGGACCTGTTCGCCCAGCTCCGCCAGCTGGCCCGGCCGCTGGGCATCAGCCTGGACAACAAGCGCCTGGCCGATCCCGTGGGCAACCACGACGGCATCCACATCAGCCTGCTCTCGGGGCTGCTGAGCCACATCGGCATCCTCGACGAGCGCAAGCGCGAGTACGCCGGTGCCCGCGGCAGCCGCTTCGCGATCTTCCCGGGATCGGCCCTGTTCAAGAAGTCGCCCACGTTCGTGATGGCTGCCGAACTCGTGGAGACGAGCCGGCTTTGGGCCCGCGTCGCGGCGAAGTTCGATCCGCTCTGGGCCGAACAGGTGGCTCCTGACCTGGTCAAGCGCAGCTACAGCGAGCCGCACTGGTCCAAGAAGATGGGCGCGGTGATGGCCCACGAAAAGGTCACCCTGTACGGCGTGCCCATCATCCCGAGCCGGCGGATCAACTACGGCAAGGTGGATCCGGAGCTCTGCCGCGAGCTCTTCATTCGCCATGCCCTGGTTGAAGGCGACTGGCAGACCCACCACAAGTTCTTCCACCGCAACCGCGCACTGCTCCACGAAGTCGAGGAGCTCGAGGCCCGGATGCGGCGCCGCGACATCCTGGTGGACGACGAGACACTGTTCGAGTTCTACGACGCCCGGATCGGCGCGGAGGTCGTCTCGGAGCGGCACTTCGACAAGTGGTGGAAGGACGCGCGGCAGCAGGATCCCACGCTGCTGGACTTCGACCAGTCCCTGCTGATCAGCGAGGACGCCGCGGCCCTGGACGACTCGGCCTACCCCAAGACGTTGCTGCACAAGGGATTCGAGCTGCCGCTGAGCTACGAGTTCCACCCCGTCGCGCCCGGTTCGCCGCCAAATCCGTCCGACGGCGTCACTGCCGAGGTCCCGGTGCTGTTCCTGAACCAGCTCGACGACGCCGCGTTCCGCTGGCTGATCCCCGGGCAGCGCGTGGAGCTCGTGACGGCGCTCATCAAGTCGCTGCCCAAGCAGATCCGCAAGAACTTCGTTCCGGCCCCGGACGTGGCCCGCCAGGCCGTCGCGGCCCTGGAAGCGGATTTCGATCCCGCCACGGACGAGCTCGAGCCCTCGCTGGAACTCGTGCTGCGCCGGATCCGCGGACAGGTCATTCCCCCGGGCTCCTGGAACTGGGACGCCGTGCCGTCGCACCTGCGGGTCAGCTTCCGCGTGGTGGATTCCCGCGGCAAGTTGCTCGATGAGGGCAAGGACCTGAACGCGCTGCAGGAACGGCTGGCCCCGGCCACCCGCCGGGCCATCGCGGAATCCCTCGGTGCCACTCCCGGCACCACGGCACCCCAATCCAGAGGAAACGGCGCGGCGAGGGGTAAAGCCGGCGCGGACGGGAAGGGCACGGCGAACGGCAAGGATGGCGCGCGTTCGTCGCGGGCCGGCACATCCCCGTCGGCCGCCCTGGCCGATGCCGCAGCCGCAGCCCCGGGCGGGTTCACCGAAATGTCCGGGCTCAAGGACTGGACCTTTGGAACCGTCCAACGCCAGGTCCAGGGAACCGTTGGCGGGCACACTGTCACCGGCTATCCGGCTCTGGTGGACGAGGGAACTTCCGTGGCGCTGCGGCTGTTCCAGTCGCCGTCGGAACAGCAGGAAGCCATGCGCGGCGGGGTCATCCGGCTCCTGGCCCTGAAAGTGCCGCCGCCGGACCGCTATGTCCTTGAGCACCTGAACAACACCGAGAAACTGACGTTCAGCCAGAACCCGCATGGATCCGTCGCCGCGCTGATCGCTGACTGCGCCCTGGCCGCGATCGACAAGCTCACGCCGGCTGAGCTGCCGTGGGAAGAGGCATCGTTCAAGGCGCTCTACGAGAGTGTCCGGGCGGAGCTGATCGACACGGTCTTCACGGTCACCGCCGTCGTCGAACGCATCCTGGCCAGCACCCGCCGGATCGAAAAGCAGCTCAAGGGCACCACGAGCCTGGCCCTGATCAGCGCGCTCAACGACGTCAAGAGCCAGCTCGAGCAACTGGTCTATCCGGGTTTCGTGGCACGCACGGGCTACGCCCAGCTCAGCCAGCTGCCCCGCTACCTCGCGGCGATCGAAAAGCGCCTTGAGAAGCTGCCGGGCAACGTCCAGCGGGACGCCCAGCACATGGCCGCTGTCCAGGCGCTGGAGGACGATTACGACGACGCCGTGTCCGCGCTGCTGCCCGGGCGTCGGGCCGGGGCGGAGTTAACCCACGTGCGCTGGATGATCGAGGAACTGCGGGTGAGCCTCTTCGCCGTCGAACTCGGGACGGCCTATTCGGTGTCCGAGAAGCGCATCCGGGCGGCGCTGAACAAGGTGCTGGCACCGGCGTAGACCCTGGGGTGCTGCGCCGGCGCCAGCTTCTGGTGGCCGGGAATGTCCGGGAGAGACCTAGGCGGCCGGAACGTGCTCCGCATGGCCGGCCGCGCGGAGGCCTTCGCGGAGCTTCTCCGCGTTGGCGTCCAGCCTGGCCGGATCCGGGTGGTGGTCCGCCGAACCGAAATCAAAGTCCGCCATCGAGTTCGATGGCCACACGTGGACGTGCAGGTGGTTGATTTCGTAGCCGGCCACGATCAGCCCTGCCCGGGCGGCGTCGAACACTTCCACCTGGACGGCGCCGATCTTGCGGGCAACTTCCATGACCCGGCCGAGGACCTCGGGCGAGGCGTCCGTCCAGCGGTCCACTTCCTCGGTGGGCACCACGAGGGTGTGGCCGTCGGCCAGCGGGCCCATGGTCAGGAACGCCACGACGTCGTCCTCGCGCCAGACGAAGCGGCCGGGGATCTCGCCGTTGATGATTTTGGTGAAGAGAGTGCTCATGCGTCCGCCTTTTCTGCCGGGGACCCCAGGGTGCTGACGTCCAGGACAAAACGGTACTTCACGTCGCCTGCCACCATGCGGTCGAAGGCTTCGTTGAGCTGGTCTGCGCCGACCACCTCAACGTCGGAAACCACGCCGTGCTCGGCGCAGAAGTCCAGCATCTCCTGGGTCTCGGCGATGCCGCCGATCAGCGAACCCGCATATGCGATCCTGCGCCGGATCAGCGCGCCGGGGTTGACGGGCGGCATCGCTTCGGCGGGCAGGCCCAGCTGGAACAGCACGCCGTCCAGGCGCAGGGTGCGGAAGTAGGGGTTGAGGTCGTGCGGTGCAGCGACGGTGTCGATGATGACGTCGATGCTGCGGTTCGCGGCCTCCATCGCGGCCGGGTCGGTGGAGAGGATGACGTCGTCTGCGCCCAACTCGCGCGCCGCGGCGAACTTGTTCTCCGACGTCGTGAAGACCTTGACCTCGGCGCCCATGGCCTTGGCGATCTTGACGGCCATATGGCCGAGGCCGCCCAGTCCGACGACGCCGACGACGTCGCCTTCCTCGACCTCGAAGTGGTTCAGGGGCGAATACGTGGTGATGCCGGCGCACAGCAGGGGCGCCGCGGCGGCGGGGTCCAGGGCCTCCGGCACCCGCAGGACATAGTGGCGGTCCACCACGATCGAGGTGGCATAGCCGCCCTGGGTGATGGCGCCGTCGTTGCGGGCGTCCTTGGCCCCATAGGTTCCCACCGCGGCTTTTTCGCAGTACTGCTCGAGGCCATCCAGGCAGCTCTCGCACTCGCGGCAGGAGTCCACGATGCAGCCCACGCCCACGCGCTCACCCACGGTGAAGTCGTCGACGGCGGAACCGAGCCGGGTGACCCGGCCGACAATCTCGTGGCCCGGGATCAACGGGTACGTGTCGCCGCCCCATTCGCCCCGGGTGGCGTGCACGTCCGAGTGGCACAGTCCGCAGAATTCGACGGCGATCTCGACGTCGTCCGCCTTCGGCGCCCGTCGGGACACGGTCAAGGGAACAAGTCCGCTGTCCGGTGCGGTGGCGCCGTACGCAGCGGCGAGGGTGGGGCCGGTGGTCTGCGCGGCGCTGTCCGCGGTGGCGGCGGTAGTGGCGGAATCCGGCAGCGGCTTGGCCAGCGGCGGGGGTACGGGACGTCCAGGTGTCATACGTTGACGCTACCCCCGGTCCCGGCATCTATTCCACTTTGGGGTGCGGGGCCACATTGCGGGTCATGTCGTTGTCGATGGGCGGTGCCGAAACCAGTCCAAGCGCTGAGTCAAGCTACTGGCGGCCGTGCCTGAGAGACTGGCGATCGTGAATACACTCGATGCCGATACGTCTGCCCTCTGGCCGCCCGTCGAACGTGCTTGGCCTCATCTGCAGTGGAACGAAGCCGCATTCAAGCACGGTGCATTCCACCATGTCGCCGTCCTCGGCGACTCTGCCGTCGTGCGCGTAGCGCGCGGCGCAGGCCACGCTTCGCGGACTCACAGCGAGCATCAGAACCTCAGGGCATTAGAAGGCGTGGATCTTCCTTTCCGTATCCCCCTGGCCATGTCCGAACCGCTTTCGGGGCCGTCATGGTCTGCGCAGATCAGCAGTTGCATCCCCGGCGAACATCGATCTGGCCACTCCTGGGAGCAGGTTAGAGGGCCGCTGGAACTTGTCCTGACCGGGCTCCGGGAAGCTGCGGTTCCTGGCGGTGAGCTCCGGCCCGTCAGGCAATGGTGCGGAGGGCAGCAATGGCCAGACGTTGTCGACCGGATCATCCAACCGTTAGATATGGCCGTAAAGACCTCTGCCCGGCGGGCTGTCAAGGAAGTACTGGAAATGGAAGCCGGAGTTGGGACTTCACTAGTGCACGGTGACTTTGGCCTGCACAACATCATGTGGCGAGGAGATCAGCTTTCAGGTGTCATAGACCTCGACAACGCCTGCATTGGCGACCCCGCCCTTGACCTCGCACCCCTCATCGGAGCGTTCGGCTCCGCCAGTGTCGCTGACATAGCGGACAGGGAAATGATCGCCAGGGCAAAGGTTCACCGGGCATCGCTGCCGCTGCAGGTTGCCGCCGCTGCCCAGCTGATCGACGACAGCAAACTCAAAGACTTTGCACTCTCAAACTTTCAGATGCGGCTTCACGCAGGCACCCTTCAGGATCCGCAACAGCCATGACGCAGTCGCCTTTGCCCTCGCCCAAATGTCGTAGCCCAAAGGGACACTTGAACCATGGACGGCAAGCAGGGGACATTCGGACTTGGAAGGTCGCCAATGCCTCCCGACGCCGTGGACCGGCTCCGGCGGGCCGTAAATAATGTCATAGCCCGCAGGGACACTTAATTCATGGACGGCATTCAGGGGCCCGAAGTGGTTCGGGCGGGACACGGCGACGACAAATCGACTGCACGAACGCGGCACCAACCGAGGCCAATCGT
>NZ_KK211132.1:101341-102323 GCF_000620385.1 Arthrobacter sp. 9MFCol3.1
GTGCTTTCCGGGGTCTCTTCCAGCTGTCGCTTAGATTGTCGGAGGTCTCTGGGAGACTGGGTTCATGGACGGCATTCAGGGGCCCGAAGTGGTTCCGGCGGGAGACGGCGACGGCGGCCTCGGCCGCGCCGGGAGCCGCGCCGCCGCCGTTCCGGTCAGTGCTCCGGTGGCCGTCAAGGACCTGGTCCGCATGATGTCGGAGATCCTTCCGGCCACGGACAGTGCCGGGATGATCGACCAGCTTCGCGAGCTTGAGGACATGAAGTCGGCCGCGGCCGCCCTGCAGGCCCGGATAGCGTTCGACTGTGATGCACGGCAGCGCCGCGAACAGGCCGCCGCCGGAGTCCCGGCGGAGAAGCTCGGCGCCGGGATCGGCCCGCAGATTGCCCTCGCCCGGCGCGAATCCCCGGCCAGGGGCGGCCGGCTCCTGGGCCTGGCCAAAGCCCTCGTGACCGAAATGCCGCACACCCTCGCCGCCCTGCAGGCCGGGCAGCTGAACGAATGGCGCGCCACCCTGCTCGTGCGCGAAACCGCCTGCCTGACCGCCGCCGACCGGGCCGCCGTCGACGCCGAACTCGCGCCCGACGCCGGGACGTTCGCCGGCGCCGGTGACCGGTCCCTGGTCGCCGCCGCGAGGGCCGCCGCGTACCGGCGTAATCCCCGCTCCGTGACCGAACGCGCCACGCACGCCGCCACCGAGCGGCACGTCAGCCTCCGCCCGGCCCCCGACACCATGTGCCACCTCACCGCCCTGCTGCCCGTGACCGCCGGCGTCGCCGTCTACAAGGCCCTCACCGGGCACGCCGACACCCTCCGCACGGCCGGGGATCCGAGGGGCCGCGGGCAGCTGATGGCCGATGCCCTGGTCGAACGCACCACCGGCACCCCCGGCGGGATCATCGGCGTCGAAATCCAGCTCATCATCACCGACCGCACCCTGTTCCAGGCCGACGCCGAACCCGCCCTGCTCCCCGGCTACGGC
>NZ_JIBJ01000017.1:0-87996 GCF_000620385.1 Arthrobacter sp. 9MFCol3.1
TGAACCGTTCGACCAAGGCGAGCTTGAATTCGAACGAGTACACCTGTTTCGTCGGCTTGGCCATCAGCGCTCCTCGACCATGGATTCTCCACCGCAGATAGAGAAGCTGCACCGGCGAGTGAGACACACCCAGGACCCGTGCCGCCGCTTTATCCGCGATGCCCTTCTCAAACCACGCTACAGCGGCCTCGCGCTGCTCTTCGGATAACGGACTACGTACATGCATAAAACTGCTCCCCGGGAGTCGGAACTGAATTTCTCAGTCCAACTTCCGGGGAGCAGTTCACTGCGACCGTTGGACATGTCCAGCGGTCCCGTCAGCGAACAGTGGACATGCCCTTCGCTGGCCCGAGGAAACCCGTCCCACCCGGCCCCGCCCGCGGGTATGCCTTCCCCCGGCCGCGAGCAATGGACATATGGCAACTGTGCTCATTCCCGGCCGTGACCGATGGGCATGTCCAGCGGTCCCGTCAGCGAACAGTGGGCATGTCCAGCGGGAAGCTGGGCACGCTGGACATGTCCAGCCGTCCCGTCAGCGAACAGCTTGCCTGGGCAGAACTTCTAGCGCACGGCGACGCGGATCCGGTTGCGCCACGGATCTTCGAAGCGCAGCTCGGCGCCGGTGTGGTGGGATTCGACACCGGCAACCTTGAGCCGGTCGGCCAGGGCCGCGACGTCGTCGCCGGAGGGCACTTCAATGAGGACTTCGCCCAGCCCCAGCGTGTCGCGCCGGGGGCCCGCGCCGCGGCTGTTCCACACGTTCATGGCCATGTGGTGGTGGTAGCCGCCGGCCGAGACAAACAGCGCCTGGCCGTGCCAGCCCGCGGTCTTCTCGAAGCCGAGCGTGCCGACATAGAAATCGTGCGCCGACTGGACGTCGCCGACCTGCAGGTGGACGTGCCCGACGCCGGCGGCGGCCTGGCGCTGGCCGGCCACGGACTCCTCGGTCAGGTATTGCTGCAGGTAGCGCTGCGGCGGCAGGGCGAGGCTGTCCATGACGACATTCCTGCCCTCCCAGGACCACGCCTCCCGCGGCCGGTCCCAGTACAGCTCGATGCCGTTGCCCTCGGGGTCGTTGAAGTAGAACGCCTCGCTGACGAGGTGGTCCGCGCTGCCGGTGAAGGACTGGGGCTCGTACTGGGCCGCGCTGGCAATGGTGGCCGCCAGGGAGTGCTGGTCCTCGAAGAGGAGGGCGGTGTGGAAGAGCCCGGCCTCGCCGCGGGAGGGAAGATTCAGGCCCGGGGCGGGCGCCAGATGGACCAGCGGCTTCTGCTGGCGCCCAAGGTAGAGCCCGCCGTCCTGTTCGGCCACAGTCTCCAGGCCAAGGGCGCGCTGGTAGTAGTCGGTCATGAGCCTCATGTCGCCGACTTTGAGCATCACGGTGCCCATGGTGAGTTCGGCAGGAAGGAGGTCCTGGGTGCTGGCTTCTGCGGTCATGGCAACGCTCCGTGGATTCTGTAGCCACCGGCTTTCGGCGACCCTTGCATAAGACTAAATTACTTGAAGCTTCAATTTATTCCTAACGGATGAGATGACCCCGAAGCACAATGTGCTTTAGTTCCCTGAGCGTGGCCGGATTGCTCCGCGGATCCTCGGCGCAGAGCAGGACATCCGCGCTTGCCCCTGCACCGATGGACTCCGCGCCGAGCCAGGTCCGCGCGGACCAGGCCGCGGCGTCGAGGGCTGCCGCGGCGGGAAGGCCGGCGGCGTGCAGGGCCTGGATCTCGTCGACGATCCTGCCGTGGCTGATCACGCTGCCGGCGTCGGTACCGGCGTAGATCGCCACCCCGGCCTCGTGGGCTTCGAGGATCCGCTCCGCCCGCCGCTCCCACAGCGAGCGCATGTGGGCGGCGTAGCGGGGGAACTTGGCCTCCGCCCGGGCCGCGATGTCCGGGAACGTGGCGATGTTGATCAGGGTGGGCACGATCGGGACGCCTTGTTCGAGGAAGCGCGGCAGGTGCCGCGGCAACAGCCCGGTGGCGTGCTCGATGCAGTCGATCCCGGCATCGAGCATGTCATCGAGGGTGTCCTCGGCGAAGCAGTGGGCGGTGACGCGGGCACCCTCATCGTGGGCGGCCTGCACGGCGTCCTTGACCGTCCTGGCGGGAAAGCTGGCGGCGAGATCGCCGGCGGCTCGGTCGATCCAGTCCCCCACGAGCTTGACCCAGCCGTCGCCCGCGCGGGCCTGCTTCCGCACGGCCTCGACCAGATCCTCCGGCTCGACCTCGACGGCCAGGCCCGGCAGGTAGCGCCGGGTCCTCGCCAGGTGCCGGCCGGAGCGGATGATCCGGGGAACGTCCGCGCGTTGCTGGAGCCAGCGGGTGTCGTGGACGGCGCCGGCGTCACGGACCAGCAGCGTCCCGGCGTTGCGGTCCGCCAGGGCCTGGGATTCCGCGGTGTCCTCGGCAACGTCCCCGCCCGGGCCGAGGCCGATGTGGCAGTGCGCGTCCACGAGGCCGGGAATGACCCAGCCGTCCAGCACGTGCTCCGGCGCGGCCGCGGGCCGGCGGAAGGTCAACCGGCCCTCCACCGACCACAGCCCGTGGCGGACCTGGTCCGCCGCCGTGAGGATGGGGCCGCTGAACTCGATGATGCTGGTCATGGCCTAAAGCCTAATCCGCATGACAATCCGCGGGCCCAGATCATCGAGCCCCAGCTGCGCTTCGTGGATCCTCAGGGCAGCCAGCGCGGGCCCCGGCCGGGCGAATTCCTCGAACCCGCAGCTCGCGTAAAACGGGGCATTGAACGGAACGGCTGCGAAAGTGCAAAGCGTCATCCAGGAATAGCCGCGGCCCCGGCCAGCGTCGAGGGCCGCCTCCACCAGGGACCGTCCGATCCCCCGCCTGCCGGAGTCCGGCTGCACGGAGAGTTGCTCCAGATGGGCCTGGCCGCCGAGTGCGTCAACGCGGGCAAAGCCTACGGGCGGGGTTCCGGCGACCAGTATGAACAGCGGCTCGACCGGTGCCGTCAACTCCGGTGCCGGGAGCGCCCGGTTCCCCAGTTCCTTTATCAGGACGCCGTCTGCCGCGGCCTCGATAGCGGGCAGCGCCGGGAGATCTTCCGGCGCCGCCGTCCTGATGCGGGGCACGGCCTTGGGCGGGGTCACAGTGCCACGCTAACACCGCGGTCCGGCCGTCCGCGTCACACTCGACGGCCGGCCGGAGGCGCGTGGTAGCTTCGTCTACGACCACACGGGTGCCCCTGCAGGGGCTGAGATCGGGCTGACGCAGCCTGCGACCGTTGAACCTGTCCGGGTAATGCCGGCGAAGGAAGTGAGTATTTCCGTGAACACCCAACTGACACAGCACAGCCCTGTCCACAACCAGCCTGCGGCCCCCACACAGTCGCTGAAGTCCCACTCGCTGGCCTTCACCACGGACCCGGACCACGGCATCCGTGTCCCGGTGACCGAAATCGCCCTGGAACCCTCGCCGGGCGGCGTCCGGAACCCGCCGTTCCGGGTGTACCGCACGGCCGGACCGGGCAGCGATCCGGTCCGCGGGCTGGAGCCGTTCCGTGCCCCCTGGATTGAGGCCAGGGCGGACACCGAACCCTACGCCGGCCGGGAACGGGAGCTGCTCGACGACGGCAAGTCGGCGGTGCGCCGCGGTGCGGCGTCGGCCGAGTGGCGGGGCGGCCGGCCGGTGCCGCGCCGGGCCGTTGAGGGCAGGACCGTCACGCAGATGCGGTACGCCCGGGACGGTGTCATCACCCAGGAAATGCGGTTCGTCGCGCTGCGCGAGAACTGCGACGTGGAGCTGGTGCGCAGCGAGGTGGCCGCGGGCCGGGCGATCATTCCCAACAACGTCAACCACCCCGAATCCGAGCCGATGATCATCGGCAAGGCGTTCCTGGTGAAAATCAACGCCAATATCGGCAATTCCGCCGTGACCAGCTCCATCGCCGAGGAGGTCGACAAACTCCAGTGGGCCACGCAGTGGGGCGCGGACACCGTCATGGACCTCTCCACCGGGGACGACATCCACACCACGCGCGAGTGGATCATCCGCAACTCCCCCGTCCCCATCGGCACGGTCCCGATTTACCAGGCGCTGGAGAAGGTCAACGGCGAGGCGAACGCCCTGACCTGGGAGATCTTCCGGGACACCGTGATCGAGCAGTGCGAGCAGGGCGTGGACTACATGACCATCCACGCCGGGGTCCTGCTGCGGTATGTGCCCCTGACGGCCAACCGGGTCACCGGCATCGTGTCCCGGGGCGGTTCCATCATGGCCGGCTGGTGCCTGGCGCACCATCGGGAGAACTTCCTGTACACCCACTTCGACGAGCTGTGCGAGATCTTCGCGCGGTACGACGTCGCCTTCTCCCTGGGCGACGGGCTGCGGCCGGGCGCGACGGCGGATGCCAACGACGCGGCACAGTTCGCCGAACTGGACACCCTGGCCGAGCTCACGCAGCGGGCCTGGGAATTCGATGTGCAGGTCATGGTGGAGGGCCCCGGGCACGTGCCCTTCCACCTCGTCCGGGAAAACGTGGAGCGCCAGCAGGAACTCTGCAAGGGCGCCCCGTTCTACACACTCGGGCCGCTGGTCACGGACATCGCACCGGGATATGACCACATCACCTCGGCGATCGGCGCCACCGAGATCGCCCGCTACGGCACCGCCATGCTCTGCTACGTCACGCCCAAGGAACACCTCGGGCTGCCGAACAAGGACGACGTGAAGACGGGCGTGATCACCTACAAGATCGCGGCCCATGCCGCGGACCTCGCCAAAGGCCACCCCGGCGCGCACGAACGCGACGATGCCCTGTCCAAGGCAAGGTTCGAATTCCGCTGGCGGGACCAGTTCGCGCTGTCCCTGGACCCGGTCACGGCAGAGGCCTTCCACGATGAGACGCTTCCCGCCGAGCCGGCCAAGACAGCCCACTTCTGCTCGATGTGCGGTCCGAAGTTCTGCTCCATGCGAATCAGCCAGGACATCCGGGACGAATACGGCACCGGCAACTATGGTGCGGCGGACTCCGCTTCGGTGGATCCTGGTTCGGCGGAAAAGCAGGCCGCCCTTTCAGCGAGGGCGGCCGGAATGCGGGCGAAGAGCAACGAATTCCTCGCCTCGGGCGGCAAGGTCTACCTGCCGCAGCCCTCGGTGGGCGGACCCGCAGCTTCCTAGGAGGCCCGGGCGTGCTGGCGCCGGCTGACCTCGGCGATGTAGGAGCGGATGGCCCGGTCCCCTTCGGCTGAATCCTGGGGCCGGTGCCCTCCCGGGGCGGTGCGGTGCAGGGCGCCGGTCTCGCGCAGGTAGCCGGCGATTTCCTCGTACAGCGGTTCCCAGCCGCCGGTCAGGACCAGGGTCGGCACGCCCGGCACGATCTGCAGCGGGGCTTCCCAAGGCGGCGCCTGCAGGCGGAGCCGGCGCGCCGCCCGGAGGGCCTCCGGCGTCGTGGCCCCGGGGGCGTCCGCCGCGAACGCGCGACGGATGAACTCCCGCTGGAAGTCGTCGTCGCTGAGGTTGTGCCGGACGTCGAAGAGCGGCTGCATGAGGGCCCGGTGCGCGGCGGTGGCCGGGAGTTCGGCGGTCAGGGACAAGCAGGCAGGTTCCACCAGGGTCAGCGACTGGACGAGGTCGGGCCGCTCGACGGCGGCCATCATCGCGGCGATCGCGCCCTGCGAGTGGGCCACCACGTGGCCGCCGGCCTCGCCGCGGCCATCGTCGGCCAGCGACGCGAGCACGATGGCGGCGTCGGCGGCGAAGTTGGATTCGAGCGGTTCGGCGACGGCGTCAAACCCGTGCCGCCGCAGGAACAGGGCGTCGTAGTCCAGCGCCATTCCGTGCTGTTTTGGCCACGCGGCGGCGCCGAAGCTGCCGTCCCCGTGGACGAAGACTACGCGCTGCTTGAACATTGTCTAACCCTATGGCACTTCAGTGCTGATGCCGCCGGCGACACAGTGCCGGCGGCCGTCAGCACTTGCGGCTACTTGCTGCCGCCGAGGAACTTGTCGAAGCCCTTGGGCAGGTTCAGCTGGGACGGGTCGAAGTCGCCGCCCTGCTGGCCGAACGACGCCCCGGTGGGCAGGGCCTTGGGGCCGGCGGCACGCCTGGCCTCGGCGTCGCGCAGTTCCTGCGCCGCCTTGGCCGGGTTGCCGGAGCGGGCCTTCTTCTTTGGCGCGGGCTTGGCGCCCTTGCGAGCCCCGCCGCCCATGCCCGGCATCCCCGGCATGCCGGGCATGCCGCCGCCGGCGGCCATCTTCTTCATCATCTTCTGGGCCTGGGCAAAGCGTTCCAGCAATCCGTTGACCTCGGAGACGTGCACGCCGGAACCGCGGGCAATACGGGCCCGGCGGGAGCCGTTGATGATCTTCGGAGCCACGCGCTCGTGCGGGGTCATCGAGCGGACAATGGCCTCGACGCGGTCGATCTCGCGCTCGTCGAACTGCTCCAGCTGCTGGCGGATGTTCTGCGCACCGGGCATCATCATGAGCATTTTCTTCATGGAGCCCATGTTGCGGATCTGCTGCATCTGGGCGAGGAAGTCATCGAGGGTGAAGTCTTCCTGGTCGGCGAACTTCTTCGCCATCCGGGCGGCTTCATCCTTGTCCCAGGACTTCTCGGCCTGCTCGATCAGGGTGAGGACGTCACCCATGTCCAGGATGCGCGAGGCCATGCGGTCCGGGTGGAAGAGCTCGAAGTCGTCCACGCCTTCGCCGGTGGAGGCGAACATGACCGGTTTGCCGGTCACCGACGCGACGGAGAGCGCGGCACCGCCGCGGGCGTCGCCGTCGAGCTTGGAGAGCACGATGCCGGTGAAGTTGACGCCCTCGTCGAAGGCCAGGGCCGTGTTGACGGCGTCCTGGCCGATCATGGAGTCGATCACGAACAGGACTTCGTTCGGGACGATCGCGCGGCGGATCTGGCGCGCCTGCTCCATCATGTCGGCGTCGACGCCGAGACGGCCGGCGGTGTCCACGATCACGACGTCGTGGAGGGTGCGCTTGGCTTCCTCGACGCCGGCGCGCGCGACGGCGACAGGGTCGCCGGCCGGGTGGTCCAGTTCGGTGGACGTGGCGCCCGGATGCGGGGCAAACACGGGTACGCCGGCGCGCTGGCCGACCACCTGCAGCTGGGTGACGGCGTTGGGGCGCTGGAGGTCACAGGCCACCAGCATCGGGCTGTGGCCCTGGGACTTGAGCCACTTGGACAGTTTGCCGGCCAGGGTGGTCTTGCCGGCGCCCTGGAGACCGGCCAGCATGATGATGGTGGGTCCGGTCTTGGCCAGGCGGATCCGGCGGGTCTCGCCGCCGAGGATCTCGACGAGTTCCTCGTTGACGATCTTCACGATCTGCTGGCTCGGGTTCAGCGCCCCGGAGACCTCGGCGCCGAGGGCACGCTCGCGCACGCGGCCGGTGAACTCCCGGACCACGGGCACGGCGACATCGGCGTCCAGGAGGGCACGCCGGATCTCGCGGACTGTGGCGTCAACGTCCGCCTCGGTCAGGCGGCCCTTGCCACGCAGATTCTTGAAGGTTGCTGTCAACCGGTCAGAGAGTGAATTGAACACGCGCCGTGCACTTCTTTCAGTGGATCTACAGGTGGCGGCCGGTGCGGCACGCCAGCGTCGCGACTGGTATTCGCCTGGACGAACCGCCTCGACAACAGGACTCGACTATCTAGGGTACCAAGATGCGCCTTCAAGATGGCATGCTGGCGTAGGTGACCAGCCAAACAACTGTAAAAACCCTGCTCATCCTGGGCGCTTCCGGCGATCTCACCGGAAGGCTCCTGCTGCCGGGGCTTGCCCGCCTGGTGGCCCGGGGCCGCGCCGACGGCCTCACCCTGGCGGGAGCGGGATCGGACCCCTGGACGCCGGAGCAGTGGCTTGGCCGGATCGAGGCGTCGTTCGCGGACGAGGACTCCACGGCCGACGCCCACGGCAGGCGCGAGCTCAAGCGGGTCCGCCAGGAGAGCACGTACCACCAGCTCGACGTGACCGCTGAGGGCCAGCTCGCCGGGTTGCTTGCGCAGCTGGAGGGGCCCGTGGCGGTCTATTTCGCCCTGCCGCCGCGCGTCAGCCAGCTCGCCTGCGAGGCCCTGGCGCCGGAGGACGTGCCCGCCGGCACCCGGCTGGTCATGGAGAAGCCGTTCGGTTCCGACGAGCAGTCGGCGCGGCACCTGAACACGACGCTGGCCGCGCTGGTCCCGGAGGACCACATCCACCGGGTGGACCACTTCCTCGGCAAGGCAACGGTCCTGAACATCCTGGGCCTGCGCTTCGCGAACACGTTCCTGGAGCCGGTGTGGAACCGGCAGAACATCGAAAAGGTCGAGATCATCTTCGACGAGGACCTGGCCCTCGAAGGCCGCGCCCGCTACTACGACGGCGCCGGAGCGCTCCGCGACATGATCCAGAGCCACCTGCTGCAGATCATGGCCCTCATGGCGATCGAGCCGCCGGCATCCGTGGACGAACGCGACCTTCGCGATGCCGTGGCCACCGTGCTGCGGGCCAGCAGCATCAAGGCCCCCTACCGCCAAAGCAGCCGCCGGGCCCGGTACACCGCCGGCTCCATCGACGGCCGGGACATTCCGGACTATGCCCGGGAGGAGGGCGTGGACGCGTCCAGGGGCACCGAAACCCTCGCCGAGGTGCAGGTGGGGATCGACAACTGGCGCTGGCAGGGCGTGCCGTTCATCCTGCGCTCAGGCAAGGCGCTGGGCAAAAAACGCAAAGAGGCTGTGGTGACCTTCCGGCCGGTGCCGCACCTTCCGCGGGGGTTCACCGGTGTGGACGCCCCCAACCAGCTGCGGATCGGCTTTGGCCCGGACACTCTGCAGTTCGACGTCGACGTGAACGGCCCCGGCAATGTCCTGAGCCTGGACCGGGCCACGCTGCGGGCCGAACTGAGCGCCTCCGAGCTCCTCCCCTACGGTGAAGTGCTCGAGGGCGTGCTGACCGGCGATCCGCTGCTCTCGGTGCGGGCGGATACGGCCGAGGACTGCTGGCGCATCCTGGCGCCGGTGCTGAAATCCTGGACCGCCGGTCATGTCCCGCTGGAGGAATATCCGGCCGGGACCCCGGGGCCGGAGGGCTGGCCGGCCTAGTTCCGGCCTAGTTCCGTCGCAGCCGCGCCCGCGCAGATCCGGCGCAGGGCGCCTGAGCCCGCGCAGATGCGACCAGGCCGCACCCGGAGACGACACAGCGGGCCGGATACCTTCCCAGGTATCCGGCCCGCTGTGTCAGTGCTGTGTCAGTGCCGTGGCTGTCTCCCGGTCAGGGAGTGGAGCGGGGAGCAGCTAGATCGCTGCCGCACCGCGCTCTCCGGTGCGGACCCTGACAGCCTCGAACACATCCATCGTCCAGACTTTGCCGTCGCCGGCCCGGCCCGTGTTGGAACTGGCGATGATGACATCGAGGATGTCGTCCGCCTGTTCGTCGGTGGCCAGGACTTCCACCCGGATCTTGGGCAGCAGGTCCACGTTGTACTCGGCCCCGCGGTACACCTCGGTGTAGCCGCGCTGCCGGCCGTAGCCGCTGGCTGCGCTGACCGTGAGGCCCTGCACGCCGTAGGCCTCCAGGCCTTCGCGAATAGCCTCAAGCTTTTCCGGTCGGACGATTGCCGTGATCAGTTTCATGCCCCCACGCTTTCCTTGCCTGTTGCGTTCTGCTTGCCGTTGGACTCGGCGTCCACCGGCACTTCGGCTGCCTCTTCACTCATCGGCTTGCCCGTGATCAGTTCGTGCAGCGGCTGGAAGCTGCCGCCGTGCCCGCCGACGCCGAACTCGTAGGCGGTCTCTGCGTGCAGGCTCAGGTCCACACCGACAACTTCCTGTTCCTGGGAAACCCGGAAGCCCATGAGCTTGTGGACCGGGAAGGCGATGATGAAGGTCATCACGGCGGTGAAGACGATGGCCATCAGTGCCGCGAGGCTCTGGGCGACCAGCTGCGTGGTGCCGCCGCCGTAGAACAGGCCCGCGGTGCCCTGGGTCGGGGTGGCCAGGAAGCCGATTGCGACCGTGCCGACAACACCGGAGACGAGGTGGACACCCACGACGTCAAGCGAGTCGTCGTAGCCGAACTTGAACTTCAGGCCGACGGCGAGCGCCGAGGCCACACCGGCTGCGACGCCGAGGGCGATTGCACCCAGCGGGGAGACGTTGGCGCAGGCCGGGGTGATGGCGACCAGGCCGGCGACCACGCCGGAAGCGGCACCGAGGGAGGTCGGGTGACCGTCGCGGAAGCGCTCCACGGCGAGCCAGCCAAGCATGGCGGCGGCCGGGGCGGCCAGGGTGTTGATCCAGATCAGGCCGGCCTGCTCCACAGTGGCGGCGGCACCGGCGTTGAAGCCGAACCAGCCGAACCACAGGATGGCGGCGCCGAGCATGACGAACGGAATGTTGTGCGGGCGGTGGTTCGGGTCCTTGCCGAAGCCCTTGCGGTTGCCGATGATCAGGACCAGGATCAGGCCGGCGACGCCGGCGTTGATGTGGACCACGGTGCCGCCGGCGAAGTCGATGACCGGCGCGAACGTCTGGCCGAACCAGCCACTGGCGGAGAAGAGTCCTCCACCCCAGACCATGAAGGCCAGCGGCGCGTAGACCAGGGTGGCCCAGATGGGCGTGAAGACCACCCAGGCGGAGAACTTGGCGCGGTCGGCGACCGCACCGGAGATCAGGGCCACCGTGATGATCGCGAAGGTTGCCGCGTAGCCGACCTTGAGCAGGTCAGCCGGTTCGGTGAAGCCGTGCAGGCCGAAGTGGCTGAACGGGTTGGCGAAGATCTGGTAGAAGTTGTCTTCGTTGCTTGTAGCCATCGAAGCGCCCCACAGGATCCACATGATGCTGACGGTTCCAATGGCGACGAAGCTCATCATCATCATGTTCAAAGCCGACTTGGCGCGGGTCATGCCGCCGTAGAAGAATGCCAGGCCCGGGGTCATGAACAGCACGAGTGCCGCGGCGACCAGGAGCCAAACGAGACCTGCGGTGAGTTCCATGGTCTACGTCCTCTCTTGCTATTAGGTGCGGAGTAGTCCGCCGGTCCCAACGCATTTATTTGCGTTCTAGAAAGAGTTTCGCGGGGCAGTGTTTCGCTGGCGGAGGATTTACATTGCCGGGTTGTTACAAGAACCTCCCGGACGTAAATGGTGCATCTCACACTTGTTACGGTTATGTTTCAGCGGATCATTTCCGCACACGTTGGACCCGCCGCCAGCCGGCCCCGCATCTTCCCAAGGACGAACGCATTATGAGCAAGACCTCCCGCCCCGCCGGCGACGCCGCAGCCAAGGTGCCCTCCCGGGCCCCGGGCCGCTCCCGGCTGCCCCGGGACATCAAGGTGATGCTGGTGGCGGCCTTCCTGATTGCGATCGGTTTTGGCCTCGTGGCACCGGTTCTGCCCCAGTTCGCCACCACGTTCGACGTCGGGGCGACCGCGGCGGCCGTGATCGTGAGCATCTTCGCGTTCATGCGGCTCGTCTTCGCCCCGGCCGGCGGCGCCCTGATCGTGAAGCTGGGCGAACGGCCGGTCTATGTGGCGGGGCTGCTGATCGTCGCGGCGTCCACGGCGGCCTGCGCCTTCGCCCAGGACTACTGGCAGCTGTTGGTCTTCCGCGGCCTGGGCGGGGCCGGTTCGGTGATGTTCACGGTGGCGTCCATGGCGCTCGTGGTCCGGCTCGCGCCGCCGGAAAGCCGCGGCCGGGTCTCCGGGGCCTATGCCTCCGCCTTCCTGATCGGCAACGTCTGCGGCCCAATCGTCGGCGGGATGCTTGCCAGCTTCGGTTTGCGGGTGCCGTTCCTGGCCTACGCGGCGGCCCTGGTGCTGGCCGCCGTCGTGGTGCAGACCCAGCTCAGCCATGTCCCCGCCGCCTCGCGGCAGCCCGGCGCCACGGCCCCGGCGATGGCTCTGAAGGACGCGCTGCGGGACAGCGCCTACCGGGCCGGCCTGTTTTCGAGCTTCGCCAACGGCTGGGCCACCTTTGGGGTGCGGATGGCCACAGTGCCGCTCTTCGCCGTCGTGGCGCTCGGCGCCGGGCCGGAATCCGCCGGCTGGGCCCTGGCGGTGTTTGCCGGCGGCAACGCGGTGGCGCTGACGTTTTCCGGCCGGCTCGCGGACAGCCTCGGCCGCAAGCCGCTCCTGCTGGCCGGACTGCTGGTCACCGGCACCGCCACGGCGGCCATCGGGTTCACGCACCAACTGCCCTGGTTCCTGCTCGCCTCCGCCTGCGCCGGGATCGGCTCCGGACTGCTGGGACCGGCCCAGCAGGCCGCCATCGCCGACGTGATCGGCAACGAGCGCTCGGGCGGCCGCGTCCTGGCCGTCTTCCAGATGGCCTCCGACAGCGGCGCGATCGTCGGACCGGTGGTGGCCGGGCTGCTGGCGGACCGGCTGGGCTACGGCTGGGCGTTTGGGGTCACCGGCGGCATCCTGTTGGCCGCCGCCGCCGCGTGGTTGCCGGCCCGCGAAACGTTCCGCCGGCCGGCGCCGGACCGCGCCTGACCTGCGGCGTTGCCGCCACTGGTCGGCTCTGGGCAACGCCTCCACCGGAACCCTGTCCGTGACCCTGCACAGGACGTCGTCCTGGGCCTGCCGGTCAGCGGCAGCCTCCGCCCTTGGCTAAGCTGGGGGCACGTGCCACAAACTTCCGGAGGTAATCCCCCATGGCCAAATTCGACTCTTCCCCCGGGAAAGCCGAAAGCCCCGACCCCGCCCAACCCGCCAATGGCAGTAGGAGTGCGGGCAAGAGCGCGGGAAACAGGAAGCGCGCAGGGTTGATCGCCGGCGCCGGAATTGTCGCCGTCGCCGCAGCTGTGCTGGTTCCCCTCGCCTTCGGAAACCCGACGCCGGCACCGCCGGCCGCTTCGTCCCCCGCCCCTTCGGCACCGGCGCTCGCCCCTGCCGAGGCGGGGCCGCCCGTCACCTATTACGCACAGCCGGGTCCGCCGGCCGGGTCGCCGCTGGAAAAGGTTGAGCCCCTCAAGGTCGATGTCTCCAGCGACCTCGTGGGCACCTCCCTGAACAAGGGCATGACGGGAATTTCCCTGGAGGCCACGGATCTGGCCGATCCCGACCTCAGCAGCGACAACGCGTCGATGGTCAAGCTGCTCCGGGAGATCGACCAGCCGGTCCTGCGTTTCGGCGGCAACGCCGTGGACCGGCGCTTTTTCTGGACATCCAGCGGCGAGGCCGTCCCCGCCGACTACAAAGGCGACAAGACGCACCCGGTCAAGGCCGTGGGCCCGGCAGACCTGGTCCGGCTCAAGACCCTGCTGGAGGCCGGGGATGCCGCGGTCAGCCTCACCGTGGACCTGGGCCACTACAATCCGGCCCGGGCAGCGGACATGGCCAAGAACGCCTCGGCGATCCTCGGCAACCGGCTGCTGAGCATCACCGTGGGCAATGAGCCCAACGGCTTCGTATTCAACGACGTCAAGGCCGGCAACGGCTACAGCCTGGAGCAGTACATCCGGGAACTGAAGGACTACGCGGCCGCAATCTATGCTGTGGCGCCCAACGTGCCCATCTCCGGCCCGGGCGCCTACGACCAGAAGTGGTGGCAGCCGTTCGTCGATGCGGACCTCCCGCAGAAGAAGATCCTGACGTTCCACCACTACCCGCTCTCCAACTGTGACGGCGGCTTGCCCCAGGACTCGCCTACGCTGGCAAACGCGATGAGCCGAACGATGCACGACCGTGGCGTCAACTACCAGAAGGCGGCCCTCGCCGTGGGTCAGGCCGCTGGCCTGGAAACCTGGATTCCAGAAACCGGGATCTCGGCGTGCCCCGGTTCCAATGAGACCTCCCGTACCCACGCATCTGCGCTGTGGGCGGCAGACTATGCCCTCACCGCCGCCCAGCTGGGCATCACCCGAATCGGCTTCCACAGCTCGTTGCTGACGTGCAAGGGCGGCCCGCCCCTGTCCGCCATCTGCAGCGCCGGAGCCTACCCGTTCGGCAACGGCCAGATGTCCGGCCGGGCCAACTTCTTCGGCATCTCCATGGTGGCCGAGCTCGAGGCCGGCAAGTTCATGAAAGTGAACAGCTCCGGAGGGGGCCCGGCGTTCAGCTACGCGCTGCAGAACGCGGACGGCAGCACCAGCGTGGTGATCATCAACGAAAACGACCCCGAAAAGGCCGCGCAGACTTCCGTCACCCTGAACCTGCCGGGCAAACCGGTCACCGGGACCATGACCCAGCTCAGCGGCCCCAGCTACTCAGCCGAGAACCAGACCGTCATCGACGGCGCCAAGTCCGAGCCCACGCCCCTCGCCAAGCGCGCCACGGTGCCGGGGTTCGCGTACAAGTCCCCGACCCAGCAGTTCCAGCTGACCGCCGGAACCGTGACGGTCCTGAACTTCAAGTACTAGCCACTTAAGCAAAAAGTGCCCCGGTCCTGTCTGAACTGTCCAGACAGGACCGGGGCACTTTTTGTGGCGGTGCGTGCTAGTTCAGCAGCGCATCGACGAAGCCTTCGGCGTCGAACGGCGCGAGGTCGTCGGCGCCTTCGCCCAGGCCGATCAGCTTCACCGGGACCCCGAGGGACTTCTGGATGGCGACGACGATCCCGCCCTTGGCGGTGCCGTCCAGCTTGGTCAGGACGATCCCGGTGATGTTCACGACCTCGGAGAACACCCGGGCCTGGTTGAGTCCGTTCTGGCCGGTGGTGGCGTCCAGGACCAGCAGCACCTCGTCCACCTCGGCCAGCTTTTCGATGACCCGCTTGACCTTGCTGAGCTCGTCCATGAGGCCCACCTTGTTCTGCAGGCGCCCCGCGGTGTCGATCATGACGACGTCGACTTCCTGGTCGATGCCGGCCTTGACGGCCTCGTAAGCCACCGAGGCCGGGTCCGCGCCGTCTATGTCCGACTTCACGGTGGGCACGCCGACGCGCTGGCCCCACGTGGCCAGCTGCTCGGCGGCGGCGGCGCGGAAGGTGTCGGCCGCGCCCAGCAGCACGTCCTTGTCCTCGGCCACGAGCACGCGGGCGAGCTTGCCCACGGTGGTGGTCTTGCCAACGCCGTTGACGCCGACAACCATCATGACGGCGGGCTTGTCGCCGTGGCGCTCGACGTTCAGGCTCCGGTCCATGGTGGGGTCCACGAGCTTGATGAGTTCCTCGCGGAGCAGGGCCTTGACGTGCTCAGGGTCTCGCGTGCCCATCACCTTGACGCGTTCGCGGAGCGAGTCCACAAGCTGCATAGTCGGTTCGGTGCCGAGATCGGCCAGCAGCAGGGTTTCCTCGACCTCATCCCAGACGTTTTCGTCGATCTTGTCCGCCGAGAGCAGGGCCAGGAGCCCCTTGCCCAGGATGTTGTTGGACTTGACCAGCCGCTCGCGCAGCCGCATCAGCCGCCCCGCCACCGGCAGCGGGGTTTCCACCGGCACGGTTTCCAGCCCGGCTGCGTCGTCCGGAACCTCGAGGGTTGGTTCTTCGAGTTCGACGCCGTCCGGCGAGGTCCGTGCCGGTGCCGGCGCCTGCGCGGGACGGTCCTCCACAAGGGTTCCGACTCCCGGGGCCTGCACGGGGTCGTTTGCGTCACGCGGGCCGGTGTAGGTCTTGGAACTCTTCCGGGTCTTCATGAGCACCGGGATCAGCGCACCGAGGACCACCAGGACAGCGAGAATGGGCAGAATGATGGGGAGGATGTCGTTCACTCCCCTAGCTTCTCACAAACCCCAAATGGGCCGTGGCCAGCGCTTTTGTTGCGCGTGGACGCCGCCCTGCCGGGACTTGGACGTTAGCCTAGATCTCCGCACCGAGCCGCTGGCTGATTACCGTGGAGACGCCGTCGCCGCGCATTGTGACGCCGTAGAGGGCGTCGGCGACTTCCATGGTGCGCTTCTGGTGCGTGATGACGATCAGCTGGCTGGATTCGCGGAGCTCTTCAAAGATGGTGATGAGCCGGCCCAGGTTGGTGTCGTCGAGCGCCGCCTCGACCTCGTCCATGACGTAGAAGGGCGAGGGCCGTGCCTTGAAGATGGCCACCAGCAGCGCCACGGCCGTCAGGGAGCGTTCGCCGCCGGAAAGCAGCGAGAGCCGCTTGATTTTCTTGCCGGCCGGGCGGGCTTCGACCTCGATGCCGGTGGTGAGCATGTCGGTGGGGTCGGTCAGGACCAGCCGGCCCTCCCCGCCGGGAAACAGCCGGGCGAAGACGCGGACAAACTGCCGGGAGGTGTCCTCGAACGCCTCGGCGAAGACCTTCTGGACGCGGTCGTCGACTTCCTTGATGATGTCCAGCAGGTCCTTGCGGCTGGACTTCAGGTCTTCGAGCTGGGTGCTGAGGAACTGGTGGCGCTCTTCCAGCGCGGCGAACTCCTCCAGCGCCAGCGGGTTGACCTTGCCGAGGGCGGCGAGGTCGCGTTCGGCGCGTTTGAGCCGTTTTTCCTGCTCGGCCCGGACGAAGGGCTTGCCCTCGGAAATCTCACGGCCGTCCTCGTCCACCGGGGCGCGCAGTGCGGCCCATTTGTCCGCGGAGTCGCCGGCCGGGACCGGGACGGGCTGGTCGGGTCCGTAGTCGGCCACGAGCTGCCCGGCGGTCAGCCCGAGCTCCTCCACGCTCTTCAGTTCCAGCGCCTCGATCCGCAGCCGCTGCTGGGTGCGGGCGAGCTCGTCGCGGTGCACGGAGTCGGTGAGTTCGGCCAGTTCGCGGGCCAGGGCGTCGTTGCCGGTGCGGACCCCGGCCAGTTCCCGGTCCATCGCGTCCTTGCGTTCCTCGGCGCTGTCCCGCTCCCGGCGGGCCAGCTCCACGGACACGTCAATGAACCCGATGACCTGCTGCACGGCGGCTGCGACGGCGGCGGCGCGCCGGGCCTGGAGCCTGCGGCGGCGGGCGCGTTCCGCGGCTTCCTCGCGGGCGCGGCGTTCGGTGGCGGCGGCCCGTTCCAGCGAGGCCGCCCGGTTGCGGGTGGCCGTGAGCTGCTCCTCGGCGCTGCGCAGGGAGAGCCTGGCCTCCATCTCGGCCGTGCGGGCCAGCGAGGCGGCCAGGGCCAGGGCGTCGCGGTGCTCCGGAGAGGGTTCCTGCTCCGCGGGGGCCTCGGTGGCCGCGGCGAGCCGGGCCGCCACCGCTTCCAGCGCACCTTGTTCGCTGACGATCTGGGCCTCAGCCCGGGACAGGGACGCGGCCAGGCGCTCACTTTCGGCGACGGCGCTGCGCAGCACGGCGTTCAGGTGGCCCAGTCGTTCGGCGACGGCCGCGAGTTTCGCGTCGGAGTCGTGGAGTTTCGCGAGGGCCGCGTCGGCACGGTCCTGGGCTTCGGCGCGCCGGGTCCGGGCGGTGGAGAGGGCGAAGCGGTTGCGTTCGAGCGCGGCGGTGACGGCGGCCAGCTTCGCGGCGGCGTCGTCGACGGCGGCCTGGACTTCCAGCAGCGACGGCGCCGACGCGGACCCACCGGTGACGGTCAGCGCCGTGAAGACGTCCCCGGCCCGGGTCACGGCGGTGAGTTTGGGACGCGCGGCGATCAGCTGCGCCGCGGCGTCCAGGTCCTCGACGACGGCGACGCCGGCCAGCAGGGCGGCCAGCGGCAGGCCGTCGCCGTCCGGTCCCGCGGCCGAGACCAGTTCCGCGGCCCAGCGCGCGCCTCCGGGAAGCGTGCTGCCCCCGGTTAATGCATCGGCCGACAGCGCACCGGCCAACAGCGGCGCTGACCCGGCCGGGGTGCCGGCGAGCAGCAGCGCGGCACGGCCGGCGTCGTCCGCGCGGAGCAGCCGCACGGCAGCGGCGGCCGTTTCCTGGTCCCGGACCACCACGGCGTCGGACGCGCTGCCGAGTGCGGCGGCGACGGCGGCCTCGAATCCGGCCTCCACGGTGATCATGGACGCCAAGGGTCCCAGGACCCCGCCGGCCAGGTCCCCGGCGGCCGTGCCGAGCACGTGCCCGGAGCCGTCTTTGCGGTTCAGGCCCAGCTGGAGGGCGTCGCGGCGGGCCATGAGGGCGCCGCGTTCCCGCTCGCCTTCCCGTTCGGCCGCCTTCAGGGCATCAATGTCGGCGATGATCGTCTCGAGGGCCTCGCTCGCGGCCTCGTAATCGGCGTCGAGCGATTCCTCGCCGTCCTCGACCCCTGCCACCTGCGCTTCCAGGGCGGTGAACTCGCTGTGCGCCTGCCGGCGGCGCTCCTCGCCCGCTTTTTGCGATTCGCGGAGTCGGCCGAGCTCGGACTGGGCGGACTCGACGCGGGACCGTGCCGCGCCGACCTGCCCGGCGAGCTTGGCCAGGCCTTCACGCCGGTCCGCGGCGGCCCGGAGCAGGGCGGCGAGCCGCTTGTCCTCGGCGGCGGCGGCCTGTTCGGCGTCGTGTTTGGCGGCTGACGCGGCGTCCAGGGCTTCGGTCCGGTCCAGGATCTGCCGTTCCAGCCCGGCCTGCTCGTCGCGGACGCGGGCGGCCTGTTGTTCCAGCTGGTCCGGATCCCGGCCGGTGTCCGGAACCACGTCCGCGGCGCCGAGCAGCCGGCGGCGCTCCTCGGCGAGCGAGCCGAGGGAACGGAGCCGTTCACGCCCGGTGGAGAGCGAATACCAGTTCTCCCGCGCGGCGTTCAGCGCGGGAGTGGCCTCGGCTGCGAGCCCTTCGAGGACCGCCTGGCGCTGCCGCCCGGCCTCGAGGTCCCGTTCGACGACGGCGCGGCGTGCCTTGAGCGCCGATTCGTCCGCTACGTCCTGCGCCAGCGCGGACTGCAGCTGGACGAGGTCGTCGGCCAGGAGCCGTGAGCGGGCGTCGCGGACCTCGAACTGGACGCTCTGGGCGCGCCGGGCCACTTCCGCCTGTTTGCCCAGCGGGGTCAGTTGCCGCCGGATTTCGCCGGTGAGATCGCTGAGCCGGGACAGGTTGGCCTGCATGGCCTCGAGTTTGCGGACCGTCTTTTCCTTGCGGCGGCGGTGCTTGAGGATGCCCGCGGCCTCCTCGATGAAGCCGCGCCGGTCCTCGGGGGTGGCGTGCAGGACCTTGTCCAGCTGGCCCTGGCCCACAATCACGTGCATCTCGCGGCCCAGGCCGGAGTCGGAGAGCAGCTCCTGGATATCGAGCAGCCGGCATCCTGCACCGTTGATGGCGTATTCCGAGCCGCCGGTCCGGAACAGCGTGCGCGAAATCGTCACCTCGCTGTATTCGATCGGGAGGGCGCCGTCGCTGTTATCGATGGTCAGCGAGACGTGCGCCCGGCCCAGGGGCGGCCGGCCCGAGGTGCCGGCGAAGATCACGTCCTCCATCTTGCCGCCGCGGAGGGTCTTGGCTCCCTGTTCGCCCATGACCCAGGCGAGCGCGTCCACCACGTTGGATTTGCCCGAGCCGTTCGGGCCCACCACGGCGGTGACGCCCGGTTCGAATTCGAAGGTCGTCGCGGAGGCGAACGACTTGAATCCCCGGACGGTCAGACTTTTCAGGTGCAAGGCGCTTCGGTTCTCCTGGTCGGCGGACTGGCCCGCTGTTCGACGAAAGCATGTTTCGGGCGGACGCGGGGGGTCCGGGGCGGCCCCGGATACCTACAATCTACTGCGCATTTGCGGCCATTCCGCGCAGAACCAGCGCGAAGCCGCCGCAGATGGCGCAGGCCGCATATGCGGGAATTGACCCGCACGGGGCATAGTTAAGCTCTCGGGCTTGTGAGCGGCCACCGCCGGAGTGCAGGACGGACATGAACAGGGGCTTGATTTTGGTAGGCAATGCAACATTCCGGCACAGCAACACCGCTCTACTTTCGGTGAGCAGCGTCGAAGCTCCGACGATCGTCAGTTCCATGGACTTCGACCGCAAGCTGGCTACGACCCTGCGGCGGCTGGGGGTCCCCCCGAAGCTGCTCGAACGCGTCGCAGGCATCACCCACCGGCGCTGGTGGGCTCCCGGGACGTCGTTCGACGACGCAGCCATCGAGGCGGGCGCCAAGGCCCTGGCCGAGTCCGGCATCGAAGCGTCCGAGATCGGCCTGCTGATCAACACTTCCGTGACGCGGCGCAACCTCGAACCGTCCGTCGCAGTGAAGATCCACCACGGACTGCGCCTGCCTTCGTCGGCCATGAACTTTGATCTGGCCAACGCCTGCCTCGGATTCGTCAACGGCATGACGCTCGCGGCCAACATGATCGACTCCGGCCAGATCAAGTACGCGATGATCGTCAACGGTGAGGATGCCCAGGCAACGCAGGAGGCCACCCTGGCCCGGCTGCAGCGGCCCGAGACGACCCGCGAGGACTTCAACCGCGAGTTCGCCACGCTCACACTGGGCTCCGGAGCCGCGGCGGCCGTCCTGGGCCCGGCGGACGAGCATCCAGGGGCGCACCGGATCCTCGGCGGCGTGATGCGTGCCGGCACCGAGCACCATGAGCTGTGCGTGGGCAGCATCGACGGCATGGCCACCGACACCAAAGGCCTGCTCGACGGCGGCCTGCAGCTCGTGGTCGACGCCTGGCACGAGGCCCAGCCGGAGTGGAACTGGGCCTCGATGGACCGCTACGTCACGCACCAGGTGAGCACTGCCTACACCCAGGCCATCATCAACGCCATTGACCTGGACCCGGACAAGGTGCCGATCACGTTCCCGCACTGGGGCAATGTGGGCCCGGCCTCCCTCCCCATGACCCTCGCGGCCGAAGCGCAGACTCTCGCAACCGGGGACCGCGTGCTGTGCATGGGCGTCGGTTCCGGCCTGAACACCGCCATGGTGGAAATCGTTTGGTAACCGCCGACTGGCCCGGCGTCGACCCCGAATGGTCGCGCGAGATCGATGTGGCGTCCACCTCCGCCGCGGACGAGCCGGGCGCCGCGCGCCGCTGGCACCTGCTGGACAACGGTGCCCAGCTCGCCCGCCGCGGCCTGACTCCTGCCGGCACCCTGCTGTGCGTGCACGGCAACCCGACCTGGTCCTACCTGTGGCGGTCCCTGCTGGCCGCCGGATCCGACCCCGCACATCCGTGGCGGGTGGTGGCGGTGGACCAGCTGGACATGGGCTTCTCCGAGCGCACCGGCACGTTCCGGCGCCTGGAGGACCGGATCAACGACCTGGGCGACCTCACCGCCGCGCTCGGCCTGGACGGCCCGGTCGTCACCGTCGGCCACGACTGGGGCGGCGTGATCAGCCTCGGCTGGGCAGAGGCACATCCCCAGCAGCTCGCCGGCGTGGTGCTGACCAACACCGCCGTCCATCAGCCCGCCGGCACCCCCGTCCCGCCGGCGCTGCGGCTCGCCCTGCACCCTGCCGTGCACCGCTGGGGAACGACGACGTCGGATGCGTTCCTGCGGGTGACCCACGCCTTGGCCCATCCGCCGCTCGCTGCGGACGTCCGGCGGGCCTTCATGGCCCCCTACCGCGGTGCCGGCCGCCGCGCCGGCGTGGGGCACTTTGTCGCGGACATTCCCGCCGACGCGTCCCATCCCAGCTTCCCGGCGCTGACCCGCGTCGCGGAAGGGCTGCGCGGGTTGAGGACTCCGGCCCTGATGCTCTGGGGCCCGCGCGATCCGATCTTTTCCGACCGCTACCTCAAGGACCTCATCGGCCGGCTGCCCGACGCGAAAGTCCACCGCTTCGAAGGTGCCGGCCACCTGGTCGCGGAAGACCGGGACATCGCCGCGCCCGTCTTCGAGTGGCTTGCCGAGTGCGTCCGGGCCAACGGAGACGGCCTGCAGCGGACAGCCGCCCCGGCCGCGCGGTCAGCCGGCGGCCCGGCCGCCCACCCGCCGCAGGACTACGGGTCCGGACCCCTGGAGCCCGGCACCGGGGTCCCGCCCCTTTGGGCGCCCCTCACCGAGCTGGCGGCGGGACCCGCAGCCGGGGATACCGCCGTCGCGGAAATGGGCACGGACGGCAGAGTCGCCCGCTCGCTCAGCTGGCGGGAGCTGGAACAAAACATCGCCGCCCTCGCGGCCGGCCTGCAGGAAGCCGGTGTCGGGCCCGGCAGCCGGGTGAGCCTGATGGTTCCGCCGGGCGTGGACCTGACCGTGGTCCTCTACGCCTGCCTGCGGCTCGGCGCCGTGGTCGTCGTGGCCGATGCCGGCCTGGGCACCCGCGGCCTGAGCCGCGCCGTGCAGGGCGCCACCCCGGATTTCCTCATCGGAATCGACAAGGCCCTGGCGGCCGCCGCGGTACTCGGCTGGTCGGGACGGCGCATCAGCGTGCGGGACCTGCCGGCCGCCCGCCGCCGCCTCCTCGCCGTCGAAACCTCCCTCGCCGCCCTCGCCCGCCGCGGAGCCGGCCTCGGCCCGGAACTCCCCTGCCCGGGTCCGGCCCCGGTTCCGGACCCGGACGCCCCCGCCGCCGTGCTGTTCACCTCGGGCTCCACCGGCCCCGCCAAGGGCGTGCTCTACACGCACCGGCAGCTGGCCGCGATGCGCGACACCGTGGCCGAAACGCTGGGGATCGCCCCGGGCGCACGCCTGGTGGCGGGCTTCGCGCCGTTCGCCCTGCTGGGTCCGGCGCTCGGAGCTGTCTCCGTGACGCCCGCCATGGACGTCACTGTGCCCCGCACCCTGTCGGCCAGCGCGCTGGCCGACGCCGCAGCAGCCATCGACGCCACGGTGATCTTCGCCTCGCCCGCGGCGCTGCGCAACGTCCTCGCCACCCGTGCCGGCCTGAGCCGGGCCGGTTACGATGCCCTGGGGCGTGTGGAGCTGCTGCTCTCCGCCGGCGCGCCGGTCCCCGAAGCCCTCCTGGCAGAGGTGCAGCGGCTGCTGCCGCGGGCCTCGCTGCACACCCCGTACGGGATGACCGAGGCGCTGCCCGTCACGGACATCAGCCTCGAACAGATCCGCGCCGCCGGGGCCGACGCCGCCGCCGGAACCGTGGCGGGGGCCGGCAACGGCGTGTGCGTGGGCCGGCCGGTGCACGGCGCCCGGGCCGCCATCATCCCGCTCGCCGCGGATGGCACCGCACCCGGGAACGAGCCCGTCACGGAGGCCGGAGTGACCGGAGAGATCCTGGTCAGCGCCCCGCACGTGAAGGATACCTACGACAGGCTCTGGCTGACCCAGCGCGAGAGCGTCCGCACGGCCGGATGGCACCGCACCGGCGACGTCGGGCACCTCGACGCCGCCGGCCGGCTCTGGGTGGAAGGACGCCTCGTGCACGTCGTGACGGCGCCGGGCGCTGTGGTGACCCCTGTGGGCGCCGAGCAGGCCATCGAACGCCTGGACGACGTCGGGATGGCCGCCGTCGTCGGGGTCGGTCCTTCCGGGACCCAGGCCGTCGTCGCCGTCGTCGAAACCGTTCCGCCGGTCCGCCGGGCCGGCCCCGCCGCGCCGCAGCTGGCGGGCCGCGTCCGGGACGCTGCCCGTGCGGCAGGCGTCAGCGTCTCCGCCGTGCTCGCCGTCCCCTCCCAGCCGACCGACATCCGCCACAACGCCAAGATCGACAGGAGCCGCCTGTCCCGGTGGGCTACGGCGGTGCTGGCCGGCGGCCGTCCGGGCACGCCGTGAGGGTCCTCGTCACCGGCGCGAGCGGACTGCTCGGGCGGGAAGTGGCGCGCCTGCTGGTGCGGCAGGGCCACGCCGTCAGCACATTCCAGCGCCGCCCATCCGGCGTCGAGGGCGCTACGGACCTCCAAGGGTCCCTAGCGGACGGGGACGCCGTCCGCCGAGCCGTCTCCGGCGCCGAGGGCGTCATCCACCTGGCCGCGAAGGTGTCCTTCACCGGCCGCGCCGCGGAGTTCGACGCGGTGAATGTCGAAGGCACGCGCCGCCTGCTCCGGGCCGCCCGCGAGGCTGGCGTGCGGGAACTGGTGTTCGTCTCCTCCCCCTCCGTGGCCAATTCCGGGGCCGCGATCGCCGGGCTCGGCGCCGAGGCAGCGGACCCGGCCCGCGCGCACAGCGACTACTCCCGCACCAAGGCCGAAGCTGAACTGCTGGCGCTGGCCGCGGACTCGCCGGATTTCCGGGTCGCGGCGGTGCGCCCGCACGTCGTCTGGGGCCCGGGCGACACGCAGCTGGTGGAGCGGGTGCTGGAACGTGCTAGCCGCGGCCGCCTGCCACTGCTCGACGCCGGTGCGGCCCTGATTGACACTACCTACGTGGACAACGCCGCTTCGGCCATCGTCGCCGCGCTTCACCGGATGGAACACGTCCACGGCCGGGCGCTGGTGGTCAGCAACGGCGAACCCCGCCCGGTCGGCGAGCTGCTGGCGGGCATTTGCGCCGCGGGCGGCGTCCCTGCGCCGTCCTGGACGGTCCCGGGCAGCCTCGCGCGCGCTGCAGGTTCGGTCGTGGAGAAGCTCTGGTCCCGGTCCGGCCGGGCCGGGGAGCCGCCGATGACCAGATTCCTCGCTGAGCAGCTCTCCACCGCCCACTGGTTCGACCAACGCGAGACCCGTGAACTGCTCAACTGGGCCCCCGCCGTTTCCCTTGACGAGGGCCTGGCGAAGCTGGCCGGGCACTACGCCCGCACTCCCCCTACCAGCGCCCGTTCCGCGGCCGGGGCTGGCAGACGGGGCAGGTATACGAGGACCGGTTCATGAACTGTTCCCGCAAGAGCCGGCTGACCCGGCCGGCGGCAGCGCAGCGCTTGCACTCGAGGCCCTCCCGGCCGTATGCGTTCAGGGAGCGGTCGAAGTACCCGGAGGCTCCATTGACGTTGACGTAGAGAGAATCGAAACTCGTGCCGCCGGCGGCCAGGGCATCCGCCATGACCTCGCGGGCGGCGTCAAGGACCCGCAGCGCGTCGGCGCGGCGCAGGGTGTCGGTGGGCCGGGCGAAGTGCAGCTGCGCCTTCCAGAGGGCCTCGTCCGCGTAGATGTTGCCGATCCCGGAGACCAGGCCCTGGTCCAGCAGCGCCCGCTTGAGCCCGGTCTTGCGGGCCCGCAGGCGCCGGTAGAAGGTTTCGAAGGAGAACCAGGGGTCCAGCGGGTCCCGGGCAATGTGCGCGGCTTCCTCGGCGATGAGCGGCAGCGGCGATTCGGCGAGGCCGCCGGGGCCGCCGTCGTCGGTGGGGATCAGCGTGGTGAGGAACAGTCCGCCGAAGATGCGCTGGTCCACGAACCGGAGTTGGCCGGGCATGCCGTCGGCCGGGCTGAGCCGCAGCCTGACCTTCAGGTGTTTTTCGTCCGGAACCCCGGGGTCCTGCATCAGCAGCTGGCCGGACATGCCCAGATGGGCCATGAGCGCGACGGCGGGGGCCGGCTGGCCGGCCAGCTCGTCGGCCGGGATACCGTTTCCGGACGGGGCCGGCGTGTCAGCCAGCGGCATCCACAGGAATTTGCCGCGGCGGACCACGTCCAGGACCCGCGCGCCTTCAAGGTTGCCGGCAAAGTCTTCCGGGCCCAGGGCGTGCCGGCGCAGGGAGCGCGGGTCCAGCACCTCGACGGAGGTGATGGTCCGGCCGCGCACCCAGCTCACCAGGCCGCGCCGGACCACCTCGACTTCGGGCAGTTCAGGCAACGCCGCTGCCTAGCTGCCGGTCTGGGACTGCAACTGCTGCGGATCAGGCGCGGACGGGGCGGTCAGCCGGCGCCAGGCATCGGCGGCGGCTTCCTGCTCGGCCTCCTTCTTGGAGTTGCCGGTGCCGGTGCCGTAATCCGTGCCGCCAATCCGCAGCACGGCCTCGAACGTCCGGGCGTGGTCCGGCCCGGAGCCGTCGACCGCGTAGTTGATGGTCCCGAGCTGCCGGCTGGCGGCCAGCTCCTGGATGGAAGTCTTCCAGTCGGTGCCCGCGCCGAGGGCGGCCGCGTCCTTCAACAGCGGGCCGACCAGCCGCATGACCAGCTGCCGGGCCGTCTCGATGTCGTTGGAGAGGTAGGTGGCGCCGATCAGCGCCTCCATGGTGTCCGCCAGGATGGAGGCCTTGTTCTTGCCTTCGGTGAGCTTTTCGCCCTGTCCAAGGTAGATGTAGTCCCCCAGCCCGATGCTGCGGCCGATGCCGGCCAGCGCCCGGGTGCTGACGACGGCGGAACGGCGCTTGGCCAGGTCGCCTTCGGGCAGCGTGGGGTTGTCACGGTACAGCGCGTCGGTAACGGAGAACCCCAGGATGGAGTCGCCCAGGAACTCGAGCCGTTCGTTGGTGGGGATGCCGCCGTTTTCGTAGGCGTAGGAACGGTGTGTGAGCGCAAGACGAAGCGTCCCGGCGTCAATAGTGACACCGAGACGCTTCAGAAGCTCTTCAGTTGAAGACATCTTTTTCAGCCTGTTGGCGGATTAGACGTCTGCGACCTTGCGGCCCTTGTACTCAAGGAACAGCGCAGTGCCAGCCGAGTCGGTAACGACCTTTGCCTGGTGCGGCAGGCTGTACGTGACCTGGCCGTTCTCGACAGTCTTCACCAGGTGGGGGGCAGTTGCCTTCCACTGGGAGCGGCGGGCGCGGGTATTCGAGCGAGACATTTTCCGCTTCGGGACAGCCACGGCTAACTCATTTCTCTCTAGAAAAACACTTACAAATCAGTTTTGCCGGTCAGGCTTAGCCAAGTCAGCCAGGGCGGCCCAGCGAGGATCTACGACCTCGTGGTGATGCCCCGGCTCGTCTTCCAGGCGCACTCCACATTCGGAGCAAAGGCCCTGGCAGTCTTCCCGGCACACCGGCTGGAACGGCAGTATGGTGACAACTGCGTCCCGCAACACCGGCTCAAGATCGATCAGATCGTGCTCGACTCGACGTTGCTCTTCTTCGTCTTCTTCGTCGGAGAACACAGCATCCTCGTAGAAGAAAAGTTCTTGCACATCAACCTCTTGGTCATACGCAAGGGGATCCAGGCATCGGCCGCATTCGCCAGTAACTTCAACGTGCGCGGTTCCTGATACCAGAATTCCTTCGTGTACGGCCTCAAGCCGCAGGTCCAGCTCGACATCCGAGCCTTCCTGCACGCCAATGAGCGCCACACCAAGATCACTTGGCGCGGGTACATGTTCCGTCAGCGTCCGCATGCTTCCCGGACTGCGTCCGAGGTCCTTGACGTCGAACGCCAAGGGCGAACTAGCATCTCGTTTAATGAGAACTCCTGTTGAACATATGACCGACGTACTATCTTAGCCTGAACTTCCGGACGGACTCAAACCGGGGGCACGCCGGCGGTTCACACCACAAGCGGCCTCGGATTCGGGCCACGCAACCGGCAGCAGGCCGCCGAGTACCGGTCAAGCTTACACTTTGCGCGCCCGGTTCGGGACCGGCTCGCCCGGGGCCAGCCGTTTCAGCACGGACCGGGGAACAAAGTCCGAGACGTCCCCGCCCAGGGCGAAGACCTCTTTGATGAGGGTGGAGGACAGGTGCAGGTAGTGGCTTTCCGCCGGCAGGAACACCGTCTCGACGCCGGTCAGCTGCCGGTTCATCGTGGCCATCGGCAGCTCGTAGTCGAAGTCCGAGGACGAACGCAGGCCCTTGACGATCGCGGACACGCCGCGCTGCCGGCAGTACTCGGCCAGTAGCCCCTCCCCCACGGGTTCGACCACGATCCCGCGCAAGGACGCGAACGTTTCCTTGGCCATGTCGATCCGCTCCTCAAGGCTGAAGCGGTACTTCTTGGAGTAGTTCGTGGACACGGCCACGATCACCTCGTCGAAGAGGCCCGCGGCACGCGCAATGACTTCCAGGTGTCCATTGTGAATGGGGTCAAAAGAGCCAGGGCAAACAGCGCGTCTCATGCTCCGAACCTACCGTATCCGCGCCGAAGCCCGGGATAACATGGCTGAATGTCAGCATCGAACAATCGCGCGGCCCGGCCTTTCACTGCGCGGCCTTTCACTGCGCGGCCTTCCACTGCGCAGCCCTCCACTGCGCGGCCTTTCACTGTGGACGGCGGCGTGGCCCTGGTCACCGGTGCCGCCATGGGCATGGGCCGGCTCTACGCCCTCCGCGCCGCCCGGGAAGGCGCCGCGGTGGTGATCCTCTGGGACGTCGACGCCGATGCCCTGGCCAGCACCGCCGCTGAAGTTGCCGCCATGGGCGCCCGCGCCGTCCCCCGCACGGTAGACCTCGCGGATCGCGCCGCGATTGCCGACGCCGCCCGGGAGGCCCGGGCCGAGGGGCCGCTGGCGCTGCTGGTGAACAACGCCGGGATTGTCCGCGGCGCGTACTTCTGGGACCACGCCCCGGACCGTGACATCGCCCTGACCATGGACATCAACGCCCTGGCTCCCATGTACGTCACCCTTGAGTTCCTGCCGGACATGATGGCCGACGCCGGCCGCCCGCGCCGGATCCTCAATGTTGCCTCTGCCGCCGGCACGGTCTCGAATCCGCGAATGAGCGTGTACGCGGCCTCGAAATGGGCCGTCATCGGCTGGAGCGACTCGCTCCGGCTCGAGCTTGAGCAACAGGGCTGCGGCCACCTGAAAGTCACCACCTTCTGCCCCAGCTACATTTCCACCGGCATGTTCGAGGGAGCCCGCGGTCCCCTGCTGACCCCGCTCATGACGCCCGAGGACGCCGTGGACCGGGCATGGCGCGCCACGGCCGCCGGGCAGCCGCAGCTGATCGCCCCCGCAATGGCCAAGCTGGGGAAAGTGCTCAAGGGCATCCTGCCTGTGCGGGCGTGGGACTTCGTGGGTGGAAAGGTCTTTGGGATCTACACCACCATGGACAGGTTCACCGGCAGGCCAGCCGCCGATGGCCTCACCGCCGCCGCGAGCTCCGATACGGCAGGTTCCCGGTGACCGGCCCCGCCCAGCTCCCTGCCCAGTTCCCGTGGCAGCGCGCCGCAACCGGCGCCAACCTGCTCTCCCCCGACGGTTCGCTGGGCGTCACGATCTTCGAGGAGATGACCACCCTGGCCCTGAGCACGGGCGCCATCAACCTCGGCCAAGGCTTCCCGGACGAGGACGGCCCTGTGGAGATCAAGGAGGCCGCCCAGGCCGCCATCGCCGCCGGAGCCAACCAGTATGCGCCCGGCAAGGGCATCCTGCCGCTGCGGGAGGCGATCGCGGTGCACCAGCAGCGGTTCTACGGGCTGACCCCCGATCCCCAGACCGAAATCATCGTCACCACCGGCGCCACGGAGGCCATCGCCGCCTCCTTGCTCGCGCTGGTAGGTCCGGGAGATGAAGTGCTCACGTTCGAGCCGTTCTACGACTCCTACGGCGCCATCATCGGGCTCTCCGGCGCCACGCACGTCACCGCCCCGCTGCTGGCCCCGGATTTCATGCCGGACCTCGCCGCGCTCGAGGCCGCGTTCAGCAACCGCACCAAGGTGGTGCTGATCAACAATCCGCACAACCCGACCGGAGCGGTGTTCCCCCGCGAGGTGCTTGAGCGCGTCGTGGAACTGGCCGCTCAATACGACGCCGTCATCGTCACCGACGAAGTGTACGAGCACCTGACCTTCGGTGTGCGGCACATCCCGATCGCGACGCTGCCCGGGGCGGCCGGGCGCACGCTCACCATTTCCTCGGCCGGCAAGACGTTCTCCTTCACCGGCTGGAAGATCGGTTGGCTCTCCGGGCCGGAGGAGCTCGTGGCCGCCGCCCGGACGGTCAAGCAGTTCCTGAGCTACAGTTCCGGCACGCCCTTCCAGGCCGCGATCGCGGTGGGCCTGGGGCTTCCGGACGAGTTTTACGCCGGCATTGCCGACACCCTCCGGTACAAGCGCGACATCCTCAGCGAGGGACTGCGCGCGGCCGGCCTCGACGTCCTGACCCCGCAGGGGACCTACTTCGTGAACGTGGACACCTCACCGCTGGGGATCACCGATTCGGTGGAGCTGGCCCGCAGGCTGCCGGCCCTCGTGGGCGTCGCCGCGATCCCGGTGCCTGTCTTCTGCCACGCCGACGGCGCCGAGCGCACCCGCAGCCTGCTCCGCTTCGCGTTCTGCAAGCAGTTGCACGTGCTGGAGGAGGCCGCCGAGCGGCTGGCGACCTTGCGCGACAGGCTGTGAACATGGCCGGGCAGCAACCCGGGGCCTCGCGGTTCCTGCGGACCACCGGACAGCACGCCGTGATCGAACCGGATCCCTTTACCGAGGGCGGCTTCGTGCTGAGCATCGGCGGCGCCGAGCAGTCCCACGTCAACCTGGCCGACCCCGCGGATATCTTCTACGAATACCTGCGCAGGATCGGGCACGTCGTGGACCTTGCCGCCCCGTGGGGCGAGCCGATCACGGCGCTGCACCTGGGCGCGGGGGCCCTGACGCTGGCCCGCTACATCCAGGCTACCCGGCCCGGCTCGGTCCAGTACGCCGTGGAGCTGGAGCGGGAACTGCTGGACTTCGTGCTCGCGCAGCTGCCCCTGCCGGAGGGAACCGATCTGCACACGGTGATCGGCGATGCCCGCGACGCCCTCGCCGGGCTTCCGGCGGACCTGCGCTTCGACGTCGTGATCCTGGACATCTTCTCCGGGCCGGAGGCGCCGGAACACATCGCGTGCACCGGCTTCTACCAGGAGGCGGCGGCGCGTCTGACGCCGCGCGGTGTGTTGATAGTCAACGTGGGCGACGAACCCGGGCTGACCCTGGTCCGGAGCCAGATCGCGGCCATGCGCCGGGCCATGGCCGACGTCTCGGCCTTCGCGGAGGCCGGAATGTTCACCGGCCGGTACCCCGGAAACATCATCCTGACCGGGACGCAGGGGCCGTGGCCCGAGGTCTGGACGGCGGCGCTCACGGCGCGCGGTCCGCATCCGGCCCGGCTGCTCGCCGGCGTCGATCTGGACGCGCTGGCCGGCTAGTCCCCGGCCTCCAGGTCCACTGCTTCCGCAGCGTCCCCTGCCTCCAGGTCCACGGCTTCCACGCCGGGCTCGGCGAACCACAGCCGGGTTTCGCCGTACTTCTTCTCGGCAAACCGTTCCATGCCCTCGGGCCACGCCGGCTCGGGGCTCCGGGACGAGCGTTCCACCACCACGACAGCGCCCTCGCCCAGGTGCGGCACCAGCTTGGCCAGCACGGCAGCGAGGGCCGGCTCGTCCAGGGGGTAGGGCGGGTCCAGGAATACCAGGTCCCAAATGGCGGAGTCGGCGGTCCGGTCCAGGAAGGATTCGACCTTGGAGCGGTGCACGGAGACCACCTTGCGGCCCGAGACGGTATTGACGAGGTCGGCGTTCCGCTGGCAGACGGCGCTAGCCTTGGCGTCGAATTCGACCAGGTCCACGCAGTCCGCGCCGCGGCTGCCGCTTTCCACCCCCAGCGAGCCGGATCCCGCGTACAGGTCCAGCACGCGGGCGCCGGCGATGACGTTGAAGGCATCCAGCCGGGAGAACAGGGCCTCCTTGACCCGGTCCGTGGTGGGCCGTGTCAGGTTCCCGGGCACGCTGTTCAGCGTGCTGCCGCCGGCCGCGCCGGCAATGATCCGGCTCATGCGCGATCCGCCGTGGACGTGTTTGCCTGGCTCATGGTCCTAGCCGCGTTCAAGGAACGCCTCCTTCTCGGGGTTCAGGTATTCGTCGATCGCGGCCGCAAGCCTGGGCTGGCCCTGCAGCGAGGGATCGGCGGCGACGATCCGCTGGGCGTCCTGCCGGGCCCGGGCGATCACGTCCTCGTGTTCGAGCACGCGCAGCAGCTTCAGGGTGGAGCGGCCGCCGGACTGCGAGGCGCCGAGGATGTCGCCCTCCCTGCGGAGCTTGAGGTCCTCCTGGGACAGTTCGAAGCCGTCGGTGGTGGCAGCCACGGCATCCAGCCGGCGCCGGCTCGGATGGCCCGGCTCCAGGGTGGTGACCAGCAGGCAGGTCCCGGGCAGCCCGCCGCGGCCCACCCGGCCACGCAGCTGGTGCAGCTGGGAGATGCCAAAACGGTCCGCGTCCAGGATCACCATGAGCGTGGCGTTGTGCACGTCCACGCCGACTTCGATCACGGTGGTGGAAACCAGGAGCTTGGTCTGGTTGGCCGTGAAGGAGGCCATGGTCTCGGACTTCAGCACCGGGTCCTGCCTGCCGTGCAGCGGCGCCACAGTGATCCCGGCCAGGGCCGGTTCGTCCTGGAGGTGTTCCACGACGCCGGTGACGGAGGCGAGTTCCCGCCCGCCGTTCTCGCCTTCGAGGTCCGCGGCGGACGGTTCGGCCTCGCCCGGGGTGAAGTCGCCGTCGTCGTCCGCGCCGATCTTGGGGCAAACGACGTAGACCTGGTGGCCGGCGTCGATCTCCTCCCGCGAACGGGACCAGATGCGGGTGGCCCACCCCGGGTGTTCCGCGAGCCCCACCACGTGCGTGGAGATTGGGGCGCGGCCGGCGGGGAGTTCATCGAGCACGGAGGTCTCGAGGTCGCCGAACACAGTCATGGCCACGGTCCGGGGAATAGGGGTGGCGGTCATGACCAGCAGGTGCGGCGGTTTGCTGGCCTTGGCCCGGAGGGCGTCGCGCTGTTCCACACCAAAGCGGTGCTGCTCGTCCACCACAATCAGGCCGAGGTCATAGAAGGACACGTTGTCGCTGAGCAGGGCGTGGGTGCCGATCACGATTCCGGCCGTCCCGGAGGCCGCGTCCAGCATGGCCTGCTTCCGCGCCGCGGTGGGCATGGAGCCGGTGAGCAGGGTGACCTGGACGGCGTCCGGGCCGAACCCGCCAAGCATCCCGTCCCGGGAGAGCGGTCCGAGCGTGCGCCGGATGGATTCATAGTGCTGGGCGGCGAGGACTTCGGTGGGGGCCAGCAGGGCAGCCTGTCCCCCGGCGTCCACTACCTGCAGCATGGCGCGCAGCGCCACGATCGTCTTGCCGGAGCCCACCTCGCCCTGGAGCAGCCGGTTCATGGGCGAGTCCCGGGCGAGCTCGTCGGAGAGCGTCTTGCCCACGGCGGCCTGGCCGGCGGTCAGCGTGAACGGCAGCTGGCGGTCGAAGGCTGGCAGCAGGCCGTCGGGTGCCGGGCGGCGGGCCGTCGCTTCCTCGGCGGCGAGTTGGGCGCGGCGGCGGGCCAGGGCCGACTGCAGGACCAGGGCTTCCTGGTAGCGGAACCGGTCGCGGGCACGCTGGAAGTCCGCGGGGGTTTGCGGGGCGTGGATCAGCCGGTAGGCATCCGCGACCGGCAGGAACTTCTCCCGCGCCGCGATCTCGGCCGGCAGCGGGTCGCCGAGGGTTTCCAGCTCCACGGTGTCCAGCAGCGTGGAGATGACCTTTTGGATGGACCAGCTGGTCAGTTTGGCCGTGGCCGGGTACACCGGGATCGGCATGGCGGCGAGCTTCTCCGGGTCGAGGCCCGGCGTTTCGGGGTCCTCGTCGAGCAGCAGGAAATCCGGGTTGGTCAGGCCGAGGGATCCGGCGTAGCGGGTCACCTTGCCGGAAAACATGGCGCGCCGGCCCGGCTGCAGCTCGGCCTTGGCCCGGAACCCGTTGAAGAAGCTGACCTTGAGGGTGCCCGGCAGTGCGCCGGCGGCTCTGTCCAACCCGGTTCCCGGGGTCCCGGCGTCGTCGGAGATTACGACGTCGGTGAGGGAGCCGCGCCGGGCGCGCATGGCCCGGGTGCTGTTGGAGACCACCCGGGCAATCAGGGTCACTTCCTCGTCCAGCGGGACCTCGCTGATGGGCGTCAGCTCACCGCGGCTGAGATAACGGCGGGGGAAGTAGTTCAGGAGCCCGCCGACAGTGGTGATGCCGAGGTGTTTTTCGATGACAGCCGCGGAGCGCTTGCCGATGCGGCGCTCCAGGCCCAGTTCAAGTTCAGCGGGCATGTCCGTCGGGGTTTCGGGTTTCGGCGGCAGCTGCGAGAGCATCGGGGGCAGCAACGGTGGCGGCAACCGTGGCGGCCGGTGCCTCCGGGTCGCGCGGCACTGCGAGCTCGCTCACGGAGATGTCCGTGGGCTCGCCCAGGGAACGGATCAGCGCGACGGCGGGGTCCGCATCCAGGACGTGGACGTGGACGCGCCAGCGGTAGCGCCCGGCGGCATCCGCGCCGCCGCCAACCTGGCTCATGATCACCGAGTCGCCCATTTCGTCGAGCCGCTGGCGCATCATGGCGGCGTCCAGCGGGGACAGGGAGATGGTGCACATGACTTCGACGCCTTCGTCGCGCGGCATGCCGACGTGGATATGCGGATCCTGGACGTCGTAGCCGTGCAGCCCGTCCAGCAGTTCGCTCTGGAGCTCCTCGCCGAGCACGGCGGAGCGGAGGCAGTCCAGGATCAGCAGCATGCCCACGCCGCCGGCGTCCACCACGTGGGCGGCCTGCAGGGCATCGAGCTGCTCTTCCGTGCGCACCACGGCGGCCAGGGCCGCCTCGACGGCGGCATCCAGGGCCAGCCCGAGCGTCTGGTTGCTGTCATCGCCGTCGTGTGCGGAGTCCACGGCGGCCGCGGCGCGGGCGGCAGCCTCCATGACGGAGAGCATGGTGCCGGGCACGGGATCACTCAGCGCCGACCAGGCCCGGATCTGGGCCCGGTTCAGGGCCGCAGCCAGCAGGGGTGAGCTGATCCGGGTGTGGCCGGCCAGGGGTTCGGCGGCGGCGCAGAGGAAGACGGCGAAGAGGGTTCCCGAGTTGCCGCGGGCCTGCTCCATGGCAACCTCGCCGGCCTGCGCCAGGACGGCGCCAACGTCATGCAGGGACGGATCCGGTGCAGCGTGCGTCGCCCCGACCGGATGTCCCGGCACAGCGGCGTCGGCTGCGTGGGCCGCGGCGCGGACGGTCAAGTAGAGGTTGGTGCCGGTGTCGCCGTCGGCCACCGGAAAGATGTTGATGGCGTTCAGGCGGTCGCTGTGGTTGCCGAGCGTGGTTTCCGCCTTGCCCAACCACCGCTTCATCGCTTGCGCGTTGGCGGCAATCTTAGTCTGCAAAGTGATCCCATCCCACAGCGTCAGCGGGCCTGCCCGCGATCGTTACCCCCGTGCTTTCGGTTGGTGCAGGGGCCTCTACCGAGCCTATCGCAGTGAACCCGGGAGGGAGCGGAACCCCTGCCGGGAAAGTGGCGAGCAGCCCGTGGTCTTCACCGCCGCCGAGGACCCAGGCCATCGGGTCGGCCCCCACCAGTTCCGACGCCGGCAGCAGCGGGGCGGCCAGCTCCTTCAGCGCGGCGGCTTCCAGATTCAGCACCGCGCGGCTGGCGGCCGCCATGCGGTTTCCGTCCCGGACCAGGCCGTCCGAAATGTCCATCATGGCCGATGCTCCCGCCTCACACGCCAGCGGTCCGGCCGCGAGCGGCGGCTGCGGCCTGCACTGGATGTCCAGGAGGGAGCGCTGCCCGGCGGTCAGGTCGCCCACGGGGACGTCCGACTCCAGCAGCGCCAGCCCGGCGGCGGCCCGGCCCACAGTTCCCGCCAGGGCCACGGTGTCCCCCGGCCGGGCCCCGGAGCGCAGGACGGGCTCTTTACCGTCCAGGGTCCCCACGATGGCAACACTGACCGCCAGTTCGCGGCCGCGGCCGAGGTCGCCGCCGGCCACCGCGCAGGCCGGAGCCCCCAGCCCCCTGATGCCGGCCACGAGGCCGTCCGCGAAATCCTCCACCCAGGAGACGAGGGTCTCCTGCGGCATGGTCAGGCTCACCACAAGGGACGTGGCCCGGGCGCCCATGGCATTGATGTCGCTGAGGTTTTGCGCCGCGGCCTTCCAGCCGACGTCGTACCCGGTGGTCCGGTAGCCGTTGTTCCATTCGAGCCGGAAATCCTGGTCCGCCACCTGGGTGTCGATGCTCAGCACGGTCCGCCCGTCCGGTGCGGCGACAATCGCGGCGTCGTCCCCCGGGCCGAGCAGCAAGTACGACGCCGCCGCCGGGCCGCCAACGGGCTGCGGGATCGTCAGCCGCGGGAAGATGCGCCCCAGCAGTTGGGACTCCGAGAGCCCGGCAACGGTCAGCGCGGCGTCCGCAGGCTCGGATCCGGTCGCAGCGGCATCAGGCACAGTGTCGGGCACAGGAGTTTCAGGCACGGGAGATTCAGGCACAGCCCTACGCTACCGCGACGGACCGACCGTGCCGGGCTGTGGCTCCAGGGAACCCTTCACATCGTCAGTAGGTAAGGGACTGGCACCCCAGCGCGGACACCCCGGTCCGCAGGACGCCGGCCCCGGCGCTGGAGACACAGACGGTGTACTTGCCCCGGGCCTTGATGGGAATGGCGGCACGGTAGCCGTGGTTGCCTCTGACGTTCAGCGCGCTGTTCACGTCCGGCCGGTAGATGTTGGCCCGGACACTGTAGCTCTCGGAGCTCGAATCCGGAGACTTGACGGTGACGCGGACCGGAACGCTCTGGCTCGTGAAGCCCGGATCCATGGCCCAGCCGGTCGCCAGAATCGTTCTGCTGGTGCTGGTCCCGGACAGGCGGGCGGTGTCCAGGTAACCCCGCACCGGTGCGGCGGGCTGCGCAACCACATCCCGGCAGCCGAGCAGTGTGTTGCCCGCACTCAGCGGGCTCACTGAGATGCCGTAAGCGCACACGTGGTAGCGGCCGGACAGGGTGATCGGGATGCTGTTCCGGAATCCGTGGTTTCCGGTCAGCGAGAACGCGGCATTGACGTCCGGCCGGGTCCCGTTCGCGGTGAAGGGGTAGCCCTTGGTCTTGCCGTCCGGGCCCGTGACGTAGATGTGCACGGCGTTGGACGCTGCCGGCGTGCCGGGTTCATAGGTCCAGCCGGACGCCGTGATAACCGCCGACGGCGTCTTGGTCTGCACCACGATGGCGTCCACATAGCCGACCGGCCGCGCAGCAGGGGCCGCCGTCGCGTTCACGCAGCCCAGGAAGCCGTTGCCCTTGGTCAGTGGGGCAACAGCGATTCCGGTGGCGCAGACGCGGTACGTTCCGGCCTTCGTCACGCTCACGGATGTCCGGTACCCGTGCGAACCGGCGATCCCCATGGCGGCGTTGACGTCGCTCCGGGCAGCGTTGGCGGTGGTGGTCACTGTCTTCGTGCTGCCGTCCGGGGACGTGACGCTCAGCTGGACAGGGATCGACGCCGACGGGACGCCGGCGTCGAAGGACCAGCCTGCGACGTCCAGCCGCGCCGAGGACCCGGCGTTGATGAAGGACACGGAATCCAGGTACCCGGTGGGCGGGTCACTGACAGCCACGGGAACGTTGCGGCAGCCCAGTGTGGTGTTACCGGCAGCGAACGGGGCGACGGGGATGGCGTAGGCGCAGACCCGATACGTGCCGGTCTCTGTTGCCGGGATGGTGATCGCAAACCCGTGCGTGCCGCTGATCCCCAAGGCCTTATTGACGTCCGGGCGCTCCAGGTTGGCGGTGAAGGCCTGGCCGGTGGTGTCCCCTGCAGGGGTGGTCACGTAGACGTGGACCGGGATGGATGCGCCTGGCTTGCCGCGGTCCACTGCCCAGCCCCGCAGCTTGATGGACGGTTTGCCAGACACCATGGCGGTGCTGACCGCATCGAGGGATCCCTCGGGTGCGGGAGTGCCGGCCAGGGTGACGGTTCGGCAGCCCAGGGCCGTGTTGTTAAAGATGCCGATCGCATAAGCGCAGGCTTGATACTGTCCGGCCGCCTTGACGGCGATCGACGCCTGGAAGCCGTGGTTTCCGCTGATGCCCAGCGCCGCGTTGACGTCGGCGCGCGGTTTGTCCGCCGTGAAGGCATGGCCCGTCGTCGTGCCGTCAGGTGCTGTGACATAAATGTGCGTCTGCGTTGAGGTGGAGGCCGCCGCCGGATCCACCGACCACCCGCGGACGTTGATGGTGGCGCCGGAGGAGGTGACCGCGAGGGCTGCGCTGTCGAAGGAGCCCTTCGCGGGCGCACCCGGCGGACGGATCGTCACGGTGGCCGCGGTGTCGCTGACGGCGCCGATGGAGACCTTGGTGCCGGCGTGCGTGGTGAAGGTCTGGCCGGCCTGCCAGGCCTGGGTGTTGCTGTAGTAGCCGTTGAAGGCGGTTGCCCGGGTATTGGGCGGAAGCAGGATTGAGGAGTTGCCTCCGCCCTGCTGGGTGATCTTCACGCCGCGGTTTCCGTTCTGCGCAATCACGGAGTCGTAACCGACCGGAGTGCGGAGTTCGAGGAAATACACCTCGCCGGATTTCGGGTCCGTGAACTTCGCTGCGCGGTTGGCACCTGTTCCGGCCCACGGCTTGAGGTTCACCGTGCGGGGGGCGGACACCGTACCCAGGTTGGCGATCTCGTTACCGTTGCCGAACCGGCCCATTTCCCAGAAGCTGGCGCTGATTTCCGGCATGATGTCGAAGTGCGAGATACCCATCAGGTCCAGGTTGTCGCCGTAGGTCTTGATGCTGCAGGTGGCATCCGCAAACCCGGCGAACGGCCCGGAGGCCACGTCCATGGCGCCGCTGCCGCACAACAGGCTGTTGGCATGGTCCATGCCAAGGGCGTGCCCGAACTCATGTGCCAGGACAGGCGTGGAGAGCCGGCTGTTCTGCGGCATCAGGATGCGGCCGCCAATGTTGCCGTTGCTGTAGGTCATGCCCGCGGCGCCGTTGGTGAGGTAGGCACCGGGGATGAACATGACCAGTGCCGTGTAGGAACTCTGCGTCCAGCCCAGCTCCTGGGAGACGATGTCCACGATCTGCGCCGGCGACTGCTTGGAGGTCGCGGCGGACTTGTGCAGCTGGCGCGACGAACTCAGCGCAATATCCACCCGGCCCGCTGTGGCGAAGGCCCAATAGCGGTTGGCGGCGCTGAGCGAGGCCTTCGCCGCCGCCATCGGGACGGCCGTGTCCGTCTCGGCTGCAGACTTGTCGGCCAACTGCACCGTCACCAATGTGGTTTTCAACGTGCCGGCGAGCGGCGCGCTGACGTAGGTGTATTCGGACTTGGCCCTGCCTGCGGGCGGCTCCGGGCGCACAAAGTCATCCACCGCCCCCTGGGGGCTCGGGTCCGACACCGCCGGCACGGCACCAGTCTGCACGGAACCATTCTGCACGGCAGCCGACGGCGCCAGTGCGCCGGCGGACACCTGTCCAGCGGCCGGCACCTCGACAGCAGCCACGGCGGCCTGCGGCAAGGTTGCTGCCAGCATCACGGCGGCAATCACGGTTGCCGCTATGTTTAGTTTTCGCAAGATTGCTCGCTTAGGGGTGAGACCGAAGGTGGATACCTGTGGTGGGAGCGACGTAAGTTGCCTACAGCATAAACGGCAATCCACATCTGTCACCCCAGTAACTTTGATCTCCAAAATCACAACTGCATCACGCATTCTTTTGTGCAAGTTTTGGCGCAGCACCGGCGCACCATTTCGCCACCTGAAAACCGCGTGCCAAACTCTTAGCCGTGCCTCCTTCCGTCGCCGCGGTGAATACCGCTACCCGCAGGGTGCTCGCGGTCGCCGTCGGGGGCCTCCTGCTGTGGCTGGTCATCGCCCTTCAACTGTTCGTTAACGTGGACCCCCTCAGCGTGCACCGGACGGACGCCGTCATCATGCTCGGCGGCGCGGCTTCCGAACGCCTGCCGGTGGCGCGCCAGTTCCAGGCCGATTTCCACGTTCCGGTCCTCGTGATCTCGCACACGGACACGTTTGGCAACCGGGTGGCGGATGAGGCGTGCAATTCGGCCGTCTTCCCCAACGCGGCCGTCATCTGCTTCCGCCCCCCGGACCTGGACACCCGCGGCGAAGCACTGGCCATCTCGGGCCTGGTCAAGGCCAACGGCTGGAAGTCCGTCACCGTCGTGACGTCCAGTTATCACCTCACGCGCGCGGGGCGCCTGATCGGCCAGTGCACGACGGCGGACGTACAGATGGTTGCCTCACATCCGGACCTGGATTTGGGCCAATGGTTGCGGCGGTTTGTGATCGAAACCGGAGGACTGATCGATGCTTCCTTGCGGCCGGAATGCGCCAATCAGTGAGCGGAAATGTAACAATTGAACCTCATCCGGCTGAACTGGTCAGCCGGTCCGGGCATCTGACCCAGGCGAGGAGGACATGCTGGAACACACTCCTGACGGCCCTCCCCCGCTGGCTGCCGCGCCCCGGCACCTGCGCAGGCGCCGCATGCACGCGGAGATCGCGGACACCCTCCTGGTGCCCGGGGCGGAGCCGCTTCCGCTCAAAGAACCGCCCGCCGAAGCGCCGGCCGAGCAGGATGCCGGAACTGTGGAGGCCGGGGCACAAGACGCCCCAGAGCGGGACATTACGGGGCCAGCCGCTGAAGCGGCGGCCCAGGCCGCCGCTATCCGGGAAAAAGAAGCCCAGCAACTCATCCGGGACGCGCAGAACCGACGCAAACGGCGGGTGGCTTTCTTGGCCGTCCTCTTCGTTGTCATCGCGGTGCCGGCCATTGCGCTTGCACTTCTCTTCGGCTAGTTCCGGGCCACAGACCTTACCCACCACTCGCACACCCTTGGGGAATGACCATGCACAGCATCATGCCGATCTTCGGAACCAGGCCGGAAGCCATCAAGATGGCGCCGATCGTCAGCGCACTCCAGGAGTCTGCGCTCTTCCGCTGCATCGTGACGGTCACCGGGCAGCACCGCGAGATGCTGGACCAGGTCAACGAACTGTTCGGCATTGTTCCGGACCACGATCTCGACATCCTGCAGCCAGGGCAGTCCTTGTCGGCCATCATGACGCGGACCATCGACGGCCTGGAGACGCTCTTTGCCGGGTCGAGGCCGGACGCCGTCGTTGTCCAGGGCGATACCACCACCTCCACGGCCGCGGCCATCGCAGCGTTCTACCACGGCATCCCCGTGGTGCACGTCGAGGCCGGGCTGCGCAGCGGAGACCTGCTCTCGCCGTTTCCGGAGGAAGCCAACCGCAAGATCACGAGCCAGATCGCCCGCCTGCATCTGGCTCCCACCTCCACTAGCCGGGAAAACCTGGAAAGGGAAGGCATCAGTCCGGAGGACATCGTAGTGACCGGCAACACGGTGATTGACGCCCTCCTGGCCACGGTGGACAAACAGCTGCCCTTCACGGACCCCCGGCTGGAAGAGCTGGCCACCAGCGGCCGCCGGATCCTGTTGGTCACCACGCACCGCCGTGAAAACCAGGGCGATGCCATGCGCAACATGGGCCGGGCGCTGGCCCGGATCGCCGACGCCGAGCCGGAACTGACGATTGTTCTGCCCGCCCACAAGAACCCGGTGGTGCGCGAGGCGGTGCTGCCCGCACTGGACGGCAAAGCAAATGTGCTGGTCACTGAGCCGCTGGCCTACGGCGAGTTCACCCGCCTGCTGTCCCGGGCGCACATCGTCCTCACAGACTCCGGCGGAGTGCAGGAGGAAGCGCCCAGCCTCGGCAAACCCGTCCTGGTGATGCGGGAAAACACCGAGCGGCCCGAGGCACTGGAGGCCGGAACCGTGAAGCTGATCGGCACCGATGAAGAACGGATTGTTGCCGAGGTGAGCCACCTCCTGCACGATTCCGCGCACTTCACCGCCATGGCAAACGCCGTGAACCCCTACGGCGACGGCAAAGCCGCCGCCCGCACGGTGGCAGCCATCGAGGAACTGCTCGGCGTCGGCTATCGCACCGCGGAGTTCACCGGGGCGTAGGCACCGGCCCGCACCGGGTCCGGACCCCGAACGGCGAGTCGAATCAGGTCGGTCATTCGTGGAAGAATGAGTGTTCAGCGGGCAAGGATGCGGGTTGGCAGAATTGCGTTCTCCTACTGCAGCTCTGACTCCCTTGGATTCTGACCGGATTCCGCCACGATGCCAGGGGGTGCACATGGACCGCAGGACCTTTCTCACGCTCCCCCTCGCCGTCGGCGCCGCCGCCCTGGCGGGGTGCACTCCGGATACCGCACCAGGCCCCCGGCCGCCGGCCGCTCCGTCGACGTCGCCGAAGCCCGGTGCTCCTTTCACACCAACTCCGTCCGCGCCCATTACCCGCCGGCCCCGGCCCGGATATGCCAGCAAGGGCATCGGCATGCCCCGGTTCGACGGGTTCGGCCTCGAGGAGCTGAATTCGCTGGACTTGGACTGGTTTTACAATTGGGGACCGCGCTACCCGCCCCTCCGGCCAGCTTCGGCCCACACCGCTGAATTTGTGCCGATGATCTGGGGGCGGGGATCCTTGGAGCGGAAAGGCATTGAGCAAGTGCGCTCCGAGGTGCCGTGGACGGGGGCCAAACACCTCCTCGGCTTCAATGAGCCCGACCATGAGGGCCAGGCGGACATGTCTGCCAGCGAGGCCCTCAGGCTGTGGCCCCAGCTGGAACGTTCCGGTCTCAGGCTCGGGTCTCCGTCGCCTGTCCAGGCCCTCGGCGATTGGCTCAAGCGGTTCATGGATGGTGCCGCCGCCAAGAACCTGCGCGTGGATTTCGTCACAATGCATTCCTATGCGGGGCCCCGTGCAGACTCGTTCCTTAGTACGGTGCAGAAACTGCATGAACGCTACGGGAAACCGATTTGGATCACCGAATTCGCCGTGGCCGACTGGAAAGCCACGACGAAGTCGCCCTCCCGGTTCACGGAGAAGGAGATTCTGGCGTTCATGAGCGAGACCGTCACCGGGCTCCGGGAGATGCCCTTCGTGGAGCGCTTTGCCTGGAAAACACGGGCTCATGACGATCCCATCATGGGCGCCTCCGCCCTGTTCCGGAGCAACGGATCCCTGTCCCCCACAGGAGAGCTTTACCGGTCCCTCTAGGGCCCGTCCCCACCCAACAGCGTGGACCGCTGCAGGCTGCGCAGAAAACTGCGTATTTCCTGTGTATTACCGGGGCATTCCCGGGTATCCAACCTGCTAAGTTGACTTCAGCCACAACTGAATCAGAGACCACACAGGCCGGAGCAGTCACCTTTGTCACCTTTCGTGGCCGCTTTTGTGCGCGGAATCCGCACCGACGCACTGGCGCCTGGCCTTCCCATCTCTGCACCAGTGGTGGAGCCCCCTCATCAACTTTTCACGAATGGAACTCATGGAACGCCGTAGGTTTCTCACCATGCCCCTGGCCGCGATGGCAGCGCCGGGCGCCCTGCTCGCCGCCACCGCGGGATCCGCCCAGGCTGCCGTAGCCACGGCAGCAATCCCGACTGTCCCGGCCATCACCACTCCCGCCAACACCCTCAAAGGTTTGGGGCATGGCGGCAAGGACGCCCTGGCGCTCCAGCAGATCAATAGCCTCAAGCTGAAGTGGCACTACACGTGGGGCTCACACCCCAACGTCGCTACGGCCACGCCCTTTGTCCCTATGATCAAGAGTGCCAGGACCCTGCTGGAGCAGGATGCCATCGGCTATGTCACCCGCCAACTAGCCGAGACTAAGACCAAGCACCTCCTCGGCTTCAATGAGCCCGACCACGAGGCCCAAGCCAATATGTCCGTGGACCAGGCCATTAGCCTGTGGCCCCGACTGCAGGCAACCGGGCTACGGCTTGGGTCCCCCGCCACCACTGGGCCCGCCAGCCCCTGGCTCGCGGACTTCATGGCCAAGGCGAAGAACAAGGGACTGCGCGTTGACTTCATGACCATGCACCGCTACGCCTGGCCCAAAGCGGACGAGTTTTTGAGGAAGGTCACGGAACTGCATGAGCGGTACGGCAAGCCGATCTGGGTGACCGAGTATGCGGTGGCTGACTGGAACGCCACTTCCACCCGGCCAAGCGTTTACTCGCGGGCCCAGACGGAGGACTTCATGCGCGCCACCGTCGCCGGCCTGCGCGCCATGCCGTTCGTTGAGCGCTTTGCCTGGAAAACCCGCCCGGCCTTGGATCCCAAAATGGGCTGCTCGGCCCTTTTCCACACCAACGGGACGCTGACGACCACCGGCAAGCTCTACGCCTCGCTGTAGGGTGAGGAGCCGTGCGAACCGCGGTTAGTCGGACTTGTACTCCAAGATGAGAAGAGGTTCAGCTGGCGGAATCACTGCCCGGGGTTTGTCATTGTTCAAGGGCATTGAGCGCCATTGCAGGATATAGAGGCTCTTGCCCGCCGTCGTCGAGGCTTTGTTCGTCACAAGCTGGGGGTCGTTTCTCAACACCGGCAGTACCGGCTTGCCCACAAGTGGTGACACAGACCGCGTGTCCGATTTAACTTGCAGCGAAGTCTCGTCGAGTACTATGGTCCGCCCCTTGCCAAGGCAGCTGTAGCTGAGTTGGAGCGTGCTGTTGGCTGCCGGCTGCGCGGTCCCGGCAGAGAAGGGAAATTGAATGCTGCCGGTGCCGGTCACGGGAAACACGCCGCTCCAGCGCGTGACCTGCGCTCGATGCCACGTCCCCAGGTTGTCCGCCCGGGCGAGGAAGAGCTGATTCCCGCGCGCTGCGTCGTAGCGCGTATAGCTGATGACGGGCCGCTTGGCCCCGTCAAAGCCAAGGCGCACTATTGAGTTACTCAAACCCGAACCGACCGCTGCGGGATCGACCATCGTAGGGCTCTGCCTCGTCAAGGGGAGATTCAGGTCGGCGCCCATGGCATTTTGCCAGTGGACAAAATCCTTGGTTCTTGCATAAGACAGCGAATGGTTTGTGGCTACGTCAGGTGTGTCGCGCCACATCCACACCATATGGAAATATCCGTCCGGTCCCGCGATCGGAGCACGGGAATAGGCACTGCTTTGTCCCTGCCCGTCCAAGAGAGCCCCCGAAGTCACGAGTTGCCAGCTTCCGGTCGCTGTCACAAAGCGGTAAACATAATTACTACCGTTACCGCTGCCGCCGTTCCGGAACATGAAAAACAACTCGCCCGAGGCACTCTTCAAAAATTGCGGATAGGTGACCGCAGATTCCAATTTGGCATTAACAAGGGTGGGAACCCTGGTTAGGGTGGCCACGTTCCCGGGTGCGGACGTGATGTAATAGTTCAGATTCGAGACATGCATGTTACCGGCCACGTGCAGGTTACCCCTGGCGTCCAACTCCATGGTGACGTAGTTGTGGCTGTCCCATCCCACGCTGGTATCCAGAACCTTGGTCACCCAGGACGCAGCGCCCACCCGGCTTTTCACCACCAGCCTGCGACTGGCATCGTAGTAGGCCACGTACTGCGTGTTGCCGGCGACAAGAATGCCCTGCCCCACCGGCTGGCCCGCCCATGTCGTTCCGACCTGCGTGGTGGAGACATAACGGTACGTCTGCGGTGCGCTGGCGGCACCGGGGCCCCTCCGGTCCACGTTGCAGACAAGCCCAGAGTTTGCGGGTACGGCTGCCGATGCAACCGGAGGCTGGCCGCGCAGTTCTGCGGGGGCAGCCGGACTGCTGCACGCTACGAAAACCGCCGCTAAGGCCGCGGCGAGGCCGCTGAACATCATGCGCGAACCGTAACATGCTGACATATTGCGGCATAGGTGATTTAGCCCCATATAGAGCGCTGCCTTCGCTGATTGCCCAACAGTAAGATACTCCAACAACAGGACCTTACATACGCAACACCTCGGTCCGACTTCATCTGCTACGTGCACCTGATAGTGGAGGCTCTTCTGCCCTGCCCACACGACAGCCGCCGGGACGCAGGGCCGGGAACCGGAAGGGGTTCCAGCCTGAGCGACTGCTCAGGCTGGAACCCCTTCCTGTTGGGCGACCGGAACCGGACGGCCTGGCTAGTGGGCCGCGGCGAGGTCCAGGAGTTCGCTCTTGTGGCCAAGGGACACAATGTCCCAGCCCGCGTCAGTCCACTTTTCGTGGTCCAGGACATTGCGGCCGTCGAACATACGCTTGTGCGCCACCGAGTCCGACAGGGCCGAAGGATCTGTGTCCCGGAATTCGGGCCATTCAGTCAGCAGCATGACGAGGTCAGCGTCCGCCACCGCCGTGGCCATGGAGTCGACGTAGTTCAGGCGCGGGTACCGCTTGGCGGCGTTCGCGTTGGCGGCGGGGTCGTAGACGCTGACGTCCGCTCCGCTGTTAAACAGCCTTGCAGCAACGTCCAGGGCCGGCGAGTCGCGGACGTCGTCGCTGTTGGGCTTGAACGCGACGCCGAGCACGGCCACGCGCTTGCCTTCGAGGCTTCCCAGCAGGGTTTCGGCGACGTGCACGGCACGGTCGCGGCGGCGGAGGTTGACCTCGTCAACCTCGTTCAGGAAACGCATGGTGGTGTCCAGGCCGAGCTCGGAAACCCGTGCCTGGAGCGCCCGGATGTCCTTGGGCAGGCAGCCGCCGCCAAAGCCGATCCCGGCATTCAGGAAGCGGCGGCCGATCCGGGCGTCGAGCCCGATCGCGTCAGCCAGGGTGCGGATGTTGCCGCCCACGGTCTCGGTGACCTCGGAGAAGGCGTTGATGAAGGAGATCTTGGTGGCCAGGAAGGCGTTCGCGGCGACCTTGACCAGTTCGGCCGTTTCGAAGTCCGTCGAGATGAACGGGGTCTCGCGGCTGATGGCGTCCGCGTAGACCTCGCGCAGGGTGGCCTCCGCGGCTGCGGAGTCGGTGCCGATCACCAGGCGGTCGGGGCGGAGGGTGTCCTCCACGGCGAAGCCTTCACGCAGGAACTCGGGGTTCCAGGCGAAGTTGACCGTGACGCCGTCGCGCGCTTCTTCGGCGACAAGGCCCTTCAGGCGGCGTGCTGAGCCCACCGGAACGGTCGACTTCCCCACGATCAGCGAGTCCTTCGTGGCGGCCCGGGCAATGGCGGTCACCGAGGCGTCCACGTAGGTCATGTCCGCGGCGTGCTCGCCGGCCCGCTGCGGGGTTCCGACGGCGATGAAGTGGACGTCGCCGAAGGCGCCGGCCTCTTCAAAGGAGGTGGTGAAGCGCAGCCGGCCGGACTCGGTGTGCTTGCGCAGCAGCTCAGGCAGGCCAGGCTCGTGGATGGGCAGTTCACCCCGGCTCAGGCTGTCGATCTTCTCTTTGTCGACATCGACGCCCAGAACCTCGAAGCCGAGTTCCGCCATGCAAGCCGCATGGGTCGCGCCGAGGTATCCCGTACCGATAACGGTTAGTCGTAGTGTCACTAGTCCCCCAGTAGCAGCAGTTGATTTTCAGTGGTTGGGCGCAGACGGCGCAACCAAACGGGTCCACTATATAACGCAGGGTCGCTATCGCGGCTCCCATAAGGCCCGGAGTGACGCACAACACCCCCGATCGGGCAGAGCAGATGCAGCAGCAACAGACTCCGCCCCTCCCCCGGCGCTAACCTGTGACTGATCGGGACATTTCCACCATGACCATTGGTTGCGCGGCGGGAGCCTGGCCAGCCGGCTGTCGGTCCCGCTGTTCAGGTACCGAGCTGTGCAACATGAACCATTCAGTTCCGGAGTCTTCCGGCGCCCAGTCCCGCCCCCGCGTCATCCTGTCATACAGTCCACCGTCTCGATGGAACCGGCGGAGCGGGTTCCACGGTGATGCAGGGTGCTGTGACGTCACCGACAGCGACTCACTCAGGGCTAGAGTCTGCACCTCTTCGTCTCGGCGCACGTCGACCAGGACACCCGATGAAGTCGTGACCGGGGCGCCAATCTCGAGTTTAAAATCCAGGGAACCAATTCCGGAAAAATCCCACCGGTAGTCCCACTCAGTGAGCTGTCGCCTGGTCCAATCATCACCGTTGAATACCGCTCCCCAGATCTGCTGCGAGCCAGCATCGTCTCGCTTGTGGTAGACAGCCATCGGCCGCCCGTCGGGGAGGAATCCCAATCGAACGTTGTTATTGATGAGCCCACAGCGGGGCCCCACCGGGTCCACCACGATGCGGGCATCTTCGACAAGGGGGTGTCCAAGCGGCCGCCCACCAGCATCGTTCCAGTTCACGAGATCCGCGCTGCGCGCATAGTTGACGGTGTGCGTAGTCTCAGCATCCGGGGAGTCGCGCCAAACCCAAAGCAAGTGCCAGCCACCATCTGGCCCCAGAATAGGGGCGTTGGTGTCTATATAGGCGTTACGCTTCCCCTTACCCTCGATAAGCGGGCGATCAGACACAGACTCGTATTTCGCTGCGTCGTCATCCCAACGAAGGCAGACGAAGTCCCCGTCGCCGCTGGTTCCATCACGATAAGTAAAGAGCAGATCTCCGGCATCGTCCCGAAGGAACCTGGGGTACGTGACTTTCTGTTCCTTCTCGGCTTGCCATAAGACGGCGAGCCGGCACGTCTCCCGCGAAGGGTCGTTTAGGTCTACGATCCAGTACTGAAGAGGAGACGCATGCATGTTGCCTGCGACATGCAGCCGCCCGGACTTGTCAAAGCCCAGATCAATGTAGTTGTGACTGTCCCAGCCAACGCTTGAATCTATTTTCTGAAAGCTCCAGTCAGAGCTCGCAACGGTTCTGTGGGCAATTGTGAGGCGCCTTGAATCGTCATAGAAGGCAACGGCAAGGGTGTCGCCGTGGCGCACGAGCGTAGGCCGGATTGATACGTCAGCGACTGCCAACCCGACCTCTTCGACGGAGTCGATGGTCTGGCCCTGCCACTCGTCTCCGACGCTTACGCGCAGCTGGCGCCCATAACTTAGATTCATGTCCACGTATACAGTTCTACACGCCCGCTGCCTTCAGGCCCGGCATTGCAGCCTGCACCGCCCGAGCGAGACAGTAATATGGTGCCTGTTAGTGTCGCTCGTGAATATTGGCGTCGCTATGGCTCCGCATGGGACCGACGCCCATTCAGGCATTCCCATTTCGCCCACTCTAGGGACCTGAACGGAACGTAAGTGCAAGGAGGCACGTCGATTCGCTCAGACGCGTCCGGGATCAGGCCACGAAGGGAAATGGCGCGAGCCCCGTCCTGGCCTTCAAGCAACACCTGCCCAAAGACAACATCGCTCTAACGCCGTAGCAACCTTTACAGAATAAGGCAAGTCCGCTTGGTTCGTTTGCCTCAAGTATGAAAGTTGACAATTACCGATGATATTAGGTGGAAATATTTGGTCACCCCCTTCGGAGGAAGCCGCCAACGAATACCGCCAATTCACAGCGCAGAATCCAAGCGATAGCATTCTAAGCCTTTATTCAACGCAGAATTCCGGCGGACGCCTGGACGCCTCAGATAAAGCTGGATCAATTGCCTCAGCTATTCTGAATGCGATCGAAAGCGGCACCGGCTTCAGCCTGGTCCGTATGAGCGATGGCGAAGGCAACTGCTTGTTCAAATATGATGGATACCCTGCTCTTAAAGAATACATGCTTCGTCGCATTTCTTACATGCACTTTGGAGATGATTCAGTTGTCAATGACAATAGGGACGACTTTCTCGAGTATATGCTCACCGCAATTCAGTCGGCCGACGCCATCGGCATACCGGAAGACGGGGCAATCTTGCGGGGTTACCAAACCCCCGAGGAAGACTTGGATGTCCGCGCAGTCGTCGGGAATCGCACTGCAGCGCTAGCGGTGGCTGGGCTGCTGAAGAATGACCAGACCACGGCCTCAGCTTGGACGAATCGCCACCTACTTGGCCACTATGGAAAGATCTTCGCTGGTCAGCAACGCGTAGGCTTAATTTCAAGTTATCCGGAATTGGCTGATTTGATGCGCCAGACATTTGGGATAAGGGAAGTTGTGCAGCACCTGATTCCACGCCAAGCTGTTTTCCTGAATGCCGCCGACCGGAAAAATTCGCGTCATTATCCTGATAAGTTCGACGAGGTTGTACAAAGCATCGAGCCTGAGCCCGGTATGCCTTACCTAGTTTCCGCCGGACTGCTCGCCAAATACTACTGTCACATCATCAAGGACCGGGGGGGCGTGGCGATTGACGCGGGTTCCGTCCCTGAAATTTGGCTCGGCATTCCAAATCGCGGTCTTTCGGCCGCCTTTATTGATCGATGGAAGTTAGTCTAGGTACCGTCGTGTGGGACCTGGGGACTCCGCAGGCTCGCCGCGAAAGCGATTGGGACGTTCTTCGCCATTCTTTTCGTGTCGCTCGTGAACAAAGCCCACGGCGCATCTATGGGGAGCACGTCTCTGAACCAACCGAGGCCAGTTATCCCTAACGTTTCCGGTGGGAGTCTGCCGGTCAGTCTGATAAACGGGTTCGCTTCCGGTCTTTGGTGGTGCATGCAAAGCTGATCCGAGAACACCGAAGAGGCTCGGAGCCCGCAACATCGGACGAGCAACCAGCGGAGCCATCGCACACCGGGCAACAGCCCTAAGCCCGCTACGATAATTCGTTGGCCGAAAATTGAACTACTACTGAGGCAGACATGGAATCAAACGGAGACTGGATATATGAACACCGCGACGGTGAAGTGCTCATCGTTTCAATGGCCGATTTTGGACCGGAGACAGATGAACAGAGGGTAGTGAATGCTGGTCCGCCTACGTTCACGTTCGGCGGAACGTTGGCACACTCGCCGGCATCAGTTCTATTCCTCCGAGATCGGTCCAGACTTTGGTATCACGGCGGCGTGGTTGGCTTTTCTACCGATCTTGAGTCCACGGCCAATAGAGTTAAACAGATTGCCGGCAACAGACCGGTACTTGCCATGGGCCAATCTATGGGCGGCTACGGAGCCTTGATGCTGGGAATTCTTGGCGCCGCCACAGAGGTCCTAGCCATGTCTCCGCAGACCTTCATTGATCAAGAGAAACGGAAGAAGTTTCGAGACCCTCGATGGGGATGGGCTGTCGAGAGAATCTGGAAATCCACGGATACGCCGCAATACTTGGACTTGAGCGGCTCCCTGGCTGGCGACTTTCCGCACACTCGATTCGTGACATATTTCGGCACAGAGCACCCGGTCGACAAATTCCACGCTTCCAACATCGAGCGTTTGCCCCACTCAAGCACCATACCGCTCGGGTGCGGACACCTCACCGGTCGTCATCTTCGCGACAGCGGCGAGCTTCAAAACATTATTGATGCCTTTGCCAGTCAAACCTAAATAGCTCCTCCGAGCAGAGTAAATCGTCACTCCATAGCCTCCCCGAACGGATGACAGCGCAAGGGTCGTAAACCAGGAGCAGGGCGTGGAGCCTGTATATTTTTGACGGTGAGACAGGTTCCGTGTTGAGAAAGCTGAAAGGCTCCTCGTCCTGCTGCGATGGATGTTCTCTAGGCGATCGCTAAAATTCAGGAGCAACGAGCCTTGATTGTGCCTCATCTCCCGCGTCCAGATTCTGCCACCACCGTCTTCGACTTGCCCGACTACAGCGTCACCGGCACCGAGGTCCTCACGTTCGGGCAGCGGCGGATCCGGCCGCCTGGCTGGCCAAGGAACAGCTCAGGACACTGCTTGTCACAAATCCCTCGCCGACGTGAACGCTGCCAAAGACCGGCTGCAGTCCTGGTTTGGAAAACTGCTCAGCCGGAAGCGAACCGGCCGCATAATGGCCCAGTGATTCCATGCCACGTCCAGACCACTGGCCGGGAGCATCCTGTGCGGTCACATGAACCCGGACGGCCGCCTAAGCCTAAGACGTGCCAGCGACGGGCCTCGGGCCCGGGGAGCACCACATTCCCCGAGGCAATCGCCGCCAGCGTGCTCGGACTAACGATCATAGTGAGGACGCCGCCGTAATTGCTGACCGCCCTCTTACGGCAAGGCGCGATGAGCAGACGCATCGGATATGAGCCGTTGAGCATTGCCGCCGTGCTCGGCGCCCAGTTCGGCATGGCCCAAGAAAGGTGTTGCACGCTTCTTTCCGACGTAGGGGCTACTTGCCGGATGTAGGCGGTGTCTGCTTCGGAATTGATTGCGTACACGCGCCCGTCGGGGGTCCCGAAGATCGCAGCATGACCTATGGGGTCTGCGCCGATAACTGTATAACTAAACGTTGAACCGGTCCTCTTGTAGAGCCGGACCTGACTATCGGGCGCGGGGAATCGCACGGCGGCGTAGGCACTTCCCGCTGTATCTATGCAAGCGCCGGTGGCGCCTATTCCGCCCCTCCTGTCAACACTTTCACCGCGGCATTGGCCGCCGTAACTGGCAGCGTGACTGGGTTCCCGGTGCCGTCTAACCAGGTCCCGCCCTCATCGTTGCTGTAGATGTAACAGAGGTCGTGGCTCGACTCAAGATGGATGGTGCTGCGCCACGTCCACCACACATGCAAACGCCCGGTCGATTCGTCATGGACAACCTGCGACGGGTAGGCCGTCATATCATCCGTCCCGGGCCCCGCCCAGTCGTGACCTTTCAGAATCATGCCCACCCGCGACCACGTCTTGGTGGCGGTGGAATAGCAATTAAGCATGAGGTCACCGTCCGAGCTTGTTCCGGCGCGGTAGAAGAATAGGAGGTTCCCATCGTGCGTCTTCACAAACCGCGGGTATGTGACCTCGTCTTCATCGAGCCCAACCATCCCGGGTGCTTCCCAAGCCGTTACCTCGCCCGGAACCGCTGACCTGACATAGTTCAACGGTGTGCGATGATGATTGCCCGCAATGTGCACGTAGCCCTGGCCATCCACCATTACGGCTAAGTTGTTGTGCTCATCTGCAGGGGCAGGGGCGGAGAGCGGATTCCCGGGCAAGGTCCCCAGGCTGAAGATTTCCCAACCCGAGTATCCCTCCCTCTTCTTGGTCACGTAGGGATTCATGTCCGCACCCCAGAACACTGCGTAGATCCAGTCGCCGGGCGCTCGGACTATGGAGTACTGGTTTGCAGGCGATGCATTGATCGGGACGACATCGGTGAGCCCGATGGGGAACTGATCGAACCGCATGATCGGCGGGTCTACCGTACCTGACCGGGCGTAGGCGGGTTCCGTCGCGTTGGGGGCGTAGACGGCGGCGCCGAACGCGACAATCCCGGCAGCCGTAACGATCAGTATGGAGCGACGGTCCAATGCCATGGCTCAGTATGGCGTGGCATTATGTCTTCTGCATACAAGTGGCAAACCATCCGCTACATCATCCACAGCCCGAACACACGAACCGGGCACATGAATCGGGCCAGGTCCAACAACGATGTCGATTCCCCTACCAGCCGGCCGGGGCGACCGGACCCCATACCGCCGGCGACGATCCACCACCGAGATCGGTGACACATCGGGCAGCGTTCCCCAGCGGCTCACGGGCGCGCCGGGGCAGCACGACACCCGAATGAAGAACCCAACAGTGCGTGAACACGAGCCAAACTTCCACCATCACCGCACGTCAACGACGCAGCCCAAACGCCAGCCCCGACCAGTGTGACTGGTCGGGGCTGACACCGGCTCCAGGAAGTCAACTGGTCAGCAGGAACGCCCACGGCGGCCAGAACGACTGCCGATGTGCGGCTCCTGCTATACAGCCTTGCTAGATTCCCAGGGCAGCTCGGTTCAAGGTACTGACCAGCCCCCCACCGATTTCGTTCTCAGCAGAGTCTTGTGCCCGAGAATCGGCCCGCGTCCAGGGGGCAATCGAATGGATCAGCCCCAGATACCTTTCTTCGTGCTCGGAAGCTGAATGTCGCGGTTCAACCCGCAACGTCTGCCCGCCGCTGCCAGACCATTGGGCGAACTTCAAGCTGACAGCCTCGACAAAATCGGCTCTCGACGGGCACACGGTCGCAGAATCGAGATCCGGGTCGATGCCTTCAACCTGGGTAGCGATGGTTGAAACACCCACGGCCCGATACATATGCAACTTCATGGGGTTCATGAAATTGGATACGTCGTCCGGCACATGGGGCATGATTGCCAGCTGGGCGTTAGAGAGCAACGAAAGCGAGAATCGCTCGGTCTGCGGTCCGTGATACAGAACATTCTTGAGCTTCAAAATTTCGAAGAACCCCGCTGGCGCCCTGTCTGCCGCCCCGACCAGGTGCACAACGATCTTCTCGCTAATCTCGGCAGTGGCGCGAATTATGTCCCAGTCGATGCGGTCATTCATATTGCCGCTGTACACGACATTGAACTCGGAAGACACCCGCTGATCGCGAGCAAGGTTGTTCGCTCCGGCCGGAGGCGTGTACCAGTTGGGAATAATGTGCGCCGGAACACTGCTAGGGACGATGTCTGCATCGGTAAAGTACTCCATATTGACAGCAGAATTGAACACTGCAGCGTCCGCATTCGCGAGCATCGTGTTGTACTGCATCGCAACCTGACGGCCACGATCAGTATTCAGGTTGCTCCACGAGAGCTGATTGTCCACCACATCGACAATTTTTGTATACGGAGAAAACGTATCCCGGAGCTTCTCATAGAACTTAATGAATGGGAAGAGGATAACGACCGTATTGGACGGCAGAATTGATCTATTAGTCAGATACCGGAACACTTCTTGATCCAAATCCGCGCTGGAGTTATAGTCCATCATGTCGAAGCTAATCCCATCCGCGTCAACATGGGAGCCATCAATCTTGCGGCCAGCAGATGTCAGTACATTTCCCGCATCAGACATGTGGCTCGAGGATCGCTTGACGTATGCCTCCCCGTCCTTTTCATGCCACAATTCCAAGACACGAACATCATGGCCTGGATAGCGTTTCTTATAGGAGCGCGCGATCTGGTCTATGCGCCGGCCGTATATGCCAGCGTCATGCTGCTTCCACAGCAGTAGGAGGGTGGGACGAGTGGCGGTGCCGGCGTCGCGATCTTGCCACAGGACGGAATTGGCGAATACCTCAGCCGCACGCGGCTGCTTGGACGCCTCGACCTCGGCGTCGGCAAAGCCTTGATACGCGCCCGCCAGCGTAAACTGCGGCGGCAGGGAGATTTCTCCCTTGAAGGCCAGCGCATCAACGACTTTCTGGGGGAAGTTGACCTCATCGAAGGCAAAGACACCAGGGGTATTGACTAGGTCCGCAACACTGGGGCCGTCCGGTACCAGCACCGGGCGCTTGACTGCCAGGCCATCCCCGATCTTGGAAGTGATCTGATACCTAGTGACTTCTTCGTCCTTGCCTTCAGGGGAAGGGAAGCCCGTCAGTACCAAGTCCATGCGCGACAGCTCCGCATACAGTTGCCCCGCGGGGACGATCCCCTTGAGTTGGACACCGTGCTCCAGAAGATCCCGCTTCAGAGCCTCAGGCTGCACATCTCCATAAACGTGGAACTTCAGGTTTTGCTTATAGCGCCAATTGATTACGGAAATCGATTTCGCTGCCGCAAGTATATTCTTGTGCGTTCTCACCGTTCCGATGAAGCCAATGTGCTTGGTGGAACGGTCGGCCGAATCTGCGCGCGGATCTGTCTCGGACGCGTCCACACCCATCGGAATTTCGGGGGCCTCTGCCCGAGCGTGGCGAACGATTTCTCCGCCGTACGATTCGCGGAGCGTAACACTTGCCACGGTTCGGGCCTGAACGCGGTTTTGATAGTATTTGCTTTGACCCAGTCCTGATGATCCATAAATTTTCATTCGCGACGGAATAGATTCCGAAAAATGATCATCGTTATCATCCAAGTCGAGAATCAGCTTTGCGTCCTCGGCGGCAATCTGTGATGCCAGTTCAAAATTCGGGAGACGCGGTTTGCAGATCCATACCGTCGGAAAGTTAACATTCATTGCACGAAGTATTCGATGGTAGCGTGCGCGGTCATTCCAAGGGATGGTCAAAAGAGGAACGTCGTTCTCCGCCAGCGGTTTCCAGAGTTGGCCGCCGAACTCCTGGAACAAATACGTTACGATGGCTGCAGGTCGTCGGGTCTGCGCAATATCGTAGAGCACTTTAGCTCGGCCGATTGGATTATGGGCGCCGTCCCATGATGTGATGGCGACAGCGTCGCTCTGTTGGGAAATCTTTGCAATACGATCAAACTGGCGAAAGACGCTGAGATCCGGAACCGCGTGTTCGGCGTATTCTTGATAGATCTTATGAAGCCTCTGTCCGCTAAGGGCAAACAACTCAATCTTGGCACCTACCTCCGTGCCATCCATCTGAAACTCGAACCCCAACTTCCCCGTCACGCCGAGTGCAGCTTCAACGTCCGTCCGCTGGGTTGGCCATTCAATGAGGGTCGCGGGACGCCCATCAACCATGAGAACGGGCGTGACATCCCGAGTCGGCGAGTAGAGCCAGCCGGTAACGCTGCGGCCCTTAATCTTGTTGATGCGTCCGTGGGCTATGCCTAGGTCCTTGAGCGTCTTTGGTGTTTTGACCGCGCGCGGGTCGTTTGTTGCCGACGACATGTTTGGTGGCGTTCCCTGTTCTTTGGACATTAATGAACCGACCCATGGTAACAAGCTGAGACGGACGGGCCGCTATCCCGGCATGTGCGTTCGCGCACAAAGCTGTCGCAATTCGCAACTCTTCGGCGCCGAGGACGGGGACTCCGAATTCCGCCATGGAATTCGCTTGTAGCTACGCTCAGCTGGGCGGATCGACCCTCTCGGCGCCTTGGTCCGAGCTCAGGTCGGCGACCGTCGCATCAGCCGGCACATTGCTGAGAGACCAAACCTGTCCGTCCTGTCCGGTAAACGACGGGCCCTGCGGCCTTTCATGCACTGCGTGCTGGGCTAGCTGAACTCCATCTTCGGCCGCGCCGCGTTGAAGGCTGGCAAGTCTAGGTACTCATCGTGAAGCGCTTCCAAATAATCTCGGTCTGCCAGGCCACCGAAGCCGTCACGGAACCGTTGTCGAAACAACCGTGCATCCTCACGTCTGAAGTGGCCCGCCTCGCGTTCGGAACGGCGGAAAGCCTTGTCGGAGTCATTCTCTAGAAGTACGCATTCAGGCGCATAAACGAACTTTCCCTGCGCACGGGCGATTACCGTAAGTTCGTTGTCAGCCCGGTGGGATTGATATCCTCCGTAGAGAATTTCGTCACCGTAGAGGCCATGCGCCCAAGTCCTTTCCACCATTCCAAAGGCCGCGACTCGGCCATGCCACTTGCCGCAATTAAAAGCCAACAAGGACTTTCTCTCGTGACGGATTCGCTCATAAGCGCTAAGCAGCCAGTCTTCTCCAGGCCACGCATCTTGCGCGAGATAAACAACGTATTGAGCGGAAGTCCGCCGTGCCACTTGATTGAGCGTGGCGATGAAGCCTTGTCGATCAGTGTCGACTGCCAGCACATAATCAGCCGCCAGGCCGGACCTTTCGGCCAGCAGGGCAACAGTGCGGCGTCCGGCGTCAAGATCTATGCAAGGCATGACCACACACACGTCCTTGGTGAACAGTAACGAGTCACCCAGCGGCAGATCTGGGGCAGACACGATGTGTAGCGACTCTCCGGGCGAGTCAGGTTGCGGGGAACTGACTAATGGAGGGGAAACGTCTACCAGCAAGAAGTCGAGTTTGGCAGTGTACTCAGTCCCGTCATCTTGCCCACGCACCACTTCTTCCAATTTTGAGGTCAGAGCAAATAAATTCATCCAACTTGGGTCGGCATTTTGGTCGCTAAGTGCGCGAGCCGTGTTTGCATACACTGCCTCAGTGACGCCATCTACCACGCCTGCGTATGCATTCTCGAGCCAGTTGGACCCGGGAAATGTCCCCGATTTTACGACTAGCGAATACTCCGCTCGGGTGTTACTAAGAATTTCTCCTATAACCGTTTGTGTTGAACGCGGAGTCCTGCCCTCTATTAGCACCACAATACCAATGACGGTACCTGCTCTTCTGGAAACTAGTCGAGCGGTGCGGCCAGCTTCTGCTAGTGACTGTGCAACGACAATAACGAGTGCCCTCTCAGCTGGAAGCCGTTCTTTTGACGCTGGCGATTCGGCGGAGGCGACAACAACTCGTGATTTCTCTTCCCCCTGGAGTTCTCGACCCAAATAGTCCAAGTTGAAATCGATGTGCGTCCTGAGTTCGGGCGTAGCTTCTCTGGCTGCAGAGTACAGCGAGACGGCTTCTTCCCGGCGTCCCTCCCGCAGGGCAAGGTTAGCTGCAGCGAGCGACGAAATGAGACCTTTCATACCAGAGATGATCTCACACCGCCCGCAGGCGTCGGTGTTCTTTCCCGCCCGTATACCAACCTCCGGAGTGAGGGCAGGCGCCTCTCCGCAGTCGCGTTTCAGCGTCTCTACTTGGTCTCGCTGGGCCCAAGGCGGCAACAGAGGAACGACCGAACGTGGCCTCAAGGTCAAGGGCTGCCGCGGCCCGGAGATCGATGAGGCCCGGCCGCGCCGGATGTGGCGGGCTCCTGCGCACCGGCGGCAACCTAACCGAGAGCGCAGCCCACCGGCAACTACTAATCGACTATTCTCGCGAAAGTGACGTCCGGGATCCTTAGCGGCGCCTCCTGACGGCCTCGGACAACTCTAGTGGCGCTAATGCTCGTCTACTCGATCAACAACGGGGGCGCTTCATCACGAAGCCTTCTCTGCTCAAAGTACTCGGCGTACAGAGGGCTTAGGACATCCTGCCCCACTCGGCCATCGAAACCCTCTTTATATCGCTTCTTGAACAGATTTTTATCGATTTCTGTGAAGTTCGATGCATCATTCTCAGCACGATGAAAATCTTTTTTAACATCATTCTCAAACAGCACAGCGGTTCGACAATAGGTATATACCTTCATAGCTCGCGCAATTACCGTGATCTCGTTGTCCGCCCGGTGCGACCTGTATCCTTCAAACAGTATCTGGTCACCGTACAACGAATATGCCCAACTCTTGTTGACCATTCCAAATGCGGCAACACGCCCGTGCCACTTGCCGCAATTGAAAGCCAACAGCTTTGATCCGGTATCGCGCAGCGCGGAGGAAGCGGTTGCCAGCCAGTCTTCGCCAGGGAATGCGTCCTCGGCCAGATAGACAACATAGTCGGCCTCCGTGCGACGAGCCGCAACGTTTAGAGTCCGAATAAATCCTGCCCGGCGCGAGTCGATAACGACGACAAAATCCGCCTCGACGCCAGCCCGAGACCGGAGCAGCTTTGCGGCACGAAGCCCGGCCTCACGGTTAATGCAGGGCATGATCACGCTAATCCGACGATGAAAGCGAGGGTCACCGGATCCTTCCAGGTCCCGAACGTCGACCACATGTATCTCCCCGCCCTCAGTGGCATCATCCTGACCATCTTCGGCCGGAGAAGGAGCAAGGACGCCCTCCACCAGTAGAAGGTCACGCGCAACCGGTGGCTCGTCTCCCCCCACCGGGCCTTCGTTCAAATACCGTTCATAGGCCCGACGTGCGCCGAAGACATGCATCCAACGCTCGTGGTTCTGGACTTTAAGGCCGGTTTGAGCCCGCACAAGCGTCACCCCCAGATCCGTGACGGACGCGTATGCCTTCCGCACCCATTCGCGGCTAGGAAGCGCATCACTCGATGTGACGAGTACGTACTTCGCCGTCGACTGCGACAGGAGTCGGCTCAGCGCCGCTTTCGCCGGCGCTCTCCCGTCCTCCTCCACAATGAGGATAGTAGAGACGGGAAAATCTGCGCGCTGCTCGATGAGACGCGACGCTGCGGCGCCGTCTTCGGCCGAATCCGCCAGCACAAATGCAATGATGTCTCCATGAGGCACCTGCTCAGGAGTGGGTAGGGCATCCGTGTAAACCGTGACAACCTGAGTGGACTCGTTCTGAGAACGCCCCGATGCAGCGGAGCGCCGTTCAACGTCCGTGCGCATTCGCCTATATGCTTCGCCGAACTCTTCTGATATGGGGTAGGGAGCGTCCCCATGGTCCCCCAGCCGGACCTTGGCGATCTCCACGTTGGCCCTTGCAGCCGCGTACGAGAATTGCCGCAGGTAAAGTCGGCGTGCAGCTTCTGTCATGATCTCTGTGGCCGTGGGATCGTCGAAGACATTCCTTACCGCCGCGAGCATTCCGTCCCAGTCGCCAAAATCGACTAGTGACAGGTAATTCTGGCGGCCCAGATCACCCAAGTCGGAGATGCTATTAGCAATGACGGGTGTGCGCATTGCGAAAGCGTCGGTGGCCTTGTACGGGAACTGGTAGTGACTGGCGGGGACAGCCGGGTTCAGCCACAGAATGACTAAGTCTGCCGCCAGGTTGACCCTCGCCATTCCTTCACGGTCCTGCGCAGGTAGGCTGACAATCCTATCGCCGAACCTCCTGACGAGCGCCTCCTGATCAGGCGTGACACGCGATCCTATGAACAGCAACTTGTACCGAGGGTCCGCGAGTCGCTCGATAAGTTCAACTAACTCGTATATGCCCTTATGTTTACGAATAAGGCCGCCAAACAGGATGACGCGGTCGTCCTTGGTGAACCCAAGCTCGCGACGTACCTCCTCGCGATCGAATCGGTCAGGATCGTATACTTCCTCGTCTTTCAGATTCCGCATATACATCGAAGAATTAGCGTAGTGGTCATCCAGGCCACGATTGTGGGTCATGAGAACTGGTGCGCGTTTGGCAAGAGGATCAAGCAGACGGGACCATGCCAAGGAATAAGGGTTGAGTAGCTCATCGTCAGAGACATCGAAATCCTGGAAATCCAGCTCGGTGTGCATGTCACCTACTCGCGGCGAACTAACCACGGTTTCAAGGTCATTGATTTCAAGAACGAATGGGATGCTTTTCTTCTCGTTGACTAGCATCGCCAGACCGAAGCTCGGAAGCCTCGGCTTCACCACGTACATGAGGTCGCCGGTTACTGCTTCCATCGCCGCCTCCATGGCGTGGAAAAAACTCGGAAAGTCACTTCCCTTGAAGTATTTAGTGACAAAGGCGGGGGCGGCTTGCTTCAGCGGTCCAAAAACACCTTCGTCAAAGAAATCAAAGGAAATGAGTTCGACCTCATGGGTTTTGGACAGAGCCTCCGCTACAGCATAAGGCTTGGAAAAGTGATTTCTGCAACGATCCCAGACAATCACAGAAATCTTCTTTTTCTCAGGATTGAGAGGAAGGCCGGATTTAAAGTAGGATTCAATCGTTTGGTTAATTCGGGCAGGGCTAAAAGTATCCTGCCTATTCATGCTCGTAATTTGTTTTAGCTTGACATCTCGCAAGTAAAGAGCGGCGATTACAGGTACGTGCAATGGATCCCGCAACCACGTGTACTTCAAGACCAGGTCGTAGTCCTGACGACGTCGCAGCGACTCGTCAAAACCGCCGAGCACTTTATATAGTTCGCGGCGGTGGGCGAACGTGTTCAGGTCAATATAGGGTTTCTGAAGAAGCGCCTCGTGATCAAATTCAGGTCGGCGATACGATCGTAATTTTATTGTGTCATCGGAACGGACATGATAGTCGACGAAGTCCATATACATGGCCGAGCGCCCTGAGTTGCTCGCAAAAGTCTCGACCACCACGCTCAAGTAACGCGGATTCCAAAGGTTATCGGTATCCAGATATGCGATTATGTCACCCGTCGAAACAGCCAGTCCGACGTTGCGGGCTGCTCCGGCCCCCGAATTGTCTTGATAGAGGTAGCGGACTCGATTGTCGTTGAAACTCTCAACTACTGAGCGAGTAGCATCGGTGCTACCGTCATCGACAATTATCAGTTCAAAGTTCCAATAATCTTGGTTGAGGACGGATTCAATGCTGTCTGCGATTATTTCTGCCCGATTGAACGTCGGCATGATCACAGAAACCTTGCGGTTCCCCGATTCTTCCCTGTCGAGTTGAGACTTCCCGAGAATCTTGTCGATCCTCACCTCACTGCGATCGACCGCGCTGCGGTGCTCAGCCCGAAAGTTGACTGCGTCCATCAAGAGTGCGAGACGTTGCCAGTAGACGCCAGGCTGGTGCACAGCCTGCTCGAACCTATTCAGGCCAGTGCCCCGCCATCCCCTGGCCGCCATGAGTTTCATATTGAACTCTACGGCATTGCGGAGGGATGGGAGCCGGCGCATTGCCTCCGCGTACAGCAAACCGGCCTGATCCAAGTGACCCTGACGGTGGGCAATGTTTGCAGCCTTAAGTCCGTCGTTACCTGCGAAATCACTCATCAAATCGTTAGTCCTGTACTTGTAGGAAAATTCGTCTCAAGCCGGCACTGCACGGCGCGCAACGGCGTTTGAATCTCGAGGTCGATGATCTCAACCGCCGAGGCATGCAGACCTCCCTGGTAGTCAACCCCTGTAGGGGCGTCCATGAGCTCATAGCGGCTTCCCCGGCGGCACAGAGCGGCGCGGGCGAATAACGTCGAACAATGTGTGGACTCGTCAAACTCGGCGGTCTGGCGCGCCGTCGACCTGGCGAAGTACTCTCGTGTACCGCCAAGACCGCGAGCTCTTGATGGATTTCAACTCTGCACTCAGTGTCTCAACTTGCTTTTCATGAGAGTGCATAGCGGCCTTTGCCTGTTTCAGTTCGACCCGCAGTTCCCTTGCAGAGTTGCGGTGCTGATCACGGACAGAACGAAGCCATTCGAGCTTGCCGGATTGCTCTTCTAGCTCGCGTTCGAGTTGTTGGATTTTGGCTTTGCGGTAGTCCCGGCCCTTGCGCATTTCATGGACCTTGGCCATCAGAGACTGTTTGTCGAGAAGCGCCCTCTCAAGTTCTTCCTGCGTGCGGTGAAGCTGGGGAATTAGGAGCGCATTCTCTTTCTTGATGCGGTCCAATTCCTTCTTTTGGTCACGATTATTTGCCCTCAAATTTAAATAATCTGCGCGATCCTGAAGCAATTTGCTTCGAGACGTCAAAAATTCCGCAATTAGATCAGGGCTGGACGGCTTCTGTACCGCTCGGACACTTGCAGCTTCAAGTTGATCTGCCAGCACTTTCGCTCCAGGGAGATCCAAGAGTAGAAGCGCGGCCAGCTGCATTCCGTATTTTTCTGGCTCTCGGTCCTGGGCCGAGGGCAACACACTGGGTTTTGTGTCGGTTGAAAGTTTCAGCGGAAGATTTGTTGATCGGGCGACGTGATCGACGAGGTTGTCAAGGCCGGCAGGTGATGAAGGACACGGGCCGAGCGACATCCGGTGCGGGAACCTGTTGTGCAACTCCAGGAGCGAACCCGCGAAATCCTGCCATTCGGCGATGGCCTGCTCCAGCTCTTCCCCTTTCAGGAGGGCTTCGACCAACTGCTCTACGGGACTTCGGTAGACCACAACTGCGTAGGTCGTTGGCTCCTCCTCGAGTGCCTCCTGGATGTCTGCGAGTTGCGACATGTCCTGCTCAACCCACGCCTGGGACGTCTTTTTGAGCGCGGCTTTCCAGGCATCGTCGGACGATCCCGTTAGGTCCGCCAGGTTCAAGCGCACAGCTACCTTCTCAATTAGTCGATTAGACATTGTCGTTCCCTCGGTATCACTAGTGAAAGCATCCAGACACGGGCCCCTACTTCAAGTGGGTCAGTATCTCGTCAAAGGTCTCTTGGTTTTCTGCCCCGGCGTGACCGGATTCATCTGAGAATTCGCAGATCGTGAGCTTCTCCGCATGGACGGAGGACTCAATGTACTTTCTAAAGGGCGTGTAGTGGTTCTCGTAGTGGTCAGTGTCCTGCAGGTTCTGGGCGAGGAAGATACTGCGGGCTCCCGCCGTCACCTCGGGATCAAGGGCTGTAAACTTGTACGCCTGATCCTGTGGGACTCCCCCCAGATCATCTGCGCCGTAGCAGACCTTGGACATGCGGTTGGTCCACTTCACGGGGTACTTCCACAAGTCCGTCTGCGGGTTGATCGCGATCACTTGGAGCCCACGGTAGTAGCGCGCGAAGCGCAGTGCTGCGAATCCTCCACCGCTGGACCCGTAGGAGAAGACCTGATCCTCGCCAGCGCCAATAGTGTTCGCTACGGAAGCCACGATCTCGGCTATGTGTGCCAGGTAGTCGCCCCCGCTGTTGCCGGCGTACCAGGCCAGCCCGAGATTACTGTGGTGGTAGAGCGCTGGGTCTGAGAAGTACAGGCAGCTGGCCTGGAACTTGGAGGCCCAGCTCCAACGCTGGAATACGGGCGGCTCGAACGTGCTTCGTCGGGCGTCTCCCGAGAAGAACACTATGAGGCGCCCCGTCTCAGGTTTGGGGTCGAAGACGAAGTCAAACTGCTCACCCTCGGAATGCTCTGTGTAGAGGCCCCGCTCCTGGACGTCGAGATCTTTCGGGCCCGTCCAGGTGTGGCGCGGGACGCTGTCCAGATGCTTGATTGATGTCTTCTTAGCTTTCATTCTGCTCGACTTCCACGCCTAGGCCGGACAAGCGCCTCAGATAGGCCTCCGGAGTACATTCCTGCTCGATAAAACGGACCGCGCGCTGCTGCTGTTGCGCATAGCGCTGCGCATCCCACAACTCGTTGATGACATCTTTAACTTGGTCCGGCTCAGCGTAGACCGCCGCATCTTTGAACACTGGTTCAAAGTGGCGTGGCAAAACACAGACCACCCCGTAGCTCATGGCTTCGAGGATGGCCATGCCAAAGGCTTCAAGCCAGCCGTCGCTGTGGAAATAGACGAAGAAGTCGATCTTCTCCGACAGGTACTCTTCAACACTGATCTCATTGAACACATAGATCTCCCAAGAGGGCGGGTTCCGCGGGAGAAAGCCCTTCCGCACCGGCACCTTGGCGCCACCGAGTATGCAGACATTCGCAGAGCCGTCAGCCGGATAGACCTGCTTAAAGACCTGACGGTCAGAGGGCCACTTTGCGGCGTCATCGCGCGCATGCCGTCCAATCGTCGGCCGGCCCGCCCGGTAGCGGTTGTGGCTCGCCTGCTCCTTGAGCTCGATAATGCCCTTCCAAGAGAAGCTTGTCAGGTCCGAGGCCGGCATGAGTGGCGCGATCATGGCACCGATTTGCTCACTCTGCGGCGCCCACAGCGGCCGCACACCGAAAAGCCCCTCGATATTGCGGGTGACAACACCGATGTCATAGCTACGCCGCTCTCCGCTCGGTTCGAACGGCGGGTGATTGGAGACGATGACGGCCTTCTTGGTCGTCAACCTGGCGGGCACGTCCGGAGCCACCTGCAGCGCCGTGGGCCACCGCACGACCAGAAGGTCAGTCTCAGCTTCGGTGTCCAGGGACAGCCGATCCACCTGACCAGTCAGTACCAGATCATCGATCTTGCGGCTGAACTGCCGCTTGGAAGCCGACGGGATCAGGCCGTTCTGGATCGGGATCACGCCGACCCGGAGGCCAGCGTTTAGACAGACTGAGATCTCATTGAAGAGCGACGTGGAGTTGCCGGCGAGGAAACCGAACTCCGAGGCGAAGACCACGTCATATTGGGCGGGCCCTTCCCGGCGAGCCCCTGGCAGGTAAGCCGCCGGGGCGACGAAGCGCCGCCCTTCCATCGATTTCGGCATGTAGGGTGATTCGCCGGATTCCCGAATCTCACGATGCCAACTCTTATAGCCACGAAGGTAAGCCCGGCGTTCCGGAGCGAGGTAGCCAACGCCCATGTCATCACGAGTCAGGTTTGCACCGTCCATGAGCGCGAAGGCCAGGGGCGCCTGGGTGATCAGTTCCACGGTGATGCCGTAGTAGTTCTCGATGCGGCTCTTGAACTCCGAGTCTCCGGATTTGCGGACGGTGTCCCAGTAGCCGAGGTCCTTCAGCACTGGATCGCGTCGAAACATCAAGGAGGCCATGGAAGGGTATACCACCCGTCCCGTGGCGGAGCGCAGCACCAGAGTCAGCTGCTCGTCCACGCGAACCCAATTGGTCATATTCGCCACCCGTTCGGGCGCTGCCAAGAAGTCGCGAACCTGCAGCTCAATCTGCTGGGGGTGGTGCCAGTCGTCCTTATCCGCCACAGTGATGAGGTCGCCGGTGGCAAGATCGAGTGCATCATTGCGCACGGAGTAGGAACCACGGTTCACCTCATTGAGCACCAGACGAATGCGGGGGTCACGCGCGGCAAGGTCCTGCAGCTGCTGCCGGTACGGGGTGGGTCGGCCGTCGGCGTCCTGCTCGGGTGAACAGTCGTCGATCATGATGATCTCGAGCTTGCGCCAAGTCTGCCGCAAGAGGGAATCCACCGCGGTGTTGGTTGCGGCGCTGGGTTCGTATATTGGCATGATGACGGTCACCAGGGGGGCGTCCGGATCCTCAGTGGCCGGGGGTAGGTTCGTGGTGACGTTGTAGAAGCTGACGCTGTCTTCCTGGATCGAGATCGGGGCGGCCCCGCCTTCTCTAAGCAACTCGTTAAAGCCGGCCAGCCAAACATCGGCGTCACCAGGCACCCCAGTCAGGTGAGGGTTGACTGCGTTGAGCGCCAATAGGTTCTGCGAGTAGTCATGCTCGATATCGGGATCTACCGTTGTGAGCACCCTGCCGGATTCTGCGAATTCACCACGCCACCGAAGAAGGTCACCATAAAACGCGCGGTCGACGCCGGCAATGTCCTTCAGATCCCGCCATTCTTCGAGCATGGAGTACAGGGTCAGAGCATCGAGCTGGTCCGTCTCATCTCGGGGAGCAGCAAAGAGGAACCGGGCCATGGCGAGCACGCCGGATTTCCAATGATCATCGCGCAACATCCGGGCAGCCGACTCCCGGAAAAGTTGTGCGCGGTAGGACTCCAGAACGCCGTGGAGCTGGCCAAAGTCATAGCGGCCTTTGGAGGCAGCATAGGCGAGGACATCGCGGGCTCCGCCATTGCGATTGCGGATCGCGTTCGCGGTGAACCACTGGATCCGGCCTGGATTGACGCGAAGCTCCTCAACCCAGTACCAAATCGCCCCTCGCGCAGGCTCCAGCACGGCGCCGGCGCTCTGCTTTTGGGAGAACACCGCCGCTTCAAGCTCTTCCAGGCTGATGTCCGCACGGGCCTGCTGGTACGTCCCTAGAAAAGACTCAACAAAGTCCCGACGGTTAGCTCGCCTTGCATTGCTCAGAAGCTCAGTTGCATAGGCTGAGGATGACGCCTGCAGCGCCTGAGCTAGTAGGAAACTGTCGGTTGCCGTGAAGGTGCGGTCCTCCCAGAGCACCCGCTCCCCCTGCGGGTGAACGGCTACAAGGCGCAGATGGGCAGTACGGCCCTCAAGAACTGAGGAAGGCAGGGCCAGCGAATACCCCGCTCGTCGGATGCCATGCTGCAGTTTGGCGTGCTTGTTCTTCAATACAGCCGAGGACCGGTGGAGTGCCGTCTCCTCCGCCTCAGTAACTTCACGCAGGACGACCTCCACGGGGAGATCAAGATCGGCTGTGTGGAACGCCCACCCGGTGAACATTCCGCCGTCGAGAACTGTCTCTGAAACCAGGAACTCCCCGCCGGCGCCCTGAACGATTGCCTCGGGAAGCCCCGCGGGCCTGCGGCCGGAAGCATCCCCCAGACGGAGATCATAGGTGCTGCCGGCTTCGGCTCCGGGGGTGTGCAGCGGGATGGAGTCGGCGAACCTGCCCTCAAGTGGGATTTCACCGGCATAACGCTGGAGCCCCTCGGCCTCGGGGTTATTCTCGGGAGACTCAGTCAGTGCCGTAAGGGTCACTTCCGCCTCCCCCAGTCGCAGGACGAGCCGCCGGTACTGGGGCTGCCCCGTCAAAGCGATCGAGGCGTAGCACTCCGTCAGTGCCACGCGAGCCACACGGATCTCGGAGCGAACCCGGGCGGGCTTGAGCCACGCAGAGGAAGTATTGGGTGCATCATGCTCCAGCCGCTGCGCTTCGCGAGCTGCAGCGTCACTGTGCTCTGCCGCAAGCTCCAGCGTCTGGTCCAGCACCAGCACCGGCGCGTGCGGCTCACCACCGGCGAATATCTGGACCCTGTGAACCTGCCCATCGAAGAAATCGGAAGGAATCTGGGTGCCGCGCATATAGCCAAAGGGGGCGTCGAAGTCCACAGTGTCGCGCTTCCATGGAAGCACGCGCCGGTCGGTTCTCCCTTGGTCGATGACATTGCCGTCCACGGTCACTCGGGCGTATGCTGGCCGATTCTCGGCGCTTGCCCACCCGGCCACCTGTCCCTGCGGGGTAACTCTGAAGTCGGCGCTGAGCTTCTCCGTGCCCGCGATCCTGGAATCTGATGTACTGAGCCCCTTTCTCGTGAGGACATTGCCTGTCCCACGGTGGACCAGGGCAACGTCGTGCTCCTCACCGGTCCAGAATTGCGGAGGCAAGTTGCCAAGGAAGCCCACATTTCGGGTGCTGAACTCCTCGGCCGAGAGCTCGTCTCGGAAGATGTTGCAAGTCAGGGCGGAGACTGTCTCCCCGTTCACCACGAGATCCAACACCGTCGTTGCCTGACCGGCGTCAGGCTCGTACACCCAACCGCTGATCCGGTGGGCCTGGTAATTGACAATCTTGAACTTCATGAACCTGCGATCTCGTAAGGAGCCATAAGGGGCGAGGGGACCAGAGCACATGCTACCAAAGCGGGAGGTGCCCGTTTGCCGAGGTGCTTCGCCGCGTACCCGCGGCTGGAACGCTCACTTGCTCCATCAACTGCTTCGGCTCATATCTCTAAGCGTCCCAAATCCGCGCCGAAAAACTGCGCGTGCGCTTCCAGGATGTGACCTCGGAACCGCCCTCGGGGTGGCGGCTGGTGGCCCTCCTGGAGGCTCTCGGGCACCAATTCGATTCGTCCCGATGAATCGAATCCACCCAGCAGTGGATCAATTCCACAGACCTCAGCGAAGCGCACGTAGTGCTTGTTGTAATGGTTCGTGTCCCGAGTGTTCTGAACGTAGCGAACAAAGTTGTTGCCGGGGGTGCTTGAGTAGAGATGCCGCAGGTTGAACCGTGAACGGTACTTTTTTTCGGCCGCCGCGTAGCTTGGCATGTCTGGGAATGCAGTGTTGTAAAACCTTTTTACAACCGACTTGGCGTAGTCGCCGACGCGGGTCTGGGGCGAGAAACACACGGCCGCCGAACCCGCGATCTGGCGGGAGATCGCCAACGAAGCAAATCCGCCGCCGCTCGATCCAGTCAGCAGAATCCTCTCGTACCCCGCCGCGGCGGCGATGTCCTTGATGAGGTCCGCCACATCCGAGGTGAAATCCTGTTCGGAATTCCCGATGTACCACGCCAGCGCCATGGAATCGTTCAGGAGCAGGCTCGAGTCCGCAACAAACAGCTGCGCGGCATCAAGCGGGGCAAGGGATTTCCGCCATTCGAAACGAGGCAGCGTGAACTTGGAACGCTGCAGAGAGCCGTGGAAGCTGACTATTAACGTCTTGGACGCCTTGGGAACGTACAGCGCGGTGATATCGAGAGGTCCGCCAGATCTGGCCTGGACTATGAATTCGTACGCCTCGGATGCCGCGTGGTCGATGTCACTGGCAGATTCATGTCGCCGGATCCTGACTGCGTTCCGCTCATCCCATGCAATGTCGGGCGTCGTGGATGGCAAGGTCACTTTTTCTCTCCTATCTCGAGGGGCCCGCGTTTGAGCTTGCTAGTTCGTGCTGAAACTCGTCAGGTTGGTTGTCAGCGGACCCTGCCGGCGCGGTGCCCCGGCTCCCGTCAGCGTTGGACGACCATCCGCACCGGGTTCCCAAAAGGACTTGTTCAGTCGCCGCGTCCGAGGGACTCCAGTGGACCGGGCCGCCGAACGTAGCCATCAGATTGCGCTCAACGGCTCCGACACCGTACTTGTGTTCATCAGACGCGTGGCTGTAAGGCGGTTCACTGGCCCAGATTTCTACATGCCCGGCCTCGTGGCCGCTGCGGAGCTCGCGACTGTATTGGAATGCCGTCGGATCGTAGATGTTGACGATCTTGGACGTGACCCGATCGGTGATTTCGACGCGATGAAGCCGTCCCTCGGCAAAGGTCTCCAGCAGCTCTGTCGAAAATGACTTGTCGATGGCGTCTGCATGGAGCAGGCTCGGAAAATGCATGAGGCCAATCCGGAGCCCCGGCTCGTTGGCCGAACGCAGGTGGTCGAACATGAGTTGGGACCTTCCCGAGTCATCGCCAAAATCGCCGACGAACAGGATATCAAGGTCCAGGCTTTGCCGGGCATCGGGGAGGAACCGGAGCGGCGCGGGAAACGCGCGCTGCGCCTGTGGGAAGGGCAAGTACCCACTGTGCTTTCCGGAAAGGATCTTCTTGTGCCAGTGTTCGTAGGAGTCCCTGTAGGCCACCCTGTCCGGAGACCGGTAACCGAGGCGGAAATCTTCGATGGAAAGGTTGGACGTGCCAACGAGGGAAAGCGTCATAGGCGCCTTGCTGACTTCCAAGGGCTCTTTGCTGTTGACCAGGGCCTGGTAACGGAGGATGAACTCCGTATCCGCCGCTTTGCGGACGGAGTCCCAATAACCCAGCCTTTCCCTGATGGTCTCGACGTGGAACATTGTGGAGACGTGCGCTGGAGTGATAAATGCGCCGCGCCAGCCTCGGTATTGGAAGAAGAGGTCCTCGTCCGTGCGGGTCCAAGATGCAGAGACGAGCCGCCGATCAGGCTGCGTTCCGGCAACCCGGACAAGCCGTTCGATCTTCTGGGGGTGCTGCCAGTCGTCACCATCGAAAATTGTCAGGAACTCCCCGCTGGCCATCGAGTAGCCGACGTTGCGGGACGAGTACGCTCCCGAATTCTGCCCATTCAGGACAACTTTGATGCGCCTGTCTTCTGCAGCCCATTTGTTGAGGCGGTCGGCGGCGCCACCGACCGAACCGTCGTCAACGATGATGATCTCGATATTGCGGTAGCTCTGGTTGATGGCCGACTGGATCGCGAGGTCGGTGTATTCGTCAGGCTGATAGACCGGCATGACGATGCTGACGAGGGGACCGTCGGTTACAGGTTCCGGCACCTCGGCACCCAGCCGCAGGAACGCGGGGGCTGTCCCTTTCCTCAGCGTGAGTCGTGACAGTCCTGCGCGTTCGTAGATCTCATTGATCTCGCGGAGCCAGACCTCGGCGTCTGCCGTGGTGTCCTTGAACGGGTTGGCCGCGTTAGCCCGGTACAGGTGGAGGTCGTTGGCGTTCATCTCGGCTGAGTCGTAGAGACCTTGAAGCCGTATGACCTCGGCGCCTTGCCCCGTCCGGGCAAGGGCGTCGAGGAAGAACTCACCGCGTCGCTTGTTCTGGAACGGTTCTGCTCCAAACTTCTGATAGACAAATGTGTAGAGTGTCGATGCATTGAGAATGTCGTCGTTGAGAATGTTCTGCCTGTAGCAAAGATCACCCACGTGAAGCAACATGGTCCCGTGCGCTGCGTTCAAAACCTTCTGCACGGTTTCGCGGGACTTTCCGCCGATCCTATACATTTCCAAGCCGGCAGCCATGTCCGCCCAGCTCCACGCGCCCGAGGTGACTGAGCTCACCAGGATATCGCGGCCATCCACAGACCGAAGCTTTGTGAGCCGTTGAACTAGTTTCGGATTGGGAATTTTGGATGTCATCCCCCACCAGGCCAGGGCGCCCGGCCTCTTCTGTGCTTCCAAAGGACGCGGATTCATAGGGGCAGAACGGGCTGCCCGCCGGGCCGATCGCAGTAGTCGATCAACACGCATCGCGGTGATAACCACGACGCCTGTGAACGCCACCACCAGGACCCCCAGGAGCCACGGGTTGCGCGAATAGGCAGCCACCACTACCAAGACGAAGAGGACAGCAAAGCAAGCGGCGGCCGCTTTCTTTTTCGGGGACAGCCGCCCCATTCTGCGGAGAGCTAGTTGAAATTTCATTCGCAGGGCATCCTAAACGGGGGGTGTGATGGCAGGTGCGGAATGAGAGGGAACCGGCACCCGGGAGAAGTAGCTGCGCATGACATCGAGCCGGGGGCCGCCCTGCAGGTTCGGCGGGGCACCGATCTGCGGCGGCGGCCGGAATCCATCCCACTGCTCGGCCACACTCTGCAGGAAAATGCTGTCCTCCGGATTCCAGGTGTGGCCGCCATGGGAATCGGCTCCGGAGTGCCGGTGCATCATGTAGTTCTGCCCGTGGGAGCGGTAGATGAGTCCGCCAGCTGCCTGGACCGCCTGCAGGAGGCAGCGGTCCACGGCGCGGTGCACCGGCCGCCAGCCTCCGAGTTCGCGCAGCTCGTCCCGGCCGATCATCATGGTGCCGCCGGCCACATGATCCGAGTACTGCTCGCCGAGCGGAGGACGGCGGGTGGTGATGTCCAGGTTTTCCAGATACACAAACTCAACCTGCGCCCCCACCAGGGTGGCACCGCTGAAGCCTTTGGCGTGGACGAGGTCCCGGAGGTGGTGCACGCCGTACCAGTCGTCGTCGTCCATCTTGCAAATGAGATCGCCGCTGGCGGCGCCGACGCCGGCGTTGAGCACGTCACCAAAGATCACGTCCGCGGGGGCAGAGACAATCCGCAGGTCGCGGGAATAACCCTCGACGGCGCGCCGGACCTCGGGCAGGTCGGCGTCGAAACCGTGCAGTACCACCACAACTTCCACGGCACCCCAGCTCTGGCGTTCCAGCTGGTCCAGGGCGGATGCCAGCTTCTCGGGGCGGCGGGTGGCCAGGACAACGCTGACGGACGGTGCGGGAAGGAGCGGCTTCCCGAGCTGCCCCAGGGCGTTGTTCCAGACGGCGCGGGGACTGTAGAGGTCCAGTGCGGTCCGCCGGAGGTCGATCGACTTGGATTCGCGCAGCACCGGCGCGTCGCCGGCGTCGAACGCCTCCAACCGGTTCAGCAACGGCTCGCCGAGCAGCTCGCGGACCGGGGCGGACAGGGAGCGCGCCAGCGTGGGAACGCCGCCGACGGCGAGCTGGGACAGCCGCCGTACCAGCTGCCGGTCCAGACCGTCAAAGCGGGAGCCGTCGATTTCTACGAAGCTGTGCGGCCGGAGCGCTGCGAGCCCGGATTCTCCCAGCGCTCCTCCGCCGGCCAGCTCGTGCGGTTCCAGCGTGCGGATCGGCTTCTCCGGGTACGGGAGGAAGCCCAGGGGCGAGATGACAGCGGTATCGACCGGGGGCAGGGCGTCCGCCGGCGGGGTCCAGATTGGCGGCGACACCCGGGCCGGCTGGTCTGCGGTCTGCCGCGCGAACTGCTGCTCGAGCTCAGGCGCGCTCTTGGCGCTGCCGAGCACGACGTCCACGGCGTAGATGTCGTCCTGGTCAGGGCTCAGCAGCTGGCGGGTCATGAAGCTGCCCAAGGCGTCGCCGGCGAGCCAGGCGGTGTCGGCCGGGTGCGTGATGCCGACGCGCAGACCGCCCAGTACCGGCCCCGGCGCGGCAGGCGAGCAACAGCCCAGTGCGGCGAGGGCGGCAGCGTGCACATTCACCCATTTGCCGCCTTCCACCACCACGGCGAAGCCGAGTCCCGGTACGGTCAGGGCGGACGTGCCTGCCTTGACCTGGAGGCTGCGCGGCGTCCAGACCGGCAGATCAGCTGCCGGGAAGAGACCGCGAATCACGAGGACGAAGCGCTGCGCCCGTCCCTCGCTGCGGAACAAGGGAAGCAGCGTCCTGGCCTCGGCGAGCGACTCGGTCTGCACAACGTAGTGATCCCACCACAATTGATCCGCAGGGACGGCGTGTTCCCAATCGGACGCGGTCTTGGGGTCGCGGTGCTCCCAGTCCGTGCGGGCGTAGTCCAGTCCAAGGTCCAACGCCAGCTGCGCCATGGAGTGCTCTGCCGGGCCGACGACAACGCTCTTGATCTGCATGCTGCTAGCTCCCCGCCCCGCCCGCGCGGGACTTGAGCTGGCCAAAGATGTAAGCCGGGCCCTTACGGGCAATGGCACGGGCGCGGGAAAGGCCGCGGTTCGGGGCCATCCCCTGCTCCAGACGGCGGCGCTCGATTTCGGACTTCTTCAGCCGTGCCTCGAGGTGCCGGATCTTCTGCTCATAGTCGAGGCGGGTAGCGGCGTCGGCCAAATCCCGGACCACGATATTGAGGTCAAGGGTTGCCGCGGCGCCCTTCCGCAGGTGGAGCTTGGGCTTGGGGCGGCGGAAGTCATGCAGGCCCAGGGCGCTGCCGGAAACCCACCGCTCGCCGCCTGCCGAGCGCGCCGACCTTTCGGGGTCACCGGATTCCCGCAACTCGCGAAGAGTGCCGGTCGGCCACAATTCGAGGGCACCGGCCTGCCCGTCCACCAGCGCGCGAAGGACTATGGCCTGCGTCTGCTGCAGGGAGTCGATCATGGCTTCCAACGAGTGCAGCCCCAGGGCAGTGCCGGCGCTGATGACCAGCGTGTACACGGAATCGGCAATGTCCTGCCCGTCTGTGGCGGCGAACGAGAAGCGCGGGTCAGTGCCTAGCCACTCCTGCAGCCGGTGCCGGCTGCGATTACGCTCCACAAGGATATCCACGGCGAAGTCCTGGCACGCGGAGCCCAGGAGCGAAGCGACAGTCCCGGCGATCTCGAGATCTGTCGAGTTGGCGGCCCGGACCAAGATCCGAACCAGAGGAGTCTCCCGCCGCGGCATGTGCAGGGTCTTGAGGACAAAGCCGGCGTTGCGCAACTCTTCCTCAATAGACGCCGACATGGCTTGGTCTCCCCTATCCACTTACGCTGGCCCCTACAGGCAGGTGCAATCGGGAAGCGTCCGGTTCCTGCTGGTTCCAGATGCCCTTGGTGTCGATCACGTTCTTTCCCTCCAGGTTCTGCAGGTCCAGGGTCAGGAATTCGTCGTGGTCCACCAGGAGCATCACGAGGTCCGCCGCTGCTACGGCTTCCTCAATGCCGTGGAGCACAGAGAGGCCGGATGCTGCCAGCGCCGTCGGGAGTTCCTCGACGTTCGGATCAACAACCAGGATGGTGCTTTCAGGCAGCTGCCGGACGAGCTCCTGGACGATCGTCACGGACGGCGACTCGCGGACGTCGTCGATGTTGGCCTTGAAAGCCAAGCCGAGGACAGCCACGGTTGCCCCGGGCTGGTCGGCCAGTGTCTCTACAGCCTGCCGGACCACGTGATGCGGCTTGGAGTCATTGACTTCCCGGGCCGTGCGGATCAAGGCGGAGTGCTCGGGGACGGCGTCAACAATGAACCAGGGGTCCACGGCGATGCAATGGCCGCCCACACCGGGGCCGGGACGGAGGACGTTGACGCGCGGGTGGTGGTTGGCGAGCTCGATGAGTTTCCAGACGTCGATGCCCAGGTTGTCGCAGATAAGGGACAGCTCGTTGGCGAAGGCAATGTTGACGTCGCGGAACGTGTTCTCCACCAGCTTCGTCATCTCGGCCGTGGTGGCGTCCGTCAGCAGGATCTCGCCTTGACAGATGACCTCGTACAGCCGCTTGGCCAGCTGGGCGCCTTCTTCGGTGAGGCCGCCGATCACGCGGTCGTTGGTGACCATTTCGATCATGATCCGGCCCGGCAGTACGCGTTCCGGAGAGTGCACAACGTGCACCTGGGTCGGCCCGGGCGTATCCAGGGTGAGATCCGGACGAAGCTCCAAAAGGTAGGCGCCCAGGCGCTCCGTGGTGCCCGGAGGCGAGGTCGATTCAAGCACCACCAGCTCGCCACCGCGGAGCTTCGGGGCGAGGGCCTCGAGAGCGCTTCGGAGGTAGGAGAGGTCGGCGCCGTTGCCCTCCGCGAGCGGGGTGGGCACAGCGATGATGAACGCGTCGGCCGCAGGTACGGTGGACAACGCAACGAGGTTTCCCAGGCTGACCGCACCTGAAACCACCACGCCCATGTCGGGTTCCACAAAGGGAACCTCTCCCCTGTTGACGGCGTCGATGGTCGACTGCTTTACATCGACGCCGGCCACGCGCTTGCCCTTGGCGGCAAAGCTGGCCGCCGTGGGCAAGCCAATGTAGCCAAGTCCGATGACGGCAACATCAAAAATCGTCTCGTCCATGTCTCCCCTAAACTAAAATGTGGTCTTCGGGTGAGCCGAAGAACTGAATCGTTGAAGAAGCCAGAAGCTCTTCAGTGGTGATGGGCCAAGTGTGTGACGCCGCGTCGGCGCCCCGCATTTGGCAGTAGTTGAAGCGGTCCGCGGAGTACACCCGACCGCCCGACTCGATGACGTCGCCCAGGAAGCGCGAGTCCTCTCCCCGCTGCACGGGATGGAAGGGTATGCGCCTGAACGTGTCGGTGGCAGCGAAGATAGTCGGTCCGGAGACTGCTTCCACGAACCGGTGTTCCAGTTGCGGGTTGCGCAGGATCGTAGCACCAGCCCCGGCGAGGTGCATGTAGTGCGCCCGCTTTCCGACCACCTCGGCCTCGGAGTACATCATGGCGTTGACCTGGTCGCCCAGGTACATGGGGCTGTAAATGTCGTCGTCATCCCATTTGGTGGAGAACCGGCCATCGGCGCGCGCCACGGCGGCATTCAGGCACTCACCGAGCAGCGTTTGCCCCGGTTCCTGAAGAACCACGACGTCGAGAATCCCGGCTTCCAGGCACTTCCGCCGGAATGCCGCATCGTCGACCTCAAACCCGTGGGCGAGGTAGACCAGTTGGACATCCACGCCCTGCTGGGCGGCGACGCCGGCAATGACATGGTCGAGTTGCTGCGGACGGAAACTGGAGACGAGGACCGATACCTGGGCCCTCGGCGCCGGCGCGGCCAGGGCCGGCCGCGCCGCAGCCGCGATGGACTGTGCCCGGTGGCTGAAGGTGTGTTCCGCCCAGATTCTGCGCTGGGCCTTGTGGACCAGGCGCTGGGCGTAGTCCGGATTGGCAGTCAGCGCCCGCAGCAAGTGCGTGGCGTCTTCCCGGTTGTCCGCCGTGGGGATTTCCTTGTCCGGGAAGAACTCGGCGATCGCGGCGCTGGGCGTCGACACAACGCAGGACCCGGCGGCGGTGATCTCGAAAATCCGGCGGGCGCACATGGACGGCGAGTCGGTGACCGAGTTGACGTTGAGGAAGACCTTGTACGCCTTGTAGGCGGTCAGCATCTGCTTGTAGGACAGCGATCCCACGACGTGCTTCTTCAGGATGCCGGGGAACTGGTACTGCGGTTGCCTGCCAAGCTGGCGGGAGAAGATTTCAAAGCCGGGGCGCTTGCCCGCCGTAGCGTCCACGGCCGCTCCCAGCAGGTAGTCCATCTGGCGCCGACGGTCCTCATACTTGTGCGCAAAGTACATTCCAGCGAAGGCAATCTCGCGGGCGTGCCAGCCGTGCCGCGGCCGGGCCGGGTTGTGGATCCGGGGCTGCGCGGCAAAGGGCAGCACGGAAATCCGGCTGTGGCCCAAGTCCTCGCGATAGCGGGGAAGCATGTTGGAGTCAGTGGTGAAGACGTGGTCGAAGAGCTTCGCGGCAGGCAGGAAGTCCTCGTAGTGGGGCGGGTCTTCCTTGTTCCAGAAGACGGCCGGAAGCCCGGCCGCACGGCACCCCGCCGTCAGCTCGACGAACACCGGCGACGGCCCGGCCGGCCCGGTGATTTTGCCCCGCCAGAGCCCGGCGTTGCCCGCCCAGGCGGATTCGACAACGACAAAGTCCAGCGCCTCGTCACGCAGCTGCTGCTGCCAGGTGTCCGGTCTGAGGGGCACTACGGACCACTCGGCGGAAAACGCGGCCGCGGAGAAGTCATCCATGATGATGCCAACGCGCAGCTGCGGATTCCGTGGCTCTGCAACCCCAACAACCGCTTCCCGGAAAACCAGGCGGCGGCCGCGGCCCAGGCCGCGCCAGGTGCCCTCCGCGCCGCGGACGCCGGACAGGCTGGCTTCATCACGCTCCGCACCGCTGCGGTGCAGGTAACTCTTGACCTGGGCCATGCCGCCCTGACGGGCGTGCCACAGCGCGCGGCGCCAGTACGCCGTCCTATCCCAAAAACTCATCGTTTACCTGGACCGCTTCCAGCCGTTGGGGAGCAGAGTCGTACGCATTTCGGGCAGGCTCGCCATCAGCTCAGCGCGGATTTGACGGCCGTAGTCGGCGTTGCCCTCGTTCATGCGCCAAATGAAGTTTCGGTATTCCTTGGCAACCTCGTCCGGGGTGCCGTCCATGATGAAGTCGCCCTTGTCAATCCAGATGGCGCGGTTGCACATGCCCGTGATGGTGCCCAGGCTGTGGCTGACTACAAAGACGGTGCCGGCCTGTGCGGTGACCTTCTCCATCCGCGCCTTTGAGCGGTCTTTGAATTGGGCATCACCGGTGTTGAGGGCCTCGTCAATCAGGAGAATCTCGGGATCCACGGCAGCTGCGATGGCGAAGCGGAGGCGCGCGCCCATGCCCGAAGAATAGGAGTTCATCGGGTGGAAGATTTCGTGTTCCAGCCCGGACATTTCCACGATGTCGTCAAACTTGGCGTCAATCTCGGCGTGGCTCATGCCCATGGCCAGGCAGCCGAGCCGGATGTTCTGGGCACCCGAGATGGAGCTGATCAGAGCTGCGTTGACGCCCAGGAGAATCGGGTTGCTCGAAGCATAGACAGTGCCCGTGTCGGGGATGATCAGCCCGGCGAGGACCTTCATCAGGGTGCTCTTGCCGGAGCCGTTGCGGCCGATAATGCCGATGGAATCGCCCTGGTTGGCCACGAAGGAAATCTTGCTCAATGCCGTGGTGCGCACGGTGCTGTCGCCGCGGCGGAGCCCTCGCAGGTTTTTCAGTACGGAGGTCCGGGCATTGGTTCTCCCCTCCGTTTTGTTTTTGGTGCGGTAGACCACCGAGATGTCATCCACCACCACTGTGGGCTCCGAAAGCGGGCCGATTGATACGTCAGACACGTCCGTAGCTTTCCTCTCCGCGCCAGAAGACAAAGAGTCCGGCGCCGACGGATCCCAGGGCCCATAAGCCCAAGACGCCCCATGCCCGCCAGGATGGCGTCGTGTCGTAGAGCACCGAGTCGCGGATGATCTTGATGACCTGGTAAATCGGGTTGTAATCCATGATGGTGCGCACGACGGGGTATTTCCCGAAGCGTTCCTCCGCAAAAAAGACTGCCGAGACATACATCAGGAAACGAATGATGAACGAGAGCAGGTGGGACAGATCCGGGACTTTGAGCAGCACCGGCGCCAGTAACATGCCGATGCCCAGATTGAAGAGGAACTGCAGCAGGATCGCCGGAATGATCAGCAGCCACCGCCACGTGATTTCCTCGGCAGGCGCGGTGAAGATGACGAAAAGCAGCATGACTATGGTCACGGGAACGTTGGAGAAGAGTTCCCGCACGTTCACGGCGATGGGCAGGGACGCCCGGGGAAACTGGAAGGCTCGGATCATCGAGGTGTTGCTAGTCAGAGACTTCGCCCCGCCGAGGATGGAACGGGTACTCATCGAAAACGTAAATACGCCGATGATCAAGTAGCCAATGAAGTTGTCAATGCCCTTGCTGGTGCCCAGGAACAGACCAAAAATCAGGTAGAAACTGAGGCCGTTCAGAAGCGGCGTCAACACCAGCCACGCTGAGCCCAAATGGTGCTTGTCATTACCGCTCTGCACCCTGGCCCGGGCATCAAAGACGATGAAACTCCGGCGGTCCCACAGCTGGACAAGGTAGTCCAGGAAATCCGGCCGCTGCCCCACCTTGCTCAGCCGGACAAGGTTCACCGGCACGGCGACAGTGGCGGGCGCCTGCGTTTCCGCAGCCTCGGGCTGGGTCACTTCCGTTTTTTCTTGGATGCTCATCTAGTTACTCCCAGCATTTCCAACTCTCGTGCCAGGGCAACCGCGTTGGCGGCCCATGTTCTTTCCTGCAACACGCGTTCCCGGCCGGCAGCCCCGAACTTTGCTGCAAGATCCGGGTCCGAAAGCAAATCCCGGATAGCCCCGGCGAAGGCGGCAAAATCCCCCGCCGCCGCCAGAAAGCCCGTCACGCGGTCCTCGACGATTTCCGCCAGTGCCGGCAGGTCGCTGGCCACTACGGGCCGTGCGGAGGCCATGGCTTCCACGGGTTTGAGGGGTGTCACGGATCGCGTCACCTCCAAGTCCTTGCGCGGCACAACGAAAACATCCAGCGCTTGATGGTACAGGGCCGTCTGGCTGCGGGGCACACGGCCTGTGAACATGATGCGATCGGCATAGCCGCTTCTCTGCGCCTGTATCTGCAGCGCTGGCAGGGAAGAACCGTCGCCGACTATCAGGAGGCGGAGCCGAGGCATGTCCTCCGCGAGCAGCACAAACGCGGCCAGAAGGTCCTCAATCCCTTCATAGGCTACCAAGCTGCTCACCGTGCCGATGAATTGTCCGTCTTCTGCGAGACCGAGCTCACGCCGGGCACTGGCCTTGTCCAGCGGTTCGGCGAGGAAGTCTCCTCCCACGGCGTTCGGCGCAATAATGACCTTGCTGTCCGGGATGCCGGCGGCAACAATGTTGGCCTTCATGGCCCTGCCAAGCGTCAGGACAAGGTCAGCATCGCGCATGACTTCCGTTTCCCGCTTCTGGAACAGTCGGTATTTCTCGCTCTGCCGGGCTTCGGGCCCGCGGGTGGAGGCCCACGTGTCGGCAAGTTGGCCGCGGACCTCGTAGACCCAGGGAATCCCGAGGGCCCCGGCCACGGCCCGCACGACGAGTCCGTTGACGTAGTGCGTGGTGGTGTGCAGGACGCTCGGCCTGAACTCGAGTGCCACAGCGAGCAGCTCATCCGCCTGCTGCTGCAGGCGGGCATCAATGTTTTGGGCCATCGTGGCGGGGATGAGGCGCTGGTAGCGGACTCCGTCCACGGTGTCTGTTGTCTTTGCGAGGAGTTTGCCGACCTGCACTGGGTAACCCATCCTGGTGACCGCCAAAACGTCCCAGCCTGCTTCCTTCTGGGCGAGCAGGGTGGAGTGCGACCGCTGGGCGTAACCGCTGGCGGTGTGCGGCAGGGAATTCGTCAGCAAGTGGAGGATCCGGCCGGGAACGGGTGTGTAAGAGTGCCGTTGCACCGACGGGGCGGCATCGGCCAGTATTGCCGCCTCGGCGGCCAGCCTGGCCTGCTGCCGCTTGCCCGCCGTTCCGGAGTCATTGAGAGCCGCGACGGCTTCGCTGATGGCGCCGTCGTACCAGAGCCGCCGTGCCCGGGCCTGCTTCACCTGCCGCGAGGTGCCTGCCTTGGCAAGGAGGATGTCCGCGACGTCCGGAAGGTTTGCTGCGAGGGCGACGTCGGCCAGCCGCCGTGCGCGTTCTGCTTGGACGGTGCCAGCGGCGGCGATGCGGAGCCGCCGTTCGACGTCGTCAGTGTCTCCCGCGGCCAGCGCCGCGAACAGGACGGTTGAGGACGTCGCGTCCTTCGGGGCCCAGCGGCCCACACGCTTCGCCAGGGGAAGCGCGGCGGCCGGCATTCTGCGGGAAAGTTGCAGGAACAGGATGACGGGATCATCCGTCAGGTGCTGACGGACCACGCTCTGGGCCAGCCGGATGTTGTTGACGAGCTGCATCATCGGCCGCGGCCGGTTTCGGCGAGGAGTTCGCTGATGATTTCCATGTAGCGGCCCGCGAGCTGCTCGTACTCGGCGTTGGCCTTGACCCACTGGCGGCTGTCGCCGTTGCGGACCAGGCGCCCGCGGTCCGCAGCCAGTTCCCGCCACAGGGCGGCGAGTTCTTCCGGGTCGCTGGCCACGATGTCGCCGGCCTCGGCATCCGAGACAATTCTTGCGGCCTCTCCGCGGACCACAGCCGTGATGTGGCGGCCGATTGCCAGAACCTCATAGGTTTTGGACGGCACGGTGGTTTCGAAGGACTTCCAGTCATCCCGCAAGGACACAATGCAGGTGTCGGCGGACGAGTAGCGTTCCAGCATGTCGTCGCCGGTCAGGGGCGGGTGGAAGGTCACGGGAGCCTTTAGCTCACGTGCAAGCTTCTCCAGCGCCGGACGCTGTGTCCCGTGGCCCACCATGTGCAGGTGCATGGAGTCCCCTACGAGGGCACTCGCGCGGATGGCGACGTCCAGCTTTTGGCTCTCCCCGTGGTTGCCGAGATAGAGAGCTTCGAAGACGTCCCGTTCCGGCTCGGGCGGCCCGACGACAGGGATGGCATCCAGGTGCACACCGTTGCTGACGGTCGCAACGTTCCGGATACCGCGAGCACGCAGCGTTGCCGCGAAGCCCTCCGTCACGGTGACCACGAGGTCCGCGCGGTGCTGGACAAAATCCACCACATGCTCCACGACACTTTTCACGCTGCCCTGAACCAGGCGGGCGTCGCGGGCAAGGTCGGGCCAGGCGTCGCGCATTTCCACGATCAGCGGTACCCGGCGCAATTTGGCCAAGACGTAGCCGGCTGCCAGGGACGGCAGTCCGGGCGCGGTGACAATGACGACGTCGGGCTTGCGGACCATCATCCCGGCGGGGACGGACAAAAATGCTGAGTAACACTGGTCCATGAGCCGCGCGGCGCGGGAGTTGCCGTGGCGCAGGTACGGCACGTGGAGGATCTTTTCGGTGAACTGGCCATTGCGGAGCCGGAACGGCCTGCCGGCCATCCAGCGCGGGAGGGCCCGCCGGCCGAAGGGATAGTGCGCCACTGGTGTCACAACGTCGACGTCCCAACCGGAGTGGGAGAACTCTTTGATCATGGCGGTCCAGCGCCGCTGCGGCGGGCTCTGTTCCGGCCAGTAGGAGTGCGTGATCAGCGTGATCTGCAGACCGCCGGTCGAGGATTTGGGCGCAGTCGGCTCCATAAGGACTTCATCCTGCATGGGGATTAGGACTTACCGGTGCGCGGGACGCCCGTGGCTTTCTTGGAGCCGATGAAGCGGTAGTAGACGAAGCCCAGTCCCAGCAGGGCCAGCACGGTGATCGCCTGGACGGCCAGCGGGCTGCCGGTGGCAACGGCCACGGCAGCCTGGACTTCAGACTTCACCATGACCGGAGGCTGAGTGGGCGTCGAGATGACCGCAGGGGCCGTGGACTGTGCCGGCGTCGGGGTCGGTGTGGGTGTCGGTGTCGGCGTCTCCGACGGGGTTTCTTCAACAACCGGAGCCGGTGCAACAGGAGCGACAACAGGCGGCGTGACCGCCGCAGGCGCGGGCGTCACGATCGGCGCGGCCGGCGGCGCGGCAGGCACGACGGGCGGGACTACTGGGGCCGGGGCCGGGGCCACCGGAACCGGCGTTTGAATCGGCGGGGCCGGAGTTTCCACCGGAGGCGGCACAATCACGGGTTCGGTCGGCACAGGCGACGCAGGATCCGTCGCCGGCGCTGTGGGACCCGGATCGGCGGGCGTCGGAGAGGGCGAAACTGCCGGTGCCAAGGGGCCAGGAATGACCAGGTCATCGGCGCTCGCGCCTGTCGCTGTGCCCATGACTGAAGCGGCGAGAAGCAAAGCTCCCAGCCCGATCCGTATGGATTTCTTTCGGCTGCACGACGTCATCGACAGTCCCTCCCCCACAGTGCGAGATTGAATCAAATGTGCGTTATGCGACCAACGCTAACGTCATTGTCGGCAGAGCCCCACTGATGCACGAGGTCCCAGTCTACTCGATGGTAAGAGCCAGGCTGTTCCTAGAGATGCTATCCCGACTCTCCAAACTGTGGCGATAGCGCCACGCGCACCGGGTTAGGCTGGATGAATGCTCCATTTCAGCCGCGTCGTTTCCGCGCGATTTCCCCTTATTGCCGCGGCCGCTGCAGCGGGCCTCGCCCTGACATCCTGCTCGCCGGTGGTCGACGTCACGCCCGCCAAGGATGCCGCGAACGCGGCCTGCGCGCCGATGATGCTGGCCCTCCCGGACGCAATCGGCGATGCCAAACTGCGCAAGACCAATGCCCAGGCCACCGCGGCCTGGGGCGATCCGTCCCTGGTGATCCTGCGCTGCGGCGTCAACGTTCCCGGCCCCACGACGGACCGCTGCGTCAGCGTCAACGACGTCGACTGGGTCATCAAGGAAGGCGACCCTGTGTGGACGCTGACCACGTTCGGCCGCGAACCGGCCACGGAGATCCTGATGGATCCGGACAAGATCAGTTCGGCCACCGTGCTCGCGGACCTCTCCGCCGCCGCGCTGAAGATCCCGGCCACCCGGAAATGCGTGGGGCAAGAGGACCTGCAGAACCTCCCCACCAGCAAGTAGGTCCGGGCAGACGCGTCCGGGCCTGCCCGATGCTAGCGCAGGCCGGTCTTGCGGTGCAGGGCCAGGTGGATCAGCTCGTCAATCAGGTCGGCGTACCCCAGCCCTGAGGCCTTCCACATCTGCGGGTACATGCTCTTGGGCGTAAACCCGGGCATGGTGTTGATCTCGTTGATGATCAGCTCGCCGTCAGGGGTGTAGAAGAAGTCAACCCGGCTCAGTCCCTCGCCGCCGACGGCGTCGAAGGCGACGGCGGCCAGTTCCCGAACGCGGGTGATCGCTTCTTCGGGGAGGTCGGCCGGGCAGCTGAGGGCCGCGGCGTCGTCCACATATTTGGCGTTGAAGTCATAGAACTCGTGCCCGCCGCCCGCGACGGAGATCTCGCCCGGCATCGACGTCCGGGGGGCATCGGTCCCCCGGCCCTCCAGCACGGCGCATTCGATCTCGCGGCCCGTGATGCCGGCCTCGATGACCAGTTTAGGGTCATGCTCGCGGGCGATCTCTATGGCGGCGTCGAGGCCCTCGAGGGAATCCACCTTGGAGATGCCCATGGAAGACCCTGCGCGGGCGGGCTTGACGAAGACCGGGAAGCCGAGCTGGTCCACGCGCTTGCGGACGGTCTCGGGATCGTTGCGCCACTGCCGGTCGGTCACGGCGATGTAGGGCCCCACGTGGAGCCCGGCCGATTCAAAGACCACCTTCATGAAGTGTTTGTCCATGCCAACGGCGGACGCGAGCACGCCCGCGCCCACGTATCGGGTGTCGGACAGTTCCAGGAGGCCCTGGATGGTTCCGTCTTCGCCGAAGGGGCCGTGCAGCAGCGGGAAGACGACGTCGACGGCGCCGAGCTCCTGCGGAACAGTGTTCGGGGCTGCGACGATCAGCTGGTGCTCGCCGCCGATCTCGGCCAGGGTCACGGTCTGCGCTGAGGGTGCCACCTCGGGCAACGACGAGGCGGAGAGCGACCACTCGTCGGTCCCGCCGGAGGCCAGAACCCACTGGCCGGTCTTGGCGATCCCGATCGGGATGACGTCGTACTTGTCCTTGTCGATGGCGCCCAGCACGCCGGCAGCTGTCACGCAGCTGACGGCGTGCTCGCTGGAGCGGCCGCCGAACAGCACCGCCACTCGGGGCTTGGGCTGGCCCGTACGGCCTTCTGTGGTCATGTTGTTCTCTGACACTCTCAGTGATCGCCTTCGGGTTTCAGGTCCCGGGACAGCAGCAGCGGCCCCAGTTCGTCTACGGACAGTTTTCCGGCAAGGACCGCGACGACGGCGGCCGTGATCGGCATATCGACGCCGAGCTTTCCGGCAAGTTCGTGGACCGCCTGGCTGGACTTGATGCCTTCGGCCGTTTGCTTCATTTCGGCGGTGACCTGCTCGAGCGTCAGCCCCTTGCCCAGCAGCCTGCCGGCCGTGTGGTTTCGGGACAGGGGTGAGGAACAGGTGGCCACCAGGTCACCCAGTCCGGCAAGCCCCGCCATGGTCCGGGCTTCGCCGCCCAGGGCGAGTGTCAGCCGGGAGGTCTCCGCCAGGCCGCGGGTGATGACCGAGGCCTTGGTGTTGTCGCCCATCTGCTTGCCTTCACAGATGCCGACGGCCAGGGCAATGATGTTCTTGACGATTCCGCCGATTTCGACGCCGATCACGTCGCTCGTGGTGTACGGGCGGAAATAGGGCGCGGTGCAGCTGCGCGCGATCCAGCCTGCGGTGCTCGAGTCCGTGCAGGCCACGACGGATGCCGTTGGCTCTTCCCGGGCGATCTCCATGGCCAGGTTGGGGCCGGATACCACGGCAACCCGGTCCGCGGGCAGGTCCAGCTCCGTGCAAATGACCTCGCTCATGCGGGCGTCGGTGTGGAGCTCGAGGCCCTTCATCAGGGACACCACGACGGCCCCAGGCGCCAGATGCTCCTTCCAGGCCTTCAGTTGCGGCCGCAGGGTTTGTGCCGGCACGGCCAGAATAACCAGCTCCGCGCCCGCCAGGACCTCGGAAACGTCCTTCGACGCCGTGATGCTGGACGGCAGCGTGATGCCCTTCAGATACTGCTCGTTGCGGTGCATGGTATTGATCTGGTCCACGACTTCGGGCCGCCGGCCCCAAAGGCGGATGTTTCGCTCGACGCCGGAGGCTGTGGCGGCGTCGGCCACGACCTTGGCGAAGGTCGTGCCCCAGGAGCCTGCCCCCAGGACGGCCACTGTGGCGGCGGACCCGGATTCGCGGGTGGCTGACATCGCCAAATCCGCCGTCACGCTGTGACGTCCGGGTCTATGCGGCCGTGCGTCGGCTGGTTGTGCGCTGCTGGGTTCCACCGCTCGGCGGGCGGTTGTTCTCCGCGCAGTCCCGCCAGGAGGCCCGTGATGGCGTCCATGATGGCATTCGTGGCTGCGTCGAGCGTTGCCTTGTCCAGCGGGCGGCCCTCAAAGGCGCTCAGGTCCACGGGATCCCCGACCACGAGGCGGGAAGTCTTGCGGGGGAAAATGTAGAAACGCTTCGCATACCGCGGGAAGACCTCTTGGGCACCCCAGTGGGCCATGGGCACCACGGGAATGCCGCTCTCCAGCGCCATGCGCGCCGCACCGGTGCGCCCCTTCATCGGCCAGAGTGCCGGGTCCCGGGTCAGGGTTCCTTCCGGGTAGATGATAATCGCCCCGCCTTCGTTCACGATCTCTTTGGCGAGTTGCAGCGAACGGTTCGCCCCCGTCGTCGAACGTTCCACCGGGATCTGTTTGGTGGACCGCAGGACAGCGCCTAGGACCGGGACCTTGAAGAGGCCGGCCTTGGCGAGGAAATGCGGCATCCGTTTCTGGTTGTAGAGCATGTGCCCCACCACCAGCGGGTCGATCTCAGTGCAGTGGTTGGGCGCGGCAATGAAGCCCCCGGCGGGGAGCTTTTCGAGGCCTTCCCATTTCTTTCCCATGAGGAGGTTCATCACGGGACGGATGATCCCGGCGACTGTCACGAACGTGACGTGGCTCTTGGCCGATTCCTTCACAGGTCCCCCGCTACTTGACCGAGGTGATGTCGAAATCGGCGCCGAGGCCGGCGAGCTTCTCGGTAAAGCGCTCGTAGCCGCGGTTGATGATGTCGATCCCCGTGACGCGGGACGTGCCGGTGGCGGCCAGGGCGGCAATGAGGTGGCTGAACCCGCCGCGCAGGTCCGGCACGTCGATCTCGGTGCCCTTGAGCTGCGCCGGACCGGAGATGACGGCGGAGTGCAGGAAGTTGCGCTGGCCGAAGCGGCACGGCACGCTGCCGAGGCACTCGCGGTGGACCTGGATATTGGCGCCCATGCGGATCAGTGCATCGGTGAAACCGAACCTGTTCTCATACACGGTCTCGTGGACGATCGAAACGCCCTCGGCCTGGGTCAGGGCGACGATGAGCGGCTGCTGCCAGTCCGTCATGAAACCGGGGTGCACGTCAGTTTCGAGGACCAAGGGGTTGAGCTTGCCGCCGCGGTGGTAGAAGCGGATGCCGTCGTCGCCAATGTCCATGCCGCCGCCGACCTTGCGGTAGGTGTTCAGGAAGGTCATCATGTCGCGCTGCGTGGCGCCTTCGACAAAGATGTCGCCGCGGGTGACCAAGGCCGCGGAAGCCCAGGAGGCGGACTCGTTGCGGTCCGAGAGGGCGCGGTGGTTGTAGCCGCCGAGGTCCCGGACCCCTTCGATGCGGATGGTGCGGTCAGTCTGGACGCTGATGATGGCGCCCATTTTCTGCAGCACCGCGATGAGGTCCACGATTTCCGGCTCGGTGGCCGCCCCGGAGAGTTCGGTGATGCCTTCGGCGCGCGTGGCGCTCAGCAGGACCTGCTCGGTGGCGCCCACGGACGGGTAGGGCAGCGCAATCTTGGCGCCCTTGAGCCCGTTGGGCGCGGAGATGTGGATGCCGCCGGGGCGCTTTTCCACGACGGCGCCGAACTGGCGCAGGACATTGAGGTGGTAGTCGATCGGACGGTCGCCGATCTTGCAGCCACCCAGGTCCGGAATGAAGGCCTCGCCGATGGCGTGGATCAGCGGCCCGCACAGCAGGATCGGGATGCGCGAATCGCCCGCGTGGGCGTCGATGGCCGTGCTGGAGGCCGTCTTGGCGCCCTTCGGGTCAAGCGTCAGATCGCCGGTCACGGGATCCTTGTCGACCCTGACGCCGTGGAGCTGGAGCAGGCTCGTGACAACCTCGACGTCCTTGATTTCAGGCACGTTGCGCAACACCGATGGCTCGTTGCCCAAAAGGGCAGCAACCATGGCTTTGGGGACAAGATTCTTGGCCCCGCGAACGGTGACGCGGCCAGTTAGCGGGACGCCTCCGCGGATTGTCAGAACACTACTCATATACCGGTTTCCTCACGACTACTCGCCCCCAAATCCTTACAAAGGCTCCAGCTAAGCATAGGAGCATCCGTTACCGATCTGAAATACAGAGCGGTTCCAGCGGCCTCACAGCGGCTCCGGCTACATGGATACGGCACCCCATTGTTGGCGCAGGTGTCGCTGCACAATCTCATTGTCCTCGGCGTGGCAGAAAGGCGCGGGAGGCGTGCCGGAGCCTTCGGTGTCGCTGGCGCCCGCTACAATCACGTGGTCCGCCGCTCGCGGACCCATTCACTGCGGCCAACGGGCCGCACAAGCCTTAAGGGGCCGTTGGTGATCACCAACCTGAAATCTAGAAATACCCTTCTGACCCTTTGTCTGACGATCTTCACAATGCTTTCTGTTGCAATGGCGCCTGCCGCCAGCGCTGCCTCGGATGTGACCGGGCCCGTCCTGGTCAGCTCCACCGTCACACCCAAGGCCCTGAACATCGCCACCGGACCGGCCACCGTCAAAGTCACCCTCCGGCTGACCGACCGGACCGGCGCCCGCGAACCCGTGGTGACCATGGGCAACGACGCCACCGGGCAGCGCCAAGGCTTCGGCGCCATGACACTGGTCTCCGGCACCACCAAAGACGGCGTCTGGGAACGCACCATGACCATCCCCAAAGGCTCAGCCACCGGAACCTGGAAAGTCACGCTCTTCCCCCTCGATGACACCCTCGGCAACTCATCAACAGGCTTCCAAAC
>NZ_JIBJ01000018.1:0-79688 GCF_000620385.1 Arthrobacter sp. 9MFCol3.1
GAAGATGAACGCGCCGATCGCGCCGCCGATCGCCGAGCCGTAGCCGCCGGTGAGGAGGCAGCCGCCGATCACCGCGGCGATGATGTAGAGGAACTCGTTGCCCACGCCCTCACCGGACTGCACGGTGTCGAAGGCGAAGAGGTTGTGCATGCCCAGGATCCAGGCGCAGAACCCCACGGCCATGAACAGGCCGATCTTGGTGGCCTTGACCGGCACGCCCACGGCGCGGGCCGCGTTCGCGTCCCCGCCGACCGCGAAGATCCAGTTCCCCACCCGGGTCCGCATCAGCACCCAGGTCGCGACCGCGACGAGCGCGAACCAGTAGAACACGGTGATCTTGATGTCGACGTTGCCGATGGTCACCGAGGACGCGAAGACCGCCCGGGCCGAGGCGAAGCCGTCCATGTTCGAGATCGAGGGTGAGGAGACCGAGCCGCCGATCAGCCGGGTCAGGCCCAGGTTCAGGCCGGTCAGCATCAGGAACGTCGCGAGGGTCACGATGAAGGACGGCAGCTTGGTCTTGATCAGGATCCAGCCGTTGATGAACCCGACGGACAAGGACACCACCAGGGCCAGGCCGACGCCGACCCAGACGTTCGTGGTGAAGTACCAGCTGAACAGCGACGCGGTCAGCGCCGAGGTGATCACGGCGACGCCGGTGGAGAGGTCGAACTCCCCGCCGATCATCAGCAACGACACCCCCACGGCCATGATCCCGATCGTGGAGGAGCCGTACAGGATGGTCGCCAGCGCACCGGGCTGGGTGAAGGTCGGGGACACCAACGCGAAGAAAATGAAGAGGACGATCGCGCCCACCAGGGCACCGACCTCGGGACGTCCGAGCAACTTCTGGAACGGACTGCGCTTGGCGACGCGCTCATCGGGCGCCGCTGACTCTGTCTTGGTCTGGGTGACGGTCATGATGATTCTCCTAGCTGCCGGGCCGGCCAGGGCCGGCCCGGCCAGCGGACTGTTAGCGGATACCCTGCTCGGCGAACTTCAGAACGTCAGCCGCATTGGACTTGTCGACGATCGCCGGTCCCGTCAGGACGGGCTGGCCGCCGCCGATCTTGAATCCGCCGCGCTTGTTCTGCCAGATGGCGTCAACGGCTCCGTAGCCCTGCAGCCATGGCTGCTGGTCCACGGTGAAAAGCACGCTGCCATCGTCGATTTTCTGGGCTAGTTCCTTATTCAGGTCGAAGCTGGCAACCTTGGCCGAACTTCCGGCTGTCGCCACGGACTTCAGAAGGGTCAGGGTGATGGGAGCGCCCAGCCCGATGATGACATCAGCATCCTTGGATGCCTGCAGCTTTGCGGTCGCCGTCGACTCGACCGACGTCATGTCCGCACCGTTGACGTAAAGGATCTCTGTTCCGGGCACCTTGGCCTTCACACCGGCACACCGGGCTTCCAGGCCTACGTGGCCCTGTGCCTGGATGACGCAGACCGGGTGCTTGTAACCCTCGGCCGCGAGCCTTGTGCCCACGGCTTGACCGGCGAGCTGCTCGTTGGAGCCGAAGTGGGTGAAGGCTCCGAGCTGGGAAGAGACCGATTCGCCGGCGTTCAGGCTGACAATCGGGATGCCCGCGTCAGTGGCCTTCTTCAGCGAGTCCTTCAGCGCGTCCGGAGTGGCCAGGGTGACAGCGATGCCATCCACCTTCTGGTCGATGGCCTGCTGGATCAGCTGTGCCTGCCGGCCGGCCTCCGGATCGCCGGTGTACAGGAGTTCAACATTGTCCTTAGCCGCCGCTTCTTCGGCACCCTTGCGGACGGTGTCCCAGAAGGTGTCACCGGCTGGAGCGTGCGTGATCAAGGCGACCTTAATCCGGGGCGTCGAGGCGACTTGGCCTCCGCCAGCCGCATTGCCTGAGTCTGCGGGCTTGCCGCCGGTGCTGGAACACGCGCTCAGGGCCAGCATGGGTACAACGGCAGCCACGAGGGTCGCCTTCCGCCACGAGAACTTGGTCACGATCAATCTCCTTTGATTCCGGGCCACGCCGGCCGCTTCATCGCGTCGGTCCATGAGCCATCTACAACCGATCATGGTGACTCCAATCACAGTTGTCAATAGTTTGTCCTGACATTAGGATGTTTTGACGTAGCGCTACGCGATAAAATGACCGAATTCGCGGGCTTCACCTGCGCAAAGCGGTCAGCCCGACTCCCATCCCCGCGGCCCCCGCCGACACCCCTTGGCTCCCTTCGGCAGCCCTGCTACCATCAGAAAAAGGCAGTATGTCCTATCAAGCGAACATGCGCCTGACATACGCGGAAAGACCGGCACCTCGGCCACCGCGGAGCACAAGGGAGCACGCCCAGTGGCGAATCAACTGAATCTGCAGATCGACCGCTCGTCACCGATACCCCTGTACCACCAAGTGGTGCAGGGCATCGAGGCCGCCATCCACACCGGGCTGCTGGAACCCGGCAGCCGGCTGGAAAATGAGATCGACCTGGCCGCCCAGCTCAACCTGTCCCGTCCCACCATGCGCAAGGCCATGGATGAGCTGGTCCGCTCCGGCCTCCTTGTCCGCAAGCGCGGCGTGGGCACCCAGGTGGTGTCCAGCCAGGTCCGCCGACCGCTGGAACTCTCCAGCCTCTATGACGACTTGAGCAACAACGGCAGCAAGCCCACCACCGATGTGCTGAGCTTCTCGCATGAGGAGGCGGACGCCTCGATCCGGAAGGCGCTCCAGCTTCCCGCCGGCGCCAAGGTCTACCACTTCACCAGGCTCCGGAAAGTGGGCGGCAAACCGCTGGCCCTGATGGAGAACTGGGTGCGCGACGACATCACCGCCCTTGACGAGGCAAGCCTTGCGTCACAGGGCCTCTACGGCATCCTGCGCAACGGCGGCGTGAACTTCCGCCTCGCCTCACAGCGGATCGGCGCCATGATCGCCAACGACTACCAGGCACCGCTGCTCGAAACCACCCCGGGCTCCGCGCTCGTCACCATGGAGCGCACAGCCGTGGATGACACCGGGCGCATGGTGGAAACCGGCCACCACGTCTACCGGGCAGATTCCTACAGCTTTGAGATGACGCTGGTTCAACGATAGGCGCTCACACCACGGCATCAGCGGGCGTCCAGAACTAGGCGCCTCGCGCAAGGCGTCCACCGACGAGCGCTCACCAACGAGCGCCACCGGCTCCAACAACGCACACACGCGCGCCTCTCCGGCGCGACAACGAAAGGGCAGCTTCCATGGCCAACTGGGTCTATCCGCTCGGCACCGCCGCCGAAGGCAAGTGGGACATTTCCATTGGGACGTCCGATTCCGGGCTGGAGGTGGACGGGTGGGCACATACCGGGCTGAAGGTTGCCACGCTGGCGGCCGGCGGCGGCGTGGTACTGGACGCTGCGGCGGAGGAACGCATCGTAATCCCGCTCAACGGCTCGTTCGTGGCGACCGTGGACGGGCAGGACTATCCCCTGGCCGGCCGGGACAGCGTCTTCAGCGGCCCCAGCGACGTGCTGTACACGGGAGCCGGCAAGGCGGTGGCCATCACCTCGGCCGCCGGCGGACGCGTGGCAGTCGCCACCGCCCCGGCCAAGGCCGCCTACCCGACCCGCCTCATCACGGCCGCCGAAACGCCGGTGGAACTGCGCGGGGCGGGCAACTGCTCCCGCCAGGTCCACAACTTCGGCACCCCCGCCGCGCTGGAGGCGGACCGGTTCATCGTCTGCGAGGTCCTCACCCCGGCCGGCAACTGGTCCTCCTATCCCCCGCACAAGCACGACGAGGAGAAAGACGGCGAGACCAACCTCGAGGAGATCTACTACTTCGAAACCCGCGTGGCGCCCGGGGCCCCGCAACGCCCGGGCGCCGACGACGCCATCGGCTACCAGCGCGTCTATGCCTCCGACGAGCGGCCCATCGATGTTGCGGCCGAGGTCCGGACCGGCGACGTCGTCCTGGTGCCGTACGGCTGGCACGGGCCCGCCATGGCTGCCCCCGGTTACGACTTGTACTACCTCAACGTCATGGCCGGCCCGGGCCCCGTCCGCGACTGGCTCATCAGCGACGACCCGCACCATGGCTGGATCCGCCAGACCTGGGAGGGCCAGGACCTGGACCCGCGGCTGCCGTTCGGCCGCTAGGCCGGCTGCCGCAGGTCTCCTGGGCCGAACAGGTCCGGACAGTTAGCCATTAAACGTGGCCGGGTCTGGTCCGGTGCGCCCGTTCCGCTCAAGGACGTTCACGGCTGCCAGCTCGGCCTCGCCCAGGTCAAAGTCGAACACATCCAGGTTCTCCCGAATCCTGGCCGGCGTCACTGACTTCGGGATGACAATCCTTCCCTGCTGCAGGTGCCAGCGCAGAATGATCTGCGCCGGGGTTCTGCCATGCCGGGCGGCGATCTCCCTGATGGCCGGATCCGCCAGCAGGGCTCCCTGGGCCAGCGGGCTCCAGGCCTCCGTCGCAATGCCCTGCGCCTCGTTGAACACCGTCACGGCGTGCTGCTGCAGGGCCGGATGCAGCTCCACCTGGTTGACGGCCGGCACCGTTCCGCCCAGGTCGATGAGCCGCTGCAGGTGCCCCGGCTCGAAATTGGAGACGCCGATCGCCCTGACCCGGCCGTCGGCAAGGAGTTTCTCAAGTGCCAGCCAGGAGTCGGCGTACCGGTCCGACGCCGGCGCGGGCCAGTGGATCAGATAAAGATCCAGGTAATCGAGACCCAGTTTGTCCAGGCTCGCGTCGAAGGCGGCGAGGGCCGGCTCGTAGCCGAGGTCGTCGATCCAGAGCTTAGAGGTGATGAAAAGGTCCTCCCGGGCGATCCCGGATTCGGCGAGCGCGCGGCCGGTTCCGGCCTCGTTACCGTAGATGGCAGCCGTGTCGATGCTCCGGTAGCCGGCCGCGAGTGCCGCCGCTACCGCCTCGGTGGTCTCGGCGTCGGGAATTTGAAAGACGCCGAAGCCGAGCTGGGGCATCCGCACCCCGTTGTTGAGGACGATATCCGGGATTGAGTTCATGGTGTCTCCTGTTGTTGTTGTGGTCGGACGGTTAGCGGGCAACGGCTGCGGCCTCGGTGGCGGGAAGGTCCGTGCTCGTTTCCGCCGCGGCGACGGCGGGAACGGTTGATCCGCCGGTTCCCGGCCGGCCGCCGTCGTGCTTCTTCGCAGCAGCTGCGGCGAACGCCATCACCGCCAGGCCCAGCAGGGTGATCCCGGCACCGGCCCAGATCGGCGAGGTGTAGCCCAGGCCTGCGGTGATCGTGACGCCGCCCATCCACGCCCCCAGGGCGTTGCCGACGTTGAAGGCGCCGATGTTGGCGCCGGAGGCCAGGGTGGGAGCGCTGCTGGCGTACTTCATGACGCGCATCTGCAGCCCCGGAACGGTGGCGAAGCCGAAGCCGCCCAGCAGCACCATGGAGGCGATGGTCACCGGCTGGTTGCCCGCGGTCAGGGCAAAGAGCACGAGCACCAGCACCAGGATGGCGAGGACCACCACCAGGGTGCGGTCCACATTCTTGTCCGCAGCCTTGCCGCCGAGGGTATTGCCGATGAAGAGCCCGACGCCGAAGAGGATCAGCAGCCACGGGACCGTGGTGGCGGAGAAACCGGTGACCTCGGTGAGGGTGAAGGCGATGTAGGTGAAGGCGCCGAACATGCCGCCGTAGCCGAGGATGGTCACGAGGATGGAGAGCCAGACCTGCCCGGACCGGAAGGCACGGAGCTCGCCGCGCAGCCCGCCAGAGGCAGAGCCAGCGGCAGAGCCAGAGGCAGAACCACCGTCAGATTCGCCTGATCCCGTCTTCGGCACAAGGGCCAGAATGCCGGCCAGGGCGAGGACACCGATCACCGTGATGGCCCAGAATGTGGAGCGCCAGCCCGCGGCCTGGCCCAGCATGGTGCCGAACGGGACGCCCAGAACATTTGCCGCCGTCAGGCCGGTGAACATGATCGCGATCGCGCCGGCTTTCTTGTTGGGCGCCACCATGCTGGCGGCCACCACGGCGCCGATGCCGAAGAACGCGCCGTGCGACAGGGCGGCAATGATGCGGCCGATCATCATGACCGAGTAATCCGGCGCGAGCGCCGAGACGAGATTGCCGGCAATGAAGAGCACCATCAGCACGGCCAGCACGGGCTTGCGTTCAAAGCGCGTCACGGCCGCGGTGAGGCCCAGCGCCCCGACCACGACGGCGAGCGCGTAGCCGGAGATGAGCCAGCCCGCGGTGGCCTCGGTGACGTGGAAGTCTGCGGCCACTTGCGGCAGCAGGCCCATGATGACGAACTCGGTGAGTCCGATGCCGAACCCGCCGAGGGCGAGGGCTATCAGGCCAACAGGCATGGAGGTGCTCCTTACAAAGCTGTACGGGATGGGGTATGGCGCGTAAGCTAGTAGTTGCAGACGCGTTATTTATTGTTGCACAAGCAGATACAGCGCGCAAGCAACTATTATTTGATGTGCCCGTCACCACCCCGCCGGGCACGCGAGTTGAAGGGAAACACCTGATGGGCATCAAGGACGACGCCGTCGAGGTCCGGGCGCAAGGCTGGCGGACCCTGGCGGCCCTGCACGGGCTGATCGAAGCCGAGCTGGAGCGTTCCCTGCAGGCCGAGGCCCAGCTCTCCGTCGTGGAGTACACCGTGCTGGATGCGCTGAGCCGACAGGACGGCTGGCACATGCGGATGCAGCAGCTGGCCCGCGCCACGGCGCTGAGCGCCAGCGCCACCACGCGCCTGGTCAACCGGCTCGAGGACCGCGGGTTGCTGACCCGGATCCTCTGCGCGGATGACCGCCGCGGGATCTACACCGAGCTCACGCCCAGCGGCATCGCACTGCTCGAGCAGACCCGGCCGGTTCACGACGCCACGCTGGAGCGGGCGCTGGCCGAGGCCCAGGAAGTCCCCGAACTGGCACCGCTGGTTGACGCCCTCCCCCGGCTGCACGCCGGAGTCTGAGGCCACACCGGTCAAGCGCTAACGCACGAAAGCCCCGCCCGATGACGTCTCGGGCGGGGCTTTGTGATGGAAAGACTAAGCGTTGACAGGCTGCTTGACGGCCGCCTGTTTGAAGAAGTGTTCCAGGTCCTCCAGGCTCTTTCCCTGGGTCTCCGGAACCACGCGCTTCACCCAGACGATGGCTGCCAGCTGGATCGCGACGAAGATGAAGAACGTCACCGAGACGCCAATCCAGGACACCATCTGCGGGAAGAAGAACCCGATCAGGAAGTTGATCATCCAGAGCACGAAGACACAGATGCCCATGCCGATGCCGCGGACGTGCAGCGGGAAAATTTCGGCCATCGTCAGCCACGTCACCGTGCCAATGCAGGACTGCATCGAGGCCAGGAACGTCACCATGAACAGCAAAACGAGATAGCCGCGGAGGGTGCCCTCCGGGATGAGCATGGAGATGACGCCGATGGCCAGCAGGGACACCGCCGTGCCGGTCAGGCCGGCGATCAACATGGACTTGCGCGGCAGCCGCGACATGAGGGACATCCCGACGACGACGGCGACCACCGAGGTGACACCGTTGACGACGTTGGCAATGAGGGCGCCCTGGTCCCCGAAGCCCGAGCTGGAGAGGATGGACGTGCCGTAGTACATGATGGCGTTGACGCCGCTGATCTGGTTGATCACGGCCATGCCGAGTCCGACGACGAAGATGCGGCGGATCCACGGAACCGTGAGGTCGCGGAAGGTGCCGAGCTTGGATTGGTAGTCTTCCCGCGCGGCCTGCCGGACTTCGTCGAACTCGGTGGATATGTCCTCCGTGGCGCGTGTCCGGCGCAGCACCTCAAGGACTTCACCGAAGCGGCCGGCCGACGCCAGCCAGCGTGGGCTTTCAGGAAGCAGCAGCATGCCGAACCACAGGACGACGGCCGGCAGCGTGGCAATGACGAGCATCCACCGCCAGACGTGGGAGGCCTCCGGGAAGGCGTTGCCCAGCACGGCGTTAAACGTGAAGGCCAGGAACTGTCCCGTGACAATCATGAGCTCGTTCTGCGTCACGATTCGTCCGCGCTGGGCTGCCGGGGACATCTCCGCGAGGTAGACCGGAACGATCACCGATGCCCCGCCGACGGCGAGGCCCAGCAGGGTGCGGGAGGCTATGAGCATCTCGGTGCTCGGCGAGACGGAGCAGGCGATGGTGGCCACCGCAAAGATCAGCGCGAGCCCCATGATGGTCCTGCGCCGGCCGAATCGGTCCGAGAGCCGGCCTGCCGAGATGGCGCCGAACGCCGCGCCGAAGAGCAGGGTGGAGGTCACGAGCCCCTCGGTCAGCGGGGTGAGGCCGAGGTCCCGCTGCATGAACGGCAGGGCGCCGTTGATGACGCCGGTGTCATAGCCGAAGAGGAGGCCGCCAAACGTGGAGAAGAACGCCACGCGCCGCATGAAACCCTTGGGATTCGAGGCGCCGGCGGTTCGGGCCGCGGTTTCCCCGGCCGCGGCTTCCTGGGCCGTGGAGTCGGCAGGGGCGTCGGCCGAAGCCAGAGCTGAGCCGGTCAGTGTGCCGTCAGGCTTCGTCATAGGCTCGCCTTCTCGATGCGCTGCGTCATGGTCTTCAGCTGGTAGCGGGAGACCTCCGCGGCATTGTCGTCCTCGGCGAAGACGCTGGAGACCATCACCGTGTCGTCGCGGTCCAGGAAGCCGATTTCCTTCAGGCCGCCGAAGAACTCGTCCCAGTTGACGTCGCCGTCGCCGATCTTCAGGTGCTGGTGCACGCGGACGGGGTTGCCGGGCGGGTTGGTGATGTAGCGCAGGCCGTGTGAGGCGTGGTGGTCCATAGTGTCGGCGACGTGGACCAGGCGCAGCTTGTCCCCCGCGGCCCGCATGATCTCCAGCGGGGCGTTCTTCATGTGGAAGCTGTGCGAGGCCACATAAACCAGGCCCACGTTCTTCGAGTTCAGCCCGCGGATCACCCGGATCGCGGCCAGGCCCTCCTCAACGAAGTCGTCCGGGTGCGGATCGATCAGCAGATCGATCCCTTCCCGCTCGATGATGGGGAGCAGCTCCTCCATGGAGCGGTAGAAGGCCCGTTCGGATTCCTCGGCCTTCTCCGGCCGGCCGCTGAATTCGGTGTTCATGGTGCCCACGCCCAGGTCCACGGTGATCTGGATGGCGCGCTTCCAGTAGCGGACGGCGGCCTCGCGGGCGTCCTCATCCGGCCCGGACCAGCGCAGCACGGGCAGCACCGAGGCGATCTCGATTCCCGCATCTTTGCAGGCCGCCTTTAGCTGGCCCACCAGTGCGTCGTCGGCCTTCGGGTGATTGAAGAACGGGATGAAATCGGCGTGCGGGGTCATCTGCATGTACTTGTAGCCGAGGTCGGCCACCACGCGCGGGAACTCCAAAAGTCCGTGGCTGTGGTGGAACGGCGTGGGGTCAAGGGCGATTTTCACGTTGAACACTCCATTGTGGATCTGGTGGGCGTGCAGGCGGCCGGCGCCCCGAACTTGTCAAGAGGGGGCGCCGGCCGGCAGGGTTCCTAGCGGTAGAGGGCGGGCTTGGCGTTGAGCTTCACGGCGACCGTTTCGCCGTTCTTCTGCGCCTCGACGCCGGCCTCGCAGCAGGCGGCCGTGGCGTACCCGTCCCAGGCGGTGGGGCCGCCGATCTCACCGCGCAGGGCCGCGTCCACCCATGACTGGATTTCGACGTCGTACGCTGCCCCGAAACGCTCCTCGAAGCCGGGGGTGACGTTGCCGCCCCAGTGGCCGTTGCTGCGGGTGTAGGGGCCCTTGTCCCCGCCGATGCTAACGATGCCGTCCTCGAAGGAGGCCTGGGTGGCCACTTCGTAGCCGAACTTGGCGTTGACGTAGATCTCGACGTCGGCCAGGACGCCGGACTCGGTCTCGATCAGGACGTGCTGCGGGTCGTGCTGCCCAGCCGGGGCGTTCCGCGTGGCCTTACCGAGGCGGACCTGGACCGAGGTGATTTCCTCGCCGGTGAAGTAGCGGATGGCGTCGAACTCGTGGACCACGGAGTCGTTGATCAGCATCTCGTTGGTGAAGCCCGGCGGGGTGGTGGGGTTCCGGTGCTGGTGGTGGAGCATGAGCAGCTCGCCGAGTTCGGAGTCGCGGATGATCTTGCCCAGGGCGGCGTACTCGGCGTCGAAGCGGCGCATGAAGCCGACCTGGATGCGCTTGTGGCCGAGCTTTTCTTCGGCTTCGACGATCTTCCAGGAGGATTCGGCATCCGGGGTGAGCGGCTTCTCGCAGAGGATCGGGATGTCCTTGGCGATCGCCTTGAGCAGGATGTCCTCGTGCAGGAAGCCGGGCGTGGCGATCAGCACGGCGTTCACGTCGCCGTTGTCGAGGGCTTCCTCGGCGTCGGCGAGGGCGACGGCGCCGGGGATGCCCTCGATGGCGGCCTGGGCGCGGGCAAGGTCAACGTCGACGACGGCGGCCACTTCGGCGCCGTGGATGCGGGTGTTGAGCCGCTGGATGTGGTCTGCGCCCATACGGCCGGCGCCGATGACAGCTACGCGGAGGGTCTTAGTCATGGTCGTGTCCTCAGTTCTAGTTGACGGCGGTGCGGGAGCCGCAGGAGAGCAGGTAGTTCCGGGTGCGCTTGGCGATCGGCATCGGGACGTCGAAGGCCACCGGGTACATGTCCTGTTCCACAATGCCAAAGATCGGCCGGTTGAGCGCCTCCACGGCGTCGATGACGGCGCGCAGGTCCGGCAGGCCGTTCGGCGGTTCGGTCATGACGCCGGCCAGGTTGGCGGCCGCCCAGGTCATGTTTTCCTCGTTGACCTTTTTGAGGATGTCCGGGTTGATCTGCTTCAGATGCAGGTAGCCGATCCGGTCCGGGTAGTTCTTGATCAGGTCGAGGCTGGAGGCGCCGCAGTATTCGGCGTGACCGGTGTCCAGGCAGAGGTTGAGGTACTGGGCATCCGTGGCGGCGAGGAGGGTCTCGATGTCCGCCTGGGCGCCGACATGGGAGTCGGCGTGCGAGTGGAACTGCTGCTTCAGGCCGAAGTCCTCCAGCAGCGTCTTGCCCAGCCGGTTGTGGCCCGTGAAGAGGTCGTTCCAGGCCTTTTCGGTGAGCGTGCCGCTTTCCACGGCCTCGCCGGTGACGTCGTCTCGCCACATGGCCGGGATGACCACGATGTGTTCCCCGCCCATCGCGGCAGTGAGTTCGGCAACCTTGCGGGCCGGTTCCCACGCGGTTTCCCACTGGTCCAAGCCGCGGTGAAAGGCGGTGAACACGGTGCCGGCCGAGATCTGCAGGTCGCGCTGTTTGAGCTCTTCGGCGAGGCGTGCCGGGTCGGTGGGGAGGTAGCCGTAGGGCCCGAGCTCGATCCACTTGTAGCCGGATTCGGCCACCTCATCCAGGAAGCGTTCCCACGGGGTCTGCTGCGGGTCATCCGGGAACCAGACGCCCCACGAGTCCGGCGCGGTGCCGATGATCAGCTTGTTCTCTGTCATTTCCATTCCTTCTCATCGATTGCTCCGCAGGTGCCGTTTTGGACGCTCAAAACGGCGGTTGCGGAGCAGTCGATCGTGGTTGTTGAGTGCCGGTGGGTGGGCCCTAGTTGGACGGGAAGTTGTAGGAGGCTCCGGAGGCGTGTGTGGGTTCGGGCCAGCGCGAGGTGACCACCTTGCCGCGGGTGTAGAAGGAGACGCCTTCGGGTCCGTAGATGTGCTTGTCGCCGAACAGCGAGGCCTTCCAGCCGCCGAAGGAGTGGTACGCCACCGGCACGGGCAGCGGCACGTTGATGCCGATCATGCCCACCGTGACGCTGCGCTGGAACTTCCGGGCTGCGGCGCCGGAAGAGGTGAAGATGGCTGTGCCGTTGCCGTAGGGGTTGGAGTTGATCAGGGCGATGCCCTCCTCCAGGTCCTCCACCCGGACCACAACCAGGACGGGGCCGAAGATTTCCTCGGTGTAGGCGGTCATTTCGGTCTTGACGTGGTCCAGGACGGTGGGGCCGACCCAGAAGCCGTCCTCATGGCCGGGAACCACGAGGTCGCGGCCGTCCACCACCATCGCGGCGCCGGCCGTTTCGGCCTCGGTGACGATCTTCACGATGCGTTCCTTCGACGCCGGCGTGATGACCGGGCCCATTTCGGCGTCGGGCACGGTGCCGTTGTTGACCTTGACGGCCAGGGCGCGCTCCTCGACCTTTTTGACCAGCAGGTCGGCGGCGTCGCCGACTGCGACGGCGACGGAGATGGCCATGCAGCGTTCCCCGGCGGAGCCGAAGGCGGCGGCGGCGAGGTGGTCGGCGGCGTTGTCGAGGTCGGCGTCGGGCAGGATGATCGCGTGGTTCTTCGCGCCGCCCAGGGCCTGGACGCGCTTGCCGTGTGCGGTGGCGGTCTCGTGGACGTACCGGGCGATCGGGGTGGAACCGACGAAGGAGATGCCGTCCACGTCCGGGTGGGTCAGGAGTCCGTCGACCGTTTCCTTGTCGCCGTGCAGGACCTGGAAGACGCCGTCGGGCAGCCCGGCCTGCTTCCACAGCTTGGCGAGCAGCATCGAGGCGGAGGGGTCGCGCTCGGAGGGCTTGAGGATAAAGGCGTTGCCGGTGGCGATTGCCATCGGGGCCATCCACAGCGGCACCATGACCGGGAAGTTGAACGGGGTGATGCCGGCGACGACGCCGAGGGGCTCGCGGAAGGAGAACACGTCAATGCCGGTGGAGACCTGGTCCGAGTAATCGCCCTTGAGCAGCTGCGGGATGCCGCAGGCGAACTCGATGACCTCGAGGCCCCGGCCGATCTCGCCCTTCGCGTCGGAGAGGACCTTGCCGTGTTCGGCGGTGATCAGCTCGGCGAGCTCGTCGATGTGGGAGGCGACGAGTTCGCGGAACTTGAACAGCACGGCGGTGCGCTTGGCCAGGGAAATGTCGCCCCAGGTGTCGGCGGCGGCGCGGGCGGCGGCGACGGTGGCGTCCAGGTCCTCCCGGTTGGCCAGCCGCAGCTCTGCGGAGACGGCGCCGGTGGCGGGGTTGTAGACGGGCTGGGTGCGGGTGCCGACGCCTGCGGTTTCGGCGCCGTTGATGAAGTGGCTAATGGTCGAGACGGTCGTCGTTGACATGGTGATGGACTTCCTTGGTCTGTGGCTTGTTCGTGAGCTGGTGATGAAGGGGGTCAGCCGAGCAGCTTGCGCTGGCGGCTCTTGTGGTCGGCGTAGGTCTGGAAGGCCAGCTTCGTGGAGTCGAGTTCGGAGACCTGGGAGACCGGAACGTCCCACCACGACTCGGAGCTGGGGGCATCCAGCAGCGGGTCGGACTCGACGTGGATGACGATCGGGCCGCCGCGTTCGGGGGCAGCCTTGGCGTCGCGGATGGCCTGCTCGAGCTCGGCGATGACCTTCTCCCCGGGTTCGATCCGGATCACCTTCACGCCGAGGCTTTCGGCGTTCAGGGCCAGGTCGACCGGGAGCCGGTCGCCGTCGTCGAAGCTGTGGTGTTCCTCGTCCAAGGCCCGGTACTGGGTGCCGAAGCGCTGCGAGCCGAGGGACTCGGAGAGCGAGCCGATCGAGGCGTAGCCGTGGTTCTGGATCAGGACCACGATCAGCTTGATCCGCTCGGCGACGGCGGTGACGAGTTCGGTGTGCATCATCAGGTAGGAGCCGTCCCCCACCATCACGACGACGTCGCGCTGCGCCCCGCCCTTCGCGGCTTCGGCAAGGGCGGCCCGCTTGACGCCGAGGCCGCCGGGGATTTCGTAGCCCATGCAGGAGTAGGCGTATTCGACGTGGTAGCCGAAGGGATCCCGGACGCGCCACATCTTGTGCAGGTCACCGGGCAGGGACCCGGCGGCGCAGATGACGACGTCCTGGGCGTCCATGGCGCGGCTCGTGGCACCGATGATCTCGTTCTGCGCCGGCAGCGGGGTGAAGCGCGTGTCGAAGGCCGCGTCCACCGTGGCGTTCCAGCGGGTCTTTTCGTTCGCGATCTGCTGCTCGAGGTCCGCGCCGATCCGGTAGCCGCCGAGGGCCTGGTTCAGCTTGACCAGGGCCTTGCGGGCGTCCGCCACGATCGGCAGCGAAGTGCCGTGCTTGTAGGCGTCGATGGCGGCGACGTTGATGTTGATGAACTTCACGCCCGGGTTCTGGAACGCGGTCCGGGACGCGGTGGTGAAGTCCTCGTAGCGGGTGCCGATGCCGATGATGAGGTCCGCCTCGGCGGCGATGGCGTTGGCCGCCGTCGTGCCGGTGGAGCCGATCGCGCCGAGCGAGAACTTGTGGTCCCACGGCAGCACGCCGACGCCGGCCTGGGTGTTGCCCACCGGGATGCCGGTGAGCTCAACGAACTTCGCGAGTTCCTCGTTGGCGTAGGCGTAGAGGACGCCGCCGCCGGCGATGATCAGCGGGCGCTTGGCAGCGCGGATCGCCTCGGCGGCGCGGCGGATGTCCTCGTCGTCGGCGTCGGGACGGCGGATCCGCCACTCGCGCTCGGCGAGGAACTCCTCGGGCACGTCCAAGGCCTCGGCCTGGACGTCCTGGGGCAGCGAGATCGTGACCGCGCCGGTCTCGGCCGGGTCCGTCAGAACCCGCAGGCCGTGGTGGAACGCGGAAAACAGCTGCTCGGGCCGGGAGACCCGGTCGAAGAACTTCGACAGCGGCCGGAAAGCGTCGTTGACGGTGATGTCGTAGGCTTCCGGGCGTTCGAGCTGCTGCAGCACCGGGTCGGCGGCCCGGGTCGCGAACGTGTCACTGGGCAGCAGCAGCACGGGGAGCCGGTTGGTGGTCGCCAGCGCCGCGCCGGTGAGCAGGTTCGAGGAACCCGGGCCGATCGAAGTGCTGATCGCGAAGGTCTGGCGGCGCCGGGTGTGCCGGGCATAGCCGACGGCCTGGTGCGCCTGGGCCTGTTCGTTGCGGCCCTGGTAGTACGGCATGATCGTCGGATCGAGCTGCTGGTACTGCTTCAGTGCCTGGCCGACGCCGGCAACGTTGCCGTGGCCAAAGATGCCGAACGTGCCCGGAATCAGGCGCTCCCGGAAGTCCTGGCCGCCGATCGAATCGACGGTGTACTGCTTGGACAGGTATTCGACGACGGCCTGGGCGACGGTCATTCTGCGTGTTCCTGATGCAGTGCTCATTCCCATGGGAAGCTACTCCGATACTTCTGTGGTGCGGGTGGATTCTGAGGCGGAATGGTGCAGCAGCGACGCGGCGGTCGCCACGGCGCCGGCGACGTCGCCGTCCTGCGGGTAGAGCAGGGTCCGGCCGACGGTGAGGCCCTGGACGCCCGGCAGGGCCAGTGCGGCCTGCCAGCTGGCGAACACCTCGTCCTGGCCGGCGTCCGGGTCTCCGCCGAGGAGCACGGTGGGCATGGTGGTGGACGCCATGACGCGTTCCATCTCGGCCACGACGGGCAGCTTCATCCAGGTGTAGGCGCTGCTCGCACCGAGGCCTTCGGCGATGGCGACTGACTTGATGACGGCGTTGGTGGAGAGGTCGTTGCGGACCTTGCCGTTCTCGCGGACGGAGAGGAACGGTTCCACCATGGCGATCAGCCTGCGCTCGGCAAGGGAATCGATCGCCCGCGCGGTTGCTTCGAGGGTCACCACCGTGTCCGGGTCACCAAGGCAGATGCGGGTGAGCATCTTTCCGCCGTCGGCGCCCAGGGCCTCGAGCGCTGCCGCGGTGTGGCCGGTGAAGCGGTCATCGAATTCGTTCACCAGGCCGGAGAGGCCGCCGCGGTTCATGGAGCCGAAGAGCAGCTTGCCCTCGAGCGCGCCGAGCAGGAGCAGATCGTCCATGATGTCCGGCGAGGCGAGGACGCCGTCGACGTCCGGGTTGGCCAGCGCGATCTGCAGGCGGTCCAGGAGCTGGCGGCGGTCGGCCATGGCCACGGGATCATTCCCGACGGCGAGCGCGCCGCGGGCCGGGTGGTCGGCGGCCACAATGAAGTTCTGCCGGTGGGCCCGGACGCCGGGGTGGCGGCGCCGTGCCTTGGCGGCGCGGGCGATCGCTTCCGGATCTTCGAGCCGGATGATGCTCAGGTGCTCGTAGCGGCGGGGATCATCGTTCACCGCACGGGCGGCGACGGCTGGGTTTGCACTCACAGTGCTGCTCCTTCGGTGGCGTAGGTACCCGGCAGCAGGCGGCCGCGCTCGGCGAGCAGGCCCATGACTTCGTCCGGCGTCGGCATCGCGTCCGCGCAGGACAGGCGGGACGCGACGAGGGCGCCGGCGGCGTTGGCGAAGTCGAGGACCTGGGCGAGCGGCCAGCCCGAGAGCAGGCCGTGGCAGAAGGCCCCGCCGAACGAGTCGCCGGCACCGAGGCCGTTGACGGTTTCCACGGGCACCGGGGCGGAGACCACACGCTCGGTGCGGGTCTTGGCCATGACCCCTTCCGGGCCCAGCTTCACGACGGCGATTTCGACGCCGGCGGCAAGCAGCCGGTCCGCCTGTTCGTCCGGGGTGCCCTCGCCGACGGCGACGGCGCATTCCTTGTCATTGCCGATCGCCACGGTGACGTGCGGCAGGATCTTGGCGACCTGCTCCCGGGCTTCCTCCTCGGAGGCCCAGAACATCGGCCGGTAGTCGAGGTCCAGGATGGTGAACTGGCCGGGCTTCAGCCCGGTGTGGGGCCGCGCCTCGTGGGCCTTGAGGTGCGCGGCGCGGCTGGGCTCCTGGCAGAGACCGGTGACGGTGGACCAGAAGATGCCCGCGTCCCTGATGGCGTCCAGGTCCAACTCCTCGGCCTTGATCTGCAGATCCGGGGCCGTGGGGAACCGTCCGTAGAAGTAGAGCGGAAAGTCTTCGGGCGGTTTGATCGCGCAGAACGTGACCGCGGTGGGCCATTCCTTGACCGGGGTGACGAAGGAGTCGTCCACGTTGAACTTGCGCAGTTCGCGGTGCAGGTATTTGCCGAAGGCGTCGTCGCCGGTGCGGGTGATGACGGCGGTGCGGCGGCCGTGGCGGGCAGCGGCGACCGCCACGTTGGACGGTGATCCGCCAAGGTACTTTCCGAAGGACGTGACATCCTCCAGATCCACCCCGATGTCATTCGGGTAGATATCAACGCTGATGCGCCCGATCGTGAGCAGTTCGTGGGTCACGGTGATCGCGGACCTTTCTGGTGTGAACTCGGTACCTTTGCGCAGCCTGAGCTTCGGTGCTTAGGGGGCCGGCGTGAGCCGGGCCACAACCACTACTTTGCCTCAGAATCCATGTACTGTCAAAGGTTTGTACTGACATATTTACAACATGACACAGGAGCACCAAATGCCGCCCCGCGCGGTGCCGCTGCGGCGCCAGCGCCGGCACCACCCCGGTAGTTACTTGGCGGGAATGCCGAGCTCACCCGTTACGTACTGGGCCTGGCCGAAACCGAAGGACCAGTCCCCCGCCGTGTTCTCGACATATCCGATAAAGACGTCCTCGCCGGCGACCCCCGCGGCGGCCAGCTTGTCCGCGATGGCGGCAAACAGGGACTGCTTGGCGGGCTGGCTGCGCCCGGCCTGGGTGAAAATCTGGATCATCACCACGTCCGGCGTCCGCTCGAAGCCGAGCCCGGCATCCTGGGCGACAATCTGCCCCGCGGGATGCTCGGTCAGCACGTGGAAGTAGTCCCGCTCCGGGATGCCGTATTCGGCCACGATGGCGGCATGGATTCCCCGACTGAGCCCGCGGAGCTGCTCCGGGGTGCGGCCCTGATTGACGTCGATTCGCACGAGAGGCACTCGCATCTCCTTCAGTAGTTTGTCCTGACATACTAACAAACTTAATTGAAACGGTGCAAGGATTTTCCGCATGGACACAGCAGCGCGGGGTCATCTGGCGCCCATCCCGGGGTTCGGGACGGGCGCGAGGTGACCCCGCGCTGGGGTATTGCGCCTGCCGGAGCGGCAGGCCGGACTAGCCGGTAAAGGCAGAACTCCGGGCCGTGCCGTCGTAGCCGCCGGCGGGCGGTTTCAGCCCGTAAATTCCGCCGATGGTCGGCGCGACGTCCACTGTCCTGGCGGCCTCGGAGGACACAACACTCTTCGCCACCAGCGGACTGCCTCCGGAGACGAAGAACGGAATCGGCTCCGTGGCCGGGTGTCCGTGGTTGCCCGGGATGGGGTTAGAGGCAACGTAGGGGTCGGAGAAACGCCAGCCCGCGCGGCAGTAGGCCACCAGGTCGCCGGCTTCGGCCCCCAGGCGCAGCTCCCCCGGCCTGTTCACCGAGAACACCCCCTCATGGGCGCCGACCAACTGTTCGACGGCGGCCAGTCCGGCCGCGCGGTCGGCGTCGGCGCCGGTCCAATAGAGCAGGTCCGCCCCGCCGTTCTGGGCGATTTTGACGTTGGACTGCAGTTCCGGACGGGACTGGAGGATCAGGTCGATGGAAATGACATTGCTCGGGACCGACCAGTCCATCGAGTGGTCGGCCAGCACCATCACTACGCTGGAGTCCCACTTGCCGGCGCTCTTGAGGTGGTCAATAAAGCGCCCCACCTGTACGTCGGTGTCCGCGAGGGCAGTTTCACGTGCTGCCCGCAGCGTGGTTCCCGAAAGGTCAGAGTGGCCGACGCGGTCAATGTCACCCAAGTTAGTGAAAACGAAGTCGGGGTCGGGCCCGCTCACCATCGCCAGAAGGGCGTCCATTGTGGCGGCGTCCGGCGCGTGTCCGGTTACCGGAAGCACTGGCTGGGGTTCCCAGCGGTAGCTGGCCCGGGCACCGAAGACGCCGTACAGGTACTTCTTGCTGAGCACCGACCCTGTGGTAAGCCCGCGTTCCTGCAGCCGCTCCAAGAGTGTCGGGAAGTGCAGGTCGGTAGAGCGGTCGAGGTCTCGGACCACGCCTTCGGCCCGGTCGAAGATGGCGTTGGCCGGAACTCCCGAGCGGTCCGGGCGGACCCCGGTCATCATCATGACGTGGTTGGGTATGGTCTCCATGACCGGCAGGGAGCGTGCCGCCGGGAAATTGCACCCGGCGGCCCGCAGAGCGGCGAGCCTCGGCGTCAGGGCGGGTGTGATCTCGTCCGGGCGGCAGCCGTCCACCACGAGTACGTAGCTCCTGGTCCGGACTGCGGCAGGGGCGGCCCAGGTGGTGCCCGGCGCTGCGGAAAGGACGACGGCGGCACCGCCGGCGGCGGCGAGTTGCAGGAACTGCCGGCGGCCCGGTGTCAGGCGGTTAATGGCTGAGCGACTCACTGAAGGCCTCCTTGCATCCGGGTGACTTTGCCGGAGGTGGACTGCACCTGGAATGACGTGGATCGCGTGGCCTGGGACCCCGGGTCCGTTCGCTCCGCGAGGACGTACCAGTCCATCCGGACGCCGGCGGGCGTCACCTCGAGGACTGAGAAGCCGTGCGAGTCGAAGTCCAGATACTTCACGTGCGGGTTGGCTGCCTTGATGGCGTTCTCAACGCCGACGGATCCGGTCCGGGGCGGAACGTTGAGGATGTCATCGAGGTTGTCGCTCGTGACGGAGGTGCAGACCAGTTCCGCAGCCACGGAATCGCCGGTGGCCGGGTAGCTGGCCGGATCCGCGGGGATGTCGCAGGCCCAGCCGGAATGGATGTCGCCGGTGAGGAACACCGTGTCCTTGACGGCGTTGTCGCGCAGGTGGCGGACCACGCGGTTGCGGTCGGCCTCGTAACCGTCCCACTGGTCCACGTTGTAGGGCACGCCATTGATGCTTGTCCCGCCCATCAGCTTCTGCACACCAGCCAATTCAGCGGTGCTCAGGGTCGAGGGAACCCGGACCGGGGCAATCATGACGGGGTTGCCGACGAGCTTCCATTGCGGACCATCGGACTTAAGGTTGCCCAGCAGCCAGTCCATCTGGGCGGTGCCGGTGATGGTGCGGGCGGGGCTGCTGATTGAGGAGTCCGCGCCGCTGGCCGCCTGCTGGTCACGGTAGGAGCGCAGGTCAAGCATGGCCAGGCTAGCCAGCGAGCCGAACTCCAGGCGGCGGTAGATTTGGCCACCGGGCTCGTAGCGGACGGGCATCCACTCGGCGTAGGCCTGGTGCGCGGCGGCGAAGCGCTCGCTCCAGGCGCCTTCGACGCCCGGAGTGTGGTTTTCGGCGCCGCCCTGCCAGGCGTCGTTGGCCGATTCGTGGTCGTCCCAGGTAACGATAAACGGGGCGGCAGCGTGCAGGGCCTGGAGGTCCGGATCGGTCTTGTACTGGGCGTGGCGTCGGCGGTAGTGCTCCAGGCGGGTCATCTCGAGGGCCGGCTCGTGCGGCCGGACCACGACGTCGCGGGCCTGGTAGTCGCCGGGGGCGTATTCGTAGAGGTAGTCACCCAGGTGGAGGACGGCGTCGAGGTCGCCGCGCGCGGCCAGATGGCGGTAGGAGGAGAAATATCCAGCCTGCCAGTTCGCGCAGGAAACCACCCCGAATGTCAGCCGGTCCACCGCTGCCCCCGCGGCCGGCGCGGTTCGCGTGCGGCCCACGGGTGAGGTCTCCTGCCCCAGGGTGAACCGATACCAGTAGTTCGTGGCGGGCAACAGCCTGCCTGCAACGACCTTGACGGTATGGTCGCGGGCCGGGCCGGTGGAGGCAGTACCGCTGGCAGCTACTTTCGTAAACGCTTGATCGGCGGATATTTCCCAGCGGACGGAAACGTCCGGACCGGCACCGCTGCCGGGGAGCGATTCCGGGGTGGGCGTGACGCGGGTCCACAGCAGCACGCTGCCCGGCATGGGATCTCCTGAGGCGATCCCGTGGCCAAAGAGGCCGATTGGGGAGGCTGAAAATGCGTTCTCGGAGGTGCTGGCGGCCATGGCCCCGGCAACGGCGGCGACCCCCGCTGAACGCAATACTTGACGACGAGAAAAGGTAGTCATGCCTTCCAGTATCTCCACGCCCGGCCGGCCAAAAATCGTTTTTTGCGCCCCATTGGCCGGACGTTCGCCGAGAGTTCACCGCGGCGCGGTGCCCCCTTCCGCCACGGGAGCGCTACCGTCCTTGCCTTGCCGCGGGTCCCGTCCTATCCTTAAACAATCAAAAGGTTGATCAATCTATGGATTGATTAGCCGAGCGACGAGGAGGCCACACGCCATGGATTCCAGCGACGACGGTGAGCTCGACGCGGCCTTCCTGGCCCTCGCCGATCCGGTCCGCCGCCGCATCATTGCCCGGCTCAGCCGGGGCCCGGCCACCGTCAACGAACTGGCGGAGCCCTTCGCGATCACCAAGCAGGCGGTCTCGAAACACATCCAGGTCCTCGAGCAGGCGCAACTTGTCACGCGCACCCGTGACGCCCAGCGCCGGCCCGTGCACCTGAACCCTGCACGGCTGGAAGCGCTCACTGCCTGGATCGACCAGTACCGGCTGGTCCGCGAGGGGCAATTCCGCAGCCTTGACGCCGTGCTTGAAATCCGCGCCGCCCAGGGCGGCACACAGGCAAAGGATGCATCATGAGCAACGCACTGAAACTGACAGTCCCCGAAGGGCTGCCCTTCATCGACTTTGAGCGCGACTTCGACTTTCCCGTTGCCGAGGTCTTCCGGGCGCACAAGGACCCCGAGCTCGTCGCCCAGTGGCTCGGTCCGCGGCGGATGACCATGACCATTGACCACTACGACTTCCGGACCGGCGGCAGCTACCGCTACACCCATACCGCACCGGACGGCAGCGCGTATGTCTTCAGCGGCGTCTTCCACACTGTCCGCGAGAACGACTTCGCCATCCAAACCTTCGAATTCGACGGCTACCCGGATGTGGTGAGCATTGAGTTCCTGACCTTCGAGGATCTCGGCGGCGGCCGTTGCCGCCTCCGCGCCCGGGCGGTCTACCCCAGCATGGAGGCTCGCGACGGCATGGCGCAGTCCGGAATGGAGGGCGGCATGATCGAAGCCTACGAGCGGCTCGAGGAAGTCATCAGCGGGGCCAAGGTCTAGGACGCAGCCTTAAACAAACAACGCGGGGTCACTCCGCGCCCATCCCACCGAGTGGAATGGGCCGTAAGTGACCCCGCGTTGCTGTGGTGCTGTGGCGCCTCGGACCTAGAGGGTCGCGAAGACTTCGCGCAGGAGCTTGGCGGTCTCGGACGGCGTCTTGCCGACCTTGACACCGGCAGCCTCGAGGGCTTCCTTCTTGGCCTGGGCGGTGCCCGCGGAACCCGAGACGATGGCGCCTGCGTGGCCCATGGTCTTGCCTTCCGGAGCGGTGAAGCCGGCCACGTAGCCGACAACCGGCTTCGTGACGTGGGCCTTGATGTAGTCCGCGGCACGCTCTTCGGCGTCGCCACCGATTTCGCCGATCATGACGATCGCCTTGGTCTCCGGGTCGGCCTCGAAGGCTTCGAGGGCGTCGATGTGCGTGGTGCCGATGACCGGGTCGCCACCGATGCCGATGGCGGTGGAGAAGCCAAGGTCGCGCAGTTCGTACATCATCTGGTAAGTCAGGGTGCCCGACTTGGAGACGAGGCCGATGGGGCCCTTGCCCGTGATGTTGGCCGGGGTGATGCCGACGAGGGCCTCACCCGGGGTGATGATGCCGGGGCAGTTCGGTCCGATGATGCGGGTGACCTGCTTGCCGTTGGCGTCAACCTTGGACTGGGCCAGTGCCCAGAACTCAGCGGAGTCCTGGACCGGCACGCCTTCGGTGATGACGACAACCAGGCCGATGCCGGCCTCGATGGCTTCAACGACGGCGTCCTTGGTGAAGGCCGGCGGCACGAAGACGATGGAAACGTCAGCGCCAGTCTCGGCCATGGCTTCCTTGACGGTGCCGAAAACGGTGATCTCGGTGTCACCGTGCAGGACCGTGGTGCCGGCCTTGCGGGCGTTGACGCCGCCAACAACGTTGGTGCCGGCCTTGAGCATCAGGGCGGTGTGCTTGGTGCCTTCGCCGCCGGTGATGCCCTGGACGATGACCTTGGAGTCCTTGTTCAGATAAATAGACATGATTGAGTCGCCTTACTTCCCGGTGCTTACTTCGAGTTGGCGAGCTCGGCAGCCTTGTCGGCGCCCTCGTCCATGGTGGCGGCCAGGGTAACCAGCGGGTGGTTGGCCTCGGCCAGGATGCGGCGGCCTTCCTCAACGTTGTTGCCGTCGAGGCGGACGACCAGCGGCTTGTTCGCGGAGTGGCCCAGCTCGGCCAGTGCACCAACGATGCCCTTGGCGACGGCGTCACAGGCGGTGATGCCGCCGAAGACGTTGACGAAGACGGACTTGACCTGCGGGTCGCCCAGGATGACGTCGAGGCCCGCTGCCATGACCTCGGCGGAGGCTCCGCCGCCGATGTCCAGGAAGTTGGCGGGCTTGACGTTGCCGTGGTTCTCGCCGGCGTAGGCAACGACGTCGAGGGTGGACATGACCAAGCCGGCACCGTTACCGATGATGCCGACTTCGCCGTCCAGCTTGACGTAGTTGAGGTCCTGCGCCTTGGCCTTGGCCTCGAGCGGGTCAGCAGCGTCCTTGTCTTCAAGGTGAGCGTGCTTGGGGTGGCGGAAGTCGGCGTTCTCGTCGAGGGAGACCTTGCCGTCGAGGGCAACGATGTCGCCGGCGCCGGTCAGGACCAGCGGGTTGACCTCCACGAGGGTGGCGTCTTCCTTCTTGAAAACGTCCCAGAGCTTCAGGATTACGCTGGCGACCTTGCCACGCAGTTCCTCGGCGAAGCCTGCAGCGGCGACGATTTCGTCGGCCTTGGCCTGGTCGATGCCCACGGCCGGGTCGATCGAGATCTTGGCCAGGGCTTCGGGGCGCTCAACGGCGAGCTGCTCGATTTCCATGCCGCCTTCAACCGAGCACATGGCCAGGTAGTTGCGGTTGGCCCGATCCAGAAGGACGGAGAAGTAGTATTCCTCGGCGATGTCTGCGCCCTGGGCGATCATCACCCGGTGGACGGTGTGGCCCTTGATGTCCATCCCGAGGATGTTGGTGGAGTGTTCAAACGCTTCGTCAGCGGTCTTCGCGACCTTGACGCCGCCGGCCTTGCCGCGGCCTCCGGCCTTGACCTGCGCCTTTACGACAGTTACGCCGCCGATTTTCTCGGCAGCTGCCTTTGCTTCTTCAGGGGTGTGCGCCACGATGCCAGCAAGCACGGGTACACCGTGCGCCTCGAACATATCGCGCGCCTGATATTCAAACAGGTCCACGGTTTAGTGTCCTTCTACGTCGAAGTAGTTTCTGTACAGCCGGACCCCACGTACTCGCGGTTACCGGGCTGCGGAATAAACGCACCCTGCGACAAGCTTGGAAACGAGCCACACGGCGCAATGCTCCTTTGGGAACTCTAGTCCTTCGATCGGACCAGCCCGTTCCAGAGTACCGGTTATGTGAGTAAGGACACTATTCTATGGAGCGTAGAAAAACCGCTAGATTACGGGGTTTTTGGGGTGTTCGACGGCGCTCCGAAGGCCGGCGCGGCCGTACCAGACGCGCGTTCGTAACGTACGGCGAACGCCCGTGCATCCGGCAGCGTGGGGTGCCGGCGGACCGGTCTCCGGGTTCCGCTCCCGGCTCCCGCCAGGTCTTCGGCCGAACGTCCAGCTGTGCGGTCAGCTAGGCGTCCAGCTTGGTCAGCGGCGCATAGCGCAGCAGCAGCCGCTTCTCGCCGACGTCGAACTTGACCTTGGCGACTGTCTTGTCCCCGGCACCTTCCACCGCCAGGACGGTCCCGTTCCCGAAGCTGGTGTGGTTGACCTTGTCCCCGACACTGACGGCGACGACTTCCTTCTGCGGCTGGACCCTGTTCTTGGCCACGGCGGCGGGAACGTCGGCGTTGAACCCGGCGGACGGGCTGGCCGCGGCGCCGCGGGCGGTGCCTGCACCCCAGAACGATCCGCCATAGCGGCTGGACCCGATCCCGGCACCGCTCCCCCAGCCTCCGCCCTGGCGGCTGGCGCCTTCGCGCTTCCACTCGACGAGCTCGGCCGGGATCTCCTCGATGAACTGGCTCGCGGGGTTGTACTGGCTCTGGCCCCACATGCTGCGGACTTCGGAGCGGGTCAGGTACAGCCGCTTGCGGGCCCGGGTCAGGCCCACATAGGCCAGCCGGCGTTCCTCGGCCAGTTCCTTGGGATCGGTGGCGGAACGCTGGTGCGGGAACAGCCCGTGTTCCATGCCGGTAAGGAACACCACCGGGAATTCCAGGCCCTTGGCGGTGTGCAGCGTCATGAGGGTGACGACGCCGAGCCGCTTGGCTTCGGCGACGGCGGCGGCTGCGTCTTGGGCGTCACCGCCCGGGGCGTCCGGGATCTGGTCGGCGTCGGCGACGAGGGAGACCTGCTCCAGGAAGGCGCCGAGCGAGCCTTCGGGGTTGTCCCGTTCGTATTCCCGGACGACGGCGACCAGTTCGGCGAGGTTCTCCACCCTGGACTCGTCCTGCGGGTCGGTGCTGGACCGCAGCCCGGCAAGGTAGCCGGTCTGTTCGAGCACGGCTTCGAGGGCCGCGGCGGCGCCGGAGCCGGAAGCGACCTCGGCGAGGTCGTCGAGGAGTTTCACGAAGCCCAGCACGGCGTTGACCGACCGGGTCGCCATGCCCGGGGCCTCGTCGGCGCGCCTCGCGGCGGCCATGAACGAGGTGCGCTCACGCTCGGCGAGGGCGGCGACGGCACCCTCGGCACGGTCACCGATCCCGCGCTTGGGTTCGTTGAGGATGCGTCGGAGGTTGACGTCGTCGTCCGGGTTGACCAGGACGCGCAAGTAGGCGAGGGCGTCCTTGATCTCCTTGCGCTCGTAGAAGCGGGTGCCGCCGACCACCTTGTAGGGCAGCCCCACGCGGACCAGGACGTCCTCGATCGAGCGGGACTGGGCGTTGGTGCGGTAGAAAATGGCGACGTCGCCGGGGCGCAGATCGCCCTCGTCCTGGAGCCGGTCGATTTCCTTCGCGATGAACTGGGCCTCGTCGTGTTCGTTCTCGCCGACGTAGCCGACGATCTTCTCGCCGTCGCCCTCGGCCGTCCAGAGCCGTTTCTCCGGCCGGTTGGGGTTGCGGGAGATCACCGAGTTGGCGGCGCTGAGGATCGTCTGGGTGGACCGGTAGTTCTGCTCGAGCTTGATGGTGCGGGCGTCCGGGTAGTCCTTCTCGAACTCCACGATGTTGCGGATGTCCGCGCCGCGGAAGGCGTAGATGGACTGGTCTGAATCGCCGACGACGGTGAGCTCGGCGGCCTCGGGACCTTCGCCGACGATCTCGCGCACCAGGGCGTACTGGGCGTGGTTGGTGTCCTGGTACTCGTCCACGAGGACGTGCCGGAAGCGGCGCCGGTAGGAGTCGGCGAGCGCCGGGAAGGCCCGGAACATGTAGACGGTCTCGGCGATCAGGTCATCGAAGTCCATGGCGTTGGCCTGGCGCAGCCGCTGGGTGTAGCCCTTGAAGACCTCGGCGACGGCCTGCTCGAAGGGATCGTTGTAGTTGGCACTGGAGGAGTAGCTGTCGGCGTCGATCAGCTCGTTCTTGAGCGCGGAAATCTTGTGCTGGATGGCCTTGGGCGCGAAGCGCTTGGGGTCGAGGTCCAGGTTCTTGGCGACCAGGGTGATCAGGCGCAGCGAGTCGGCGGAGTCGTAGATCGAGAAGTTGGAGTTCAGCCCGACGTTCTTGGCCTCGCGGCGCAGGATCCGGACGCAGGACGAGTGGAAGGTGGAGATCCACATGGTCTTGGCCCGGCCGCCGACCAGCACCTCGATCCGTTCCCGCATTTCGGCCGCGGCCTTGTTGGTGAAGGTGATGGCCAGGATCTCGCCGTGGTGCGCCCGCCTCGTGGCAATCAGGTAGGCGATCCGGTTACTGAGCACACGGGTTTTGCCCGAGCCGGCGCCGGCCACAATCAGCAGGGCGCTGCCGGCGTGCTTGACTGCTTCTTCCTGCTGGGGGTTCAGCCCCTCGAGGAGTTCGCCGGCGTTCGGAAGCTGCGGGCGGTCCCAGCCGCCGTCGGGCCCGTCGCCGTGCGCGCTTCCGCCGTGCGGGCCGCCATGCGGGCCACCATGCGGGGCGAAATCCGGCCCTGAATCCAGGCCCGCCAGGCCGGACCCGGCCCGCGCTTTAGTGCCTGCCGCCGCCTTGGAGGCAGCTTGGAAGGGTCCGTCGGCATAAGGGTCAAACAACATATCCATGGTGTATCTAAGTCTAGGCGGTGGCGCTGACAGCCGTGTCCGCCCGCCGGGACATGCCCTCCTCTGCCCGCGCCCAGTGGACATGATCCCCTTATGACCAGTCCTGGCCGCGAAGAATGGACATGCCCCGCGGAAGCTGCCCTGGAGAAGGCCCGGGTTGTTCTGAAGAACCTGGGTTGTTCTGAAGAATGGGCATGCTCCGCGGACACGGCCCAGCGGAACGAGCATGCCCTCCGCCACCCGTGGCCAATGGACATACTCCCCTTGTGCCCAGTCCTGGCCGCGAAGAATGAGCATGCCCCGCGGAAGCTGCCCTGGAGAAGACCGGGGTTGTTCTGAAGACCGCCGAGGTTGTTCTGAAGAAAGAGCATGTCCCACGGACACGGCCGCGCGGAACGAGCATGCCCTCCGCCACCCGTGGCCAATGGACATACTCCCCTTATGCCCAGTCCCGGCCGCGAAGAATGAGCATGTCCTACGGTCAGCTGCCCTGGAGAAGACCCGGTTCGTTTTGAATACCGCCGAGGTTGGTTCTGAAGAAGGAGGATGTCCCACGGACACGGCCCAGCGGAACGAGCATGCCCTCCGCCACCCGTGGCCAATGGACATACTCCCCTTGAGCCCAGTCCTAGCCGCCAAGAATGGGCATGTCCCACGGTCACCGCCGTGAAAAATGGGCATGTCCCCCCTGGAGTTCCGGCAGGCGGGAAGCTAGCCGACGCCCCCGGAGCTGAGCGCGGCGCGCAGCTGCTGCACCGCCGTCGTGCCTCCCGCGATGAACCAGTCCAGTCCGTTGACGCGCACGACGTCGGTCGCGCCGCCGGCCGCCTCTACGATCGCCTTCCCGGGCAGCCAGTCCCACTCGGGGCAGCTGTGCTGGAACCAGCAGCCGAGCTCTCCGTCCGCGACCCGGCCGAGGTCGCAGGAGCCGGACCCGAACATGCGCAGCGCGGCGGCCGATGTCGCTGCCGCGTGCCAGGGCATGGCACACATCGGATCGGCCAGCCACGTCGGATGGATGTAGGTTGCCGCACCGAGATCGGACAGCGGCGTGTCGGCGCGTCCGGTGCCACCGGACGCGGCGGGCAGGAAGGTCACCAGTTTTTCGCCGTTGAGCGTGGCCGCCCGGGACGTCCCGCCCAGCCACAGTTTGTCCTCTTCCGGCTGGAAGATGGCGCCGAGCCCTGCACCGGAGGAATCCTTCAGGGCAATGGCCGAGCACCAGTACGTGGATCCATGCAGGAAGTTGAACGTCCCGTCGACGGGGTCAATGACCCAGGTCCGGCCGCTGCTGCCCGCCACGGAGGCGCCCTCCTCGCCCAGGACGGCGTCATTAGGCCGGCAACGCCGAAGCTGTTCCAGGACGTAGGACTCGGCGGCGTGGTCGGCGGCCGTGACCACGTCCGAGACCGACGTCTTCTGCCGGCCCTCAATCCCCGCCTGCCGCATCAGCAGCGCCAACGTGCCGGCCTCGCGGACCAGGGCCTCGGCCAGTTGGTAGTCATCCAGTGACTGGTCGAGTTCTGCGGTGCTGTGCCGGCCGAGCCGGTGTTTTCCTAGTTCGGTCACGCGTCCCAGACTATCGGCGCCCGTTGGCAGTGAACAGCCGGCGCGGACGGCCGGGCTGACGGCGGCGCGGAGGGGCGGGCTGACGGCGGCGCGGAGGGGCGTGCAGGGCGGGCGATAATGGAGCCATGGCCAAGACACCCGCGCAGCGGATCAAAAAGCACGGCGCCAACGCGGCGGTCCCCCAGCATCATCTCCCTCCGGTGATCAATCCGACCACCAGCCGGACACCGCAGAAGGCACAGAGCAACAGCAATCTGATTGTCATCGCCGGGGTCGTGGCCAGCCTGTTCCTGTTCTGGTATCTGCACCTGCTCACCCTCAACCAGCTCACGCAGTTGTCGGGCGGCCAGTCAATGCCCGACTCGTTGGTCGGCGGCTTTGACCTGGGGTTCGTGGAGCAACTGCGCGCGGCCATGGACGCCGATGCCCGGGGCCAGCTGAACTACGTCCACAAGACGGCCGGCATGCTCTTCCCGCTGATCTTTGGCTTCACCTGGCTGCTGCTGATCGGAACCAACGTGGCCCGGAAATCCCTGCGCTGGGCGCTGTGGTTGCTGCCGCTGCTCTTTGCTGCGGTCCGGCTGTGGGGCAACACGGTGATCGACGAAATGATGTCCGCCGACACCCTCGACGGCGGTCAGGTCGCCCTGGCCTCCGGTCTCACCGTGGCCGGCTGGGCGCTTCTGGCGCTGAGCGTCGTGGCCGGCGTCGCCGCCGTAATACTTGGCCGCAAGGCAGCCGCCGCTCCCCTCACCCCGGGACATTTCCAGTCCTGATCCGCGCGGCGGGGCTAGTTCTCTGTTCCCGGCTTAAAACCAGGGACATGTCCATTCTTGGTCGCCGCGGCAGGGCTATCTCCCCACTGCGGCTTAGAACCGGGGACATGTCCATTCTTGGTCGCGGCGGCAGGGCTATTTCCCTACACTCGGCTTAGAACGCGGGACATGTCCATTCTTGGCCGCGGCGACTGGAGTCGTCCCTCGCACCTGGTCTCGAGCACGGCACATGTCCATCGTTCGGCCCGGCCGGAGGACATCTTGCCATTATGTCCAGCCCTCAAGTCCAGCGGAGGGCATGTTCACTTCAGCGCGAAGTCAGGGCACTTCGTTCAGGAACTCAAGGGCCTGCTCCGCACGCTGCGGGGCGCCAGCCTTCTCAAAGTGGTCTGCTGCTTGGATCAGGTACTTCCGGGCTTCGGCTCGGTTCCCCAAGGCAGCATGGGATCGGCCCAAAAGCAGGAATGCCTCGCCCAGAATCTGCGGGGAAGGCGTGTCCAGATCAACACAAATCTGTTCGAGCAGTTCGGCGGCGGCGGCAAATTCGCCTGCAAGGTAGTTCCAGTGGCCTCGGTTTAGTTTCAGCAACAAGAAATCATTGGGGCTGCCGCCAATGACGTCCGTGGCAAGTTCCGCGCGTTCAATGCAGCGCAGGGTGTCCGCGTCCGCAACATCGGCGGCGAGCCGCATGGCTGCGGAGGCTTTGTTGAATTTCGCCCAAACAGTGAGGTTCCGGGCCGGCGAAAAAGTGGCCGCGGCGAGCTCGTGATAGTGCAGCCCCTCGGCGACTTTGCTGCAAAGAAACGCGACGTTTCCAATGACCCAGTACGCCTTGCCCACCAACTGGTCATCGACTTCGCCCGAAATAATGTCGGCCATGATGAGGCTTTCGGCCCATGCTTCGTCGAGTCGCCCGCTGTCCGCGAGGGCCGCGATAAGCGCCTGCCGGGCTTTTACGGCGATCTCGACGTCGTCTTCGCCGTTCAGGAGATCGGCCGCTGCCCTGGCCTCATCCGCCGCTTGTTCTAGGCGCCCGAGTCCTTGATGCGCTTTGGCGAGGAGGATATGTACCTGCGCTTGGAGTTGCGGCATTGCATCGCCGGGTTCCGCAAGTAGGGCACCGGCAACATCCGCGCTGGCTTCAAAGTCACCCGCGGCAAGCAGGCACTCGGCACGAAACAATGTCATGTTCCACCAGGACGCGCCATCGCCATCCGCCCGCCCGATTTCCGCTGCCGCCTGGGCAGCGCCGGCGGCCTCTCGGAACTCGTGATTGGACCGGTGTTCGCGCGCCTGCAGCTCTGCAGTGGCGTACGAGGGTGAAACGGAGCTTTGTTGCATGTCTCAATTATCCGTTGCCGCGGGAGTGGAAGCGAACAAACCGCGCAAGCAAGACCTGCACAATATTGCCTCAGGACTTCCGAAGCTTCGCGCGAATAACACGAAACCATTCGTTGCGGAGCGAATCGTTATACAGCGGCGTGTCGTTTGGCCCTATACTAAATCTGCACCACAAGTCACATGAGTCACATCAGCCTCTTACGTATCAGGAGTCCTAATGAAGAAGACCCTTGCAACACTCCTCGTCGCCGGTGCGCTGGCCGCCGCTGGCCTGTCTGCCGCATCCGCCATTTCGGCTAGCGGCAGCAATTCAGGTCAGGGCTCGGTCGAAGCTGTGAACTGGTGGCCGGACTCCACCAAGAAGTAACGGAGACTGCACTGACAGGCGGCGGGTGTCGGAAGTGATTCCGGCGCCCGCCGTCAGTGTTTAATCTTCGTTCACCAGCCCAACATCCACCAGGCCCGGCACTACAACAGCTTTCCATTCCCCGCAAACAACGCCACGATCTCGGCCGCCGGCGCAGGCCTGCCAAAGTAATAGCCCTGGCCGCTGCCGCAGCCCATCTCTCGCAAGACTTCCGCCTGTTCCGCCGTCTCTATCCCCTCGGCCAGCGCCTTCAGGCCGCAGGCGTGGATGAGGTGCAGCACCGCGGCGACGAAGTCCCGCTGCTGCTCGTCGTCGCCGAGGCCGCTGATCAGGCTGCGGTCGATCTTGACCACGTTCACCGGCAGCTTCCGCAGGTAGCTGATGGAGGAATAGCCGGTCCCGAAGTCATCGATCTCAAGCTGCACGCCGAGCCGGCGGAGGCCGTTGAGCGAATACTGGTCGACGTCGCCGCCGTTGACCGCCATGGACTCGGTCAGCTCCACGATCAGGTTTGATGCATCCACGCCGGTCTCCCTGAGGATGTCCCGCACATGTTCGATCAGCTCGAGGTTTTGCAGTTCGGTGGTGGAGATGTTGACGCGGACGTTAAAAGTGCTGTCCACCTGCAGGTCCTGCTGCCATTTCCGCAATTGGCGCACGGCGTTGCGCAGCACCCAGTGGCCCAGGTCCACGATCATGCCGGTTTCCTCGGCCAGGGGAATGAACTGGTCCGGCATGAGCAGACCGCGCTCCGGGTGGTTCCACCGGACCAGCGCCTCCACGCCCTCGATCCTGCCGGTCGCGAGGTCCACCACCGGCTGGTAGTGCAGGGTCAGCTGGTCCTGCCGGATGGCCTCGCGCATTTCCGTAATCATGACGCTCTGCAGCCGGCGCGCGTACAGGAGGGCCGGCTCGAAGACTTTGATGCTGCTGTGCTGCTGCGCCTTGGCGGCGTACATGGCCGTGTCGGCCTCCATGACCAGGTCATCGACGGACTGGCCGGGTTCCGCGATCCGCAGGCCGATGCTCGTTCCGCACGTGACTTTCAGGTCCCCGACGTCGAGGCTCTCACTGAGTGCCTTGAGGATCCTGTTCGCCACCCGGCGTGCCCGGACCAGATTGGACTTCGGCAGCATGACGGCGAACTCGTCGCCGCCAAGGCGCGCCACGGTATCCGTTTCGCGGACGGCGTCCTGGAGCCGGCGTGCGATGGCCCGCAGGACGTCGTCGCCGGCGCTGTGCCCCAGGGTGTCGTTAATGCCCTTGAAGGAATCGAGATCCAGAATCAGGAGGGCCGGCGGCATCTCGCCGCGCGAGGATTCCGCCAGGGCATGGCTCAGGACCGAGTTCAGTGCCGTCCGGTTGGCGAGCTGGGTCAGGGGGTCGGTCAGCGCCATGCGTTCGAGCTCCACCTGCGCCTCGCGCAGCATGGCCGTGCGGCTTTCGACCCGCTCCTCCAGCTCCTGGTAAATGGTCTGCAGGTCATCGGCCATCAGGTTGATGCCAGCGATGACGGCGGCGACGTCGTCGCGGGCTCCCGAATGCGGGATCCGGGTGCTCAGATCGCCTCCGGCGATCCGCACGATGCCCTCCACGAGGGCGTGCAGCCTGGGGTCCGGTGCTTCATTCTTCACGGGTGTACTGCCTTAGCCACTCGACGGCCGCGGATTCTGAGGTGAAGAACTGCGCCGGGATCGTCTCGCTTCGGGACCGCAGGAGGTAGTGGGCAATGACCCGGTCCACCGGGCTCTCGCCCACCAGGGCGAACGCCGTCGCCGCTATGGAACCGCTGTAGACCTGGCGGGCCTCCATGCTGACACCGACGACGCCGGTGATCACCAGGAGCACCGGCATCCGCCGACCCGCGGCGAGCGTGCGGACGATGTCACCGGCGATGCGTGCCTCCGGACCCTCGATCTCCTGGTTGGCGGGCAGCTGGACCTCGATGATTCCGCCGTCGATCATCCGCACGCCGATGCTCCGGGCGGCACCGCCGTCGGCAGGCGCCCCGTCGGTTGCCCGTGCCGCGGCCACCGCCGCCGCCCCCAGGAGGGCGCCGGCTGCCGCTGCCGTGTCCGGCAGCCCCTCCGGAAGCCGTCCTTCGGGCCCGGCCAGGGCCTCGAGTGTCATCGGACCGCAATTCGACGGCGGCGGTCGGCGGAGCCCCGGAGGTCACGGTTCAGCCGTCGGTCGCCGTGATAGAGAATCGTTTCCCAGTCGACTTCCTCAGCTGTCTTGGCTATCACGGGGCTCTCCTTCTCTTTCTTGGGCCTGGGACTGACATACAGCCAGTTAACCACCCCGAGGAAGACATCCACGGCGGAGTTGAAGACTCCGATGTAAGCGCGGATCGCGCCCGCAGCCAGGATGGCGTTGACGGAGGCGAAGGCCACGTTGCCCCAGTTCCCCACTTGCGCGTCCCGCCATACGGTCAGCAGCGAGAAGGCGACGATCGCGTACGGCGTCAGGACGTAGATCGCCGGGGCGGCGGTGCGGTCCTTGACCTTGGGCGTGCGGGCGAAGGGAATCTTGTCGCCTGTGACGGCCTGCTGCAGCGATTTCAGCACGCCCGCCAGGTTGACCGGCAGCAGCACAAGGTTGAAGCCGTAGATCCGGAGGATGTCACTGAAGCGGTGCCCGCAGTCGCGCAGGTCGCTGCCCATGGCCAGGAAATACGGCAGGGCGGCGATGAACACGATCGGGCTCAGCAGCCGGCTGTCGTAGGGGTACGCCAGGAGGAAGACGAGGCCAAAGCTGGCCCACGCGATGGACGCCATGTAGTTCACCCGCAACAGCACCTCCCGGAACAGGATCGCGCGGCGCTCGGACCGGTGCTGGCGGAGCTGGACCCACAGTTTGGGCAGGATCAGCAGGCCGCCGTTCGCCCAGCGCCGGCGCTGGACCACGAGGGAGCCGAAATCCGGGGGTGTGGCGCTGTAGCTGAGCCGTTCCGGATAGTTCACCAGGGTCCAGCCGTGCTGGCCGAGATCGATGCTGGATTCGGTATCTTCGATGACGGTTCGGTCCTGGATGTAAGTCCGGACCTCGAAACCGCCGGAGGTCTCCACCTCGACGATGTCCTCCAGGGCGCGTTTGCGGATGACGGCGTTGGCGCCCACCCAGAAGGTCGCACCGTAGTAGGTCATGCCCTGGTGGAGGATGTGCTGGAGGTCAGTAGTGGCTCCGGCGACCCGCTCGATGCGGGTGGGGGCCCCACGGAAGGAGGAGTACGGTGTCTGGGTGACCGCGACGCGCTCGTTGCCGGCCGATTCCAGGAAGTAGACCAGCCGGAGGCAGTAGTCGCGCAAAAGCAGCGAGTCGGCATCGAGCGTCAACAGATAGGTCGTGTCCGGGACGTCCATGATCTCGCCGTCCAGGTCAGGAACGACGCCGGCGCCCACCTTGCGCAGGACCACGCCGTCGGCGGTGGTTTCCTTCTGCCAGGTGTGGCCCATCAGCGAAATGTAGGCGTTGAGGTTCATGGCCTTGTTCGCCTCGTGGGAAAGGCTCGCGTACTTTTTGCGTTCGAACGTTTCGGTGGAGACGTTGAAGATCCAGGTCAGCCGGAGGTACAGCTCTTCGATCCGCGTGCGCGGCGGCGAGGTCTGCTGGGCCAGCGCAGCGTTCAGTCCCAGGAGCACGAGCCTCAGCTCGCGGGCCAGGCCCATCAGGACGAGGTCGACGAAGAACTCGTCAACGTGGTCCTCCACTGTTTCGGCAGCAGCCATCGCTTCGAGCCATTCGGCGGCTGCCTCATATTCGGCGATCAGCAGGGCCACCTCGGCCGCAGTACCGCGCCCGTGCGCCTTTTCCCGGCTGCGGAATTCGGCCAGGGCAGTGTTGAAGCGCGCGGCCGGGACGCTGAGCTCTGCGGCGATCTCGGCGGTCAGCGCTCGGGTCTTGTCCAGCCGGACCCGGTCACCCAGGTCCGAGGGATGAGGCGGGTCATCGAGCAGCAGCACCACGTTGAGATCCGGGAACTCCTGCAGCGCCGCGGACCACAGCGTCGCCCGCACCACCTGGGGCTCTTCGGCATAGGAGGGCACCAGCACGGTGACGCCCTCGGAGTACTCGGCGAAGTGCCGGTCCAGCTCGCCGCGCGGCACCCTGGCATGGTCGCGGAACCGGTACAGGGCGCCCTGCCGGGCCATCAGGTACATGAGGGCGGAAAACGTCAGAAATGTTACGACAATGAGGTAGGAAACCGTCTCAAACTGAAACCTGAAACCCGCATTGGGATTGTCAGCGAGCTCTTTCAGAATGGTCGAAATGACGTACGTTACCCAAGCCGCCAGCGTCGTGAGAATTCCCAGGCGGCCAAGGATTATTTTGCGCCGGGATGGTCTCGGATGAACAATTGACAGCGGTTCGGAACGCCGCTCTGCCCCCCATTGACGGCGCCGGACCGCACCTTTTTGTTCGGTGGTCGCGCTTTCCGAATCCAAGCGCGGCAAGACAAGCTGATCTGGCATTAGTCCCCATAAGACTGCAAAGTCGGCATATTGGCGCGCGCCTACGGCAAAACCCGCACGCCGCACCGGAATGTTCCGGTGAGTGCCCTTATGATAATGCAAGGTCAGAGGCTTGCCGGACATCAGACACCCCGGAAATTTCACGAGCTGATGCCGGCTGCCGGCGCGTGCCCGGCTGCCCAACGAAAGACGCACAAGGGGGACCCCGTGTCCGAACGATTCCCAGGCCGCAAACTATCAGTGGTCCGGCTGGGTGTACTCATCGGCGCCGTGGTGGCGGCCGCCGCCGGCGGCGTTGCCGCATGGGGCAACTTCCAGGACGTCCGGGCGGCCGAGGCCATCCCGTCCGTTTTCTCGGGATACGTCGATGTCACCGCCACGCCCCGGTACGCATTCGAGGACCCGGCGTCCAAGGAAGCCGAAAAGGTCGTGCTGTCCTTCGTGGTGGCTGACCCCAAGGATCCGTGCTCGCCTTCCTGGGGGGCCGCCTACTCCCTCTCGGACGCCGCCGCCTCGCTGGACCTGGACCGGCGGGTGGCCCGGCTTCAGCAGCTCGGCGGCACCGTGGCGGTGTCCTTCGGCGGGCTGGCCAACCAGGAGCTGGCCGTTGCGTGCACCGATCCCGCCCAGCTCAAGTCGGCCTACCGGACCGTCGTCGACCGCTATCAGGTCAACAGCATCGACCTCGACGTGGAAGGCGAGGCCCTGTCCGACCCCGCGGCCCTTCAGCGGCGCTCGGTGGCCATCGCCGCGCTCCAGCAGGACCGCCAGCGCGAGGGCAAGTCCCTGAGCGTCTGGCTGACACTGCCGGCGGACCCCAACGGCATCACGGCGGCGGGCAGCGACGCCGTCCAGAAGATGATCACCGCGGGCGTCGACCTTGCCGGGGTGAACGCCATGACCATGGACTACGGCGGGAGCATGCTGCCGGGCCGGTCCATGTACGAGAACGCTGTGTCCGCCGCGGAAGCCACCCATCAGCAACTGACCGGCCTGTACCGGGCCGCCGGCACCGAACTCGGCAGCGGAACGGTGTGGCGCAAGGTCGGGCTGACGCCGATGATCGGCCAGAACGACGTCGCCGGCGAGATCTTCACGCTCAAGGACGCGCAGGAACTCAGCGCCTACGCCAGTGCCCGCGGCATCGGCCGGCTTTCCATGTGGTCCCTGAACCGTGACCGCACCTGCAGCCAGAATTTCCCGGACGTCACGAAGGTTTCCGATGGCTGCAGCGGCGTGGACCAGGGAAGCTCATCGTTCGCCACGATCCTTGGCGCGGGTGTCATGGCCAGCCCGTCGGCTGCGCCGTCTGCCGCGGCGGCGCAGACGCCCGTCCCTGCCGTCAGCGACAACCCCTCCACCAGCCCGTACCCGGTGTGGTCCGAGGCCACGGCCTACACCGCCGGGGAGCGGATCGTGTGGCATTCGAACGTTTACGAGGCCAAATGGTGGACCCGCGCCGACACCCCGGACAACCCCGTCCTGCAGGGCACCGCGACCCCCTGGCGCATTATCGGTCCGGTCCTGGCCGCTGACCGGCCGACGCCGCAGTTGACGGCACCGGCCGGGACTGCCCCGGCCTGGCAGCCGGCCACCGTCTACCGCAAGGGCGCCCGGGTGCTCTTCGAAGGCCGGGTGTTCGAAGCAAAATGGTGGACCCAGACCGACAGCCCCGAAGCTGCACTGCAGGGATCGCCGGAGTCGCCGTGGTCAAAGCTGCGGGACGAGGAACTGATGAAGATCATGGCCCAGGCGACGGCGACCGCCGCCCCGGCTCCCAGCGCGACGGCGCCGGCGCCCTAAGGGCCCTCCCCGACGGGCCAGAGGGCCCGGGCCCTCTGGCCCGGCCCCTCTCGCGCGGCCCTGGGGGCCTGCCCCAGCCGGCCCGCCCCAGCCGGACAGCCACAGCCGGCCTGCCTCAGCCGGCCCGCCTCAGCTGGCCCGGGCCCGGGCCTGCTTGCGCACCGTGCGTTCGTGCTGGACCCGCTGGGCGATGACAAGACCGGCCGCGGCGACGCCGACGGTGATGGGATAGCCCATGAGCCGCTCCAGGGTGCCGGGTTCCGGCACGTGCATGTCCGTCAGCCCGCCCGCAATGAGCGCCGCCAGGGACACAACCCCGCAGCCCAGAATGAACCACCCGAGCGGCGTCTGCCGGAGCCAAAGCCAACCGAGGACCACGAGCGCCAATGCCCCGGCGGCGAAGTACATCAGGGCACCGGCCACGTGCCAGGCCGATCCCGCGTCCTCGGGCACCAGCCCCACGATGACCGTTCCTGCCCCGGCCGTGCCGGTCAGCAGCCGGGCGGCGACCGCCGCCACCACCCCCGCGCCCCAGCGCGCGCGGCCGTGCGCCCGCCCCGGCACCCGGCCGCGTCTGAGGGGCACTCCGGTCCGCGCGGCACAGCACAGGAGGGCCGAGCCGAGCAGCAGCGCGCCGACCATCATGCCAAGGCCTTGGACCACAAACGACGCGTTCATCAGCAGGTGCGCCGGCGAGCAGACGTCCCGGCCGGAGAACTCTCCACACGCCACGGCGCCGAGGTCGCTGATGTAGCCCGTGCGGCGGCTGTATGGCTCCGCTCCCGCCCAGGCGCCGATCACAGCCGCCTCGGCCACGAAATACTGCAACACGCTCAGCTTCGCCAGGGCCCCGACGTAAAACCTGGTCGCGGCCACATCGGGGTAGTAGAGGGCTCCGGCGGACAGCTCGGCGGTTCCTGCAGTCATGCCAAGAGCGTAGTACGCGCGCTCACCTTGTATGCTTATATCCGTGTCCGACCGGACCGGCCCCGGCCGCCCGCGGATACCCGCCCTCGTAGCTCAGTGGATAGAGCACGGCTCTCCTAAAGCCGGTGTCGTTGGTTCGATTCCAATCGAGGGCACTTGAACATTCCTGCCCCGGACGAAACCCCGGACACGGGTCCGGACTTTGACCTCCGCGCCTACCTGCGCGGTTCCTGGTCCGTCGACCGCACCCTGCTGGACCGCAGCACCGGGATCAGTGGAACCTTCACCGGCGTCGTACGCTTCACCCCCCACGACGACGGCCTGTGGTGGCGTGAAGAAGGCACCGTGCGCTGGGCACCCCTGGACGGCGCACCGTTCACCGGCCCGGCGAGCCGGGAATATCTGCTGCGGCCCGCGGACACCCCCGAGGTCCTGGACGTGTACTTCCCGGACGGCCGCCCCTTCCACCGCATGGGCTTCGCCGGGCAGGCCAACCAGGACGAGCACTGGTGCGACCCAGACACCTACCGCGTGACGTACACGTTCCACGGACCGGACCAATGCGGCTACCGCTGGGATGTCACCGGCCCCGCCAAGGACCAGCTGCTGGAGTCCGTCCTGCGACGGCTGAAAGCAAAACCAGAAGCAACACCAGGAGCAGGACCTGGGGCAGGGCCAGGCCCAGTTCCGGTTCCAAGGCCAGGCGTAACGCCGGACGCGGCCCCTGATGCCGCGCCCGATGCAGGGCGCGCCGGATGAACCCGCGCATCGTCGTCTCCGCGGTCTGCGTTTTCGATCGCTCCGGGCGCCTCCTGACCGTCCGGAAACGGGGCACGGACAAGTTCATGCACCCCGGCGGCAAACCCGAGGCCGGCGAAACGGCGGCCCAGGCGGCGGCGCGCGAGCTCCAGGAAGAAGTGGGGATCGTGCTGGCCCCGGACCGGCTGGATCTGCTGGGCTGCTGGCTGGCGGATGCCGCCAACGAGGCGGCCACCCAGATCGAGGCCACGGTCTTCACCGCGCCCGGGGTGTGGAGCGCCCGGCCGTCGGCGGAAATCGCCGAGATCCGCTGGCTGGACCTGTCCGCCGAGCTGCCCGGCGACCTCGCCCCGCTGCTGACGGACCATGTGCTGCCGGCCCTGTCCGCCAAGCCGTCCGCGGGCTAGGACCGTACCGGCGAGAGGCCTCCAACACCAGCCTCCAACACCAGCCTCCAACACCAGCCTCCGACACCGGCCTTCAACGCCGGCTCAGTAGCCGGGCACGGCCTCCTGGGCGACCGCGCTGGCCTCAGAGAACTGCGTCCGGTACAGCTCCGCGTAGCGGCCCTCGGCGGCCAGGAGCTCCCGGTGGGTACCGCGCTCCACGATCGAGCCGTCCTCCACCACCAGGATCGCGTCCGCCGCACGGATCGTCGAGAGACGGTGGGCGATCACGACGGCGGTGCGGCCTTCGAGCGCGGCGCCCAGCGCCTCCTGGACGGCGGCCTCGTTGGTCGAATCCAGCGCTGCGGTGGCTTCGTCGAGGATGACCACCCGCGGCTGCGCGATCAGCAGGCGGGCGATGGTCAGGCGTTGCCGCTCGCCGCCGGAGAGCCGGTAGCCGCGCTCCCCCACCACGGTGTCCAGCCCATCGGGCAGGGACCGGATCATGTCTTCGAGCCGGGCACGCCGCAGCGCATCCCACATCTGCTCTTCGGTGGCCTCCGGGCGGGCCAGGCGCAGGTTGGAGGCGATGCTCTCGTGGAACAGGTGACCGTCCTGCGTCACCATGCCGAGGGTCGCGCGCATCGAGTCGAACGTGAGGTCGCGGACGTCCACGCCGGTGCCGGGTGTGGTGCCGCCGAAGCGGATGGCGCCGGAGTCGACGTCGTACAGACGCGACAGGAGCTGCGCAATGGTGGACTTGCCCGCTCCGGAGGAGCCGACGAGGGCCACCGTCTGGCCCGGTTCCACCCGGAAGCTGATGCCGTGCAGCACTTCCTCGCCGCCGCGGGTGTCCAGGGTCAGCACGTCCTCCAGGGAGGCCAAGGAGACCTTCTCCGCCGAGGGGTAGGCGAAGCGGACGTCGTCGAACTCCACCGAGAGCGGACCCGGCGGGGAGGCCACCGCATCCGGCTTCTGCTGGATGAGCGGCTTGAGGTCCAGGATCTCAAAGACGCGCTCGAAGCTGACCAGGGCGCTCATGACCTCCACCCGCGCGCTCGAAAGTGCCGTGAGCGGCGCGTACAGGCGGGTGAGCAGCAGCGCGAGCACCACGACGTCGCCCGCGGCCAGCTGCCCCTCAAGCGCGAGCCAGCCGCCCAGGCCGTAGACCAGTGCCAGGGCCAAGGCAGAGACCAGCGTCAGCGCCGTGACGAAGGTGAACTGCAGCATGGCGGTGCGGACCCCGATGTCCCGGACGCGGCCGGCCCGGAGGGCGAACTCGCGGGATTCCTCGTCGGGGCGGCCGAAGAGCTTGACCAGCGTGGCACCGGGCGCGGAGAAGCGCTCGGTCATCTGGGTGCCCATGGTGGCGTTGTGTTCGGCGGCTTCGCGCCGCAGATCGGCCAGTTTGGAGCCCATCCGGCGGGCCGGGATCAGGAAGATCGGCAGCAGGATCATGGCGAGCACCGTCACAAGCCACGATTTGTTCAGCATCACCGCGAGCGTCAGCGCCAGGGCCACGACATTGCTGACCACGCCGGAGAGCGTGCCGGCGAAGGCCGACTGCGCGCCAATGACATCATTGTTCAGCCGGCTGACCAGGGCCCCGGTCCGGGTCCGGGTGAAGAAGGCGATCGGCATTTTCTGGACGTGGTCGAAGACTTTCGTGCGCAGGTCCACGATCACTCCTTCGCCGATCGTCGAGGACAGCCAGCGCGTCACGAGGCCCAGGCCCGCCTCCGCCACCGCGACAATGGCGATCAGGACGGCCAGCCAGATCACGGTTGAGGCCTCCGCGTGGGCGATGATCTCGTCAACCACCTGCCCGGCGAGGACCGGGGTGGCGACAGCCAGGAAGGCCATCACGATGGACAGCAGCACGAAGGCGATCAGCTTGCCGCGGTGGGGGCGGGCAAAGCTGAACACGCGCTTCAGGGTCTCTTTCGAGAACGGCTTGGACCCGCTGGAGGCGCGGGTGATGTTGTAGAGGGAGCTCCAGGCGACCCGGTCCATGCTCATGTGGTGTTGCCTTTCGGGGCATCGACGTGCAGTTCGGTGACGACGCCGTTCTCGACGTTCCAGCGCACGTCCAGGCGGACGTTTTCCAGCAGCCGGCGGTCGTGGGTGACCAGCAGCAGCGCGCCGTCATAGCTGTCGAGGGCTTCCTCGAGCTGTTCGATGGCGGGCAGGTCAAGGTGGTTGGTGGGTTCGTCCAGCACCAGCAGGTTCACGCCGCGGGCCTGCAGCAGCGCCAGGGCGGCCCGGGTCCGTTCCCCCGGGGAAAGGGAGTCCACGGCCCGGTTGGTGTGATCGGCTTTGAGGCCGAATTTGGCCAGCAGGGTGCGCACCTCAGCCGGGGTCTGGTCCGTCAGGACGGCCTCGACGGCGTCTGCGAGCAACATGTCGCCGGCCAGGAGGCCGCGCGCCTGGTCGATCTCCCCGACAGCCACGGACGCTCCCATGGAGGCGTCACCGGAGTCGGGCTGCTGGACGCCGAGCAGGAGCCGGAGCAGGGTGGACTTGCCGGCGCCGTTGGGACCCGTGATCCCGATCCGTTCGCCCGCGTTCAGCTGAAGATTCACCGGGCCCAGGGTGAAGTCGCCCTGCACCGCGACGGCGTCGCGCAGGGTGGCGACGACGGCGCTGGAGCGGGGTGCCGCTCCGATGCTGAACTGCAGCTGCCATTCCTTGCGCGGCTCTTCAACTTCTTCGAGCCGGGCAATGCGGGACTCCATCTGCCGGACCTTCTGGCCCTGCTTCTCGGAGGACTCGGTGCTGGCCGCCCGGCGGATCTTGTCATTGTCCGGGTTCTTCTTCATGGCGTTGCGGACACCCTGGGAGCTCCACTCGCGCTGGGTGCGGGCGCGGGAGACGAGGTCCGCCTTGGTGTTCGCGTACTCCTCGAAACGTTCCCGGGCGTGCCGGCGGGCGACGGCGCGTTCCTCCAGGTAGGCCTCGTAGCCGCCGTCGTACACCGCCACCGAGTTCTGGGCCAGATCCAGTTCCACGATGGTGGTGACGCAGCGCGCCAGGAACTCGCGGTCATGCGAGACCAGGACGGCGCCGCCGCGCAGGCCCTGCACGAAGGCCTCGAGCTTGGCCAGGCCGTTGAGGTCCAGGTCGTTGGTGGGTTCGTCCAGGAGCACGATGTCGAACCGGCTCAGCAGCAGGGCGGCGAGCGCCACGCGGGCCGCCTGGCCACCGGACAGGCCAGTCATTCCGGCGTCCGTGCCCACATCGAGGCCAAGGTCCGCCAGGACGGACGGGATGCGGTCCTCCAGGTCGGCGGCACCGGAGGCCATCCAACGGTCGAAGGCCAGGGAGTAGGCGTCGTCGGAGCCCGGAGCGCCGGAGCCCAGCGCCTCCGCGGTGGATTCCATCTCCAGGGTCGCCTGGGCGCAGCCGGTGCGCCGGGCGATATAGCCCGCGACCGTTTCGCCGGCAATCCGTTCGTGCTCCTGCGGCAGCCAGCCGACAAAGGCGTCGGCGGGGGCCAGGCGCACTGTGCCTTCCTGCGGACCGTCGACGCCGGCCAGCAGCCGCAGCAGGGTTGATTTGCCGGCACCATTGGCGCCGACCACGCCGACGACGTCACCGGGCGCTACGGTCAGGGACAGCTTCGAGAAGAGTGTGCGGTGATCGTGTCCACCGGACAGGTCCTTGGCAACAAGGGTTGCAGTCATTACTTCATCCTCTCACTGCGGCCCAAAACGGACCGTCCCGACTGGGAGTAACTGCGCGTCCCGACGGGACCAAAACCAGCCGGGCATAGAAGAACCCGCCGGTCCGGACTTGGGGGGTGTACGGACCAGCGGGTTCGACCATTTAGCATAGTTGAATTAGCACCTCACGTAAAATCCCAGCCCCCTCCGTGACGCCCCCGTCACCGCCCGCCCCGATCGCCGCTGCCCGACCGCATGCCAGTAGCCATACTGCCCGCCGACTCCGCAGGAAGCCCTAGATGCCACTACCCGCAAAGGCGTTCCAACTCTGGCTTCACCGCGTTGCCCCGTCCGCGAGCACGGCCGATCTCTGCAGAATCTCGGGGATCAAGCGCACCACCTTCGCGCAGCAGCTGGTGCGCGGAAAGGTAGCCGAAACCACTCTGGTCAGCATCAGCCGGGCCCTGGGCTTGAGCCCGCTGGCGGAGCTCGCATCCTTCGAGCACTACGTGGAGCTGGCCGCCCCGCCGCAGCCGCCCACGCCGGCCGAACTCGTCAGCCAGGTTGCCACCATGGACCTGTTGCGGGCAGTCATTTCCCGGTCCTCCCCTGCCTACGGCGGCTATGGCGACCAGGGCAGCTCAATGACTCCGGCGTTGAGCCCCGCCCCGCACGCCACGTCTGTCCGGAACTGGGTGGATGCGATTGACGACGGTGAGTTGCGTCACCGGGTTTCGGCTGCCACCGGCGTGGCCCCGCAAAATTATTCGGCCCAGCTCACGGCCAACCGGCTCTCCCCGGAGCTGGCGGTCGCGACCGCCCGCGCGGCGGGCGTAGGCTTCACGGGCGGGCTCGTCGCCACGGGCCTGCTCACCGAGGCCGAGGCCGGCTGGACGCCAGGGGCGAAGCAGGCAGCCTTGGATGCCCTTTCCGACGGTGAACTTAGTTCCCTGGCCGGGGAGCGGCTTCAGGCGCTCGGGAAATCGCTACGGCGCCACGAGCAGGAGCAGGCACAAACAGAAAAGATTTGGGAGAACCTCGGATGATCGCGATCCTGCAGTGGACCACGCTGGCGCTGTGCTGCGCCGTCACGCTTGTCCGTGTGCCCAGCGTTCTCCGCGGTGAAAACCGGTCCCTGTTCTGGATCTTGGCGCTCATGACCCTGGCGATCCTGCTCAGCATCGATGCCCCTTATCTGGCCGTGGACCAGGTCCTGGGAGGCATGAACTTCGCCAACCTGGTGCTGCGCTTCGTCATCTTCGGCGGCATCTTCTTTCTGGGAATCCGGTTGGCCCGGGGCTTCAGCGCGTGCGACGCCCTGAAGCTCATCACCGGCCCCATTGGAATCGCGATCGCCGCAGCCGCCTCCCTTGCGGTGGTGGCGGTCTTCCTCATGATGGACACGGCCGGTTCCTCGGCGGGGCTGGTCGCCGTGTTCGCCAAGGACGGCCGCAATGCCGCCCTGGTGGAGTATTACGGGGCTGCCGGCCGCCTGTACCCGGCATTCATCACCGCGGCCCTGTTTCCGGCCATGCTGCGGACCCTGCGCAGCGGACTCCCGGCCCTTGTGCGCTCCAGCGCCGCGTTGCTGGCCCTGGGCACCGTGGCCATCTGCCTCAGCCTGCTTTCCCCGGTCATTCCTTCGTCCCTCGGATTCATGAGGTTCATCTTCAACTACTCGGCGGTCCTGTGCCTGGTCCTGGGACTGTCCCTGATCTGGCTGGCCAAGATACTTGCGAAGCGGGCGCCGAAGAAGCATGCTGGCATGGCCTGACCATCTTGGGGATGGGCAGGAAAGCGACGTGGGGGAACCCGGAATGATTGCAATCCTCCAGTGGGGCACGCTGATCACTTGCACCGTGGTGCTCCTTCTCCGCGTTCCGGATGCGATCCGGGGCCGGAACAGGGCCGTTTTCTGGATCCTGGTGCTCGCAACCCTGTGCAGCCTGCTCTCCGTGACCGGCCCCTACGAGGCGATCGACGGGGCGCTGGGGGGATGGAACCTCACCCACCTCCTCCTGCGGTTCCTCGTCTTCGCGGCCGTCCTGCTGGTAGGTCTGCGCGTGGCGACGGGCCTGGAGGATGAGCGCTGCTACCGCTTCATTGCGGGCCCGGCCGGCCGCTGCGCCCTGGCTCTCAGCGCCGTCGTCGTGGCGGTGACCTTCTTCCTCATGGACACCCGCGGATCCTCCTCGGGCCTGCTGGGCATCGCGGACAAGGGCGGGCCCAATGCAGTCCTGGCGCCGTTCTACGCCGCGGCCGGCCGCACCTATCCTGCCTTTATCTCCCTCGCCCTGCTGCCCGCGTTGCTGGCCACCGCCAGGAGCCAATTGCCGCGGCTCGTGCGTGCGGGGGCCCTCCTGACCTGCCTCGGCGCCCTCGCCACCGCGTTCACCGTGCCCGCCTCCTTCGCCCCGGAAGACTGGCTCCTCGCGCAGCAGACGGTCAACTATCTGGCCGTCGTGGGCTACGTCCTGGGCCTGGGCCTGTTCTGGGCGTCGGGGCTTGTTGCGAAGAAATCTGGTAACACTCGCGCAACATTCCGTAAGAACGAAACCTAGGGCATTCACAAAATCATTAGATCGTGAAAGAATCATGAATGTGTGAAAGCGGCAACCGCTTCGTGTACGGAAGTCAGCCGTGCGAAGCAGAGGCAGTCGTCCAAGCGCCATTGGGGGGATGAGTGGTAGCGGTCCGGAAGGACCGCTCCCACTCAGCCTGTTTAAGGGTATTTCCGGTTGCTCCGGACAGTGTCGTCCGGATGCCCCGACAGTGTCGTCCGGATGCCTCGCGGGAAGGGCGTGTCAGGCGGCCCTGTCTTTCAGCGCACAAACCTCAGCGTGACCAGCTGGAAGGGCCGCAGGGTAAGCTCGGCCGAATCGCGGCCTGCCGTCACTCCCGGGGCGTCGACGGGCCGTTCCAACAGATCCACGGCGTGCAGCCCGCGGACCGGGAAATTGGCCTTCACCGCGCCGGTGGACCGCTCCCCCAGCGCTTCGTACAGCCGGACAATCACATCTCCGGAGCCGTCTTCAGCGAGTTTGACCGCTTCAATGACAAGGGCCTGGTTGACGACTGTGACCAGCGGTTCCACCCCGTGCGCCCCGTGCACCACCCGCGGCGCCAGGTTGGTGCGGTAGCCCTCTTCGACGGCGTCCGCAATGGTGGCGCCCGGACGGACCGTGACGTGCAGCTCGTGCCTGCCCTGGTCCGCGCCGGGATCCGGAAACTTCGGTGCCCGCAGGAGTGAGAGCCGCACTGTGGTGGTGGTGCCGCCGTCGTCCTCCCGGACGTTGCGGGTGACGTCGTGGCCGTAGCTGGAAGCGTTGGAGATCGCCACCCCGTAGCCCGGTTCGGCGACGTGGATCCAGCGGTGGGCGCAGATTTCGAATTTCGCGGCCTCCCAGGACGTGTTGACATGGGTGGGGCGGAACACGTGCCCGAACTGAGTCTCCGCCGCCGACCGGTCCGCCCTGACATCCAGGGCAAAGCCCAGCTTGAGCAGCTTCTCGCTCTCCTGCCAGTCCACGACTGTGGTGATCGCGAGCGAGTCTGCACCCGCCGCGAGCGTAATCCTTTGGGTCACGGCAGAGGACCCGGCCATCCGCTCCACCACCACGACGGCGTCCGGGCTTTCGCCCCGGAGGCCGCGCTCCAGTGTCACCGAACGCGCCTCAATCAGACGGACGACGTTCCTGCGGTAGAAGGCGTCGATGTCCCACGCGTCCCACTCATTGGGCGTGTCCCGGTGCAGCTCCAGGAGGTTGCCGGCCTCGCCGGGAGCAATCGCCTCGCGTCCGGTGGCGCGGTCCGCGAGGGAGACCAGCAGTCCGTTGGCATCCACCACGGCCCGGATGATGCCATTGTCCAGGATGTAGCCGCCGCCGGCCCCGGTGACCTCTACCGGCCGCCCGGGCCGGACCGGTTCGGCAGCGGCCAGCGCAGGCACGCCCAGGCGCTCGTGCGGGGCCGCGTTGAGCAGGAATTCCCGGCTGCCGGCGCCGAGGGCCGCCGCCGCGGCGTTCGTGATGATCGCTTCCAGCCCCCGTTCGACGGCGGCGTAGTTCCGTTCGGCGTCCTGGTGGACCCACGCGATGGAGCTCCCCGGCAGGATGTCGTGAAACTGCTGCAGCAGGACCAGCCGCCACAGGCGTTTGAGCTCTGCAGCCGGGTAGCTGTGCCCGGTCCGCACAGCCGCGGTGGCACTCCAGAGCTCGGCTTCCCGGAGCAGGTGCTCGCTGCGCCTGTTCCCAAGCTTGGTCTTGGCCTGGCTGGTGTAGGTCCCGCGGTGCAGTTCCAGGTACATCTCCCCCACCCAGACCGGCAGGGGCTCATACTCGGCCTGGGCCTGGCTAAAGAAGCTGGCAGCCGAGCCGATGCGCACCTTCGGGGATCCTTCCAGGTCCGCCGTGCGCTGCGCTGCGGCCAGCATCTCGCGGGTTGGGCCGCCGCCGCCGTCGCCATACCCGAACGGAACCAGCGACGTGCCTCCGCGTCCGTGGTCCCGGTAGTTCCGTTCTGCGTGCGCCAGGTCTCGGGCGCTGAGGTCGGAGTTGTAGCTGTCCACCGGCGGGAAATGGGTGAACACCCTGGTGCCGTCGATTCCCTCCCAGTTGAAGGTGTGGTGGGGCATCCTGTTGACCTGGTTCCAGGAGATCTTCTGGGTCAGGAACCAGCGGCTGCCTGCGGCCTTGATGATCTGCGGCAGGGCCGCGGAATACCCGAAGGTGTCCGGCAGCCACGCCTCCTGGCAGTCGACGCCGAATTCGGCCAGGAAGAAGCTCTTGCCCTCGAGGAACTGCCGTGCCATGGCCTCGCCGCCGGGCATGTTGGAGTCGGATTCGACCCACATCCCGCCGACGGGAACGAACCTGCCGGCCCGGACCTTGTCCCTGATGCGCCCGAAGAGCTCCGGATAGTACTCCTTCATCCACGCGAGCTGCTGGGCGGAGGAGCACGAAAAGACGAAATCTGGATTCTCGTCCATCAGCGCGACGACGTTGGAGAACGTCCGGGCGCACTTGCGGATGGTTTCCCGGACCGGCCACAACCAGGCCGAATCGATGTGGGCGTGGCCCGTGGCCACGAGCTGGTGCGCCGAGGCATAGGCCGGCCGGGACAGGACATCGGCAAGGGCGGCCCGTCCGGCCTCCGCGGTCCCGGCAACGTCGTCGGGGTCCATGATGTCCAGCATGCGTTCGAGCGCCCGCAGGATGTCGTGGCGGCGCGGCAGGTCCATGGGCAGCTCGTGCATGAGCCCGCTGAGCGTGAGGATGTCCTGCTGCAGTTCCCAGACGGCCTGGTTGCGTTCGGCAATGGCGATCCTGCCGAGGCGGTACTTCGGCTCGCTGCCCGACGTCGCTTTGTCGCCGTAGGGGGTGGCGGCGAATGTCCAGTTCTGGGACAAGTCGGGGTTGGCCGCGGCTTCGACGTAGAAGTCGACGGCCATGCCACTGCCCAGGAGCTTGAGCGGGATGTATTGGTTCCGTGGCGAGATCGCCTTGATGATGGTCCCGTCGGACCGCCAGGCAATGCCTTCGCACTGGAAGCCCGGGAGGTCGCCGCTGAAGCCGAGGTCCACGAGGATCTCCACCGAGGTGCCGGCCGAGGTTCCCCAGGCGTCCGGCACTTCACCCCGGAGCCGGAGCCACTTGGTGCTCCAGGGCCGGCCCCAGGCCGCGCCGTGTTCTTGGGGTGCGAACTCCTGCCGCAGGGCCTCGAACACCGGCACGGGTTCGTCCGGCGCATCCCAGCTGCTCAGTGTCAGCGGCATGCTGCGCGAGTAGACGGCCGGGCCGACCCGGTCACGCAGAAAGCGGTCCAGCCGGACTTCCGTAAGACGGCGGTCGTCGTGCAATGTGATCCTCTTCAGCGCTGGGGGTCCGATCGATTTCCAATCGATGGATAAAACTTACGCCGCGGAGAACCTGTTGGCCAACTGTTGCCGCTAGCCGGCCGCGGGCGCCGGAACCGCGACGCGCTGCTGGCCAGCGTACACGTTCAGGCTGGTCCCGCGGCTGAACCCGGCCAGGGTCATCCCGCTGGCCCCGGCGAGCTCGACGGCCAGGCTGGAGGGGGCACTGACCGCGGCGAGGACCGGGATTCCGGCGAGGGCAGCCTTTTGGACCAGCTCGAACGATGCCCTGCCGGACACCTGCAACACGGTGCCCCGGAGCGGGAGCAGGCCTTCGCGGAGCGCCCAGCCCACCACCTTGTCCACCGCGTTGTGCCGGCCCACGTCTTCGCGCAGGCACAGCAACTCGGCCGAGCCGTCGTCGGAGATCCTGAAGAGTCCGGCGGCGTGCACGCCGCCGGTGACCTCGAAGACCTCCTGGGCGGACCGGAGGGCATCCGGGAGGGCCGCCAGCGTTTCCACGGGGACGGTCAGCGGATCTTGTGCCGGGCTGTAGTGCGAGGACTTCCGCACGGCATCGATCGAGTCCGTCCCGCAGATGCCGCAGGAACTGGAGGTGAAGACGTTGCGTCCCGTCTCGGGCCGTACGACGTCGGGCCGGAGCTGCGCCTCCACCACGTTGAACGTCTGCATGCCGTCGGCGTCTTCGCCGGCGCAGAACCTGAGCGAGACCAGTTGTTCGGGAGCCCAGATGATCCCCTCCGAGACGAGGAAGCCAGCGACGAGGTCGAAGTCATTGCCCGGCGTTCGCATGGTCACGGAGAACGACATGTTGCCGAGCCTGATTTCCAGCGGTTCCTCGACGGCAAGGACGTCCTCCCGGTGCCGGACCGGGAATTCGAGGGCCTGCGGGGACCCGTCCAGGACGATCTTGTGCACCTTGCGGCGCTGTGTCACACGGCCCATCCGGTGCTCCTAAGCAACATGTTGTGCCGCTGTTTGAATCTTGCGGCTGTTTGAATCTTTGGCTGGTTCCATCATTGTAAGTGTCTGATTCTGAAGGCGCGTCCCGCCCTGACGCCGGCGCAGCGGGCCAGGACTCAGCCCAAAAGGGCACTCCAGTCCACCGGCCCGTCGCTGGCCGCGGTCTTCCTGGCGGTCCGTTTCGCCGCGGGCTTCTGCGCGGCGGCCGCTGCCGAAGCGTCAGGCAGCGGCGCACCCCACGGGAGAGCGAAGGCAGGGACCAATTCCCCCAGCTGTACGCCATGGGGCGGGACCACCAGCACACCGTCGGCGGCAGCCAGGCCCCGCATCATTCCCGGGCCGGTATGCTGCGCCGGCGATGCCATGCCATAGAGCAGCCGGAAGGGCATGAGCCGGGTCCGGCCCGGATCGGCGTCAATGGTCGAGCCGCAGGGCAGCTCGCTCAGCGGGGGGACCGCGCCGTGCCCCAGGGCTGCGAGGAGTGGGGCCCCGATCGTGGACAGCGCCATCATGGCCGCGAGCGGGTTTCCAGGCAGGCCCAGGATGTAACGGCCGTCCGGCAGCTCGGCCAGCACGGCGGGGTGGCCCGGCCGCATGGCGATTCCGTCGATCAGCAGGCGGCCGCCGAGTTCGGCGACCGAGCGCCGGAGGTGGTCCGTTCCGGAGCGTCCCGTGCCGCCGGTGGTGATCACGACGTCGGCGGGCAGGTTTTCACCGGCAGGATCGGTATCCTCCAGCGCCGCGAGCCATTCGGCGTAGGTGTCGCCGACTTTCACTTCTTCGGTGCAGATCCCGCCGAGCATTCCCACCACGGCGGCCAGTTGGGGTCCGAAGGTGTCGCGGACCTGCCCTGGTGCCGGCATCCCGCTCGTCACGACCTCGGAGCCAGTGAAGACGAGGCGCACCACGGCCTTGCCGAGCACGGGAAGGGTATCGCTTCCAGCCAGCGCGGCGAGGGCAAGATGGGCAGGGTTCAGGACGGTGCCGCGCATGATCAGGACGTCCCCGGCGGCGGCTTCCTCTCCGGCCCTTCTGATGTGCTCGCCGTTGCGCGGGTCCCCTGGTTTCGCGGTGCCGCCCAGCTTCAGGACGGGCAGGCCGTCTTCGTCGGCACCGATGATGCCGCTTTCGCTGCGCAATACCGCTCTGGCCCCGGGCGGGATGAGGCCGCCGGTGGCAATCGGGCTGGCCTGATGCGGTGCCAGCCGCTGGCCGGGTTCGGCCAGGATCCAGGGGCCGCTGCCGTTGACGGCCCAGCCGTCCATGGCGGAAGAAGCGTAATGGGGCATGTCCTGCTGGGCAACGACGTCCGCCGCGAGGGTCCGGCCCAGCGCCTGCCGCAGCGGGACAGGGGCGGCCGGGATGGGAACGGCGCAGTCGAACGCGAGTTGCCGGGCCTCCTGCCACGTGTGGGCCAGGTGCCTGTGCGGCTCCGCCGAGGTGTCCTCGTCCGCTGCATCCTGGCCCTCGGTGTCCTGGTCCGCTGCATTCCGGTCAGCGGTGTCCTCGTCCGCTGCATCCTGGTCAGTGGTGTCCTTGCCCACTGCATCCCCGCCCGCAGTGATGCGGGGTCCGCCTCCACCGCCATCGCCGACTGCGTCTCCACCGCCGTTTCTGACTCCGTCTCCACCGCCATCTCTGCCAGGGGCAGCGGGTCCCCTGCCGTCCGGGGCCGCAGCCGTCATGCCCCGGAAGTTTCGGCGGCTGCGTAGTCCTTGGCGAGCCGGCGGGCCACGGCCATCGCCGCCTCCATGGACACGGAGTCCGTGGCCTGCCCGGAGCCCGAGGCCAGACCGGCGGCAAAGCCGGCAATGAAGGTGGTCAGGGGCGCCGCCGGGCGCACCACGGAATGGGCGGCCACGCCGGCCAGTGCGAGGACCTCATTCACGTCAATCTCAACGTCGTCCAGCTCCAGGGCCTGGAGCAGGGCACGGCACCAGTCTTCCAGCGTTTCATCCTGGCTTTTCACCGTTTGCCTCCATGGTCGAGTTCAGCTGCGCAGAGCCGGGCCGGAGCCCGGACCGCCGTCGGGAATCCTGCCGGATACCCCTAGTGCGGACGCGTCATCCCAGGTGTCGACGTCGTCGGTGGAACCCGGGGGAACGCGAACTTCCCGCACGTCCAGCCTAGCAAGAAGGGCGAAGACCGACGCGTTTTCCAGCCTGTTCCGGGATGCGGCGTCGGCGACGGAACGTTGTAGCACGGCCGTGCCATAAAAGCCCGCGAGCGGCTGCTTCCGGCCGTCGGCCGAGACTGCCATGACTCCGTCGGGCCCGTCCCGTTCCGGCGTACCTGCGGCCAGCGCGTCGGCCAGCGCGCGGACCGCGTCGGCGGACCGCGGCATGTCGCACGCCAGAACCAGGGTAAACGGCGCGGCGGCTGCGCGCCGGCCTGCGCGGTCGGCGGCCAGGGCAGCCAGGCCCGCGGCGATGGCTGCGGCCGGCCCCGCGAAGGGCGGGTCCTCACGGCAGGTCAGGACGCCGCCGGGCAGACCCCCGGGGTCGGGGCCGACGACGACGGTGCGCGCCGCCGCGCCCGCTGCCCCCAGTGACCGCTCCAGGAGGGTGGCGCCGTCGAAGATCAGCCCGGATTTGGGCACGCCGCCGAGGCGGGAGGCCCGTCCCCCGGCGAGAATGATGGCATCGAACTCCATCGCTTCAGCGTAGCGCGGCGCCGGCCGCCGCCGACCAAGCCGTGAGGTGCGCCGGCATCAATCCCACCAGCTGATCAGGCAGCAGGCCAGGAGGCGGGTCAGGCAGCCGATTCAGGCAGCAGGAATGGATCCCAGGCCGGCGTCGGCTTCTCGAGTTCCTTGATCTGCCAGATGGCGCCCTTTGGCGGGCCCGGGACAAAACCGATCTTCCAGCCCATCTCCGCCGGCGTATGGTCGCTCTTGGCGTTGTTGCACCGCAGGCAGGCCGCCACCAGGTTCTCCCAGGAGTCGGCTCCGCCCCGCGACTTGGGCTGGATGTGGTCGATGGTGTGGGCAGCCTTGCCGCAGTATGCGCAGCGGTGGGCATCCCGGCGCAGCACGCCGCGGCGGCTCACCGCAGTCATCGTGTTGTACCTGGGCCGGATGTAGCGGTTCAGCAGGATCACGGACGGGCGGCCCAAAATGTCCTGGGGGCCGACAACGGGGTCGTCCCCTTCGGCCACTACGCTGGCCTTTCCGGTCAGGACAAGGACGAGCGCCCGGCGGAAGGTGATGACCGCCAGCGGTTCATATCCAGCATTCAGAACGAGAGTGCGCATCCGCATACCTCTTCACGGCCGCACCCGCCAGCGGCACGAGGGCCGGCTGCCCTCTGCATGGTCGGGCTATGGATCGACAACACAAGAGTAAACACTCAAGTGCCGGATCGCCGAATATTTTTTCACCGGCGCAGTCCCCGGCGCGGAAAGTTCACTGCGCGGCAACGCAAAAGACCCCCGCCTGCAGGCGGGGGTCTTTCGAAAAGCTGGGGTTCGTGCTTAGGCGCCGACGCGGATGAAGACCGGGCCGGAGCCGACGTTTACGCTGTACAGCGCGGTGGTGCCGCCGTTCCAGCCGCCGTGCACTGCCATGCCGTTGCCGACGTAGACCGCGATGTGAGCCATGCCCACGCCGCCGTTCTGGTAGTAGGCGAGGTCGCCCGGGCGTGCCTCGCCGGCGCTCACGGTGCGGCCGAGGGACAGGTAACCTGCCGGCCAGCCGTGGTAGTGGATGCCGGCCGCGGCCAGTGCGTTGGTGGCGAGGGCGGTGCAGTCCTGCGCCACGCCGATCTGTGCGTAGGCAGCGGCGGCGATGGTCGCGCCAGCGCCGCTTCCGATGCCGGCCGGAGCCTGGGCAGCGACGCCGCCGCTGACGCCAAGCTCGGTGCCGCCGGCGCGGGAGGCCGTAGCGTCCTGGACCTTCACGACGGGCTTGGGAGCCTCGACGACGGGAGCCGGCGTGGTGGTCACGGCGGGCTTCTCGTAGGAGATCGCGATGGTGGAAGCGGCCGAGATGGTGGCCGGAGCTGCGGACTGGACTTCCAGGGCCGAAGCGGAGGTGGATTCGCGCTGAACATTGGTTTCAGCAGCGTTGGCTGCGATTCCGCTGGTCAGGACCAGACCGGAAGCTGCGGCGATGACCGCTGCCTGACGGCCCACGCCGCCGGCGTTGTCGCCGACAGCCTTAGCAATAACAGCCAGCGAGTTGGTCTTGGTGACCTCGGCGCGGTGCCGTGCAACGTTTGCACGAGTAGTCATTAAGTTCTCTCTTTCGTGATCCTTGGACCGCGCGCTTTCGGGCACGGACTGAGGACGCTCCGGCATCTTGGGGGTACGCCGGATCGCCCCGAAATGGGTTACTTAGCGAAGGGTGTACTGCGAAGACGCGCCAAAAGCGGAAACTGCATGCTGTCCGGGCTCGGTAGAGATTGAGCCTGCGGAACGTGATCCAATCCGGGCGCCGGCAAGGGCGGCACGTGATGTGGATTCCAGCGGGCTCGACAGAGCCTCGCCGGTGCGCATGCGCGCAGAATTGTGGCGTGAAGACACGAAAGTAGCCTCTCCCAATGCCTACGAGGTGAGCTGTCGGATTCGGATGGGAGTCACCCGGCCGCGCTGCTTCCTGGGAAGCTTTGCGACTTAACCCCAAGGCCTTCTTTCGAAGGCCAAAATTGGTTCCCCCGCCCCTGCCAGACGATGTAATGCGAACGGACCTTGAGCGGTGGCAGAGCTAGGCAATCCACTCAAGAGCGCCAACTTCGGAAAAGTTGGCGTGCTTCAAACCCTACAGCAGTCCGGAGCCAATGTCACATTCAGATCACGGCGTGTCACGGGGAGTTGAGAGCAGCCCATCGTCTTGTTTAGAGCCAGCCGAGCGGATCAACGACGTCGCCGTTGACCATCACTTCAAAGTGAAGGTGGCAGCCCGTGGAGGCGCCGGTGGTCCCGCTCATGGCGACGACGTCACCGCGGGAAACCTTCTGGCCGACCTGGACCGAGGCCGAGGACAGGTGGTTGTACGTGGTCTCCAGGCCGTTGCCGTGATCGATGACCACGCGGTTTCCGCCGCCGAAGGGATGCCAACCGTTGAAGGTCACGGTGCCGCTGGCGGCCGCGTGGACCGCCGTGCCGCACTGGGCGGCGAAATCCTGGCCGCGGTGGAACTCCCCCGCACCCCCAGTGATGGGGCTGACGCGGTAGCCGAAGGGTGAGGCCGTGACCAGCTGGTCCAGCGGCGCACCAAGGGTGCCCGCCGATGCCGCGCGGGTGATGGTGCCCACAGACTGGGCGCTCAGCAACTGCTTGAGCTTCCCGTCTGGATCACCCTTCGTGGTGACGGCCGTGCGGTTGAAATCAACCTTTGCGGCGGCGGCGGCCGTGACATCCGGCTGCACGGCAGCGGTGAGCGCGCCGGACCCGCCCGGATTCGAAGCCATCACCGGGCTCGTGACGGGAACCGTCACGGTGAGAACCAGACCAGTTGCGGCCAGCGCGATCCCGGCCTTCTGCCCGACTCCGCTAGCCGCGGCAAAGTCCGTGACCTGGCGGAACGGGCTGCGCCGGTGACGCCGTTCATCGCGGTGCACGTCACGCGGGCGTTCGGCCGTGTGAGCCACGACGGGCCGCGGCTCCGGAGCGGGACCGGTCGCGCGGCGACGGCCCCTGGCGGTCTGGGTGGTCAAGAACGGTTCCTCTCTGGATGGCCTGCGGAGTTAGCTGTCGGATTCGGGTCAGAGAGATCAAAGACCCGGTCCGCCGTTGCAAGCACCAGGCACAGAGGATCCCATGGGATCCTTCGGTGGAAGCTGCTTGCCGCTGACGGACTTCACCCCAAGGCTGCCGAAGTAGCAGCCGAAAGTGGTTCCCCCGCCCCTGCCAGGAGGTGGTTCTGCGACTGATCCGCTGGCAGGGCTCGGCTTCGGATCAGGTAACGCTTTGGTATCGGTACTGGCCACTAACTATAGGTGATTAAGCCGCCCGGTAATAAATCCGTAATCGCAATTGTGCACAACTCATGGGTCGTCCCATGACCGGCGCGGAGTGGCTGGTCAGGCGACTGTTACAAAGACGTGCGCGGCTACCTCGGGCGGCAGCTCCAGGGCACCTTCGATATCGGGGACGCGGACCGAGATGTACTCCCCCACCCGCTCCAGCGAGACCAGCGCGCCTGGCCTGATTCCGCCCTCGTCGAGCTGGGCCAGAAGCTCCGGCTCCACCTGGATCGGCTCCGCGAGCCGGTTGACCGTAACCCGGGAGCTCACACCGTAGCCGGCCATGGCCTCCAGCAGGTTCACGGCCCTGTCCACGGGGGCGCCGTTGGGCACGCCGCCAAGATCCGCAAGCCCTGGAATCGGGTTTCCGTAGGGTGAGACTGTCGGGTGGTTGAGCATCTCGAAGATTCTGCGCTCGACGCGTTCGCTCATGACATGCTCCCAGCGGCACGCTTCCTCATGGACGTAGGCCCAGTCGAGCCCGATCACGTCCGCGAGGAGGCGTTCGGCCAGACGGTGCTTGCGCATGACGCCGATTGCGCGTTTCCGTCCGGTTTCCGTCAGCTCAAGGTGCCGGTCGCCGGAAACAACCACCAGCCCGTCGCGCTCCATCCGGCCGATGGTCTGGGACACAGTGGGGCCGGAGTGGCGGAGCCGTTCGGCGATGCGGGCGCGGAGGGCAACGATGTTTTCTTCTTCAAGTTCCAGAATGGTCCGAAGATACATCTCCGTGGTATCGATCAGATCCGTCATTCAGCTCAGCTCCTCGAGCGCAGTCCTAGCGTCATTCCCACCGTACCGCGTGCGGGCTGCATGCAGGATGCGCCCTGGCGGGAACCGCCGTACGTTCGCATGCCAGCCTAGCCTATTTTGAATTACTCCGGATAATCTTTCGATCGGCCTGCAGCTATTGCCTCAGCCCCAGCCGGCCAGCCGTCCCCTGGTGTCTCAATGACCGGACTATGACAGGCCTTTTTCCGTATCGCCGGGAGCTGTCAGGCAAAATAGGACAGGCAGTATGAAAAGGGGGGTCCGTGGTAGCCATCCCTGCCCGCCACCTCCCAGCCACGCTACGAACCAGCCGAAAATTGGAGCCACTGTGAGCGACACCAGCATCACGATCCCCGCCAACCTCCTGCCCAAGGACGGACGGTTCGGCGCCGGCCCGTCGAAAGTCCGGCCGGAGCAGATGGACGCCCTGGCCGCGGCCTCGTCGACGCTGTTGGGGACCTCGCACCGCCAGGCACCCGTGAAGAACCTGGTCGGCTCGGTCCGCAACGGCCTCAGCGAATTTTTCCGGGCACCGGAAGGCTATGAAGTGGTGCTGGGCGTCGGCGGATCCACCGCGTTCTGGGACATTGCCAGCTTCGGGCTCGTGGAGAACAAGGCGCAGCACCTGTCCTTCGGCGAGTTCGGCTCAAAGTTCGCCTCCGCCACCAACAAGGCACCTTTCCTTGCCGAGTCCTCCATCATCAAGGCAGAACCCGGCACCCGCCCCACCGCCCGGGCGGAGGCCGGCGTCGACGTCTACGCGTGGCCGCAGAACGAGACCTCAACCGGCGTTGCCGCACCCGTCCAGCGCGTGGCCGGCGCCGACGAGGGCTCGCTGGTGCTGGTGGACGCGACCTCGGCCGCGGGCGGGCTGGACGTGGACGTGGCGGAGGCGGACGTGTACTACTTTGCGCCGCAGAAGAACTTCGCGTCCGACGGCGGCCTGTGGCTGGGCCTGTTCTCCCCGGCGGCCCTTGAGCGGGCGGCCCGGATCAAGGCCGGCGGCCGCTGGATCCCTGATTTCCTGGACCTTCAGACGGCGATCGACAATTCCCGGCTGAACCAGACCTACAACACCCCCGCGCTGGCCACCCTGGTGACGCTCGATGCCCAGGTGCAGTGGCTCAACGCCAACGGCGGCCTGGACTTCGCCGCCGGCCGGACCGCGGACTCTGCCGGCCGCATCTACCGCTGGGCCGAAGCGTCCGAATACGCCACGCCGTTCGTGGCCAAGGCCGAGGACCGCTCGAACGTGATCGCCACGATCGACTTCGACGAATCGATCGACGCCTCGGCCATCGCCAAGGTGCTCCGCGCCAACGGCGTCGTCGATACCGAGCCGTACCGCAAGCTGGGCCGAAATCAGCTGCGCATCGCCACCTTCGTGGCGATCGAGCCCGACGATGTCTCGGCACTGCTCGAGTGCATCGATTTCGTCGTGGCGGAACTGAAGAAGTAGTCCTGCGTCCGGCGTCGTCACGGCCGCACAGAACCCAAACCGTGACGGCGCCGTCGTCGTTTCAGGCTCGTCCGCCCGGCTGTGCCTCCGGCCGCGCGTCCAGGCCGGCACCGGCCGCGCCCGTCCCGCTTTCGACGCGGAAGTACCGCAGCCCGCGGGCGCGGCGGTTGAAGTGGAGCCGCAGGTGCTTCGCGTGGATGATCCACACCAGCCCGATCAGGGCCGCCAGCAGGCCGGCGCCGGCCGCGACCGCCATGGACCAGCGGGGGCCTGCGGTGTTTGCCACCCAGCCGACGAGCGGCGCACCAAGGGGAGTTCCGCCCATGAAGATCGCCATGTAGAGGGCCATCACCCGGCCCCGCATCACGGGCTCCGTGGTGGTCTGGACGTACCCGTTGGCGCTGGTCATCATGGTGATCGCGAACAGCCCCACGGGCACAAGTGCGACCCCGTACCAGAAGTAACTCGGGGCCATCGCTGCGATGCCCGAGGTCACGCCGAAGGCGGCGGCCGCCCCGAAAATGACCCGCAGCCGTGGCTTGCCGCGGCCGGCGGACAACAGGGCCCCGGCGACGGAACCGATGGCCATGATCGAATTCATCAGGCCGAAGGCCCCCGCGTCGAGGCCGAATTCCGTCCCCACCATGGCCGCGATGAACAGGGCGAAATTCAGTCCCAGGGTTCCCACGATGAAGATCGCCACCAGCACCACGACCAGGTCCGGACGGTACCTCACATAGCGCAGCCCCTCCCGGATCCTGCCCTTGCCCGCAGGTGCACGCGGCAGCCGGCGCAGCGACGACGACGGGATTTTCGCCAGGCTGAGCAACAGGGGCACGAAGGTGAGTGTATTGAGTAGGAAGACCCAGCCGGGCCCGACGGCGGCCGTGAGCACGCCGGCGACGGCCGGGCCGATCATCCGGGCAACGTTGAAAGACGCGCTGTTCAGGGCCACCGCATTGGGCAGGTAGTCGTCCTGGACCAGCTCCGAGACGAAGGTCTGCCGGACGGGGGCGTCCAGGGCCGAGACCACCCCGAGCATCAGGGCGAACGCGTAGACGTGCCAGAGCTGCGCCGCACCCGTGACCACCAGGATGCCCAGCCCCGCGCTCAGCAGCGCCATGGCTGACTGGGTCAGCACCAGGAGCCGCTTGCGGTTGAAACGATCGGCGACCAGCCCGGCCACGGGTGCCAGGAAGAGCTGCGGACCCAACTGCAGGGCCATCGTGATCCCCACCGCCCCGGCATCGTGCGCCGTCAGGTGGGCGAACACCAGCCAGTCCTGGGCGGTGCGCTGCATCCAGGTGCCAACGTTGGAGATGAGGGCGCCGACGAACCAGATCCGGTAGTTCAGGATGTGCAGGGATTTGAACGTGGACATCAGCCCCAGCCCTCCCTCGACACGCTCCCGGACGCTTCCAACCGCTAGTCGGCCTCGCCCGCGGAGCGTTCCCGCTCGTCGTCGTTCGACTCGTCGTCGTTGGCGTCGTCGTCGTTCATCGCAGCGGCGTCGGCGTTGGCATCATCCGGCTGGTCGGCGTCGGACGCCTGCGACGGCGCCTCGGAACCGGACGGCGTCTCGGCGGTCTCGTCAGCCTGCGCGTCTTCCGGGCGGACCCGCTCGGCCCAGGGAACCCAGGCCGGCGCCAGGATGGAGTCCTCGGAGGGCAGGAGGCCGAGTTCGTCCACCGTGACCACCTTGGACCGCGAGTTGCGGGTCAGCACGGCGTACCACTGCCAGCCGCCGTAGCCGGGCAGCCTGGATTCGAAGAGGTGGGTCACCAGGCGGTCGCCCTCGCTGCGGGCACCGATGTGCTCGCCGATCTGCTCGGCGGGGGCAATGCCCTCCACCGCGGCGCGGGCGACGTCGACGGCGGCGGCCAGGAAAGCGTCAGGCTTGCCGGTGCGCCAGACGGGCACGCCGGCGCGCGGGCGGATTCCCTGCTTGGGGCCGGTGGCTTTGGCCCCGGCGGGCGCTGTGGGTCCGGCATCCGGCGCCGGCAACTGATCAGGTTCCTGAGTCATCAAAAGCCTTATACGTCCAGCTCGTCGGCAACCTTACGGAGGGCCGCTGCGATCGCCTTGCCCTTGTTGCCTTCCGGGTACTTGCCCGCGGACAGGGTCCCGGACAGGTTGTCCAGCACGCTGACGAGGTCCTGGACCAGCGGGGCTAGGTCCCTGGCACTGGGCCGCTTTGCCTTGGCGATGGACGGCGTCTTGTCCAGCACGCGCAGGCCCAGCGCCTGGGCACCCTTGCGCCCGTCGGCTACACCAAATTCAACACGCGTGCCGGCCTTGAGCTCTGTGATGCCTTCGGGTAGCGCGGACTTGGGCAGGAAGACTTCCTGGCCGTCCTCGCCCGCGAGGAATCCGAAGCCTTTTTCCTTGTCATACCACTTGACCTTGCCGGTAGGCACGTAATCAACCTTCTTCGTTCTGCGGGGACACGGCCGGCGGTCACCGCATCCGCATGGATACGCGGGTTCAGGGTATGACTGCCCGGACCGTGTTGGTCTGTATCTTTCAAGGTTATCCTGCCTGGTTCACTTTAGCGGCTTGAGGCGCGGGCGATGCCGGACTGTTAGCGTTGCCCCCATGACACTGACGCGTTACCGGCGGCCCCTGATGATCGCAGCGGCCACCCTTGCTGTGCTGTCCCTGGTTGCCGTCGCCGCTGTCATGGCCATGGCCTTCAACAATGCCGTGGCGCCCGCCTGGATTACTTCGACGGCCCTCTACGGCCTCCCGGTGGCCTTCCTGCTCATGCTGGCGCTCGTTGTGGACGCGGTGGCAGCACGTCGCCGCCCGCGCGGGCCCGGCGAAAGGTAACGTTGGAGCGATGTCCCTCATCCGCGCGCTCAGCAAGGAACTTCAGGCACGAAGCGACGAATCGTTGCGGGCCCTGTTCTCCGCGCGGCCGGACCTGATTTCTCCGGGCGTTCCGGACTTCGCCGCCCTCGCCGCCCGCGCCAGCGGACGTGTCAGCGTGCAGCGGGCACTCGAACGGCTCAACCGCCCGCAGATGCAGGTCCTGGAAACCCTGCACCTGTGCACCAACGCCGATACCGGGCACAGCGCGTCGGCGGCAATGCTGAAGAAACTGATCAACGGCTCCTCGGTTGCCGCCGTCGACCGGATCCTCCATTCCCTGCAGGAACTGGCCCTCGTCCACCGCGCCGATCCGCCGCACGGCGCGACTCCCGCCGCCGCCAAGCAGCGCCACTACCTTCCGGTCGGCAGCCTCAAGGACGTGATCGGCATTTACCCTGCGGGGCTGGGCCGCAGCTACACCGAACTCGTGCGGCTCCAGCCCGCTTTTGCGCAGCGCGTGGTGCAGCTGGTGGGGGAACTGCACCGCGGCGGGGCGACCATCTCCCCCGCCACGACGCCGATGGAAGCCGCCCTGTCCCTGCAGCACTGGACGGCAACACCGGAATCGCTCCAGCAAATCCTGGCCACCGCACCGGATCGGACCGCAGCCCTCCTGGCCCGCTTCGGGAACTGGGCCATGGGCGCCGTTCCGCAGGCGCAGCGCCGGGCGTCCGTGCTGCACGAAAGCGCCGACGTCGGCCCCGTGGACTGGCTGCTGGCGCGCGGGCTGCTGGTGCCGCTGGACGCCGCCCATGTCGAACTGCCGCACAGCGTCGGAGTCTCGCTGCGCGGCGGCTATGTCATCGAGAACTTTTCGCTCGCGCCGCCCGTCCCCCGGCTGGGCCACACAAGTGCGGGGCTGCGCCGGAACGCCGCGTTGGGCGCTATCGCCGAGACGCTGCGGCTCGTGGGCGAAGTGCTCTACACCGTGCGCGAACAGCCGCTGGCGACGCTGCGCAGCGGCGGCGTCGGGGTCCGGGAGATGAAGCGGCTGGCGGATTCGCTGCGGATGGACGTGCACGAGGCCGGCGTCCTCGCGGAGCTCTGCGGAATGGCCGGTCTGCTGCGGCTGGACGTCGACAGTTCTGCGTGGGTGCAGCCGCCGCAGCTGGAGTGGCTGTCGCTGCCGCGCCAGGAGCAGTGGCTGTGGCTGGTCAACGCCTGGCTGGCCAGCGAGCGCGCGCCGTCCCTCGTGGGCCAGCCGGTGAATGCCGCCGCGCCGGGACCCGCCGGGCACCGGGGCCCGGCCGGGACCACCATCAATGCGCTCTCTGCCGAGGCGCAGCGGCCGGACGCCCCGGTGGTCCGCAAACGGGTCCTGGAAATCCTGCACGAACTCACCCTCGAGGCCGCGGCGCCCGACGGGCAGGCCCCCGTCCTCGATGCCGCCGCCGTGCTGGAGCGTGCCGAGTGGACACAGCCCCGAATGGCCAGGCGCTTCAGCTCGCTGATCCGCGGCATCCTCGCGGAGGCCGAGATGCTCGGCCTCATCGGCTCCGGGGCGCTCAGCCAGCTGGGCGCCGCGATCGCCGCCGAGCAGCCGGATGATGCCCTGGGGATCCTGGGCGAACACCTGCCCGCGGCCCTGCAGCATGTGTTGCTGCAGGCGGACCTGACGGCGGTGGCGCCGGGCTACCTCGACCCCGAACTGAGCGAACGGCTCCTGACCATGGCCGCGGCCGAAGGGCAGGGACCGGCCACCATCTACCGTTTCTCCGTCACCTCCGTGCGCCGGGCCCTCGACGCCGGCCAGGACGCCGCGGCGATGCTGGACTTCCTGCGCCAGCATTCGGCCACCGCCATCCCGCAGCCCCTCCAGTACCTCATCGAAGACACCGCCGCGCGCCACTCCCGGCTCCGGGTGGGGGCCGCTGCCAGCTTCATCCAAAGCGAGGACGAGGCCGCCCTGCTGGAGCTGCTCAACGCCCCGGCCGCCGCCGGCCTCGGACTGGTGCGCATCGCGCCCACCGTGGTCGTCTCCCACGCCGCGCCCCGGGAAACCGCCCAGGTCCTCCGGGGCCTGGGTCTCGCCCCCGTCCTGGAGGAAGCTGCCTCCGCCGTCGTCCGGCTGCGCCGCAGCACCCCCGCGCCCGGCAGCGGCCGGCCGGTCTACACCGCCCCGCGGACCGCCCCGCCGGAGGCCGACATCGAGGCCCAACTGGCCGTGCTGCGCGCCAACGGGTCCCGGGCGCCCGGCTCCGGCGCCCACCCGCCGGCGGCCCCGGGCAGCGAGGAGGCGACCCAGCTGGGGCTCGAGACCCTGCTGAAGGCGATCCGCCTCAGGCAGCGGGTCATCATGAACGTCGTGGACAGCATGGGGAATGCCACCCGCGAGACCGTTGTTCCGGTAGCTGTGAATGGCGGGCGGGTGCGGGTGTTCGATCCGGACAAGGAGATCGAGCGGGTCCTGTCCATCCACCGGATTATCGACGTAGAAGCTACAGAGGAATTGTTCCAGTGAATGACGGGCCCCTGATCGTCCAGAGTGACAAGACCATCCTGCTGGAGGTCGACCACGAACTCGCAACGGAGGCCCGGCACGCCATCGCGGCGTTCGCCGAGCTGGAACGGGCCCCCGAGCATGTGCACAGCTACCGGTTGACGCCGCTGGGGCTCTGGAATGCCCGGGCGGCCGGGCTGGACGCCGAAAAGGTGCTGGACACCCTGCTCACGTACTCCCGGTTCCCCGTGCCCCACTCCCTGCTGATCGACATCGAAGAGACCATGTCCCGGTACGGCCGGCTCCGGCTGGAAAAGGACCCCCAGCACGGCCTGGTCATGCGCACCTCCGACTACCCGGTGCTCGAAGAAGTCAGCCGCGCCAAGAAGATCGCCCCGCTGCTCGGGCCACGGATCGACGGCGAAACGGTGGTGGTGCATTCCTCCCAGCGCGGGCAGCTCAAGCAGCTGCTGCTCAAGCTGGGCTGGCCGGCCGAGGACCTGGCCGGCTACGTGGACGGCACCCCGCATCCCATCATGCTCAACGAATCCGGCTGGAAGCTGCGGCCCTACCAGCAACTGGCCGCGGAGAACTTCTGGGCCGGCGGCAGCGGCGTCGTCGTCCTTCCCTGCGGCGCCGGCAAGACGCTGGTCGGGGCGGCCGCCATGGCCACCAGTTCCACCACCACGCTGATCCTGGTGACCAACACCGTCGCCGCGCGGCAGTGGAAAGACGAGCTGCTCAAACGCACGTCGCTGACCGAGGAGGAGATCGGCGAGTACTCCGGCTCCGTCAAGGAAGTCCGGCCGGTCACGATCGCCACCTACCAGGTCCTGACCACGAAGCGCGGCGGGCTGTACCCGCACCTGGAGCTCGTGGACGGCAACGATTGGGGCCTGATCATCTACGACGAGGTCCACCTGCTGCCCGCGCCGATCTTCCGGATGACGGCAGACCTGCAGGCCCGCCGCCGGCTCGGGCTGACCGCCACGTTGGTGCGCGAGGACGGCCGGGAGGGCGAGGTCTTCAGCCTGATCGGTCCGAAACGCTACGACGCGCCGTGGAAGGACATCGAGGCCCAGGGCTACATCGCCCCGGCCGATTGCGTGGAAGTCCGGGTGGACCTGCCCCGCGACGAACGGGTGGCCTATGCCATGGCCGAGGACGCCGACAAATACCGCCTGTGTGCCACCTCCGAGACGAAGACCCGGGTGGTCGAAGAACTCGTCGCCGAACACGCCGGGGAGCAGCTCCTGGTGATCGGGCAGTACATCGACCAGCTCGACGAGATCGGCGAGCGCCTGGGCGCGCCGGTGATCAAGGGCGACACGTCGGTGAAGGAACGCCAGCGGCTCTTCGACGCCTTCCGTGCCGGCGAGGTGCAGACCCTGGTGGTGTCCAAGGTCGCCAATTTCTCCATCGACCTGCCCGAGGCGTCGGTCGCGATCCAGGTCTCCGGTTCGTTCGGTTCCCGCCAGGAGGAGGCCCAGCGCCTGGGCCGGCTGCTGCGCCCGAAGAAGGACGGCCGCTCCGCCCGGTTCTACTCGCTCGTGGCCCGGGACACCCTGGACCAGGATTTCGCCGCGAAGCGGCAGCGGTTCCTCGCCGAGCAGGGCTACGCCTACCGGATCATGGACGCCAAGGACGTCGGCACCGCGGGCTAGCGGGTGCGGGGCGCGGCCATGCAACACACAACGTCCATTCAGAAAACTCCCAGAGTCTGGGAGCATCATGGGAACATGAAGAAGAACGGTCCCGAAGCCAAGCTGCTCGTCGTCGATGACGAACCGAACATCCGCGAGCTGCTCTCCACGTCCCTGCGCTTCGCTGGTTTCGAAGTCGTCTCGGCCGGCAGCGGACGCGAGGCCCTCGCTGCTGCTGAGTTGCACTCCCCCGATCTGGCCGTGCTGGACGTCATGCTGCCGGACATGGACGGCTTCACCGTCACCCGCCGCCTGCGCGCCGCCGGCAAGCACTTCCCCGTCCTGTTCCTCACGGCCAAGGACGACACCGAAGACAAGGTCACCGGCTTGACCGTGGGCGGGGACGATTACGTCACCAAGCCGTTCAGCCTCGACGAGGTGGTGGCGCGCATCCGCGCCGTACTCCGGCGCACGCAGCCCCAGGTCGACGACGACGCCGTGATCCGGGTCGATGACCTCCAGCTCGACGACGACGCCCACGAGGTCCGCCGCGGCGGCACCGTGATCGAGCTCTCGCCCACGGAATTCAAGCTCCTGCGCTACCTCATGCTCAATCCGAACCGGGTCCTGTCCAAGGCCCAGATCCTCGACCATGTGTGGGAGTACGACTTCAACGGTGACGCCTCGATCGTGGAGTCCTACATCTCCTACCTGCGCCGCAAGGTGGATATCGATCCCGATGCCCCCGCACTGATCCAGACCAAGCGCGGCGTCGGCTACGTTCTGCGGACTGCCGAGAAGCGCTGACCTTGCTGTACCGCTGGAAATCGGCGTCGCTGCGCTCGCAGCTCGTGGCCATCATGATGGCACTCATGCTGGTGGCACTCACGGCCACCGGGGCGGGCACACTGACGCTGCTGCACAGCTTCCTGCAGGGCCAGGTGGATGACAAGCTCCGGGCCGCCGTCGAATCCGCGCGCCAGCAGCAGTCCTTCAGCCAGCTGCAGGAGACCAACACCACCGTCCCCACCGACTACTCGCTGATGCTCTTCAGCCCCGGTCTTCCGCCCTACACCTTCGGCGGCGACAAGGAATCCCACCCCGCCATCAGCACCTTTTCCTCGGTCGAGGCCCGGGAACGCCAGCAGATGCCCTTCCAGGTCCGCGGATCCGAGGGCGGCAACTGGCGGGTCGTGGCCGTCAGCGTGGTGGACAACAACAACCGCGGCGCCGTCGTCGTGATCGGGCTGCCGCTGGACCCCGTGGACTCGGTGATGGAACATGCGGCCCTGGTGGTGGTGGGCGTGGGCCTGCTGACGCTCGTGCTGGCGTTCTTCATCGCCACGTGGACCGTCTCGCGGTCCTTCCGGCCGCTGGCCCGGGTGGAGAAGACGGCCGCCGCGATCGCCGCGGGAGACCTCTCCCAGCGTGTGGAAGTGGAGAACCCGGGCACGGAAGTGGGCCGGCTCGGGAGCTCGCTCAACGCCATGCTCGCGCACATTGAGACCGCCTTCGCCGCCCGGATGGCGTCCGAGGCGCGGATGCGGCGCTTCGCCGCCGACGCCTCGCACGAACTGCGCACCCCGCTGGTGACCATCCGCGGGTTCTCCGAGCTGTACCGGCATGGGGCGCTGTCCACTCCGGAAGACGTGGCCACCGCGATGGGGCGGATCGAAAGTGAAGCCAAACGCATGGGAGCCATGGTGGAAGACCTGCTGCTGCTGGCCAGGATCGATGAACAGCGCCCGCTGCAGCAAAAACCCGCAGACCTGCTGCTGCTGGCCAACGACGCCGTGGTGGACACCCAGGCCAGCGACCGCAGCCGCACCATCACCCTCACCGGACTTGACGGCGAGGCCCCCGCCGCCGCCCCGGTGCTGGGCGATGAAGCCAAACTGCGCCAGGTGGTCAGCAACCTGGTCGGCAATGCCCTGCGCTACACGCCGGAGGGCACCCCGGTCGAAATTGGCGTCGGGGTCCGGACCGCACCGGACGGAACACGGCAGTCCGTGATCGAGGTCCGGGACCACGGACCGGGCGTCCCGGATGAGGAGGCGGCCAGGATTTTCGAGCGCTTCTACCGGGCCGACACCTCCCGGACCAGGGAGACCGGCGGCAGCGGACTCGGCCTGGCGATCGTGGCCGCCATCGTCGGCTCGCATTCCGGTTCCGTGCGGGTCGGGAAGACCGACGGCGGCGGTGCCACGCTGGTGGTCAGCATCCCGTTCCTGGACGAAGACGCCACGGAACGGTCCACTGCAGACTTATCCACATAGGAGCCGACGGCGGTGTCCGGCCGGCGCGCCGCCCGCCTACGCTTGAGGTGTCCGGAAGATCCGGACGAGGCAGCCGCTCCCCGCCAGCCCTCACCGCAGGCCCACCGCTGACGGTCACCGTGCTCCGCCGGGCCGCGGCCGCCTCCCGAACGTTTCGAGAGGCATTTCCATGAGCATCATCTCCGTCGACACGGAACTCCTCCAGCTGAAGTCCGCCAACGTGCAGGCCACGGTGGAGCGGATCAGCGCGGACGTCCACGCCATGAAACGGGGGCTGGACGAGCTCCAGGGCAGCTGGCGGGGCTCCGCGGCGACCAATTTCCAAACCCTGGTGGCCGAGTGGACGCTGACCCAGGGCAGGGTCGAGGCTTCCCTGGCGTCCATCAACCTCGCACTGAATTCCGCTGCCGCCACCTATGCGCAGGCGGAACTGGGCAACGCGCAGCGCTTCACGTGAGCCGCAGGCGCCCTCAGGCCTCGGGTGTGCCCTGGTGGAAGCGCAGACGCCATTGCGCGCCTTCAAGGACCCACAGGGAGCTGCGCAGGGCTGATCCCTCGCGCGTGTGGCTGCGGTAGGTCAAGAGCATGGTCTTCTCACCCAGCCGGTCCGCGCCCAGTAGCTCCAGCTCCACGGCTCCGCCCGGGTTGTCCTCGAGTGACATCATCATGGCGTCGCGGGTCCAGATCCGGCCGGAGCTGCCGATTTCGGTGAAGTCCGGATGGAGCAGGACACCGGTGCGGCCCAGGTCCGCCCGGGTTTCGGGGCGGAGCAGTTCCCGTTCGAGGGACTCGACGACGGCTTCGGCGCTGGCCTCCGCCAGGTCCACGGCAGGTTCTTCTTCGAGTTCGCTGAAGAGGTCCGGTTCGTCGTAGGTCCCTGGCGCGCCAAAGAGTTCCTGCTGGCCGGAAGGCGCCGGGATTGCCTGCGGCCGGGTCGCGGCCTGCGGGGCGGCGGGCTGTGGTGCGGGGGTCTTGGCGGCCTGCGCGGCCGGTGCGGCCTGCTGGGCTGCCGGCGGCTCCGTGGAGGCCGGCCGGGCTGCCTGCTGCGTCCCGCCCTGCTGCGGCTCGAACCCGGGGCCCTGGCGGACGGCGACGCCCTGCTGGTACGCCGTGGCCGCTGCCCGGGCGCGGACGTCTGCCGCCTCGTTGAGCTCGTGTCCCGCGTGGCCGCGCACCCACTCGAAGGTGTACTTGCGGCCCACGAGCGCCTGGTCGATGTCCTTGAGGAGGTCCACGTTCAGCACCGGCTTGCCGTCGGCTTTGCGCCAGCCCTTGCGTTTCCAACCGGGCATCCACTTGGTCACGGCGTTGATAACGTACTGGCTGTCGCAGAGGATCAGCAGGTCTTCCCCGGGCATGTGCGCCGTTGCCCGGAACAGGTCCAGCACCGCCATCAGTTCGCCCTGGTTGTTCGTGCCGTGGGGCCATCCGCCGGCCCGCCAGCAGTCGTCGTTTACGTACCAGGCCCAGCCGGCCGGGCCAGGATTTCCTAAGGCCGAACCGTCGGCCGCTGCTGTAATCGTCACTGACCTATCCTGCCAGAACCCGCCGACGCCCACCGACGCTCCCTTGGACGGGGACCGCGCTTAACGGGCAACGGCGGCCCCACCCGAAGGTGGGACCGCCGTCGTCGAACAGCCGGTGATGGCTGGCGCGGGTGGTTAGAAACCGCCCATGCCGCCCATGCCGCCCATGTCGTCGCCGCCGCCCATCGGGGCGCCAGCCTTTTCGGGCTTGTCGGCTACAACGGCCTCGGTGGTGAGGAACAGGCCGGCGATGGAAGCCGCGTTCTGCAGGGCAGAGCGGGTTACCTTGACCGGGTCGTTGATGCCGGCGGCCAGCAGGTCGACGTACTCGCCGGTGGCGGCGTTGAGGCCGTGGCCTGCGGGCAGGCCGCGGACCTTGTCCACGACAACGCCGGGCTCGAGGCCGGCGTTGAAGGCGATCTGCTTCAGCGGGGCGTCGATGGCAACGCGGACGATGTTCGCGCCCGTTGCTTCGTCACCGGAGAGCTGCAGGTTCGCGAATGCCTTGGCGCCGGCCTGGATCAGGGCAACGCCACCGCCGGCGACGATGCCCTCTTCGACAGCTGCCTTGGCGTTGCGGACGGCGTCCTCAATGCGGTGCTTGCGTTCCTTGAGCTCGACCTCGGTTGCGGCGCCGGCCTTGATGACTGCAACGCCGCCGGCCAGCTTGGCCAGGCGCTCCTGCAGCTTCTCGCGGTCGTAGTCGGAATCGGAGTTCTCGATCTCGGCGCGGATCTGGGACACGCGGCCGGCGATCTGGTCGGCGTCGCCTGCACCCTCGACGATCGTGGTCTCGTCCTTGGTGACAACAACCTTGCGGGCCTTGCCAAGGAGTTCGAGGCCGGCGGTCTCAAGCTTGAGGCCGACTTCCTCGGAGATGACCTGGCCACCGGTGAGGATGGCGATGTCGGCCAGCTGCGCCTTGCGGCGGTCGCCGAAGCCCGGAGCCTTGACGGCGACGGACTTGAAGGTGCCGCGGATCTTGTTGACGATCAGGGTGGCCAGGGCCTCGCCCTCGATGTCTTCGGCAATGATCAGCAGCGGCTTGTTGGACTGCATGACCTTTTCCAGGACAGCAACCAGTTCCTTGACGTTGGAGATCTTGGAGTTGACGATCAGGATGTACGGATCCTCAAGGACCGTTTCCTGGCGCTCGGCGTCGGTGACGAAGTAGGCCGAGATGTAGCCCTTGTCGAAGCGCATGCCTTCGGTCAGCTCCAGCTCGAGGCCGAACGTGTTCGACTCCTCGACCGTGATGACGCCTTCCTTGCCGACCTTGTCGAGGGCTTCGGCGATCAGGGCGCCGATTTCGTTGTCGCCGGCGGAGATGGACGCGGTGGCGGCGATCTCTTCCTTGGTCTCGATTTCCTTGGCGGAGGCCAGGAGTTCGACGGTGACGGCGTCAACAGCCTTCTCGATGCCGCGCTTGAGGGACAGCGGGTCAGCGCCGGCCGCGACGTTGCGCAGGCCTTCCTTGACCAGGGCCTGTGCCAGCACGGTTGCCGTGGTGGTGCCGTCGCCTGCGACGTCATCCGTCTTCTTGGCAACTTCCTTGACCAGCTCGGCGCCGATCTTCTCGTAAGGATCGTCCAGCTCGATCTCCTTGGCGATGGAAACACCATCGTTGGTGATCGTGGGGGCGCCCCACTTCTTTTCGAGGACGACGTTGCGTCCCCGCGGGCCGAGGGTGACCTTGACGGCGTCGGCGAGGATGTTCAGGCCCCGCTCAAGACCGCGGCGTGCCTCTTCATCAAATGCAATGATCTTGGCCATAACGGCAGTAGTCCTTTCGGGACAGTCGTTAAGAATGAACCTTCGCTGTGGTGCCCGCGACGGACGATCCCTACCCCGCGGCCTCTGTATGCCGCCGGGTCCGGGATCTCACCCCAGCAAGGTGTTTCTTTAGCTCCTGGACCGGCTGCCCCACTTCGCGGCCGGACGGACCGGGCGTCGTGTTAGCAGTCAGTGCGCTGGAGTGCTAACACAATAATTAGCACTCCCCCGGGGAGAGTGCAAGCAGTGCCCGGCCGGATCCGCACGCCACGCGGGCACAATACGCTACGAGCGATCAGCCGCCGCTGCTGCTCGCGGCTTCCGTGCCGCTCACCGTGGGCAGGTTGTCCTCGCCGTAGGTGGAGACCATGTAGTTCGCTTCGGTGATGTCGCCGTGGGAATCAAAGTTGATCCGTCCGGACTGGCCGTCATAGTCCGGACGCTGGCCCGCCCGGAGGACGCCGATGCAGTCCTGGTAGCTGGTGCACGACTTGCCGGGCGGCTGGCTGCCGGCCGCGCCGGGTCCGCCGGCTGCCGGGGTGCCGCCGGAGACCGCGACGAGGGACGCCGCGACGGAGGTTCCGGCGTCGTCCTCTGCCGCGGCGGCGGCGACGGCGGCCAGGACGACGGCGTCGTACGTCTCGGCGGCAAAAACCATGTCCTTCAGCCCGGGATCAACGGCCACGAGGTCCGCCTGGAAGGTGGCGGAGGGGAACACTCCGGGCAGGATCCCGCGTGCGCCCTCGAGCGCCCGGGCGCCCAGGCCGGAGCCATACTTGTTGACTGCTCCGTCGCTGAGGACCAGTTTCTTGCCGGCGAGGCCGGCGTTGTTCAGCTCGGCGATGGCGCCCTGGGCGCCGTCACGCGAGACCAGGACGACGGCATCGGGGTTGGCGGCCTTCGCGGCGGAGGCAGCCTGCTGCGCCTGGCCGGGAGTGAACTCCGCGTCGGCCACGACTTCCAGCCCGGACTGTTTCGCCGCAGCGCCGACGGCGGCGGCGACGTCTGTGCCGTAGACGCCTTCCTCGTGGACCACCGCCAAGGTCTTGGCGCCGCCGTCTTTGACCAGCTTGACGAGGACGGAGGCCTGGGCGATGTCGGCCGCCGAGGTGCGGAAATAGTAGCCGCCGCTCTTGTAGTTGCTGAGCGCGGCGGCGGTGTTGGCCGGGGAGATGACAGCTACCTTAGCGTTGGCCAGCACGTCGATGGCGGCCGGGGCACGGCTGGAATCGGTCGGGCCGATCACGACGTCGGCCTTGGCGGCAACCAGCGCTTTCGCCTGGGCGGCGGTGTCCGTGCTGATGGTTTCCGGCAGCAGCTCCACCGGTTTGCCTTTGTGCCCGCCGGCAGCGTTGATCTCCTTGACGGCAAGTTTGGCCGCTGCGAGCTGCGAGGCGTTGAGGAAGTTCTGCTTACCCGTGTTGTCCAGGATCAGGCCGATGCGCAGGGTGCCGTCACCGCTCGCGTCGGCGCTGGCCACACGGGCACTGCCCGCCGGGCCCAGGCAGCCCGTCAGGGCCAGGGCCGCTACTGTGACCGCCACCAGGGCGCGGCCCAGCGGCAAAGTTCCTCCGGGGCGCCTCGCCGCGTTCCGCGGGGCGTTCGTGACGGCAGCCAGTGCCACTAGGCGGGCCGGACGCTTTCAGCCTGCGGGCCCTTTTCGCCCTCGCCGACTTCCAGTTCCACCCGCTGGCCCTCGTCCAGGGCGCGGTAGCCTTCCCCGACGATCGCGGACCAGTGCACGAAGACGTCGTTCTCGGAACCGTCCACGGTGATGAAGCCGTAGCCCTTTTCGGCGTTGAACCATTTGACGGTTCCCAGTGCCATGGTGTCCACACTTTCAGCTAGCTTGCGTGCGGCCCACCTCGATGTGCGCCGCGGACTGCGAAGAGAAATCCGCAGATACTGTACCCACAGCGTCCCCCAGGAACGCCGGCGGCGGGCAGGGCCGCCGCCTAATAGTTATTGAGGCGTAACCGGATTTGGCTACTGGTAGCCCGGTCCGAGCACGACGACAAGGGGCATGTTGAACTCGGCGGAGTCCACGAGGGTGTCGATGCCGAGGAGGGTTCCGAGTGCCTCCGCGTTGTCCTTCTGCTCGACGCCGCTGTAGAAGATCACCGATGTCTGCTGCGGGACACCGCCCCAGTTGCCTGCCTCGCCCAGGACCCAGCCGTCGGAGGTGACGGTGCCGCCGACCCGGGTGGCCAGGCCGGCGGTGGTGGTCGCGTTATAGACCGTCACCGGCTGCGTCTTGTCCACGGCGGCGGCTGTGGCGCTGGGCGTCGCTGAAGGCGATGCCGCCGGCGCCACGGCGGATTCGGTGCCGGCCGGCTCCGGGCTCGTCGGCGCGGGGCTGGGGCTCACGGGGCTCGAGGCGGACGCGCTGCTGCTGGCAGAGGCGGACGCGCTGTCTCCGGCGGTCACGGCCGCGGCCTGGCCTGCGGAGAAGCCGAGCTTCGGCAGGATCAGGAAGGCCACCAGGCCGATCGCCAGGGCTACGCAGCCGGCTGCCAAGATGGGCGCCAGGCTCCGGCGCCGTGATGCTGCGACGGCCCGGTGGACTCCCTGCCGGGTAGAGGTCTCCGGGACCCGATCAAATTCATCCCGAGCGTATTTGGTCATGGTAAAACGACGTCCTTGCTGATTTCATACGGGGTGCCCGAGGCCGGAACGGACGCAACAGGACATGCGCATCCGGCTGCTCGTGACGCGACTTTACGAATCTGTTCCCAGACGACGGGCAGTGCGGGCACGTTGGCGTGATGTACGTAGTCTACGCAATCTCTTGACCAGCATGGGATCGTGGGCCAGCGCATCCTCGGTATCGATGAGGGCATTGAGGATCTGGTAGTAGTGCGTGGCGGACAGATCGAACAGCTCGCGGATGGCCTGTTCTTTGGCTCCCGCGTACTTCCACCATTGCCGCTCCAGGGCCAGCATCTGTTGGTCGCGGGCGCTCAGCGCAGACTCCGCGGACACCCCGTCCAGGCCCGCGCCGGCGGTGGGGAAGACGGCAGAATCCCCCGCGAGCACGTACTCTTGCGCTGTTTCGGCCACGACACACTCCCTGGCTGGATCCGGTAAAAAGTCAGTCCCCATGCTACGGCCGAATGACAGGGTTGTCATTCGGCCCGGCGCGGAAACGGACGTCAGCTGCGGAAGAATGGGTGCTGTGTTTGATTCCGAGTTTGACTCCGCCAGTGAACCCGACGCTTTGTTCGAGCTGGAGCCCGCAGCCGCCGACGCCCTGAGCTTCGCGGACCTGGCGCGCCGGCCGCTGGACGCGCTGGTTGCTCCGGACTGGGCGGAGGCGCTGGTGCCGGTGGAGGCGCAGTTGCGCGAAGCCCTGACCTTTGTCGCGGGCGAAGCGGCCGCCGGGCATGGCGTGCTGCCCTCGCCGGCGAACCTGCTGCGGGCTTTCCGGCAGCCGCTGGCCGGCGTCCGGGTGCTGGTGGTGGGCCAGGACCCGTATCCGACGCCGGGGCACGCCGTCGGTCTGTCCTTCGCCGTGGACGGCGCCACCCGGCCGATCCCCCGCAGCCTGGCAAACATCTACAAGGAACTTCAGGCCGATCTCGGCTTCCCCCCGCGCGTCCACGGGGACCTCAGCCGCTGGGCGGAGCAGGGCGTACTGCTGCTCAACAGGGTGCTCAGCGTCCGTGCCGGGGCGGCAGGCTCGCACCGGAACAAGGGCTGGGAGGCCGTCACGGCGGCGGCCATCCGGGCAGTCGCCGACCGCGCCTCCGCCGCTGGTACGGGCCATGCCCCACTGGTGGCGATCCTGTGGGGGAAGGATGCCGAGTCGGTGCGGCCGCTGCTGGGGTCCGCCGCCGTGATCACCAGTGCCCACCCCAGCCCGCTCTCGGCCTCGCGGGGCTTCTTCGGGTCCCGGCCGTTCAGCCGGGCCAACGCCCTGCTGCAGGAACAGGGCAACGGGACGGTCGACTGGGAACTGCCGCCGCTGCCGTAACAGGCCTCCGCGCACAGCTCCCGACGGGGGTTCTTGGTTAGGCTTAGCTGCATGACATCCGTCCCCGCTGCCACCACCGCCACCCGGAATTCGCGCCCCCAGACCGACCTGACGGTCCTGCGCAGGGAGCAGCTCTCCCCGCACATGGTCCGGATTGTCGCCGGCGGCCCTGGCTTCGCCGGGTTCGTCAACAACGACTACGTGGACCGGTACGTCAAGATCGTGTTTCCGCAACCCGCCGTCGAATACCCGGAACCGCTGGACCTGTGGGCTATCCGGGAAACCATGCCGCGCAGTCAGTGGCCGCACACCCGGACCTACACGGTCCGCTGGGTGGACGCGGCGGCGCAGGAACTGGCCATTGACTTTGTGATCCACGGCGACGAGGGCCTCGCCGGCCCCTGGGCGGCCTCGGCCCAGCCCGGCGATCGCCTGACTTTCACCGGCCCGGGCGGCGGGTACAACCCGGATCCGGCCGCGGACTGGTATCTGTTCGCCGGCGATGAATCAGCGTTGCCGGCCATCGGCGCCGCGATCGAATCCCTGCCGGAGGATGCCCGCGGCCTGGCCCTGCTCGAAGTGGACAGCGACGCCGACGTCCAGGCCATCGCCGGCCCGGCCGGCGTCGAACTGCGCTGGCTGCTGCGCGGCGGCGCCCCCGCCGGTGAGAGCGGACTGCTGGTCACGGCAGTACGCGACGCCGAGTGGCCCGAGGGCCGGGTGCAGGTCTTTGCCCACGGCGAGCGGGGCTACATGAAGGGCCTGCGGGACGTTTTCTACGTGCAGCGCGGGCTGGAGCGGGCCCAGGTGTCCCTCTCGGGCTATTGGGCCAGGGGCCGGGTGGAGGACGACTTCCAGGCGGAGAAGAAGCTCCCCATCGGCAAGATCTGAGCCGCAAGAGCTGAGCAGCAAGAGCTAGCGGCGGCGGGCCCTGCGCCGTTCGTTGCTCGCCAGGCTCCGCGTCAGGGGCCGCGCCAGGGTGTCGCCGAGCACGATGCCGGCTGCGACACCGAGCACGATCGCCCCGGCGTTGAGCATCCCGCCGGCGCCCATGAGAATCTCCGATTCCTCGATGGTCAATACATACATGGACCGGAATATAGTGAGCCCGGGGAGCAGAATCAGGGCGGCGGGGACGGCCACCACCAGCTGCGGGGCGCCCATCCGGAGGGCCACGACGCGGGCCAGCAGGCCGATCACCACGGCGGCGAGGGCGGGGGCGAAGCGGGACCCGATGCCCAGGGCGTCGCCGCCGATGAGGACCAGATAGCCCACTACCCCCACTGCCGCCGTCGGCAGCAGCAGCTTCCAGCTGGTCTGTTCCGTAATGCCGATCATCAGCACCGCAATGGCGATCAGGATGACGATCACCCACAAGTCATACTTGGGCGGGAATGTCTTGGTGACATCTATGGGATCCATGCCGGTCATGTCCCCCACGACGAACCCGACGGCGATGCCGGCAACCAGCGCCCCGAAAGTCAGCATGGTGGACAGGAACCGGCCGGCCGCCGTAACTGGGAAGCCGTTGATCGCATCCTGCACCGAGGATACGAGGCGTCCCGTCGGCAGGAGCAGGAGGATCCCGCCGACCACCACGATCTCGGGGGCAATCTGCACCCCCAGCGGGCTGCCGAAGCGCCACAGCAGCAGGGCGATGATGGTCACCAGGAACGAACACGAGGCAGTGATGAAGAAGTCCGGCGTACGCCAGCGGCCCAGCTGACGGGCCAGGAGGCTGACCAGCAGGTTGGAGAGGAACGCGACGATTGAGGCGCCCAGTCCGCCGCCCAGGACGCCGACGAAGACGGCGGAGAACACGCCGAAGGCCACGGTGACCATCCACCGCGGGAACGGCTTGGCGCTGCGGGTGATGTCCTCAAGCCGGCGCACGGCTTCCTCACGGCCGACGCCGCCCGCCACAATGTCCGTCACCAGCTGGTGCACTTGCGAGAGGCCCGCGTAGTTGTTGGTCCAGGACCGCACCACGCGCAGCAGTGAGATGGGCGTCTGGTCCTTCGGGGCATAGTTGATGGCCACCGACTGGTTGGTGATGTCCACCTCGATGTTCTTGAGCCCAAGCGCGGCAGTGATGGCGATGATGCTGGTCTCGACTTCGAGGGCGCCTGCCCCGTACCGGAACATGGATTCTGCCAGCTTCAGGGCGAAGTCGATGGTCTTGCGGGCAGCGGCGTCCACCCCGCCGACCTGGATCATCGGGTTGGCATAGGGGCTGCCGGCGAGCCGGTCCACAATGCTCATCGGCGCAGTGGGCGGGTTTTCGCCCTGGACCAGTCGGCGCAGCATCCTCTTGGCGGCGGCGTTCTGGCGAACCTGCATGGCCGACATTGGCTGGGTCCGGGGCAGGCCGTCCGTGGGTGGCCTGCGGTGGCCGTCGTTTCCGTTGTTCATTCCGGCCTCCTCACTGTCCTTGACTGACCTTGATCGTCTTTGGCTCGGTTTAGTAAAACTGCTGGCCCGTGCGCCGGGTGTAGACCTGGCGTGCCACGCGCTCCCCCGCCGCCATCCAGGCCTTGTACTTCAGCGGGCTCAGGACCTGGTCATAGCAGCCGACAAAGTCGGTCACCGTCTTGCTGAAGCTGGTTTTGAAAAGCCCCAGCCCATGGAACGGATTCGACGTGTCCTTGAGCTTGTCGCTCGGCGGCGTGCCGCAGAAGTCGTATTCGGTGCAGCCGAGGTCCTTGACCTGGTTGATCGCGGTCCACTGCACGAGGTGCGAGTCACCGTACTGGCCGCGTTTCTGCAGGGAGCCGCCGTCCTTGTACGTTCCCTTGCGGCCGTAGTTGATCACGAACGCGCCCACCGAGGGCACACCGTTTTCGTACACGAAGAGCAGCCTGCCCTGGTCCCGGGCCAGGAAGTTGGTCCAGAACTGACGGTAGTACTCGTACTCGCGCACCCGGACCTGGGACTTGGCTTCCACCGTGGTGGTCATCAGGGCATACATGGCCCGGAAGTTCTCTTCCGTGGGCTCGACGTTGTGGACTTCCACGCCCTCGCGGATGGCGCGGCGCACGGCGTTGCGGCCCCGGGAGTGCAGGTTGCGCAGCAGCTGGTTTTCCTCGGGCGCAATATCGAGCAGCGCCGTGGAGTCATTCGGCTGCAGGTTGTGGGTCTTGACCAGGCCGGCCCCCTCAAGGATCCGCGCGGCGTCGTCGGACAAGACAATGTCCGGTTCGATCTTGATCGCGAAGACGCCCAGCTTGGCCCGTTTGACGAAGTCCGCGTTCGCCGCGACGATCCCGGGGATGTCCTCGACGGACGCCACGTCGGGTCCCTTGATCAGGTACCAGAGCTTGCCGAGCACCGGAAAGGACTTCTCCAGGACCAGGTTGTAGCTCGTGTAATCGGCCGACTCGTACACCAGGTGCAAGGGCGTCCAGCCAAAGTGCTGCTTGACCTCGGCGAAGGCTTCCGATTGCAGGAGATTGCCGCCGTTGGGGTTCGCGGTGACGTGGGCATCCCAGTTGGCAATCTCTTCGGCAGAGGCAAAGCGGGCAGTGAATTCTCGCAAGGGTGCGGTATCCAATCATTGCGGTACGAGCTTCGGCGGCATGCGGACATGCAGCCCCAAGTCTATCGGTCCGCACCCTGCCGCCGATCCGGTTCAGGCGGTTACGCTGGTCTCATGCAGGCTCAGCAGCAACCGCTGGAGGGACGTCCCGGGACGCCCGGTGGCCGCTCGCGGGGCGCGGGCAGCGGCTTCTCCCAGGTGGTCGCGCTGCTGCTGTTCCTCGGCGCGTCGGCGCTCGTTGCGGGCCTCGGCGGCCTGGCCACGGCCAACCACGTCAACGGCTGGTACGCCACCGCGGACAAGGCCCCGTGGTCCCCGGCGAACTGGGTTTTCGGGCCCGTCTGGACGGTCCTGTACGCCGCCATGGCCGTCGCGGCGTGGCTCGTCTGGCGCAGCCACGCCCCGGGGTCCAAAGCGGCCCTGACAGCCTACGGCGTGCAGTTGGGGCTGAACCTGCTCTGGACGCCGGTCTTCTTCGCCCTGTACCCGGCGCTCGGGACGACGGCGCTGTGGATCGCGTTCGGGATCATCGTGGCTTTGGCCGTGGCCGTAGCCGTGACGGTGGTGCTCTTCGGACCGATCAGCCGGACGGCAGGACTGCTGATGCTGCCCTACTTGTCGTGGATCGTGTACGCGTCCTCGCTGAACCTCTGGGCTGCGCTGCACAACTAGCGCCTGCCCAGCTGGGGGCCACACAACTAGCGCCTGCCCAGCTGGGGCAGAATCCCGCCACGTCAGCACCAGCCTGCCGGGGTCAGCTTCCTAGCACTCCACGACGTTGACGGCGAGGCCGCCCATTGCGGTTTCCTTGTATTTGGAGCTCATGTCCTTGCCGGTTTCGCGCATGGTCACGATGACCTCGTCCAGGGAGACCCGGTGCGTGCCGTCGCCCCAGAGCGCCATCTTGGCGGCGTTGATGGCCTTGGCGGCGGCGATCGCGTTGCGTTCGATGCACGGGACCTGCACGAGCCCGCCGATCGGGTCGCAGGTCAGGCCGAGGTTGTGTTCCATCGCGATTTCCGCGGCGTTCTCCACCTGCTGGGGTGTGCCGCCCATGACCTCGGCCAGGCCCGCGGCCGCCATCGACGACGCCGAGCCCACCTCGCCCTGGCAGCCGACCTCCGCACCGGAAATCGAGGCCTGTTCCTTGTAGAGCACCCCGATCGCCCCGGCGGTGAGCAGGAACTTGACCACAACGTCGTCGCGGTCCGCCTGGGTGGCCTTGTCCATGCCGGGGGCGAAGTGCAGCGCGTAGTAGAGCACGGCCGGGATGATGCCGGCGGCGCCGTTGGTGGGGGCGGTGACCACCCGGCCGCCGGAGGCGTTTTCCTCGTTCACGGCCAGCGCGATCAGGTTGACCCATTCCTGCCAGTACTTCGGGTCCCGGAAGTCGGGGTCCTGGCCGCGGGTTTCCTTCATCAGCCGTTCGTGCCAGTCCGGGGCCCGGCGGCGGACCTTGAGCCCGCCGGGCAGCAGCCCCTCGCGTTTGAGGCTGACCTCGACGCAGCCCTCCATCACCGAATAGATGTGCAGCAGCCCGTCGCGGATCTCCGCCTCGGTCCGGGAGGCGCGCTCGTTGACGAACATGATCTCCCCGATCGAGAGGCCCTTGGACTGGCAGCGGCCCAGCAGTTCCGCGGCCGTGCGGAACG
>NZ_JIBJ01000019.1:0-60138 GCF_000620385.1 Arthrobacter sp. 9MFCol3.1
AGCTCCACCGTCACACCCAAGGCCCTGAACATCGCCACCGGACCGGCCACCGTCAAAGTCACCCTCCGGCTGACCGACCGGACCGGCGCCCGCGAACCCGTGGTGACCATGGGCAACGACGCCACCGGGCAGCGCCAAGGCTTCGGCGCCATGACACTGGTCTCCGGCACCACCAAAGACGGCGTCTGGGAACGCACCATGACCATCCCCAAAGGCTCAGCCACCGGAACCTGGAAAGTCACGCTCTTCCCCCTCGATGACACCCTCGGCAGCTCATCAACAGGCTTCCAAACCCTCGCCACCATTAACGTGAGTGCAACTCTCCCCACCCTTGCGGCAACACCCACCCCCACGGTGTCGGGAACAGCCAAGGTCGGCAGCAGCCTCACCGCCGTCCCGGGAACCTGGTCACCGGCGCCGGTGGCACTCACCTACCACTGGTATCGATCAGGTGTCGCCATCACCGGAGCCACCTCACCGACCTACAAGCTCACGGCCAGCGATGTCGGAAAGTCAATAACAGTCCGAGTAACTGGCCGGAAGGCCGGATACTCAACCGCGTCCAAGACCTCCGCACCGACAGCCGCCATCGCCGCGGGTACATTGAAATCGCCCATCCCTACGGTTTCGGGAACAGCCAAGGTCAGCAGCAGCCTCACCGCCGTCCCGGGAACCTGGTCACCGGCGCCGGTGGCACTTACCTACCACTGGTATCGATCAGGTGTCGCCATCACCGGAGCCACCTCACCGACCTACAAGCTCACGGCCAGTCAGGTGTCGCCATCACCGGAGCCACCTCACCGACCTACAAGCTCACGGCCAGCGATGTCGGAAAGTCAATAACAGTCCGAGTAACTGGCCGGAAGGCCGGATACTCAACTGCGTCCAAGACGTCCGCACCGACAGCCGCCATCATTCGCTAACGAATCGGCCGCCGCCGGCAGTTGGCACCCCGGGCGGAACCCTGCGGCCATTATTGTCAGGGGTCCCTGAAACACTGGGTTCATGGACGGCATTCAGGGGTCCGAAGTGGTTCCGGCGGGAGACGGCGACGGCGGCTTCGCCCGCGCCCGATCCTTCGCCGCAGCGGTGGCCCCCGTGGACACGGCCGTCGCGGACGTGGCGGGCCTGGCGGGCCTGCTGGCCGCCATCCGCCCGGGCACAGACAGTTCCGGGATCATCGACGAGATCCGGGACCTGGAAGACCTGAAGTCCGCCATGGCAGCCCGGCAGGCCCGGCTCGCCGTGGCCTTCGACCTGCTCCAGCGCCAAGAGCAGGCCGCCGCCGGAGTCCCGGCCGAGAAGCTCGGCGCCGGGATCGGCGCGCAACTCGCCCTCGCCCGGCGCGAATCCCCGGCCAGGGGCGGCCGGCTCCTGGGCCTGGCCAAAGCCCTCGTGACCGAAATGCCGCACACCCTCGCCGCGCTGCAGGCCGGGCAGCTCAACGAATGGCGCGCCACCCTGCTCGTGCGCGAAACCGCCTGCCTGACCCCCGCCGACCGGGCCGCCGTCGACGCCGAACTCGCGCCCGACGCCGGGACGTTCGCCGGGGCCGGGGACCGGTCCCTGATCGCGGCGGCCCGGGCCGCCGCCTACCGGCGTGATCCCCGCTCTGTGACCGAACGCGCCGCGCACGCCGCATCCGCCCGGCACGTCAGCCTCCGCCCGGCCCCCGACACCATGTGCCACCTCACCGCCCTGCTGCCCGTGACCGCCGGCGTCGCCGTCTACAAGGCACTGAGCGGGCACGCCGACACCCTCCACGCCGCCGGAGACAGCCGCACCCGCGGGCAGCTGATGGCCGATGCCCTGGTCGAACGCACCACCGGCACCCCCGACGGGATCAACGGCGTCGAAATCCAGCTCATCATGACCGACCGCACCCTGTTCCAGGCCGACGCCGAACCCGCCCGGCTCCCCGGCTACGGCACCGTCCCCGCCGGCTGGGCCCGCACCCTCATCAACCCGGCCCCGGGCAGGGCACACAGCGGCGAGGGCGGCACTCCCCCGGGACACAGTGGCCCGCCTGGGCCCTGCGCCGCGGCCCCGAACACGGACACGGACACGGACACGGACAGAAACGGTGACGGCCAGTCCGGCGGTCCCCCGTCCGGCAGCCCCATCAGAACCGGGGACGGCGCCGCCGGAGACGTCGACGATCCCGCGTTCACCCTCTGGCTTCGCCGGCTCTATACCCACCCCGGCACCGGAGAGCTCGTCGCCATGGACTCCCGCGCCCGGATCTTCCCGCCCGGCCTGCGCCGCTTCATCCAGGCCAGGGACGACACCTGCCGCACCCCCTACTGCGACGCCCCGATCCGTCACCTGGACCACATCATTCCCTGGCACACCGGCGGCCCGACCACCACAGACAACGGCGCCGGCCTCTGCGAAGCCTGCAACCACACCAAAGAAGCCCCCGGCTGGAAAGCACGCCCCAGCCCCGAAGCCGAACCCGGCAACGGCAGGAACAGCAGGCACACCATCGAACTCACCGCCCCCACCGGCAACACCTACCACTCCACCGCGCCACCCCTGCCGGGGACACCGCTTCGCCCAACAGCCACAGACCAGCCAGGGCCCCGCCAGCTTCACCTGATCCGGGTTCGGGCGAAGGCCCTCAAGAGTCGCAGACGCGGTGCCCTCGCGGCGGCCTGAGCGCGGTGAGTGCCGAACGAAACACGAGCACCACCCAAACATGAGCACCGCACAAACACTAGTGCCGCCGTCGAGTCTTAAAACTCGACGGCGGCACGTCATTACCGGGCGCATCGTTGGGCCCTTACTCGCCACCCCGGAGCCCCGCCCGAGCCTCGGACAGGACCCGGGCCTCTGCGTGGAGCCGCAGCCCAGAAGCCTCAGCCCCCGACCCTCAGGTCTGGAACATTAAGACAACCGGGCAGGCAGCGTCTTGGGCTTGAAGGAAGGCCGGGTGGCCTCATACGCGGTGATGTCGGATTCGTGCTTCAGGGTGAGTCCGATGTCGTCCAGGCCCTCCAGGAGGCGCCAGCGTGTGTAGTCGTCAATCTCGAACGGCGCCACAATGTTGCCGCACTGCACGGTCTTGGACACGAGGTCCACCGTGACCTCGGTGCCCGGGGCGTTTTCGAGTTCTTTCCAAATGAGCTCGATGTCGTCCTGGGCGACTTCCGCGGCCAGCAGACCCTGCTTGCCGGAGTTGCCCCGGAAGATGTCGGCAAAGCGGGAGGACAGGACCGTCTTGAAGCCGAAGTCCTTCAGCGCCCAGACGGCGTGCTCGCGGGAGGAACCCGTACCGAAATCGGGACCGGCCACCAGAACGGACCCTGCGTTGAACGGCGCCTGGTTCAGGATGAAGGACGGGTCCTTGCGCCACGCGGCGAAGAGGGCGTCCTCGAAGCCGGTACGCGTGATGCGCTTGAGGTACACGGCGGGGATGATCTGGTCCGTGTCGACGTTGCTCTGGCGCAGCGGGACACCGATTCCGGTGTGAGTGGTGAACTTTTCCATGGCGGATCCTTCGGGACTGTATGGATCGAGGCTGTGTGTGGATCGAGGCTGTGTGGATCGAGGCTTCGGATCTGGGCGGGGAAGGCGGTGACTACGCGGCGTCGACTCGGACCGCCGCGGACTCCGGGGCAGGGTCCAGGTCCGACGGCGAACTCAGGGTGCCGCGGACAGCCGTCGCCGCAGCGACAACCGGCGAGACGAGGTGGGTGCGGCCACCCTTGCCCTGGCGCCCCTCGAAGTTGCGGTTGGACGTGGAGGCGCAGCGCTCCCCCACCTCCAGCTGGTCCGGGTTCATGCCCAGGCACATGGAGCAACCGGCAAAGCGCCACTCGGCCCCGAAGTCCTTGAAGACCTTGTCCAGGCCCTCGGCTTCAGCCTCGAGCCGGACGCGGGCGGAACCGGGCACCACCAGCATCCGCACGGCAGGGTCCTTGGTCCGGCCCCGAATGATGTCGGCGGCGGCCCGGAGGTCCTCCATCCGGGAATTCGTGCAGGAGCCCAGGAACACCGTGTCCACCCGGATGTCCTTCATCGGGGTGCCCGCCTCGAGGCCCATGTACTGCAGGGCGCGTTCGGCGGCGGCCTTGGCGTTCTCATCACCGAAGTCATCCGGCGAGGGCACCTTTGCGGACAGGGACACGCCCTGGCCCGGGTTGGTTCCCCACGTCACGAACGGTTCGAGGGTGTCGGCGTCGAGGTCCACCTCGACGTCGAACGCTGCGTCGTCGTCGGTGTGCAGCGTGTTCCAGTATTCGACGGCGGCATCCCAGTCGGCGCCCTCGGGCGCATGCGGGCGGCCGTGCATGTAGTCGTACGTGGTCTGGTCCGGAGCCACCAGCCCGGCGCGGGCGCCGGCCTCGATGGACATGTTGCAGATGGTCATCCGGGCTTCCATGGACAGCGCACGGATGGCGGAGCCGCGGTATTCCAGCACGTAGCCCTGCCCGCCGCCGGTGCCGATCTTGGCGATGACGGCCAGGATGATGTCCTTGGCGCTCACGCCGGGGCGCAGCGTGCCCTCAACGTTGATGGCCATGGTCTTGAACGGCTTCAGGGACAGCGTCTGGGTGGCCATGACGTGCTCCACCTCGGAGGTGCCGATGCCCATGGCGAGCGCCCCGAAGGCGCCGTGGGTTGAGGTGTGCGAGTCGCCGCAGACCACGGTCATGCCGGGCTGCGTGAGGCCAAGCTGGGGGCCCACCACGTGCACGATTCCCTGCTCGGCGTCGCCGAGGGAGTGCAGGCGGACGCCGAACTCCTGGCAGTTGTTGCGCAGGGTCTGGATCTGGGTCCGGCTGGTGAGGTCGGCAATTGGCTTGTCGATATCCAGCGTGGGAGTGTTGTGGTCCTCGGTGGCGATGGTGAGGTCCGGCCGGCGCAGCTTGCGGCCGGCGAGCCGCAGACCTTCAAAGGCCTGCGGCGACGTCACCTCGTGCACGAGGTGGAGGTCAATGAAGAGGAGATCCGGCTGGGCGTTGGCTCCTTCGCCGTCCCCCTTGCGCACAACGTGCGCGTCCCAGACTTTCTCGGCCAGTGTCTTTGCCACGGCCTGCTCCCTTCACTGCGGTAAGTATTGTGCGTTCCGACGGACTATCTCTTCCACTGAACCAGCACAGCCAAGTAATACGCCAGCGCGTTGACTTGCATCTCAGATAATGAGACGTCAATATCATTACATGGACAATTCTAGTGGAGTCGGTGTCATCGATAAAGCGGCCCATGTGCTTGACGCACTTGAGGCCGGCCCCACCACCCTGGCGCAGCTGGTGGCGGCCACGGGACTGGCCCGGCCCACCGTGCACCGGCTGGCTCTCGCGCTGGTGCACCACAGGCTTGTGAGCCGTGATATCCAGGGCCGCTTCGTGCTCGGGAGCCGTCTGGTGGAACTGGCCTCCGCCGCCGGCGAGGACCGCCTCATCGCCTCCGCCGGCCCCGTGCTCATGCAGCTGCGAGACGCCACCGGCGAAAGCGCCCAGATCTTCCGCCGCCAGGGTGACTGGCGCGTCTGCGTGGCCTCCGCCGAACGCCCGATCGGGCTGCGCGACACCATCCCCGTCGGCACCCAGCTGTCCATGAAGGCCGGCTCCGCCGCCCAGGTGCTGCTGGCGTGGGAGGACCACGACCGCCTCCTGGAAGGCCTCCAGTCCGCCCGCTTCACCCCCACCGTCCTGGCGGGAGTACGACGCCGGGGCTGGGGCCAGAGCCTCGGCGAACGCGAGCCCGGCGTCGCCTCCGTTTCGGCCCCCGTCCGCGGGCCGTCCGGCCGCGTGATTGCCGCGGTGTCCATCTCCGGCCCGATCGAGCGCCTGACCCGCCAGCCGGGGCGGCTGCACGCCGAAGTGGTCTGCAACGCCGGCCGTGTCCTGACTGAAGCGCTGCGCAAGACCAACGACTAAGTATGCTGTGCCCATGAACAGCTATGCGGTGTTCCTGCGGGGCATCAACGTGGGCGGCATCAATATCAAGATGGCCGATCTCAAGAACGCCCTGAAGTCCCGGCCATTTTCGGGCGTCGCGACCCTGCTGGCCAGCGGGAATGTCGTGCTGGCCAGCGAACTGGATCCCGCCGGCGTGAAGCAGGAATTTGAGGCGTGCCTGCGGGAATCCTTCGGCTACGACGCCTGGGTGGTGGTGTTGACCGCGGACCGCGTGGCAGCGCTGGTCGACGCGTGCCCCTACCCGGCCGACGACGCCTCCACCCATACGTACCTGACGCTCGCCTCTGACGAGGCGGTGCTCTCGGAGCTCTTCGAGTCAGGCAGTGCCCTGGCGGGGGCCGAGCTTACCCGGCTGGGCCCCGAGGCCATGGCCTGGCTCGCCCCCGCCGGCGGTACCCTGGACAGCCCTTTCAGCAAGCTCTCCTCGAAGGCCAAGTACAAGGCAGCCACCACCACCCGCAACCTCCGCACCATGATCAAGGTCCGCGACGCCGCGGCCGGGATTTAGGCGGGCTCCCGCCGGCCGGCCCCGCACGAATGGCTCACTGCCGACCCGCGGCGGCCTTCAGCGCAGCGGTGAATGTCGCCAGGCGGCCGACCTCACGTTCCACGGGCGCCACGACAAGTTCCTCCGCGACGGCGGCGACGGCGGCTGTCAGGCGCTTCCGTGCCACGGCACTCCGTGACGCCGCCGCGGCTCCGGAAATGAACCGCGCCCCAATCGCCAGGACGATGCCCAGCAGCACTCCCCCGGCGATCATCACGGTAGGAACCGGCCAGCCCTGGACCCGCGGGACCTCCGGCACTGGCAGTTGCAGGTAGCCGAGCGCAGCCAGGAATCCCAGCCACGCGAACCCGGCCAGGGCGGTCACCAGGGCGAGCCACTGAACCGCATTGAACACACCCCACCACCAGGGCTTCCTGCCGGCGGACAGATCTGTGGAGGCAATCGCCTGGTCCAGGGCGTCCGGCAGCCGGCCACTTCCTTCCCGCGCGGCGCCGCGGATGGCCGCCCGCCACGGCCCGGGGGCACCGGCGGACGCCGCCTCAGCGAACTCCCTGACGGCGGCATCGGCCCGCGCCTGCCCCGGCGCCCCCGCAGGAGGCAGCGAGGTCCGGTTCAGCTCAGGCTTGGCGCCCTCGCGGCGCAAGTTCAGACGCCGCAGCGGATCCGGCCGGAACCTGGCCAGCCAGCGGGTCACCGGCCAGCCCGTGCGCCGGGTTGCTTCCAGCCGGTAGGACCGGGCGACGGCGTCGACCACCAGCGGCACATTGGCGGCCACAGCCAACTCCCCCGCCAGCCGGGCCTTGGACGCGGCCGTCGCACCGGCGGCCGTCGTGCCGGCCGCCGTCCCCCGCCCAGCGGGCTTCATGCCACCCGTGGAAACGCCGGACTCCTCGGCCAGCCGGGCGGCGGCGTGCGTGACATCTGCCGCAAGTCGCTGTGACATCGCCTTCCGCTGCATCGCCACCTCACGGATCGCGGCCCGCACCTGGTCCACCCCCGTTCCCAGCACCGCGGAAGCCCCGAGGACCTGCACTTTGCCCAGCCCGTCCCGCGCCAGGATAGCTGTGAGGGATTCCAGGACCGGCCGGACCTCGTGGTCCGGGAGCCTGTCGATCTGGTTGAGCACAACGATCGTCACGGCCCCGTGCGAGGACAGCGGAGCCAGGAAGTCGTTGTGCACGGCGGCGTCGGCGTATTTTTGCGGATCGAGGACCCAGACGAGGACGTCCACGAGCCCCACCATCCGCTGCACAATCTCCCGGTTGGCGGCCCTGGTCGAGTCAAAGTCCGGCAGGTCCAGGAGGATCAGCCCGGTGTCGTCGTCGGCGAACCCCTTGATGGGCGCCGCAGCGTGGCGCTTGTGGACCTCCAGCCAATCCAGCAGCGGATCGCTGCCCTGGACGCCCCAAATGCCAGCCAGCGGCTCGGTGGTGGTCGGCCGGCGCACGGCCGCCGTCGCGACCTCCTCGCCGCTTACGGCATTGAAGAGCGATGACTTGCCGCTGCCGGTGGCACCAAAAAACCCAACCACCGTGTGGTCGCCGGACAGCGACCGCCGCGAACTCGCGCGGTCGAGCACCTGCAGGACACCGGCCAGGGTCTGCTCCGGGAGGACTCCGGACGCAAGTTCCCTGGCGCTGTCGAGCGCTTCCAGCCTGCGATCGAGCTGGGACGCCTCGCGGGCGGCACCATGACGGCTCATGACGTGGCCGCCAGCCGGCGCAGCGCTGCCGCATGTCCGGCAATCGCTGACGGCGGCACGCCGCCGTCGACCTCCAGCAAGGTCAAGAACCGCTGGCACTCCGCCGCCAGCAGGCCCTGGCACCGCAGATGCAGGTTCTCGCGTGCGGTCCGGGCGAGCCGGCGGACGGCGTCCTCCCCAAATACCGCCTCCAGGAGGCGCTGACCCACGACGGCGGTGCCGCCGGCGACTCCGATCTCAAGCCCAGTCAGGCCCGCGGTCATGGAGAACACCACGATCATCAGTGCAGCGCCGAGGCCGTTGATGCCGAAGGACAACCAGCGGGCCTGGGTGCGCTTGCCCTGGCCTTCGGTGCGGATGAGTTCCATCAGGCTCCCCTGCCAAGCCCGGATCTCGGCCGCCACTTCGTCCGCGAATCTTTCGGACGCACCGGAAAGATCGTCGGTGCCCAGCAACTGCCTGCCGGCAGGGTCTGAACGCCACCGCTGGTCGGTGTGTTCCGCGGCCTTGGCGGCTTGATCGACAATGACGGCCTGCAGTCCCGTTTCGATCGCGGTTTCCACCCTGACCGCGGGCGCCGGTTCACCCCGGACGAACGCGCCCACGCGGTCACGGAAGCGTCCGATGTTCTGTTCCATGGCGCGGAAGAACTCCCCGGTCCCGACGAAGTCCTGCCAGCGCGCCAGCACTTCGCCGCGCAGCAGTGCGCCGTCGCGGGTGGCCTCAAGGATCCTGGCCACGGCGTCGTCATAGGCGTTGCGGGCGTCGGCTGCGAGAACATCGGCTGCGTGCTGCTGTTCGGACAGCGCCTGCTCCGCCGCGTCGACGCGGTGGGCGAGGGCGAGGAGGGTGCCGTTGAGGGTGCGCCGGGCAATTCCTGCCCGTCCCGCGGCGTCCCCCGCCAGCTTCTCGAGCCAAACGCGCAGCGGGTCGACCGCCCCTGCCGGAAGCATCCCTGCGGCATCCAGCGACAGCTCCGGCACCACGAACAGTTGGGCAGCACCCAGCCCTTCCCGGCTGAGCATGGCCTGCAGATCCGCGCTAATTTCCGCTTCCGCCGCTGGCGGCACCCGGTCCAGGACCACGGCCACCATGATGTCGCGGGAGGCCGCATCCAGGAGCAGGCGCCATGGCACGGCGTCGGCATAGCGGTTGGCCGTGGTGACAAACACCCAGAGGTCGGCGGCGGCAAGCAACTGTCCGGCCAGCTGGCGGTTGTTCTCGGAAATGGAGTCGACGTCGGGCGCGTCCACCAGGGCGATTCCCGGCGGGACCGCGGAGTCGGAGACCAGGACCAGGGAGCTCACCGGGCCGGAATCCAACGCCGGATCAGCCGGGGCCGGCGCCCGGCCATCCACGAGGGCACCCCGGATGCGGGCCAGGGCCGGCAGCACCCGCTGGCCCTCAAACCAGGCGGCGTCGGCGGGATGGTGCAGCAGGATGGGCTGGCGGGTTGTGGGGCGGATCGCTCCCGCCCGAGTGACGGGGTGGCCCACCAACGCGTTGACCAGGGTGGATTTCCCGGCACCGGTGGAACCGCCCACCACGGCCAGCAGGGGCGCATCGAGGCTGCGGTACCGGGGCAGGATGTAGTCATCAAGTTGAGCCACGGCACTCCGGAGCTCCAGGCGCGTGTGGTCCGTCCCGGGCAGCGCGAGCGGCAGCCGGATGGCCGCCAGGTCCTGCCGCACTGACTCAAGGAGGGCCACGCCGGTTGCGGCCTCGGGGCCGGTTTCATGGGAGCTCACAGCATCATCATGCCAGTGCAGGACGTGGTTACTGCGGGGGCACTCCTGCGCGGAACCAGGGCGCCATGCATCGGGAGCCGGCGCCCCCGGCCAGCCGCCGCCTATCGATGGGGCCCGGCAGCGCAGCAATTCCGGGAAACGAAAAACGGCCCCGGGCTGATGCCCGGGACCGTTTCCATTGTGACCCCAGCGGGATTCGAACCCGCGTTACCGCCGTGAGAGGGCAGCGTACTAGGCCGCTATACGATGGGGCCGCGTACTTCCTGAACAGCATTTCTGCCATTCAAGCCAAATGATTGTTTCATACATTTGGCCGCCGTTTCAAATCGGACCAACCGATTCAAAACTTCCGAATTTCAGCGGAAATCCGCGGAACTTCAGAGCTGGGATACCAGGACTCGAACCTAGAATGACGGTACCAGAAACCGTAGTGTTGCCAATTACACCATATCCCAAAGGTACTTTCGCTCCGGATGTTTGGGCCTAAACCCTCGCTCCCGGCGCCTCAGCACGAGTAATTACTTTACCCGAGAGTTTTCACTTCCACAAATCGGGCGTGAGGCGGCGGGATCGGGCCGCGGGGGCGGGCCGCGTCCGGCGTCGATGGCGGCAATACCCGCGCCAGCCCTTGCCAATCCGGCGGAAACAAGTTTACGCTCGGTAAGTTACCAACGAGTAACCACCCCTCCCCCACTCCGCTGCGGGCAGCTTTGCGCTCATTTTCCAGTGTTAGCTGCGTCACAGCTGCCGGGGTGGCCGGCAGCAGAGCCGCTGCCGGCGGGAACGTCGAGAGGAATCATGTGCCACAGAGTCGTGCCGCTATCAGCAAGACCCGGACCCGTGCGCAGCAAATCGCCATCGCCGTCCTGGCGTTGCTGCTCATTGCCCTGCTGGGGTTCTATACCCTCGTCACGGGCCGCATCACGGACGGTTCGGCCAAGCTCAAGGACGGGGCCGCCCAGGCGTCCGCCGGAGCCGGTCAGCTGGACGACGGCGCAGGGAAACTCGCCAACGGCGCCAGCCTGGCCGATACCGGGGCCGGAAAGCTTTCCGCGGGGGCGGAAAAGATCTCCTCGGGCATCAGCACCAAGCTGGCACCCGGGGCGGACAAGCTCCAGGCCGGTGCCGGCAAGTTGGCAGAAGGTGCCGTCAAAATCGAAGCCGATGTCACCAGCAAGCTGGCGCCCGGGGTTTACAAAGTCGACGACGGTGCGCAGAAGCTCGCGGCGGGGGCCGTGCAGCTCTCGGCCGCACTGACGCCGACGCCGGCAGCCAACGCCGAGAACAACCTCGCCGACGGGGCCACCCGGCTCGACGCCGGCGCCGCCCAGCTGGCCGGGGGCTCGGCCGCGCTGGCAGGCGGCACGGACCAGCTCAAGGGCTACCGCGGTGCCAACGGCAATCCGGCAGCCGGAACCGGGACCGCGGCCCTGGCTCAGGCGCTGGAACTGCTGGAGGCAGCGGCGAATGACCCGGTCCAGGGGCTCGTTCCGCTGTCGGTGGTGAAGGACAAGATCGCCAAGATCACCGCGGGCGCGCACAAGCTCGACGCCGGCGCCAGCCAGCTGCAGGCCGGCGCTCAGCGGCTGCAGGAAGGCGCGGTCCAGCTGAACGCAGGAACGGGCAAACTCAAGGCCGGATTCGCGACACTGGCCGGAAAGCTCAACAGCCAGGACCCCGGCAGCCCGGGCGTGGTACTGGGCACCCGGCTTTTGGCCGACGGCACGTCCAAGATCCGGGTCGGGATGGACGGCGTTCCCGGCGATCCCGAGCACCCGGGCCTGCTCAAGGCGGCCGCCCGGATGACCGAGGGCAGCTCGCGCCTTGCCGACGGAACCGTGGCCCTGAACGCCGGCATCAAGGGCAACCCGGCCGATCCCGCCAATCCCGGCCTGCTGGGCGGCTCCCAGGCTTTGGCCTCCGGCGCCTCAGAACTCTCGGCTGGCAGCACCAAGCTGGCGTCCGGCTCCTCGCAGCTGGCCGCGGGAGCGGACAAGCTCGCGGACGGCAACGCCCGGATTGCCGATGGTACCGGCACGCTGCATGCCGGAGCAGCCGCAGTCTCGCCCACCAGCCTGCTCCGGCAGTCCGACGCCGCCACGGCACTGGGACTCGTCGCAGTGCTGGCCCTTGGCTCTGTTGGCGCCTTCCTGGCGCTGCGGAGGAGGCAGGCCGATCCCCGGCGGGCATCCTAGGCTGCGCCGGCCACCTTGGCCGCACCGGCCGACATCCTCGACGCGGAGGTGTAGCCGGTTTGGGAAGCCGTGACTTTCACCGTGAGGGTTCGCCCCCGATCAGCGGAGCCGGGTCTGTACGTAGTGCGCGTGGCTCCGCTGATCGCAACATGCGAGCGGTACCACTGGTAGGACAGTTTGACCTGCCCCGGGCCCCAGGTGCCGGGCGCCGCGGTGAGCGTGGATCCGACCTTCGCGGTCCCGCGGATCGATGGCACCGAGGAGGAGAGGGTCCCGCGGGCCACTTTGGCTGTACCGGCGGAGATCCTCGAAACGGAGGCGCGCCCGGCCTTGGAGCCGGTGACCTTCACCGTCAGGGTTCGCCCCAGATCGGCAGTGCCGGGCGTGTACGTGTTGCGGGTGGCTCCGCTGATGGCAACGTGCGAGCGGTACCACTGGAAGGACAGGGTGACCTGCCCGGGTCCCCAGAGTCCGGGCACGGCCCTGAGCGCGGCCCCGACCTTCGCGGTTCCCAGGATCGTCGGCACCGGTGCGCTTAGCGGGATCGAGGCAACACGGGAGGCTTGCCAATAGGCCGACAGGTAGGTGTGCCCCAGGTACTGGATTCCGGTCCTGGAGAAGTGGGTAATATCGCCAACGTTGACACCACCAGCCATGGACGCCGCGAGTCCCGAATAAGGCACGCGCGCCGGAGTATCCTGTTGGCTCTTGTCAACGTTGATCCGGCCCGGTATGCCAGCAATTCCCTCTGGAGCCATCCGGCCCAGCACAAAGGGTAGATTCGGCGCCGCGAGCTTCGTCCGGAAGAACGCGATCAATTGGTCGAGCTTGGCGCTGTATCCCGCCGTCGACGTCGAAGAGTTGTTTTCTCCCTGGTGCCAGAGAATGCCCTTGAGCTCCACAACGTAGCCGGCCGCCTTCGCCGCAGCAATACCCTCAAGAGCCTGTGCAACCGCGAGGCCCGGGAGGTCGGAAGCCGGAAGAATCGCAGCACCGACGGACCACGTGAGCAGACCCGGGGCATTGGTGAATCCGGTGCGGCCGTGCGCTGCGGGGATGATGAGAACGCCCACATTGTCCGGCTGGGTTTTCAGGTACTCGCGGGCCATCGTTGTTGCCGGCGAGATCCCAGTTGCGGTGTCGTGCATGTCCAGGGGAACCGTCGCCGGCCGGAAAGTGCGGACTTTGGCGCCGTACTGGAAGATCCTTGGATCCTGTGCGTCGTCGGCTCCGCCAATGGGCAGTCCGCGGCCCGACATGTTCGACTGCCCTGCCGCCAGGAATACGTGCAGGACTTTGACGGTGGTCCCCGCTTGCGCGGGCACCACACCTGCCAGCATCAGTCCGACAACCGCCAGGCCAATCACTAGCCCCCGATAGCATTTGGCCATGGCTCTGTCCACGGATCCCCCATCCGTTGTCGGGCGGCGAAGCCGCCCGTTCCACTGAAAACTTGTACTCGCAATGAATACTACAGTGAATTGAGTAAATCCTGCGTCAATACTTGGGAGAAAGTGCGGCGAGGCGCGCTGTCATGCTTTAGTCGCAGAAAAACACCTACGCCAGCAGGTCCAGCAGGGAGCCCACCTCGCGGCCCAAAAAGCCCGGGGCCGGTTCCCCGCCGCGGTTCAGCCAGACGCCGAGGAGGCCGGCCGCCGTCGACCCTTCCGCGTCGAGCAGCCGGTTGTCCCCGATGTACAGCGTTTGGCCGGGGCCGGTACCGATCCGCCGGACACCCTCGAGGTAGATGGCCGGGTCCGGCTTTGCCGCGCCGACGGTGTCGGTGCCGACCAGAACGGTAATCCGTGCCAGCCCGGCCGCGTCCAGCTTCACGCGCTGGTAGTCGTGGACATTGTTGCTCACGGCCCCGTAGGGAATGCCGGCGGCGTCCAGGGCGTCCAGCAGGGGTCCGACGTCGTCGAACGCCCGGATGTAGCCGTGTTGGCGGCTTGCGTAGGAACTCACCCAATGATGGGCCTGTTCGCCGTCGGCAAGTTCGACGCCGAAGTACCCCAGTGCCGCCCGGCCGCGGAGCAGGCGTTGTTCATTGAACGTGATCTCGCCGGCCAGGTAGCGGTCGTAGAAGTGGGTGGTCTCCCGGGTGAAGATCCGCCCGAACCTCTCCCACCCGGCCTCGTCCAGGCCGGGCAGGAGGTGCTCGCTGACGTCGCGGAGGGCCGTCGTCATGGCGAATTCAAGATCCACCAGGGTGTCGTCAATGTCGAACAGGACCCCATGGACTGCGCCGCCGCCAAGGCCTGCCGCCAGCATGTCAGCCGCGGAAGGCGCGCAGGCGGGCCAGGGATGAATCCTTGCCCAGGATGACCATGGACTCGAACAGCGGCGGGGAGATCCGCCGGCCCGAGACGGCCGTGCGGACCGGGCCGAACGCCAGGCGCGGCTTGACGCCGAGGCCTTCCACGAGGGCTTCCTTCAGGGCGGCCTGGATGTTTTCGGCCGTCCAGTCGGCAACGGGCTCCAGGGCGGCCAGGGCGGCGTCGAGCACCTCGGTGAGGTTCTCAGGCAGACCCTTGCGGGCGTCGTCGGCGACGTCGATGGCGTCGTCGGCCTTGAACAGGAACGCGATCATTTCGGGGGCCTCGCCCAGCAGCGAGATGCGTTCCTGGATCAGCGGTGCGGCCTCGGACAGGATCTCCTCCTCGCGGTCCGTGAGGCTCTCCCCGACGAAGCCGGCGGCCTGCAGGTAGGGCACCAGGCGGCCGCGGAAGTCCTCGGCGCCGAGCATGCGGATGTGGGTGCCGTTGATGGCTTCGGCCTTCTTGATGTCGAAGCGGGCCGGGTTGGCCAGCACGTCATTGACGTCGAAGTGCTCGATCAGCTGGTCCACGGTGAAAATGTCCTCGTCGGCGGAGAGGCTCCAGCCGAGCAGGGACAGGTAGTTCAGCAGGCCTTCGGGGATGAAGCCGCGGTCCCGGAGCAGGAACAGGTTGGACTGGGGGTCGCGCTTGGAGAGCTTCTTGTTGCCCTCGCCCATGACGTACGGCAGGTGGCCGAAGACCGGCATGTAGCTGGCGACGCCGATGTCCATCAGCGCCCGGATCAGCACCACCTGGCGGGGCGTGGAGGAAAGCAGGTCCTCGCCGCGGAGCACGTGGGTGATGCCCATGAGGGCGTCGTCCACCGGGTTAACCAGGGTGTAGAGCGGGGAGCCGTCGGCGCGGACAATGACGTAGTCCGGGATGCTGCCGGCTTTGAAGGTGATCTCGCCGCGGACCATGTCCGTGAACGTGACGTCCTCGTCGGGCATCCGGACGCGCAGCACGGGCTGGCGGCCCTCGGCCTTGAACGCGGCGAGCTGGTCCTCGGAGAGTTCGCGGTCGAAGTTGTCGTAGCCGAGCTTGGGGTCGCGGCCGGCGGCGCGGTGGCGGGCCTCGACCTCCTCCGGCGAGGAGTAGCACTCGTAGGCGTAGCCGGCGTCGATCAGCTTGGCCACGACGTCCTTGTACAGGTCCAGGCGCTGCGACTGGCGGTAGGGCTCGTGCGGGCCGCCGACTTCCACTCCTTCTTCCCAGGTGATGCCGAGCCATTTGAGGGCCTCGAGCAGCTGCTGGTAGCTCTCCTCCGAGTCGCGGGCCGCGTCCGTGTCCTCGATCCGGAACACAAAGGTGCCCTTCGTGTGCCGGGCGTGGGCCCAGTTGAACAGGGCGGTGCGGATCAGGCCGACGTGCGGGGTGCCCGTGGGCGAGGGGCAGAACCGGACACGGACCGGGGTGTCAGCGGTGACTTCACCGGTGGAGGCGGCAAGCGGGGCGGAGCTGGGAGCAGTAGTCATAGTGGTACCAACATTACCAATCTCTACAACCGCCGCCCGCCCGGAATTCCGCGTGCGATTTCGGACAGCCGCCCCGTGGATCCACGGGGCGGCCGTCCGAAATCGGCGCGAAAACGCTTAGCGGCGGACCACCGGGTTGGAGAGCCGTCCGATGCCCTCGATCTCGACCTCATAGCGGTCGCCAGCCTGCACGGCGCCGACGCCTGCCGGGGTACCGGTCATGATGACGTCGCCGGGCAGCAGGGTGAAGGCCTGCGAGACGATGGAGACGAGCTCCCGGACGCCGCGGATCATCTGGTTCGTGCTGCCGTCCTGGCGCAGTTCGCCATTGAGCCGGCCCTGGATCTGCAGGTCCTCGGTGTCGAGCTCGGTCTCGATCCACGGCCCGAGCGGGGCCGAGGTGTCGAAGCCCTTGGCCCGGGCCCACTGCAGGTCCGTCTTCTGGACGTCGCGGGCGGTGAGGTCGTTGCCGCAGGTGTAGCCGAAGATCACGTCATCCACCCGGTCCTCGGGCACGTCCTTGCAGATCCGGCCAATGACGACGCACAGTTCGGCCTCGAAGGAGACGTCCTCGGAGAACTCCGGCAGGACAATGGGATCGTTGGGCCCGATCACGGACGTGTTGGGCTTGAGGAACAGCAGGGGCTGCGCCGGGACCTCGTTGCCGAGTTCCCGGGCGTGCTCGGCGAAGTTGCGGCCAACGCCGATCACCTTGCTGCGCGGGATGATCGGCGCCAGCAGGCGGACGTCCTCCAGCTTGTGCTTCATGGGGGTTCGTTCCACGCCGTGGAAGAAGGGGTCGCCCTTGATGACAGTGACTTCCTCACTGCCGGGCTCACCTTCCACGATGCCGTAGAGGGGATCAGAATCGACTACAAACCGGGCGATACGCATGGTTCCTAGCCTACCGTCCCGACAGTGCGCAGGTAGTCCAGCTGCGCCGCGACGGAGAGCTCCGCGGCGCGGCGGACGGAGGGGTCGACGTCGGCGTACACGACGTCCGTGACGGCCCGGACATCGGCGTCGGCGCCCAGTGCCGCGAGGGCTGCCCGGACCTGTTCGAGCCGGCCCTGCCGGTGGTCCCGGTAGGCGCGGGCGACGGCGTCCAGTGCCGGCAGCACCGGGCCGTGGGCCGGCAGCACCGTGGCCGGCCCGAGGCGCTCGAGCCGGTCCAGCGAGTCGAGGTAGTCCCGGAGGGTGCCGTCGGGGTAGTCCAGCACCGTGGTTCCGGAGCCCAGAATCGTGTCCCCGGTCAGCACGGAGCCGTGCGGGCCGTCCTGCGGCAGATGGAAGCACAGCGAATCCGTGGTGTGGCCCGGCGTCGCCAGAACCCGGATGTCGGCTCCGGCCGCCCGGATCACTTCACCGTCCTGCAGCGGGGGTGCGCCATGGCAGTGGGCGGGGTCCGCGGCCCGGACCGGTGCGCCCGTCAAGGCCGAAAACCTCTCGGCGGCCGCAGTATGGTCCGCGTGCCGGTGCGTGATCAGGATGAGTTCGACCGGTCCCTCGCCGGCCAGCGCCTGCAGGTGCGGCTCGTCGAGGGGCCCGGGGTCGACGGCGACCCTCGCCGCCGCCCCCGGGGCGGCAATGAGATAGGAGTTGGTTCCGTCCAGGCTCATGGGGCCCGGGTTCGGGGCGAGGCGGAACCGGGTCAGCTCACTGCTGCGGACAATGCCGCGGGATGTCTCGGAGGTCACGGACCCATCCTTGCATTGAATCGGGCGTCGTTGGCTCCAGCCCGGGACCACAGACGCCGACCACAGACACCGACGGCGGCCCTCACCGGAAGGTGGGGACCGCCGTCGTGCGCCATGACATGCTGTGGCTACGCGGGATTCTGTGGCTACGCCAGGCGGGTCAGCCAGCCGTGGGTGTCCTCCACGGTGCCGGTCTGGATCCCGAGCAGCTGGGCGCGGATGGCCAGGGTGGTCTCCCCCGCCTTGGCGTCCTCGGAGCCGATGAACTCGGTGGCGTCCTTGAGCACGCCGATGGGGGTGATGACCGCGGCGGTGCCGCAGGCGAAGACCTCGGCAATTTCTCCGGAGGCAACACCGTCGCGCCACTCATCCAGGGTGATCTTGCGTTCGGTGACCTCCCGGCCCATGTCCCGGGCCACCTGGATCACGGACATCCGGGTGATCCCCTCCAGGATGGTGCCGGAGAGCGCGGGGGTGACGAGCGAGCCGTCCTTCATGACGAAGAAGACGTTCATGCCGCCGAGTTCCTCGACGGCGTTGTCGTTGAACTGGTCCAGGAAGAGGACCTGCTTGCAGCCGTTGGCCTCGGCCTCCTGCTGGGCGATCAGCGAGGCGGCGTAGTTGCCGCCGCACTTGGCGGCGCCTGTTCCGCCGCGGCCGGCGCGGGCATATTCGCGCGAGATCCAGATGGAGACGGGCTTGAGTTCGCCGCCGAAGTAGTTGCCGGCCGGGGAGGCGATCACGCGGAAGGAAACTTCGCGCGCCGCCCGCACACCCAGGAACGCCTCGGTGGCGATCATGAAGGGCCGCAGGTACAGGGCTTCGCCGTCGCCTGCGGGGACCCAGTCCTTGTCGGCCGCGACGAGTTCGCGGATGGCGCCGAGGAAGTATTCTTCCGGGAGTTCGGGCAGGGCCAGGCGCCGGGCGGACTTGTTCAGCCGGGCGGCGTTGGCCTCGGGCCGGAACGTCCAGACCGAGCCGTCGGCGTGACGGTAGGCCTTGAGGCCCTCGAAGATCTCCTGGCCGTAGTGCAGCACGGCGGCGGACGGGTCAAGGGAAATCGGGCCGTAGGGCTCAACCCGCGCGTCGTGCCAGCCGCCGTTGCCGGCGGCGTCTACGCTGTAGTCCACAATCGCGGTGTGGTCGGTGAAATAGTCGCCGAACCCCGGGTTTGCCAGGATGGCGGCACGCTCTTCAGCAGACTTCGGGGTCTCCGACAGGTGCTGGGTGAATTCGACGCCATGGGCAGTCTGAGTCATGGTTCCTCCACGATCGGCTGCCTGGTGTGGGAACGTGGTTCACCCTCGGACCACGGCAGCATATTGGTGATTCGAAACAAGCTTACGCCCGTTGGCAGCACGGTCTTGCGGTGATTGCAGTCGCCAGCAGCGCAGGAAATGCAGCCAGGTCCTACAGCGCCGCCGCGATGGCGTCGCCGATCGCGCTGGTGGTGCGGACGGCGCCGTCGCGGGCTTCGACGTCGGCCGTGACGGCCGCCTCGATCTTCCGGGCCGCGCCGGCGAAACCGAGGTGGTCGAGCAGGAGCGCCGCAGAGAGGATGGCCGCGGTGGGGTCGGCCTTCTGCTGGCCGGCAATGTCCGGGGCGGACCCGTGGACCGGTTCGAACATGGACGGCGCGGTGCGGTCCATGTTGAGGTTGCCGGACGCGGCGAGGCCGATCCCGCCGGTCACGGCCGCCGCGAGGTCGGTGATGATGTCGCCGAACAGGTTGTCGGTGACAATCACGTCGAAGCGGGCCGGATCGGTGACCATGAAAATCGTGGCGGCGTCGACGTGGAGGTAGTCGTGCGTGACGTCGGGGAACTCCTGGGCCACGGCCTCGACCGTGCGCTTCCAGAGCTGGCCGGCAAAGACCAGGACGTTGTGCTTGTGCACGAGGGTGAGCTTCTTGCGGGGGCGGTCGTTGGCCCGGCGGAACGCGTCGCGGACCACGCGCTCCACGCCGTGGGCCGTGTTCAGCGACACTTCGGTGGCCACCTCGTGGGGCGTGCCGGCACGCAGCGTGCCGCCGTTGCCAACATAGGGACCTTCGGTACCTTCGCGGACCACGATGAAATCGATCTCGCCGGGGTTCGCGAGCGGGCTGCCGACGCCGGCGTACAGGCGGGAGGGGCGCAGGTTGACGAAGTGGTCCAGGCTGAAGCGCAGCTTGAGCAGGAGTTCGCGTTCGATGATTCCGGAGGGAATCCGGGTATCGCCGGGCGCCGCCCCGACGGCGCCGAACAAGATGGCGTCGCGTGTGCGGAGATCGGCGAGGGTGGCCGCGGGCAGGGTCTCGCCCGTCGCGAGCCAGTGCTCCGCACCCAGCTTGTAGTGGGTCTGCTGGAGCACGATCCCCTCCGCGGCCGCGGCCTTTTCAAGGACCTTCAGGGCTTCGGCCGTGACCTCCGGGCCGATGCCGTCGCCCGGGATGACTGCCAGATCAATCGTGGATGCGCTCATATTTTCAGGGTAGCCAAGTGATCCACATTCTGGTCAAGTTGTCTCACTATTCGATCACCCTCTCCCCGGAAAAAGCAAAACGCCCCCGCTCCCCCGGATCAGGGGGTGCGGAGGCGTCAGGCTGTGAGTGCTCAGGCCTCGGCGGGTTCCTCGTACTTCGGGAACACCGGGGCCGGGGCGGGCAGTTCCGTGCCGGCGGCGATCGGCGTGCCAAGGGCCGAGAACTGGCGCGCCCCGCCTTCGGGCTGGCCGAGCGTGTGCAGGATCGCCGCCGTCCCCACCGGCATGACCGGCTGGGCCAGGATCGCGACGATCCGGAGCACCTCGAGCGTCACGTAGAGCACCGTGTTCATGCGTTCGACGTCGGTCTTGCGCAGCACCCACGGGGCCTGCTCGGCGAAGTAGGCGTTGGTGTCGCCCAGGACAGCCCAGATGGCCTCCAGCGCGCGGCTGAACTCCTGCTTCTCAAACGCCGCCCGGGCTGCGGCCAGCAGTCCGTTGGCCTGGGCCAGAATCACGGTGTCCTCGGCGGAAAATGCGCCGGGCGCGGGCACGCGGCCCTCACAGTTCTTGGCCACCATGGACAGCGACCGCTGGGCCAGGTTGCCGAAGTTGTTGGCGAGGTCGGAGTTCATCCGGCCCACGATTGCCTCGTGGTTGTAGTTGCCGTCCGCGCCGAACGGGACCTCGCGCAGGAAGAAGTAGCGCACCTGGTCCAGGCCGTACTGGGCCACGAAGTCCGCGGGGGCCACCACGTTGCCCAGCGACTTGGACATCTTGACGCCGTTGTTCTGCAGGAAGCCGTGGATCATGATCCGCTTCGGCAGCTCCAGTCCGGCGCTCATGAGGAACGCCGGCCAGTAGATGGCGTGGAAGCGGGAGATGTCCTTGCCGATCACGTGGACGTCGGCCGGCCAGAACTTCTTGAAGGAGTCCGAGTCGACGTCCGGGTAGCCGACTCCGGTGAGGTAGTTGGTCAGCGCGTCGACCCACACGTACATGACGTGTTTGTCGTTGCCGGGGACGGGAACGCCCCAGTCGAACGTGGTGCGGCTGATGGACAGGTCCTCCAGCCCGCGCCGGACGAAGCTGATGACCTCGTTGAAGCGGGACTGCGGGGCACCGAATTCGGGGTGGGCCTCGTAGAGCGCCAGCAGCTTGTCCTGATAGGCGGAGAGCCGGAAGAAGTAGCTCTCCTCGGCCGTCCAGGTGACCTCGGTGTCGGATTCGCGCGAGTAGCGGATCCCGTCGTCCTTGACCACGGTCTCGTCCTCAACATAGAACGCCTCGTCGCGGACCGAGTACCAGCCTTCGTACTTGGACAGGTAGATGTCCCCGTTGGCTTCCATCTTCTTCCAGATGGCCTGCGACGCCGCGTAGTGGTCGGCGTCCGTGGTGCGGATGAAGCGGTCGTACGAGACCCCCAGGGCCGCGTGCGCTGCCTTGTAGATCTCGGCGTTCCGGTCCACCAGTTCCTTGGGCGCCAGCCCTTCCTTCTCGGCGGTCTGGGCAATCTTCATGCCGTGCTCGTCAGTGCCGGTCAGGAAGAAGACGTCGTACCCGTCCAGGCGCTTGAACCGGGCCATCGCATCGGTGGCGATGTACTCGTACGCATGGCCGATGTGCGGTACCCCGTTGGGGTACGTGATGGCCGTGGTGATGTAGAACGGGGTCTTGTCAGTTGAAGTCACGGTCTAAATCTAGATCAGTTCTGTGAGGGTATCGCTCTGGCGGACCAGTTCGTGGTCATGTGAAGCCACCAGCACGGCGATGCCGTCCGAGGTGGTGTCCTTGAGGATGCTGATGATGCGGTTGGCCGCGGCGCGGTCCAGGCTGGCCGTGGGCTCGTCGACCACCAGGACGCGGGTGCCGAGGATGAGCGCCCGGGCGATCGCGACGCGCTGGCGTTCACCGCCGGAAAGCTGCGCGGGGCGGTGGCGCATGCGCCGGCCCAGGCCCACGAGGTCCAGGAGGTCCTTGGCCATGTCGCGCCGCTTCTCGACCTCACCGTCCGGCACGGCCGGCAGCAGGACGTTCTCGAGCGCGCTCATCCCGTCGATCAGGGCACCGCCCTGGTCAACGTAGCCGATCAGGGCCCGGCGGCGGTCGGCGATCTCGTCGTCGCCCATGGTCTCAAGCGAGTCGCCTTCCCAGAACACCCGGCCCGACGTCGGCAGGGTTAGCCCCGCGCCGACGGTCAGGATGCTGGTCTTGCCCGAGCCGGAGCGGCCCGCGACGCAGTGCATTTCGCCGGCGTGCAGCGTCATGTTGAAGTCGTCCACGACGTTGACGGCCTCGGCACCGCCCTTGCCGCCGCCGTAGTGGATGGTGATGTTGCTCAGTTCCAGCGGGGTGGCGTGGTCCGTGGCCTTCACGATCGTGTTGGCGCGGGTCTTGTGCGCACCGCGACGGGTGCTGGCGGTCATCCGGTCGTGTGCCTCCCGGTCAAGGTTCAGCTCGTTAGTCATTGGACCACTTTCGTTGCAATCGGAATCCAGCAAAGTACGGCTACGAGACCGGCAATTGCGGCCCACAGCGCGGCATAAGGGGCCAGGAGGAGGCCGATGCCGAGGGCGCCCACAACACCCAGCGGCAGCGCGACGGTTCCCACCATGGCGTTTTCAAAGAAGCGGACCTGGCCCAGCATGTCCGGGTTCCAGCCCATGGCCCGCAGCGTGCCGAGGTACTGGCGCTTGGCCTGCAGCTCGAAGCGCCCGGTGACCATGGTCAGCAGCAGCCCGACGGCGACGCCGGACACGCCCAGGATGATGCTGGGCAGGGCGATGCTGGCCGCGGCCAGCCCGCTGAGGGCGCTGGCGCCCGCGGCCCGCGGAATGTCGATCAGCAGGGCGACGAGTCCGCCGACGGCCGCGGCGAAGACACCGACGGCAACGGCCAGCGAGATGGTGTTGAACTTGTTCGTGCTCAGCTGCCGGTTCGCGAAGGTCAGCGGGGAATCAACCGCGATGAGCCGTTCATCGTGTTGCGGCTCCTGGTCCACGACGTCGCGGTGGCGCAGCTGCTGCGCGGCGACGAACGCCGCGCCGGCGTACAGCACCAGGACCGACGCCGAGACCACCGCGGTGGCGGTGCTCCAGCTGATCAGGCTCAGGACGATTCCGGCGACAGCCAGCAGCGCGGCGCCGACGCCGAATTCGGCCAGCACCCAGGAACGGATCTTGCGCTGGGTCCAGCCCATGGCGCGGAGGGTTCCGGCCTCGCTGCGCCGTTTACGGATGTAGCTGACGGTGGAGGCGCCGGTCAGGAGGGCGGCGCCGCAGAGGGTCAGGAACAGCAGGGTCAGGTTCGTGGCGGTCAGGGAGCCGGACACGGCGTCGGCGGCGTCCTGGCGGACCCACGACTGCTGCACGGTGCCCAGCGGCGATTCCTTGCCGGCGTCGTCCTTGGAGTAGCCGGGAACGGCGATGCTGGCGTCTTCGCGGGCCGAACCGGCCACCACGGTGGCCTGCAGGCCCATGTCGCGGATCTCGTTGGCGAGCTTCTCCACCTCCGGCTGCGCCTGCTTCCAGCTGCCGGGGACCTTGGCGCGGACCCGGACGGCGTCGATCACGTTGGCGTTCGTATCGTAACCGCGGGCGGCCGCGAGGCCGTAGTAGTCGGTGATGGCTCCGGCGGACTGGCTGACCAGGCCCGTGGCGCTCAGCGAAGGCTTGAGTTCGGTGTTGACGTCCTTGCCGGACGCGTCCTTGGTCAGGGTGAACGGCGCGGGGTCGTAGCCGCCCAGGGGCAGCCGGTTGACGTCGCCGGCAGCTTCCTTGACGTTCGCGGCGTCGAAGGTGCCGTAAACCATGGCCAGCGGCGTGGCCAGCTTCTTGCCGGTTTCCAGGTTCTGGCGGTAGGAGCGCTCGTCTACCGGCTCGCGCTGGGTCTGGTCGACGGCTTCGCCGTTGGCGGCCTTGTCCGGCAGCCGGTTCACGGTGACCCAGTCACCGGGCGTGGCGCTCTTGTCCACGGCGCCGTTGGCGGCGGCTTCGCCGTCCTTGTACGTCGGGGCGGCGGCAAAGTTGGTGGTCCAGGTGGCCGGGTTGTAGAGGCCCTGGCTGAAGGATCCGGTGTCGCCCATGAGCTGGGAGAGGTCCTTGGATCCGGGCCAGGCGAGGGCGAACGGGGACTTGGAGACGAACGGCAGGTAGTCCTTGTCCAGCGAGCGGGTCACGGTGCCGACGTCCTTGGTGACGTTGCCGGAGTCGTCGATTTCCTCGATTTTGACCGAGTATTTCAGGTCCAGGGCGGTGCCCGAGCGCACGATCAGCGGGATGGCCTGCGAATCGTCGGTGAGCTGGCCGTCGCGCTTGGCCTGCTGGTATTGGGTCATCAGCGGTGCCCAGTACTTGAGCTTGACGCCGAGGAAGTCCGGGCCTTCCTTGAGTTCGTCCATGCTGATGCCGTTGGTGAAGAGGCTCTCGAAGTGCCGGCCGATCGCGCCGGCGTTGCGGGCGTCCGCGGGCGGGGCCTTCTCCAGCGGGGACAGGAAGTCACCGGCCGTGCCGAGCAGCGCGCGTTCGGAGACGGGGTCGACGGCGACCACGGACTCGGTCACCTGCGGAGCCATGGGCAGGGAAACGGAGAGGTTGAAGAGGTTGTGCTCGGAGCCGCCGGCCGGGGTGGGGAACTTGATGCCGGTCTCGCCGTCCGGGCCCTGGATGCGGACGTTCTTGCCGCCCTCCACCTGTTCCTCGACCAGCTTCGCCTTGCCGAGGGAGCCCTCGGCCGTGGTTTTGAACAGGGTCTGGTCCGCTTGGCCGTCGGAGCTGACGGCGCTGGCCGTGAGGCGGTACTTCTTCGGCGTGTCGCTCAGCACTGATTCCGCGGCCGGCCATTTGCTCGGGTCCGTGGCGGTCGGGTCGCCGGAGGTGCCTGCGAGGCCCGCGTTGAAGCCCAGGTAGTCGGTGGCGTCCAGCCGCGGCGACTCCAGGTTCTGCGTCACGCGCGAGACCAGGCTGATGGGGGCGGCCACCGAGGTGCCGGAGAGCTTGCGGATCGACTCCAGCTGCTCGAAGCTGATGCCGCCCTGGCCGGTGGCGATGTCCGGCTGCATCAGGCCGCCGTCATCCTTCGCCTTGGCCTGCACCAGGACGTCATAGAGCCCCCGGGAGTTTTGGTCCACGGTCCTGCTCAGCGCCGCCTGGGACTGACCCTGGACGAGCACGGACAGGCACATGGCCACGATCAAAATGGACGCGGTCAGCAAAAGCACTCTGCTTCTGATGAACCTCTGGACGGCGTTCATTGGGCTCCTGAAAGCTGGATTGCGTGCGCACGCCGCAGTTCATTTCCTGAGGAATTGAAGGCGTCCCGTGCCGGGCGTGCAAAAGTAAAGGCCGGTCTGCCGGCCAAGACCTGAAATTCGGTCCTAGCCATTGTACGCAGACCGGCCGGCCGCTTGTGGCCGCCGGCGGCGGTCATGCCGCCGCCGGGGCCCTGCGGGGAGGACTTTAGTCCTCGAGGTCAACCTCGCGGACCATGTCAGCGCCGATCCCGGCCTTGATCGCGTCAAGGACCTGCTGGGGAACGGAACTGTCGATGGTCAGCAGGGCCAGCACCTGGCCGCCCTCTGCCTGGCGTGCCACCTGCATGCCGGCGATGTTGATGTTGTTCATGCCCAGGATGTGCCCGATCGTGCCGATCACGCCGGGGCGGTCCGTATAGGCCACCACCACGAGGTGTTCGCTGATCGGGATTTCCACCTCGTAGCCGTTGACGCCGACCAGTTTCTGGATCTGCTTCGGGCCCGTCAGGGTTCCCGCGACGGAGATCTGGCTGCCGTCGCTGAGGGCGCCGCGCAGGGTCAGGACGTTGCGGTACGACTCGGTGTCCGGGGTCGTGATGAGCCGGACGTTGATGCCGCGCTGCTCGGCGATGACGGGGGCGTTGACGTAGGAGACCTGCTCGGTCACGACGTCGGCGAAGATGCCCTTGAGCGCCGCGAGTTCCAGGACCTTGACATCGAGCGAGGAGATCTCGCCGGCCACCTCGACGTCGAACTGGGTGAGGGAGTCATGGGTCAGCGCGGTGAAGATGCGGCCCAGCTTTTCCATCAGCGGGATGCCGGGGCGGACGTCCGGGGCGATGACGCCGCCGGCGACGTTGACGGCGTCGGGGACCAGTTCGCCGGCCAGGGCCAGGCGGACAGACTTGGCGACGGATACGCCGGCCTTTTCCTGGGCCTCGTCGGTGGAGGCGCCCAGGTGCGGGGTCACCACCACGTTGTCGAGTTTGAAGAACGGCAGGTCGGTGCTGGGTTCCTTGGAGAAGACGTCGACGCCGGCGCCGGCGATGTCACCGGCCTGCAGCGCGGTGTAGAGGGCTTCCTCGTCCACCAGGCCGCCGCGGGCGACGTTGACGACGTACGCCGTGCTCTTCATCTTCTTGAAGGCCTCGGCGCCGAGCATGCCGACGGTTTCCGGGGTCTTGGGCATGTGGATGGTGATGAAGTCCGACTGTGCCAGGAGCTCGTCGAGCGTCACCAGCTGCACGCCGAGCTGGGCGGCCCGGGCGGAGGTGATGTAGGGGTCGTACGCGAGGATCTTGGTGTCGAAGCCCTTCAGGCGGGCCGCGACCAGGGCGCCGATCCGGCCCAGGCCGATAATGCCGATCTTCTTCTCGAAGAGCTCGATGCCGGTGTACTTGGAGCGCTTCCACTCCCCGTCTTTGAGGGCGGAGCTGGCCTGCGGGATGTGGCGGGCGAGGCTCAGGATGTGCCCGACGGTCAGTTCGGCGGCGGAGACGATGTTGGAGGTCGGCGCGTTGACCACCATGACGCCGGCCTGGGTGGCCGCCTTGATGTCCACGTTGTCCAGGCCGACGCCGGCGCGGGCGATGACCTTGAGGTTCTTGGCGGCGGCGATGGCCTCCGCGTCCAGCTGGGTGGCGGAGCGGACCAGGATCGCGTCGACGTCGGCGATCGCGGAGAGCAGCTGGGAACGGTCGGAGCCGTCAGTCTGGCGGATTTCAAAGTCCGGGCCGAGGGCCTCGACTGTGGCGGGCGAAAGTTCCTCAGCGAGGAGTACGACAGGTTTGGTGCTTGTCACCGGTGACCTCTTTAGCTCTCTTGTGTATCTGGTGGGGATTTTGGTGAATCGGGTGATGCGGGTGGTGCTGGACAGCAGGGAAGCCGGACCCCATGATGTGGTGTCCGGCTCCCCTGCCGGGCAGTGCCTAGCGGGCCACTGAGCCTTCGGTGTAGTCGTCTTCGTTCTTGATCCAGGAGAACAGCTTGCGCAGTTCGCGGCCGGTGGCCTCGATCGGGTGGTCCTCACCCTTCTTGCGCAGCGCCTTGAACTCCGGTGCGCCGGCGTCCTGGTCGTCGATGAAGCGCTTGGCGAAGGTGCCGTCCTGGATGTCCGCGAGGACAGCCTTCATGTTTTCCTTCACCTGCGGGGTGATGACGCGGGGGCCGGAGACGTAGTCGCCGTATTCCGCGGTGTCCGAGACGCTCCAGCGCTGCTTGGCGATGCCGCCCTCGACCATGAGGTCGACGATCAGCTTGAGCTCGTGCAGTACCTCGAAGTAGGCGACCTCGGGCTTGTAGCCGGCCTCGGTGAGGGTCTCGAAGCCGTACTGGATCAGCTGCGAGGCGCCGCCGCAAAGGACAGCCTGCTCGCCGAAGAGGTCGGTTTCGGTCTCTTCGGTGAAGGTGGTCTCGATGACGCCCGCACGGGTGCCGCCGATCGCCTTGGCGTAGGACAGGGCCAGTTCCTTGGCCTTGCCCGACGGGTTCTGCTCGACGGCGATCAGGTCCGGCACGCCGCGGCCGGCTTCAAACTCGCGGCGCACGATGTGGCCCGGGCCCTTGGGGGCGACGAGGGCGACGTCGACGTCGGCCGGCGGCTGGATGTAGCCGTAGCGGATGTTGAAGCCGTGGCCGAAGAACAGGGCGTCGCCCGGCTGCAGGTTGGGGGCGATGTCCTCGGCGTAAACGTGGCGCTGCACCTGGTCCGGGGTCAGGACCATGATGAGGTCGGCCTCGGCGACGGCGTCGGCAACGTTCAGGACCCGCAGGCCCTCGGCCTCGGCCTTGGCGCGGGACTTCGAGCCTTCCTTCAGGCCGACGCGGACGTCAACGCCGGAATCGCGCAGGCTGAGGGCGTGGGCGTGGCCCTGGGAGCCGTAACCGATGACGGCGACGGTGCGGCCCTGGATGATCGACAGGTCGGCGTCGTCGTCGTAAAACATTTCAGTCACTGGGGTGTCTCCTTTTGAGTGGATTCTTCGTAGATATTGTCTGTGGTGCTGCGGTACAACGGGGCGGCTCCGCCTGCGCGGTTTTTTACGCGGTCTTACGCGCTGCGGAGTGCCCTGTCACTCATGGAGCGGGATCCCCGCCCAACGGCCAAGGTGCCGGACTGCACGATTTCGCGGATGCCGAATGGCTCAAGCACTGACAAGAGTGCCGTGAGCTTCTCGGGGTGGCCCGTTGCCTCAATGACCACCGACTCTGTGGAGACGTCGACCACTGAAGCGCGGAACAGGTCTGCAGCCTGGGTGACCTGCAGGCGTGTTGCGGCATCCGCACGTACCTTGACCAGGATGTGGTCACGCTGTACGGAAGATTCGGAGGTGAGCTCGACGATCTTGATCACGTTGACCAGCTTGTTCAGCTGTTTCGTGACCTGTTCGATCAGCTCGCCATCGGCGTCGACCACTACGGTCATCCGGGACATGCCCGGGACCTCGGTGGGGCCGACGGCCAGGGAATTGATATTGAAGGCCCGGCGGGCGAAGAGGCTGGCGACGCGGGTCAGCACACCGGGCTTGTCTTCGACCAGAACGGACAATGTGTGGCGGGTCATGTTCAGTCCTCCTCTTCCCATTCCGGGGTCATGTTGCGGGCAACCTGGATCTGGTCGTTGCTGACCCCCGCGGGGACCATCGGCCACACCATCGAGTTGGGGCTCACGACGAAGTCGATGACCACCGGGCGGTCATTGATCTCCAGTGCCTTCTGGATGGTGGCGTCGATGTCCTCGTCGCGTTCGCACCGGAAGGCAGCGCAGCCGTAGGCGTCCGCCAGCTTGACGAAGTCCGGGATGCGGACCGTGTCGTGTCCGGTGTTGAGGTCGGTGTTGGAGTAGCGGCCCTCGTAGAAGAGGGTCTGCCACTGCCGGACCATGCCCAGGGAGGAGTTGTTGATGATGGCGACCTTGATGGGGATCTTGTTGATCGCGCAGGTGGCGAGTTCCTGGTTGGTCATCTGGAAGCAGCCGTCGCCGTCGATCGCCCAGACAACGCGGTCCGGTTCGCCCACTTTGGCGCCCATGGCCGCCGGCACGGCGTAGCCCATGGTGCCGGCGCCGCCGGAGTTGAGCCAGGCATGCGGGCGTTCGTACTTGATGAACTGCGACGCCCACATCTGGTGCTGTCCGACGCCGGCGACATACACGCCTTCGGGTCCGGTCAGGGCGCCGATGCGTTCGATCACGCGCTGCGGGGCGCTGAGGCCGTCCTCGGGTTCGGTCCAGCCGAGCGGGTAGGTTTCCTTGAGGTTGTTAAGGAAGGCCCACCAGGCGGTCAGGTCCGGCGTGCCGAAGGCTTCGAACTGCGTGCGCAGGGCCTCGGTCAGTTCCGGGATGATCTCCTTGACCGAGCCGACGATCGGGACGTCGGCCGTGCGGTTCTTGGAGATTTCCGCCGGATCGATGTCGGCGTGGATGACCTTGGCGTTCGGGGCAAAGGACTTCAGGATGCCGGTGACGCGGTCATCGAACCGGGCGCCCAGGGTGATCAGCAGGTCCGACTGCTGCAGGGCCGTCACGGCGGAAACCGTGCCATGCATGCCCGGCATGCCCACGTGCTGCGGGTGCGAGTCCGGGAACACGCCCCGGGCCATCAGGGTGGTGACCACGGGGGCGCCGGTCAGCTCGGCCAGTTCGCGCAGCTCGGCCGAGGCGTGGGCCTTGACCACTCCGCCGCCGACGTAGAGCACGGGCTTGCTGGCAGCGGAAATGAGCCGCGCGGCCTCGCGGACCTGCTTGCTGTGGCCGCGCACCACCGGGCGGTATCCCGGGAGATCGATCTTGGGCGGCCAGGAGAACGTCATCTGGCCCTGCTGGGCGTCCTTGGCTACGTCCACGAGGACCGGGCCCGGGCGTCCGGTGGACGCCAGGTGGAACGCCTCGGCCATCACGTGCGGGATGTCGTTGGGGTCCGTGACCAGGAAGGAGTGCTTCGTGATCGGCATGGTGATCCCGACGATGTCCGCTTCCTGGAAGGCGTCGGTGCCGATCACCCCGCTGGAGACCTGGCCGGTAATGGCCACTATCGGCACGGAGTCCATGTGGGCATCCATGATGGCGGTAACGAGGTTGGTGGCACCCGGGCCCGAGGTGGCGATGCAGACGCCAACCCGTCCGGTAACCATGGCGTAGCCTTGCGCGGCGTGGCCGGCTCCCTGTTCGTGACGGACCAGAACGTGGTTCATTTTGGAGGCCATCAAGGGGTCGTAGGTGGGCAGGATCGCGCCACCGGGCAAACCGAAAATGTCCTGGACGCCGAGTTCTTCGAGCGAGCGGACAATTGCTTGCGAACCGGTCATGACCGTCGGGGGTACGACGTTGTTCGGTCCGAGGACAGGAGAGACGGCAGCAGAGTCGACGCCGGCATCAGCCGGACGTTCGACGCGTTCCGGAGCCTTGTGGGCTCCAGCGGACTTGGTGGCCATCAGCGAGGGGCTGATCGGCGATCCTTTGCTCATCGGACTCTTCCTTTGTGGATCTTCGGTGATCGTGGAACTACTGGGTTGTTCTGGTGGTGCGGCTGGTGGTGCGGGAAATAAAAAAACCCCTCAGCCGGCGGGCTCTTCGAGGGGTTGCGCGTGACGGTTCGTTACCAGTGAAGGCTAATGAGCCACGCGCTTGGTAAGTACGACGGAAACACCCGCAGTGCCCTCGACTGCAGGGCACTCAACTGCGGTGACTCCGGCTGTAACGATCTCGATCATGCGTTCAGTTTTCCCTCTGAGTGAGACGGGTGTCAACGAGCCCGGCCCGCGTCTCACTATTTGGACAACGGTGTCCACTGGTTGGGACCCTCGTCGTCCCTTGGTGAGCCCGCAGCCATCGGCGGCAGGGCTTAATAAGGGGGATTTCGAGGGCCCTGGGGTTGCGGCGCTCGCGCCGCAACCCCAGGGTAGGAATCACCCGCAGTACGCGCCCGTGGAGGCGCTGTGGACGAGCTTGGCGTACTTGGCGAGCACACCCTTCGTGAACTTGGCCGGGAGCGGCTCCCAGCCGACCTTGCGGGCCTCGAGCTCGGCGCCGTCGACCAGGAGGTCGAAGGTGCGGGCCGCGATGTCCACGCGGATCCGGTCACCGTCCTTGACGAACGCGATGGGACCGCCGTCGACGGCTTCCGGCGCAACGTGGCCGATGCACAGGCCGGTGGTTCCGCCGGAGAACCGTCCGTCGGTCAGCAGCAGGACGTCCTTGCCCAGGCCCGCGCCCTTGATGGCGCCGGTGATGGCGAGCATCTCGCGCATGCCGGGGCCGCCCTTAGGGCCTTCGTAGCGGATCACGACGACGTCGCCCTTGTGGATCTCACCCTTATCCAGGGCATCGAGCGCGCCCTGTTCGCGTTCGAACACGCGGGCCGTGCCCTCGAAGACGTCGGCGTCGAAGCCGGCGCTCTTGACGACGGCGCCTTCCGGGGCCATCGAACCGTGCAGGATGGTGATGCCGCCGGTCTTGTGGATCGGGTTGTCCAGTGCGCGCAGGATCTTGCCGTCCAGGTCCGGCGGGTTGATCGCGGCGAGGTTCTCGGCCACGGTCTTGCCGGTGACGGTGAGGCAGTCACCGTGCAGCAGGCCGGCGTCGAGCAGTGCCTTCATGATGACCGGCACGCCGCCGATCTTGTCGACGTCGGTCATGACGTAGCGGCCGAACGGCTTGAGGTCGCCCAGGTGCGGGATCTTGTCGCCGATCCGGTTGAAGTCTTCCAGCGTCAGCTCCACTTCGGCCTCGCGGGCGATCGCGAGCAGGTGCAGTACGGCGTTGGTGGAACCGCCGAAGGCCATGGTGACGGCGATCGCGTTCTCGAACGCCTTGCGCGTCATGATGTCGCGCGCGGTGATGCCCAGGCGCAGCAGGTTGACCACGGCTTCGCCGGACTTGTGCGCAAAGGCGTCGCGGCGGCGGTCCGCGGAGGGCGGTGCGGCGGAGCCGGGCAGGGACATGCCCAAAGCCTCGCCGATGCAGGCCATGGTGTTGGCGGTGTACATGCCGCCGCAGGCGCCCTCGCCCGGGCAGATTGCCTTTTCGATGCGGTCCAGGTCCTCGCGGCTCATCTTGCCGGCGGCGCACGCACCGACGGCCTCAAACGCGTCGATGAGGGTGACTTCCTTTTCGGAGCCGTCCTCGAGCTTGACCCAGCCGGGCATGATGGAGCCGGCGTAGAGGAACACGGCGGCCAGGTCCAGGCGGGCCGCGGCCATCAGCATGCCGGGCAGCGACTTGTCGCAACCGGCCAGGAGCACGGAGCCGTCGATCCGCTCGGCCTGCATGACCGTCTCGACGGAGTCGGCGATGACTTCACGGGACACCAGGGAGAAGTGCATGCCCTCGTGGCCCATGGAAATGCCGTCCGAGACGGAGATGGTGCCGAACTGCATGGGGAACCCGCCGCCGGCGTGGACGCCTTCCTTGGCGCCCTGGGCGAGCCGGTTCAACGAAAGGTTGCAGGGGGTGATCTCGTTCCACGAGCTCGCCACGCCGATCTGCGGCTTGGCGAAGTCGTCGTCGCCCATGCCGACCGCCCGGAACATGCCGCGCGCGGGGGCGGCGTGGATTCCATCGGTAACGACCCGGCTGCGGGGCTTGATGTCCGGCTTGGTGTCTGCTGCTGTTTGGGTGTCCTGACTCATGGCTCAAAGTCTAGGGCTCGGCCACAGGCGCCAACGACCCAAGAACGGAGCGTTAAGCGGAAAACCGGGAATATGTCGATCAAATAGTGGACTCTCGTCTCACATCATGACACCGGGGCGTGGTTTGCCTTAGGCCCGGTGAGCCGCGTCACGCAGTTCCGGGGCTTCGGCGACACCCTGGGCTTCGGCCTTGAGCATCGCCAGGACCTGCTGGATGGTGGTCCGGGCCGCGACGTCCGGACGGGCCAGCGCCACGATGCTCCGACTGGCCTTCACGCCCTCGAGCGGGCGCAGGACAAACCCCCGGCCCTGGTTGCTGACCGCCGTGTACCGCGGCAGCAGGCTCAGCCCATGCCCGGCGCTGACCAGGGCCTCCAGGACCCGCAGATCCGGGAACTGCTGGGCCCGGACGGCCTGCGCGTCGGCCCGGACCTCGATCTGGCGGAGCACGGTGTCGAAGGGAAAGCCCTCGGGGACTCCCATCCACGGAAAGCCGACGACGTCCTCGGCGCACAGTGTGGCTTTGCCGGCCAAAGCGTGCCCGGCCGGCAAAGCCACATCCAGGGGTTCGTCCAGCAGCGGCACCACCGTCAGGCCCTGGCCGCCGAAGACTTCCGGACCGTCGACGCTGTGCGCCAGGACGATGTCGTAGTCCGCGGTCAGCCCGGCGAACCCGGCAACGCCCGGGTCCTCGAAGTGCGCCTCGAACCGAAGCCCCTCGACGGCCTTGACCCGGTGAAGCATGCCCGGCAGGAACATCTCCGCAGCGCTGGGAAAGAAGGCTGCCAGCACCCGCGTCTGCCAGCCGCGCCGGTACGTGTCGATGGTTGCTTCCGCCCGCGCCATGGCCGTCGAGACGTCGGCGGCGGCGCCGGCCATGGCCAGTCCAGCCTCGGTAAGGCGCACCCCCCTGCCGGACTTCTCCACCAGGACGACGCCCAGTTCCTCCTGCAGGGTTTTCAGCTGCTGCGACACTGCCGATGGCGTGACCTTCATGGCCTCGGCCGTGGCGCCTACGGTCCCGCGGCCGGCGAGTTCGCGCAGAATCTGCAGTCGCTTGAAATCCATGAGGCGAGGCTACACGCCGGGCCGGGTTTGATTCCGGTTCGGGGCTGCACACCAGGCCGGAGATCCGCTCCAGGAATGCCCGGCATTTGGCCGCCGGGAGGGTGGACAGCCGGCTTTGCCCGGACGTAACGTCAAGCATCGGCAACCATGTCTCATGGGCTGAATACGGACTGAAAGGCTCTGCTATGGACTGGATCGTCTGGCTCGTCGTCATCATCGTGGTGGTCGCTGTGGTGTGGCGGCTGCTGAACCGGAACAAGAGCCGCCCGGGCGCAGATTCCTCATCCGCCGCAGGCACCAGCACCAGCACCTCTTCCGGCACTTCTGCCGGCATTTCTTCTGACACCCCTGCCGGTTCGACGGCGCTGCCAGATGCTGCGGCGGCCAGCGAGTCGGCGGCGAGTTCGGCGGCGAGTTCGACGGCGCCGAGTGGTTCGGCGGCCAGTCCGACGGCGGCGGCGGGCACGGCAGCGATGGCAGGCCCGGCAGCGGCCGGGGCCGCGGGTCCGACGGCGGCCGCCGGTGCCGCCGCGATGGCCGCGCCCGATGCGGCGTCTGCGCCTGAGCCGGACGCACCTGCCCGGGAGGCCACGGCTGCCCCCGAAGCGGCCGAACCCGCCGCGGCCGCCGCGCCCGCCGCGGCCCCCGCGGCCCCGACAGTCGAGCCGGGCGCCAAGGCGGCCCCAGAGGCAGCGGGCGCAACGGGCAATGCCGAGTGGGAGACCCAGTGGTCCGAGACCGCCCCGCCGGCGGAGACGCACACCGCCGGAGCCCACGTCGAGCCGGCCCGCGGTGCGCACGCTGTGACGGCCGCCGAGCTTGGCGCGGCTGCGGAGACTGGCGCGGCGGACCTGCCCGTCCACCACCCCGAATACACTGAGCCCCACGCGCCGACTCTGCCCGGGGCGGAATCGGCAGCCGCGGAACCGGTCGACGACGAGGACTCAGTTGCCGGCACTGCCACTACAACCAGCACTGGCGCCGGCCCCGTCCCCGCCACGGGCACCGGCTCAGCGATGCCCGCGGATCTCGCTGAGCCGGAAACGACGCAGGCGGCAGCCTCGCCAGCGGCGGCCGGGGCCTCCGCCAGCCAAACGGCCGAGCCCACCGGCCATTTGGCCACTGAGCAGCCCTACGGGGAGGGGTCAGCGGCTCCGGCGGCGGACGGAAGAGGCCCGGCGGGTTTCACCGTCAAGGGCAATGCCTCGTCGATGATCTACCACGACGAGACCAGCCCGGCGTACGAAGAAACCCGGGCTGAGGTGTGGTTTGCCTCCCCGGCCCACGCCGAAGCGGCCGGGTTTCGGCCGCCGCGCCGGACACGGCAGTAGCCGGCGGCCCGGGCCGCCGGCCCACGCCTTCCCATCGCGTCCGTTGATGCTCCCCCGTTTCACCCACAGGCGTTTCGTTGGCAGGGCAGCGGCCCGGGCCACCGCGCTGGCCGTTGCCCTGTTTTTCTTGGGTGCCTGTACCGGCGGCTCAACCTCCCCCGTGGTTCAGCCGGGAGACCGCACTGCCACCGGCGCAACAGTTACGGCCGGGGCGGCGGGTGAGCCCACCGTTGCCGGGCGGGTTAGCGGGCTGCAACTGCCGTGGTCCACGGTCCATTTGCCCGACGGCACCGCGGTCATCTCCGAGCGCGACACCGCCCTGCTCAGGACCATCAAAGACGGGCAGCTGGGTACGGTCGGCAAAGTGCCCGGCGTCGTTCCCGGCGGCGAAGGCGGCCTCCTGGGCCTTGCCCTTTCCCCCGACTTCGCGTCGGACCGGTACCTCTACGCCTACTTCACCGCGGCGGCGGACAACAGAATCGCCCGCATGCGGCTGGAGGAACGTGGCGGCCGGCTGGAGCTCGGCGCCCTGGAACCGGTTTTCACCGGTATTTCCAAGGCCGGCACGCACAACGGCGGCCGGATCCGGTTTGGGCCCGACGGTTTCCTGTATGTGGGGACCGGCGACTCCCAGCGCCGGGAGCAGCCGCAGGACCGTGCGGCGCTGGGCGGGAAGATCCTCCGCCTCACTCCGGATGGCCGGCCGGCGCCGGGAAACCCGTTCGGCGACAACCCGGTCTACAGCTTTGGCCACAGGAACGTCCAGGGGCTGGCCTGGGACAGCGCGGGCCGGCTGTGGGCCAGCGAATTCGGCCCCGACGTCAACGACGAGCTCAACCTGATCGTGCCGGGCGGCAACTACGGCTGGCCCGAGGTGACGGGTGCCCCTCACCGCCCCGGTCTCCTGGACGCCGAAGTGGTGTGGCCGTCGACGGCGGAGTCCTCCCCCAGCGGACTCGAAATTGTCGGCAGCATTGCCTATCTGGGCGCCCTTCGCGGTCAAAGACTCTGGGTTGTACCCCTCAACGGCGAATTCGCCGGAGATCCTGTGAGTTATTTCACAGGAAAGTATGGCCGGGTGCGCAACGTTTCCCTCGCTCCTGACGGCCGTCTGTGGCTCCTCAGTAACGGTCAAAACCCTGATTTCGCGCTGATTTTGAACCTCCCCGGCTGACGTGGACCAGCCCGCGCCCCTCGATTTCACACGACAGCCAATCTCGTGTAGAGTTTCATGTCGTTGCGGAGAACAACGCGGGAAATAAAAAGCCCCGGTGAACGAAAACAACAGATGCACCTCTAGCTCAACTGGCAGAGCAATTGACTCTTAATCAATGGGTTCCGGGTTCGAGTCCCGGGGGGTGCACCAACGAAAACCCCGTCTTTACTGGCCTAGCGGCTGGCAGAGGCGGGGTTTTGTTTTGCTCCGTATGGCTCTGGGGGATATTCATCAGCTATGTACTCTGGCCCGCCCCCGGCAGCGGAAGCCCAAGGCCGCCCACACAGCTTCATCCGGAAGGTCCTGAAGGCGATGGGCCCGGCAGCCGGCACCGAATGGCATCACCCGGACGGCACAACCCTGCTGCGCGTCAACGGCAAGCTGTCCCCGAGCGTAAACGCCCAGTACACCGCCGCCTTCGGCAAATAGTCCCCCATACCCGCACAGAAGCCCGGTCAACCCTCGAGGCGGCCGTGCGTCTCCACGCCTTGCCAGCTACGGTCAGTCCTGCCTCAACCGCCGTCAGGATTTGTCGCCGCTGTTGCACGCCTACGGCGCCAGAAGCTGACAGACGTCGGTCACGGTGCCTGGGCCGGTGGGTCCCGCGTCCGGGTATACCGGTCCGACTCGGATTCCGGCTGGTGCCGCGAAGACGTCGCCGCCAACCCGAACGCGGCACTGACACTCTCCGGGAGCTCGCCACCGACTAGGACGACACTATGGCCAGGTTCAATGCAGCCCTGAACCCGTCCCTCGGCACTCTATGCGTACGGCGGCCCGCGCCCCGCTCGCCAGCTCAGACTCCGGGCCGGCACTCCCCCTGGCCGAGGAGGGCCAGGCCGTTGAGGTCCCCGGCCTGGTAGCTGTTCAGGCCGGCAGCGTCGGTAGGGTTCATCAGCTGGGTCGGGTCCTGGACGTGGTCCAGCCCCACGACGTGGCCGAGTTCGTGTTCGATGGTGCCGAGGGCCTGGGCCGGGCCTTCGAGCTCGATCAGGGACCGCAGGCCGGTCGCGTTCAGCTCCAGCTGGCCGCTGACGTAGGTGAAGTCGGTGTCCCCAATACTGACGGCCTCGCTGCCGCCCCGGCCCAGGATGGTGTCCCCGTCATCGAGGTCGGTGAAACTGGGTTCCTCGGCAGTGGTTTCCCAGGCGATGAGCACAGGCGCCCACCGGTCCCCGTAGCGGGCCGGCTGGTAGGAGTCGCGCTGCGCTGACGGCGACTCTGTGGTGGGCCCGTCGTTGATGAACACCAGCCCGGTCGCGCGGGAAACCGCGTCGATTGCCTGCTGGATGAGTTCCGGTCCGGCGGCGGGCTCGTTGGCGGAACGGATGACGTAGTGGATGGGCCGGCACGGATCGTACTTGACCGGTTGCCCGTCATCGTCGGTATCCATGAAGGCGTAGGCGGCGGACGTGGCAGGCACCGGTGCGGGCCGTCCGAGCGGGGCAGCGCCCTCTTCCCGGCCCGGTGTCGGGTAGTCGGTGAGGGGCCCGGACCCGGCGGCGTCCGCAGGATAAGCATCTGCCGGAGGCGGGATGAAAGGTGCCAGCAGGTTGGGCATGCCGAGATCGGGGGCTTCACCGGGGCCGCCGAGCAACGCCGACGGTTTCAGATCGCCGTGCAGATAGAGGCTGAATCCGGCCAGGAGCGCGCCGGCTGTCACGACGGCGGTGACCTTGAACAATGCCCGGAAGAGGCGGATCGGCCATGGGGCGCGGCGGGCCAAGGCGTCCCGGACGGCGGAGGAAGAGGTGTGCACCTGACTCGCGTCCCAGGCCGGTAGCAGCGGTGCGGAATTACCGCGCCAGCCCTCGGGCGGGGCAGGGTTGCCGGCCATTTCTTCAAGCTTCCACAGCGGAATCCGCCTCGGTTCCCCCAGCTCCCCCGGCTCACCCATCTGCGCCTGTACCCCCATCGTCGTCGGCTCCCGGAGTCAGCGTAAGGGAAACCGAGGCGGCGCACCACGTCCAAGGCCGCTTTCACTCCGGCCTGATAGGTGTCGGCGGCGTCGCCGCGGGGCGCGGCCCGGACCGCCCAGACAGCGGCTGAGTATTCGCGGTGAATCCGTTCTTGCTGGTTCCCTGGTGGTCATAGTTGCAGTGGGAATCGCGTTCAAGTTGCGTTCCAAGCGGCGCGATGACGATGAAGACAAGTCACCGACCGCGTAGCCGCGTACTGGCACGTCCTGTCCTACTAGCGCCAGAAACGCCGCGCCTGCACACCTGAGGAACAGGGCGAGTGACCGCAAGGCAGGTGCAGCGGGCGGCCCTTTGTGATCAGCGAGGATCCCTAGCTGGCTGACGTCAACCAGCCCTGACTGGGGCGAACTGGATGAGTTTCGTCGTGGAGGTCGGGCCGGCCACAAAGTGATTGGTCAGCTGTCGCCTGATTCCCGGGATAACCCGATGCCCATGACGATCAGAACCGGAACTGACAGCAGGAAGTTGAAGACGAACATGCCGACACCGGAGCGGCCGGCAAGGTGGAGGACACCGACAAAGAGGGCGAACCCTGCGAAGCTCATCACGGTGACGGGCGCGCCCCTCTCCCAGCCCCGCTGTTTGGCCAACAGAACGATGCCGGCTGTGAGCGTCCCGCCCGCTGCGACGAGTGAGAGGAAGGCCAGGAAACCGAGTCCTTGGGATGCTCCGACCAGAAATTGCAGGAACAGCCAGGCGCCCAGCACAATCGACGTGGTGCCTGCCGCGATACGGTATCCAGAGGACCTCGAAGCCGGCGTGTACGTCCATCTGCCGTCCGGTGAATACTGCAGCGGCGGTGCCGGCGGGTAGGCCGAATACGGCTGCTGAGCCTGGTACAGGTACGGCTGCTGGCCGTACGGCGGAGCGTAGGTCTGGGGTGCAGCGAGATGCGGCTCGTTGCCCGGGACCGGACCGAACTGCCCCTGCCGCGGGTGGGGCGGCGTCTGGGCATACGGCGGTACTGGCGGGACGGCCGGGATGTTCTCAGTCAAGGTTCCCCATTACGTTGCGAGCGATTCGAAGTCAGATTACATGCGGCGTGCGGATTAGGCCATGACGGGAAGTGCAGTCCGCCGGGGCTCGGAACTCCGCACTCCTCAGCGAGGTAACTTGACCATGTGCGGACATCTTGTTCGGGTCGCAGGGCGGGGCCACGCGGTGTCGTCGTCCGCGAGGCATGGAGGAGGTATCCGCAGGCGCCTGCCCGCCGGGCCGGGATGACTTGTAATTCAAAGGACTGACCGTAGACTCGGCCCATGTCTGGACCTGGGGGAACGAAAATAGTCCGCGTCGCTGCGGGACTCTTTGTTGGCATGCTTCTGGCCGGCGGCGTGCCCGCCTGCGCCTACGAGGACGACGGCGATCCGCGGCCGACGGCGGCCGGGCAAAGCCACCGGCCGGCGCCCGCCGCCCCGACGAAAGATCCGGGGGTTCTGGGCGTGGAAGCGAGCAACTACGCCGAACTGCATAAGCGTCTGGCCGAGGCGCCAGGGTCCGTGCTCCTCTCCGACGCCGGTCCGGCGGACGGGCCAGGGGTTGGCTTCACCAAAGCCGCAACGGTGACGGTCGCCGGTCCGCACACAATCACCGCGGCCTGCGTGGGCATTCCCCATGCCCAGATCTACCTCTCCCAGAACTCGCTGACCGGAACAGAGCACACGGTGTTGGAGGTCGATTGCTCGCGAACCCCATCGCAGGTCGTCCAACTGCAGAAGGGCTACGTCAGTGCCCAGTTGACCCGCCCGGACCCGACCGGCGCCTGGACCGGGGCGGTCGCCGGAATCAAAGTCACGGGCCAGTGAGGCACCCGACGACGGCCCCCGTTAAGAACGCAACGAAGACGAGCGCCTAAGGGCGCTGCAAGGGAGCCGCGCCGGGCCGGGATTCCCTTGCTGCCGGCGGTTGAACCCTACGATGGTGAGGATGAACTCCATCCGGAAGGCCTCGTACGCATCCGCCGTGGCCGTGCTGCTCGCGGCCTCGCCGTTAGCCCTTGCGTTGCCCGCGGCGGCCGGGCCCTGTAAGCCGGCCGGCCTTCTTCCCGTGAAGATCTGCCCCGCCTCGCCGACGCCTGGCCCACCGTCCGCTTCCCCGACGCCCAGCGCGACTGCCCCGGGCAATGCAGCGCCGCCGTCGGACCCCGCACCGTCCCAACCGCCGTCACAGCCGCCGTCTCACGGCCAGGTTCCCGGGCAGGTCGCGGCTCCGCGGACCCCCGGCCCCGCCCCCTCCGAAAGCCACGGAGCCGCTGCCGTGCCGGCCACCGGCGCCGTTCCGGCCCCAGCCACGGCGGGCACGCCCGCGCCCCAATCACCTGATCCGGGCCAAGGCTCAGAGCCCTCAACGGCGAATCCTTCCGGAGCGGCGGCCGGCCGGGGCCGGGTTGGTCCCGGACCCGACGGGCAAGGCGGTCTCGCCGGAGGATTACTGCTGGCGCTCAGCGGCCTGCTCATAGGCCTCTCCGCGGCCATTGGCCTGCGCCGGCCCGCCCGGCCATGAAACGGCCGCCGAACCGTCACAGCGGACTGTGTGGTTCAGCGGCCGCCTCATGCACATCGATTTATCAGACCTTCTCGCGGGACCGGTCGCGCACCTTCTCCGGCTCTTCGACCGTGAACTCCTTGCTGCGGCGAGGGAAGGCCCAGAACCTGAATTCCGGCGCCTTCGCCCGGGTCTCCGGGCGATCCTCAGATTCCTTTGCGGCATCCTTCCTGGTATCCCGCCAGGAATCCCTGTTGTACGAATAGCACATCACTGACCTCCTTCATGGTGATTGCCTATTAATCGTCCTCCCGATCCGCTGGCGCGTCGATACTTCCGGATTGCCCTTTGCTCCCGGGCGGCAGGCTGGCCCCGGGGTTCCAGCGGACGGGTCTGCGCCGTCGGCCGGTCTTCCCGCCGGCACGGGCCGCGGTTAGACTCCAATTCACCACTGCGACCAATGGGGGAATCATGGAGTTGCTCATCCTGGGCGTTGTTGCCGTTCTCATCGTGATGGCGACCATGATCCGTGACCTGCGGCAAAAGTCCTTCCGCATGCGCACCGGCTCGGACCCGGAATCGGAACGGGCCCTCAGGGATCTCAAGCACGGGAGCACCGTTGGCCTCTCGCATTTCGTCGGCCTCGACAACACCGGTCACCGCCGCTGACGCCGCTCCCCCTTGCAGCCACCCCTGTACGCTTTGTCCCAGAACAGAACAAGCGAACGCGCCACGCCCCGCAAAGGATGAACAGCCATGACCGTCCCGCCCAACGCCTCCGCCCCTGGCCCCGGCTGGTATCCGGACCCGGCAGGCTCGGGCCGGCTTCAGTGGTGGAACGGTTCGGCCTGGACCGGCCAGTTCAACGCACCCCAGTTCCAGACGACGGCGCCCCGGCACCCGGTGGCACCGCGCAGGCGCATCAGCGACCGGACACCGGTCTACAACGCGTACATCTGGACGATTGTGGCCCTGCCGCTCGTGCCGCTCATCCTGCTGATGTTCTGGAACCCTGTGCTCCGGCTGCGCACCGTGGGCCCGCGGCAGATCCAGACAATTGATCCGGCGTCGATTTTCACGGCGCCTTACTTCCTCCTCATAGCCATCAGTTTCGTGGCCTATGGTGTGTCTGCCCTCCTGGCGTACCTGGACTGGGACCGGCTGCGCAAGGACGGCGTTGTCCGGCCGTTCCACTGGGCGTGGGTGTTCCTCAGCAGGGATGTCTACGTCATTGGCCGCTCCGTGATCGTCCACGAGGTCGCCCCGCGGCGCGGTCTCGCCCCGGTGTGGGTCACGATCAGCGTCGTCTTGCTCACGGCGGTGCTCACCGGCCTCAAAGTGTCCGCCATCGTGGCCACCCTGGCGAACCAAGCAGTAACGGTGTAAGCAGCATCGGTGTAGGCAGCGTCAATCCAGGCAAGCAGCCAACGGGCCGGGGCTGATCCGATCGCCAGCGTCCTGGCGCCTGAAACGATCCGTCCGATTGCGGAAGAAACAGGGTCTTTAGTCCCTTTTGAGAGTCAATGCAGGGGCGTTGACTGGAAAGGTGCTCCGGGCAACTTTCCTGGAACGACAGGTCCTGCAGACCCGGACCGACAACAAACCGCCGGCCAGAGAGCCCGACGCGACCACCAAAGATGACATACAGATCTCCCGGTGCCCTCACTGAGGATCGCGTCAGCAGACACGGAATCATGGGCCGCCGGCAGCATGCCTGCACGGCCCGCCCCGGTGCCAGGGAAATCGATCTCCGTAAGGACCAAGTTTCATGAACAAGGCTATTCGCATCATCGGAACAACCGCGGTGACCGCCGCACTGGGCCTGGGCGCCAGCGCCCTGCCTGCCAGCGCCGCTGCAACCACTTCCACCACCTCCGCCAGTTCCTGGAGCCAGTCCTCATTTGAGAACCGGCACCACATGCGGGACAACAACCGGCACGACACACGCAATGGCTGGTGGGACGGAGAGAGCCGGTGGCATGACAACGCCGACGGATGGGGTTGGCGCGACGACCATGGCAATTGGCGCGACGACAACGACCACCGCGGCTCGTGGACGGGCCGGGACGGCTGCCGGCATGACAAGGACGGGTTCTGGGACCATAACGGAAACCGGCACGATAACAGGAAACACAACCACCACAGGAACACTTGGTGACCGGTCACCGCTGAAGGCCTCGAGAACGGGATCTATTGGGACGGCGGGACACCCTGCCGTCCCGTTCCCGTTTCTCCACACCGGGGTGGCTAAGTCAGCGGGTGGCTAAGTCAGCGGGGTGGCTAATTCACCGGGGTGGCCCCGGCAGCGGCGCCCGGCTCGGCGCCAGTGACGATGGCCTTGGCCTCCGGCGAGGAGGACCTGGTTGCCAGCACCCTGACCACGGCCTGGAGCTCCTGGCGCAGCAGGTCGGGGTCAATGGGCGTGGCGGCGAGCACGGAACGTTCCATGTCGGCGGCCGCGGCAACCGCCTGGCGCCCCTGGTCAGTCAGCGACACCACGTGGCTGCGCCGGTCGGAGGTGCTGCGGTGCCGCGAAATGTGGCCGTGCGCTTCCAGCCGGCTCAGTGTCTTGCCCATCGTCTGGGCCTGGACCCGGACGAGCTGGGCCAATTGGGCTTGCGTCATCGGCCCATTCGCCGAGAGCACCTCCATGGCGATCACCCCGGCATGGGTCAGGCCAATGGCCCCCAATTTTTCGTTCCAGGAGTGTTCTACAAGACGTGCTGCCGTGGACAATAGGCGGCCCGTGGGCCAGCGATCCATATCAGGCATACCCAAGAGTATAGCGAGCAGCGGATTCGTCCGGCGCCGATCGCGTCACTACGCTGGATTACCACCCCCATTTCATGACGAACCTCACCAAGGAGACACCCGTGCCTGAGCGACTCACCGCCGGTGCCACAGCACCGGATTTCACCCTCAAGAATGCCGAAGGACAGGATGTCAGCCTGCGCGATTTCCGGGGCCGGAAGACCGTGATCTATTTCTACCCGGCGGCCGCCACGCCCGGATGCACCAAGCAGGCCTGCGATTTCCGCGATTCCCTCGGCGCACTTCAGGCCGCTGGTTATGAGGTGGTGGGCATCTCGCCCGACCCCGTCGGGAAGCTTGCGGCGTTCGCGGCCGCCGAAGGGCTGAGCTTCCCGCTGCTCTCCGACGAGGACCACTCCGTCGCCGAGGCCTACGCGGCCTGGGGCGAAAAGAAAAACTACGGCAAGACCTACCAAGGCCTGATTCGCTCCACGATCGTGGTCGACGCCGACGGCCAGGTTGCCGTCGCGCAGTACAACGTTCGGGCCACCGGGCATGTCGCCAAACTTCGCCGTGACCTGAAACTCGACGCCTAGTCCCCGGGCCTCTGCTCCGTCCGCCCGCGGGCAGCCGTTGCAACCTGCAAACCGGCAATAGGTACAATAGAGCCTGGCGTCCGCCGCCGGGGTTCTTTCCCGGGACGACGACGGCGCCGCGCGCGAGTGGTGAAATTGGCAGACACGCAGGATTTAGGTTCCTGTGCCTTCGGGCGTGGGGGTTCAAGTCCCCCCTTGCGCACAGAGAGAACCCCGGTCTTCGGACCGGGGTTCTCGTCGTTTCCGGCGCTGTTCCGGGCTCTTTCCGGAGTTTTGAAGCCGCCAAAAAGAATTTCACATCCGCACCCATCCGTTTCCTCCGAGCAGCCGAATACCCATTGAGACACCAACCAAGGGTCGGTGCCCAACAGTCGGGAAAGGGCCGCAGCGGCAAATAATCGCCGCCGGCAAACATCGGCACAACAAAGGAGAAACCGAAATGCAGAACATCAAGCGCACCACGTTCGCCGTTGCAGGTATCGCAGCTGCCGCCATGCTCAGCCTCACTGCCTGTGGCGGATCCAGCGCCTCATCGGCCCCCGCCTCCTCGGCACCGTCCTCCGCACCGGCGGAATCCAGCATGGCGTCGCCCTCCACGAGCGCCTCCGCTGCAGCCATGGATCCGGCCGCCAACCTCGTCGGCTCCGGCTGCGCCGCGTACGCCGCCCAGGTTCCCAGCGGTGCCGGTTCCGTCTCCGGCATGGCGCTTGACCCGGTAGCCACCGCGGCGTCCAACAACCCGATCCTCACCACCCTGACCGCAGCCGTTTCCGGCAAGCTCAACCCCAAGGTCAACCTGGTGGACACGCTCAACGGCAGCGAATTCACCGTCTTCGCCCCGACGGATGACGCCTTCAAGAAGATCGATCCGGCCACGATCGAGGCCCTGAAGACGGACGACGCCACGTTGAGCAAGATCCTGACCTACCACGTGGTCCCCGGCAAGATCACCCCGGACCAGATCGTCGGCACCCACAAGACGGTTCAGGGCGGTTCGGTGACGGTCACCGGCACCAAGGATGCCCTCAAGGTTGACAGCGCCAACGTCGTCTGCGGCGGCGTCCAGACCGCCAACGCCACTGTCTACATGGTCGACTCTGTCCTGATGCCCAAGTAGGCAGCCCTTTTGCACTCCTGCCCGGCTCCAGCCTGACTCCCTGGACCACTAGGAGAAGCGGAGGCCCGCACCACCAGGTGCGGGCCTCCGCTTTTTTGCGCTGCCGTGCGCCGTGCGGCGGTGTGCCACAAGAGCTGGCGGACCCGGCCGTCAACTAGACTGGGGCTGGTCCGCAGCCGGCGGACCATCCAGTTCCCAGAGGTGATTCCTTCAGTGCCCAGCAGTACAGTGCCCAGCAGGACAGTGCGGCGGATTGCCGCCAGCATCGGGGCCGCCCTCCTTGTCCTGCCGCTCGCGTCCTGCACGGGCAGCCTCGGCCCGGCACCCAGCTCCCCCACCGCCTCTGCCACCGCCAGCGCGGCACCTACGGCGGTTTTCACCTTCGGCACCGGCTCGGAGCCGCTCGGGCTCGACCCTGCCCTGGTCTCCGACGTCGAGTCCTACCGCGTTACCCGGCAGGTACTGGAAGGCCTCGTGGGCGTGGACCAGACCACCGGCCAGCCCACGCCGCTACTGGCCACCGAATGGTCCCAGAGCGATGAAGGCCGGACCTACGAGTTCAAGCTGCGCGGGAACGTTAAATTCCAGGACGGGACGCCGTTCGATGCCGCCGCGGTCTGCACCAACTTCAACCGCTGGTTCAACTTCTCACCCGCCCTCCGCGAACAGGCCACCGGCACCACCTTCAAGGGCGTCTTCAAGGCCCATGCGGACCAGGCGCCGCTGTCCATATACAAGAACTGCACCGCCGTTGCGCCGGACAATGTGCGGATCGGCCTCACCCAGCCCTTCACGGGTTTTCTCCAGGCCCTCACCCTCCCGGCCTTCGCGATCTCTTCGCCCAAGGCCCTCGCCGCGGAGAACGCCGACGTCCTGAACCAGAGCCGGGGCGGGCAGCCGGTGTCCGCCTACGGCCTCCACCCGGTGGGCACCGGGCCGTACGTTTTCGACTCGTGGGACCCGGGCAGCGTCTCCCTGGCCAGCAACAAGGACTACTGGGGGGACAAGGGACAGATCGGGACCATCAAATTCGTGACCTACGATCACCCGCAGACCCGGATGCAGGCGCTCTTGGACGGCAAGATCGACGCCTACGACGCCGTCACCGTGGGAAACTTCGACCAACTGGTCAAGAGCGGAAAGCAGATCATCCAGCGGGACCCGTTCTCCGTGATGTACCTGGGCATGAACCAGCAAGTCCCCATCCTGCAGAATCTCAAGGTGCGCCAGGCGATTGAAATGGCGCTGGACAAGGACACGCTGATCCGCCGGTTCTTCATCGACAACACGGCCCAGGCGTCCCAGTTCGTTCCGCCCAAGCTCAGCGGCTTCAACAACAATGCCGCGGCGCTCGGCTACAACCCGGGCAAGGCCAAGGAACTCCTGGCCGAGGCCGGCTACAAGGGCGAGGAGCTGAAGTTCTACTATCCGCTCAACGTCACCCGGCCCTACCTGCCGACGCCGGAAAAGGTGTACGCCGAAATCAGCCGGCAACTGACCGCCGTCGGGCTCAACGTCAAGCCCGTACCGGTGGACTGGGCTGACGGCTACCTGCAGAAGGTCACCTCCCCGGGCGACCACGCCCTGCACCTGCTGGGCTGGAACGGCTCGTATTCTGACCCCGACAATTTCGTCGGCCCACTCTTCGGCGAGAACACCGGCGAATTCGGTTACCAGGATCCCCAGGTCTTCTCCAAGATCGCCCGGGCCCGGGGCCTGCCGGACGGCAAGGACCGCACCGAGGAGTACCAGACCATCAACGGACAGATCGCGGCCACGGTGCCCGCGGTTCCCATTGCCTTCCCGATCTCGGCCCTGGCGCTCTCGGACCGGGTGCTGAAGTACCCGGCGTCGCCGGTGCTGAACGAAGTTTTCACAAAGGTCGAGCTAAGGCCTTGACGCCCGGGGCCAATTTCAGTTAGTGGGCGGTGCGGGATATTCTGTGACAGCCAGAGCCGCTGCTATCGGAGACTGATTGTGACTTTCATTTCCAAGACCCAACACGCCGACGTCGTACTGATTGGCGGCGGCATCATGAGCGCCACGCTCGGCGCCTTCATCAAGCAGCTTGAGCCGACCTGGACCATCTCGCTCTTTGAGCGGCTGGACGAGCCGGGACTGGAAAGCTCCGACCCGTGGAACAATGCCGGCACCGGACATGCCGCCCTGTGTGAGCTTAATTACTCCCCCGCAGCCAAAGACGGCTCGGTGGACCCCGGCAAGGCCCTGAACATCAACGAGCAGTTCCAGCTGTCCCGCCAGTTCTGGTCCCACCTCGTCTCGAACTCGCTGATCGGCTCCCCCAAGGGCTTCATCAACACCGTTCCGCACATGAGCTTCGTGATCGGCGAGGACCACACCAAGTTCCTCCGCACCCGCTATGAGGCACTCAAGCCGAACCCGCTGTTCCGTTCGATGGAGTATTCCGAGGACCACGCGCAGATCGCCAAGTGGGCCCCGCTGATCGTCAAGGGCCGCGACCCCAAGCAGCGCGTCGCGGCAACCCGCGCCGTCGAGGGCACCGACGTCGACTTCGGCGCCCTGACCCGCGAGCTGACCACATACCTGGGCAACAACGGCGTGGAGATCAACTATGGCCACAACGTCAGCGACATCAAGCGCGCGTCCGGCGGCGGCTGGGACCTGTCGCTGAAGCACGCCAAGAGCGGCGAGCACGGCTCCATCCACGCGAAGTTTGTGTTTGTCGGCGCCGGCGGCGGGGCACTGCACCTGCTGCAGGCCTCAGGCATCCCGGAAGGCAAGGGGTTTGGCGGTTTCCCGGTCTCCGGCCAGTTCTTCCGCTGCACCGACGAGACCATCGCTGCCCAGCACAGCGCGAAGGTCTACGGCCAGGCGTCTGTCGGCGCCCCGCCCATGTCCGTGCCGCACCTGGATACCCGCTACGTCAACGGCAAGCGGTCCCTGCTGTTCGGCCCGTACGCCGGCTTCTCCACGAACTTCCTCAAGAGCGGCTCCTACCTGGACCTGCCCCTGTCCATCCGCCCCTCCAACATCATCCCGATGCTGGCCGTGGCCAAGGACAACATGGACCTCACCGCCTACCTGATCAAGGAAGTCGCCAAGCGCCACGGCGACAAGGTCGAGGCCCTGCGGGAGTACTACCCCGAGGCCAAGGACGGCGACTGGGAGCTCATCACCGCCGGCCAGCGGGTCCAGATCATCAAGAAGGACCCGAAGAAGGGCGGCGTGCTGCAGTTCGGCACCGAGGTCATCGCCGGACGCGACGGCACCATCGGCGCTCTGCTCGGCGCATCCCCGGGCGCGTCCACCGCTGTGCCGATCATGATCGAACTGCTCCAGAAGTCCTTCCCGAAGAACTTCAAGGGCTGGCAGGCCAAGCTCAAGGACATGATGCCCGGCTACGGTGTCAAGCTCAACGACAACCCTGAGCTCGCCGCCAAGCTGGAGGCCGAGACGGCCAAGACGCTGCAACTCGAACAGGTCACCGCCAGCAACTAAGCCGGGCCCGGCCGCGGCTGGTTTACACTGCTGGTCTGGGACCGCTGCAACCCGTGACGTCCCCGTTTTTTGATGTCCCGTAGTGCAGGACGCCCCGACCCACCAGGAGACCATGAGATGTTCCGGCTCGCAAAGCTGTCTCTCGCCAACCGGGCCCTGATCGCGCTGATCACGGTGTTCGCTTGCGTTTTCGGCGTGATCACGATGTCCTCGCTGAAGCAGGAGCTCATCCCCTCCATCGAGTTCCCGCAGATCACCGTGATCTCCTCGATGCCCGGCGCGTCGCCGGAAGTAGTGGACAAGCAGATCAGTGCCCCGTTGGAAAAGGCGCTGAACAGCGTCGAGGGGCTGGAGTCGACGTCGTCAACGTCCCGGAACGGGGTTTCGCAGATCTCCCTGGCGTTCACCTACGGCTCCAACCTGGACCGGGCCCGGAACCAGATCGACCGCGCCATCTCCAACGCCAAGCAGGCCCTGCCGAAGGACGTCCAGCCGCAGGCGATCGCCGGGAGCATCAGCGACTTCCCGATCGTCTTCCTGGCCGTCTCCTCGGACAAGCCGCTCAGTGAACTCAACGCCGATCTCGCCCGGCTCAGCGTCCCCCGCTTGCAGAAGCTCGACGGCGTGCGCGGCGCCGACGTGACCGGCGGCGCCACGCAGCACATCCAGATCCTGCCGCGGCCGCGGGACCTGGCGGCATCGGGCGCGAGCCTCCAGTCCATCAGCGACGCGCTGAAGAACAACGGCGCATTGGTTCCGGCCGGCACCATCGAGGAACAGGGCAAGACCCTCTCGCTGCAGATCGGCAGCCCGGTGGACTCCCTCGACGCGATCAAGGCCCTCCCCCTGGGCGCGGCCCGCGATGCGGCGACGATCGGCAGCGTGGCGGATGTCAGCCTGGTCGAGGACGCCCGCACGTCAATCACGCGGACGAACGGCAAGGAAACCCTCGCCCTGTCCGTGACCAAGAAGCCCGAGGGCGACACCGTCGCGATCTCCCACGCGGTCAAGGACGCCATCCCGCAACTTGAGGCCGAGCTTGGCTCCAATGCCAAATTCACCCCGGTCTTCGACCAGGCGCCGTTCATCGAGAAGTCCATCAAGGACCTCACCACCGAGGGCCTGCTGGGACTGGGCTTCGCCATCCTGGTGATCCTGGTGTTCCTGATGTCCGTGCGCGCAACCCTGGTCACGGCCGTGTCCATCCCGCTGTCCCTGCTGATCACGTTCATCGGGCTCTCGGCCACCGGCTACTCGCTCAACATCCTCACTCTCGGCGCGCTCACCATCGCGATCGGACGCGTCGTGGACGACTCGATCGTGGTCATCGAAAACATCAAACGGCACCTGAGCTACGGCGAGGACAAGATCACCGCGATCGGGACCGCCATCCGTGAAGTCGCCGGCGCCATCACGGCGTCCACCCTGACTACCGTGGCCGTCTTCCTGCCCATCGCCTTCGTCGGCGACCTGGCCGGCGCGCTGTTCCGGCCGTTCGCCCTGACAGTGACCATCGCCCTGCTCTCCTCGCTGCTGGTCTCGCTGACCATCGTGCCGGTGCTGGCCTACTGGTTCCTGCGCACACCCGCCGTCACTGGCTCGCCGGCTTCTGCCGCTGGCATTGCCACCAAGGCGCACGAGGCCGAGCAGAGCACGCTCCTGCAGCGCGGCTACCTGCCTGTCCTGTCCGGCACGCAGCGGCACCCGATCCTCACCCTGGTCGCCGCGGCCCTGGTGCTTGCCGGCACCGTGGCGATGTCCCCGCTGCTCGCCACCGACCTTCTGGGCCGCTCCGGCGAGAACAGCATGACCGTCAAGCAGGCCCTGCCGGCAGGGACCAGCCTCGATGAAGCCAGTGCCTCGGCGATCCGCGTCGAGGACACCCTGCGGGGCATCGACGGAATCAAGGACGTCCAAGCCACCACCGGCAACGCCCAGACCGGCTTCTCGGCCTTGCTCTCCTCCGGCGCGTCGAATTCGACGTTCACCGTGGTGACGGACGAGAAAGCCAACCAGGGCAAGCTCCAGGAGACCGTCCGCAGGGAACTCTCCAAGCTCGGCGACGCCGGAAAGATCACGGTCGGTTCCCAGCAGGGCGGCTTCGGCACTTCGTCAACCGTGGACATCACCCTCAAGGCCGCCAGCACCGCCGATCTCCAGAGCGCCAGTGACGCGATGGTCAAGGCCATGGACGGTGTCCCGGGCAGCAGCGAGGTGGCCACCAACCTGGCCGCCAGCCAGCCGGTGGTCCAGGTCAAGGTGGACCGCGCCAAGGCCGTCGCGGCCGGCCTGAACGAGGAGCGCGTGGCCGGGGTCCTGGCCGCCACGATCAGCCCGATTCCCGCCGGGACGATCCGCATCGACACCAACGACTTCCCGGTCCGGATTGGCGAGGGCACCCGCTTCACGAGCATCGAGGCCGTCCGGGACATCCCGCTCCCGACGGCGGCCGGCGCCGTCCCGCTCGGCAGCATCGCCTCGGTGGAGCAGGTGGACGTCCCCGTCTCCATCACCGCCAGCAACGGCCAGCGCACCGCGCGGGTCTCGGTGACGCCGTCGGGCTCCAACCTTGGCGCGGTCAGCACCGAGGTGCAGAACCGGCTCAAGTCAGTCCAGCTGCCGCCCGGGGTGACCGCCACGATCGGCGGCGCCACGACGCAGCAGGCCGATTCGTTCCGCCAGCTCGGACTCGCGCTGCTGGCCGCCATCGCGATCGTCTACGTGATCATGGTGGCTGCGTTCAAGTCGCTCGTGCAGCCGCTGATCCTGCTGGTTTCCGTCCCGTTCGCCGCGACAGGCGCAATCGCCCTGCTCGTGGTGACCGGCGTGCCATTGGGCCTGCCGTCCCTGATCGGCATGTTGATGCTCGTGGGCATCGTGGTGACCAACGCGATCGTGCTGATCGACCTCATCAACCAGTACCGCCAGCCGCGCAACGGCGAACCCGGGATGAACGTGGCGGACGCCATCACGCACGGCGCCCGCCAGCGCCTCCGCCCCATCCTCATGACGGCGCTCGCCACGGTGTTCGCCCTGACACCAATGGCGCTGGGACTGACTGGCGGCGGCGGCTTCATCTCCCAGCCCCTGGCGATCGTGGTGATCGGCGGCCTGATCTCCTCCACGGCCCTCACACTCATCCTGGTCCCGGTGCTGTACCGGCTCGTGGAAGGCCGGCGCGAGCGCAGGGCCCTGCAGAAGCCGCTGCGCCGCGGACGCCATTCCGGGCCGGCCGTGACCGAAGACTTCCCCGACGACTTCCCCGAAGACGCTCCCCTGCCAACCGGTTCGCACTAAGAACCAGAACCTGGCGTCCCTGCCTTTTTCCGCGATGCCCGGTGCGTCCCGTGGGCTGTGTTGGCTGCAGCACGGGTCCCGCGGGCCGCGTCGGCTGCAGCACGGGTTGCGTGGGCGCCGTGCGTACCCTTGGAGAGTTTAGGCCGGCCGCCAGCTGCCGCGGCCGCGTCCCGGTGACGGGGCCCGCGCGATGCCAGGGCCACGAGGGTTGCCGATGCGGCGGGGTTCATCACCTCGCGGGCGGGGTTCCCGGAAAACGTTGCACCTTGCGGGACATCTTCGCCTTTCATCAGAAAGGCGTCGGCGCTGAGGGACGAACCTTCGTGCATCGTCGCCCCGTAGTTGACCCAGCCATCGACGCCAAGGGAGCAGTGGTTGCCGAACACGATGTAGTCGGACTTGAACGCGCCGTCTTCCATGGAGTGGCCCTGGACGTGTGTTCCCTCGTTGAACGTACAGTGATCGCCGATCGTGACGAGGGTTTTTTCCGGCATGTTCAGGCCGGCGTCGTAGAGCCGCTTGCCCACCTTGACGCCCAGCAGCCTCCACATCAGGGCCTTGAACGGGGTTCCATTGAACGGCGCCCCGGCCAGCAGCTTCCAGAGACGCTCATGCCGCCAGAAGTACCGGTCGTAGATCGAACAGTATTCCGGCTTCAGGCGGCGGAAGCCCATGACCGAACGCTCCACCAACGCGGTAAACAGCACCCGGAACACCAGCAAGCCGAGCATTGCCGCGGCGACGGCCAGCACACCGAGGAAGCTGTGCGCCGAAACGGCAACAGCGCCGGCCAGTGTGGCAGCGAGCAAGAGGACCCATTTCACGGACAGGAACAGCACCATGCTCAGGATGTTGTGCCGGTTCTTGGCCGGGAGGACCCGTTTCACGGCTTCCGGGGTATTGAGTTCCTCAAACTGTGCGTCACGCTGGACCGACCGGGGAATCTCAAATGCGGGTGAGCCGAGCAGCCCCACATCCCTCCGGATCGGGCCGTCAATCGGAATCATCACTTTCGAGGCCAGAAGGCAGTTCTCACCGACATGGGCACCGATCGGAAACGTGATGTTGTTTCCGAGGAAGTTGTGGCCGGCGATCTGGACCTGCGAGAGCCGGAAAGAGGAGCTCGTGTAATCGGCGTTCATCATGTTCAGGCCGTCTGAGACCATGGTTCCCGTTCCGACAGAGCACAGAAATGGCGATTCGTGGCCCAGCGTGGGGCCGAAGTTTGAACCCGTTTGCTGCACGTTGCCCAGTTTCCAGCCCAGCGCCTGCAGGTAGTAGATGATGTAGGAGCTGTCGCCGAAGGTGTCTTTGTACGTTTTGATGTTCGAAATGCGGGATATCAGCCGGTGGATCGAAAAATGCCAGCCATAGAGCGGATAGACCACATCAGGCTTAATGAAGTGGTTCAGCAGTCGCGGCAGGCAGAGGACGGTCACCAGGCCGGTGATCAGCCCGACAATGAACAGGACCAGTGTCACCACCACGACGTCGACAAAGAACGTGAAAGCTCCCAACTGAAGATGTCCTGTGCTCAGGTAGGGCGGCAGCAGCGCGGCCAGCCCGAGGACGCCCGCGGGAACAACCAGGACGAGGCGGTTGAACAGCTGGAGCAGGCTGTAGATGACCCTCCGGCGGGTGCCACACGGGACGGCCGGGACCCGCAAGTAGTTTGTGCTGGCACGTGCGGCGGGAGAACCGTGCCAGACCTCGCCGTCGGGTACCGCCTGCGAGGTCTGCAGCGACGAGGCATGTCCGAGCTGGGTGTCATTGCCCATCGACGTTCCAATGTCGAGGGTGGTTCTCTCCGAGATGAGAACGTTGCTTCCCAACGACACCGGGCCGATCTCGATGATGCCCGCATGTGCCCGGTAGCACAGGAACGAGGAGTCTTTGTTGATGACGGTGTTGTCACCGACGGTGAGCAGGTCCGGGCACGCGGGCACCTTCCGGGAGAAGATCACGACCCCCTTGCCGATCTTTGCGCCCAGTAGCCGGAGGTACAGCACATAAAGCGGCGAACCCGCGAACGTCACCAGTGGGTTTGCCCTCGTAAGTGTCTTGACCGTCCAAAAGCGGAGATAGGCCAGGCTCCAGATTCGGATGGTGCCGGGCTTCCACCTCCCGACGAGGACCCATTTGGCGATGATCGGGGTCACAGACAGGACCACGAAAGTGGCGGCACCGAAACCGATGGAGCGAAGCCACATGTCCAACGGTGTGCTTCCCCCCAGCACCCATTCGTAGCCAAATATGAGCAGCCAAGCGGCGTACATCGTATAACCGAGGAAAATCAGCAGTTGGATGGCACCGCACAGGGCGTACTGGAACGAACTCACCGGGGGCATCGGTGCGGGGCGCGCAGCGCCGGCCGCCGGTACGTCGGCGATGTGAATGGATTCACTGTGCCTGGCTTCGAGGCATGCGGCCAGCTGCCGAACCGTCGGGTGCTCGTAGATATCCTGCATCGCCGCTGCGGGCAGGGCGGTTTCTTTCCTGATGCCGGCGCAGTAGCGCGCCATCAACAACGAGTCGGCACCGAGGTCGTTGAAGAAGTGGGCATCGGTGGAGACCTTGTCAAGGCCCAGTACGGCGCCGAGCTGGGCGGCCAGGGCCTCTTCGGCGGCGGTTGTCGGGGCGGTGTATGACCCCGAGCCCGCCCGGCTGATCCTGTGCTCCGGACGGGGCAACCGCTTCCGGTCCACTTTGTCACTGGCCATCATGGGAATGGCGTCCAGCTGTTCAAAGTAAGCAGGAACCATGTACCCGGGAAGCCTCGTGCGCAGCATCCGGTGGAGGTCATGGGCATCCACACCCTCCACGTCCTGACGCAGGGTGTAGTAGGCCGCCAGCTCCACGGTTCCTTGTTCCGGCTCATAGGTCTGGACGACTGCCTGCGCAATGCCCGGGAGCTGCAGGAGGACGGATTCTATTTCGCTCAGTTCGATCCGGTAGCCGCGAATTTTGACCTGGGTATCGATCCGGCCGAAGTATTCGAGTTGCCCGTCGTCGTTTACCCGTCCAAGATCTCCGGTGCGGTAAATCCGGCCGGAGGGATTGTTCTCAATCCCCAGGAAATCCGGGACAAAGGCCCGTTCCGTCAGGTCCTCTCGGTTCACATACCCGCGCGCCAGGCCCACCCCCGCGAGACCGATTTCTCCCGTTTCACCGCGCGGGAGGGCCCGAAGCTCAGCGGGATCCACAATCACCGCCGTGTACGTGGGCAAGGGCACCCCAAGGGACACCGGCAGGTCCGGGTCCAGGACCGACCAGGTCGCGGTAACGGTCGCCTCGGTGGGGCCGTAGACATTCAGGAAGCGCCGGCCGGGGCGGTGCCAGCGCATCACGAGGTCCTTGGGGCATGCCTCGCCTGAGACCAGCAGGAACCGCAACCCGGGCAGGTCTTCGTCAAGCGTCGCCAGCAGCGTTGGAACGCAGCAAAGGGCGGTGATCTTTTTTTCCTGCAGGTACTCCGCGAGCTCGGCACCCAGCATGCTGGACCGGCCCGGCTTGGGCACCAGAGTGGCTCCGACCATCCAGGCAACCCAGATTTCCTCCACCGAAAAATCGAAGGCGATCGTCATGCCTTGGTACACGCGGTCCGTGGACTCAATCCCGTAGACGTCAGAGGCCACCCGGACGAAATTGCAGATACTGGCCTGTTCCACTGCCACGCCCTTGGGGCGTCCGGTCGAACCGGAAGTGTAGATGATGTAGGCCAGCTCGTCCTTCGTTCCGCCATGGTCCGCGCTTCCCAGGCGGGAGGGATCCTTGGCGTCGATCTGGGCCTGCACATCATCAACGCACACCGTGACGGCGGCTACTTCAGGCAGCAGATCCCTCAGATGGGACAGAGACAGGACCATGGACACGTTGGCGTCCTCGACGATGTACTGAAGACGGTCAGGGGGAAATCCCGGATCCAGGGGAACATAGGCCGCATGGATCTTCAGAACGGCCAGCATCGCCACGTAGGCCCGCCATGGCTGGTCAAACAGCAGGGCGATGCGGTCACCCGGCCGGGCACCGCACACCAGAAGATGCCGCGCCAGCTGGTTCGCCCGTTCATCCAGCTCCGTGTACGTCAGGACAACGTCCCCCGCATCGACGGCAACCTGGTCGCCGCGCCCCTCTTCCCGCAAGCGGTCGCAACTATCCTCAAACAGCCGGTCCAAACGCTCGCCCCGCCGCCAGCGAGCGGCCTGGTCGGGCGCGGCCGACGTCAGGACAGTTCCGCCCTCCGAGCCGCCGATCATCGACATTATGCCCCGCAACTCGGGAGGTCTGGTGAGGCCGTTGCCGATCCTCGCGGTCTTGCCCATCCTTTAGCTCCTTCGCTAGAAGTGACGTGCCACAGTTCTGTCGCCCTGGGAAACAGGGGTCATATTCTGGCCAGAAATCGCGACCCACGTCTGGAGCGGGGGGCCCCCAGCGGGCGTGAGATGGCCTTCATGACCCGCCGCCGTTGCCTCGTCCGCCGGGGCCATGCCGAAGGCCCGCCGGACAGCGCGCTCGGCGTCCGCGAGCCGGCTGGCGTGCGTGACAGCCCCCACGGACGTCTCGGAAATATCGACCAGATCGAGCTCCACATCGGCGTCGGACAGGGCCTTGAGGAAAGTGCAGAAAATTTCCGGGGACGACCGCATGCCCAGCCCCGTGATGGACACCCTGCCCACCTGGCCGTCATGCTGCAATCCCTGGAATCCAATGGCTCCCTTTTCAGCATCCAGCACCGCAAGGGCGTTGCCGGCGTGGGCCGCCGGCACGATCAGGGCAACGTCGGAACGCCTCGGGCCCTTGCCCGCCGAATTTTGGACGATCGCCTGGACGTGCGCACCCGAACTTGAGAGGACGTGCAAGATGCGTGCCATGGTGTCCGGCTGGTCCGGCATTCCCACCACCGTGATTTTCGATGCCGAGTTGACCCCTGCTACTCCGGTCACCTCGGGTTGTTCCCTGGCGGGCTGGAGGAGTGGATGTCGGTCAAGGCCAGGCAGGATCAACGTCCCGGGCTCCGGGACGAAGGATGACCTCACATGGATTGGAATGCCGAACCGGCGGGCATACTCAACACAGCGCAGGTGCAGTACCTTGCAGCCGGAGGCGGCGAACTCGAGCATTTCCTCGCTCGAGAGGACCTCGATCTTCCGCGCTGTCGGGACGACGCGGGGGTCCGCGGTGTAGACGCCGTCGACGTCGGTGTAGATCTCACAAATATCGGCCCCGAGCGCAGCGGCCAGGGCGACCGCGGTAAGATCCGAGCCGCCGCGGCCGAGCGTGGTAACCCTGTTCCGTTTCTGCGTCCTGCCCTGGAACCCTGCCACGATGGGGACCTCACCACGGGCAAGACTGCTGCGGACGCGGTCCGGCCTGACATCAGTGATGTGTGCCTTGCCGTGGATGCTGTCGGTAATGAGGCCGGCCGCACTGCCGGTAAATGTGCGGGGCAGCTGGCCAAGATCCGCCAGGGCAATCGCCAAAAGCGCGGAGGACACAAGTTCGCCGATGCTCAGCAGGGCGTCAAGGTCCACAGGCAGGGGCCGGGCGGAAACTTCCGCGGCGAGGTCGCAGAGTTCGTCGGTGGTATCGCCCATGGCGGACACCACCGCCACGACCCGATAGCCGTTGGTCCGCGTTTTGGCGATCCGCTCGGCTGCCCGGAGGATACCCGCGGCATCCGCTAGGGACGAACCGCCAAACTTTTGTACAATGACGCTTCCCGGGGGAATCGCCCGGTCGGTTTCCGCTAGATCACTGTCGTTGAAATCTGTTGCCTTGCGGGTACCCATTTTGCTCCCCGAAATCTACTTCGATTCTTGCTAGGGGCACTGGCCCCTGTGAGCCGATTTCCCTGTTCGGATACTCAAATGGTTGATCCCAAGGCGACCGGCTCTCCGGTCACAGTCACTGCGGCTGCAGCGAGAATATCGAGTCCCTTCTGAAGATCCTCTGGGCTGATAGTCAGCGCGGGCATCGCCTTGACCACCTCACCTTCGGGGCCGGACGTTTCCACGAGCAGGCCCCTGGCGAACGATTCGGCTGCGATCTTTTCCGCTGTCTGGGGGTTGGGGTAGTAAACCCCCGCGAGCAGTCCCCGGCCACGGACAGTGGCGCCTTCGACGCCCGCGGCGATCTGCGTCAGCCCGTCGTGGAGCTGCGCAATGAGCCTCGCAACGGTTGACTGGAAGCTGCCGTCCTGCCAGTAGTGCTCCAGGGCAGCTGCGCCGGTGACGAATGCCGGGTTGTGGCCCCGGAATGTTCCGTTGTGCTCGCCAGGCTTCCAGATATCCAACCCGGGTTTGAACAGTGTCAGTGCCAGAGGCAGGCCAAAGCCCGAGATGGACTTCGACAGGCAGACGATATCGGGGGTGATCCCCGCCTCCTCAAAACTGAAAAAGGTCCCCGTCCGTCCGCATCCGGCCTGTACATCATCAACGATGAGCAGGATGTCATGTTGACGGCACAGCTCTGCAAGGCCTCGCAGCCAGGACGCCCGGGCGGCGCGGAGCCCGCCCTCGCCCTGAACGGTTTCCACGATCACCGCTGCGGGCTTATCGATGCCCGAGCCCCTGTCTTCCAGTGCTTGCCGGAGCCACAGAAAGTCCGGCATCTGACCGTTGAAAAACCCGTCATAGGGCATGCTCGATGTGTTCGTCAGGGGGACGCCGGCTCCCTGGCGTTTCATTGAATTGCCCGTGACTGACAACGATCCCAGGGTCATCCCGTGAAACGCATTGGTGAAGCTCAGGACATGCTGCCGGCCGGTCACCTTCCGGGCAAGCTTCAGGGCAGCCTCCACTGAGTTTGTTCCCGTCGGACCGGGGAACATGACTTTGTAGTCCAAATTTCTGGGTTGGAGGATCAACTCCTTGAAGGTTTCCAGGAAGCGCCGCTTGGCGGGTGTTTTCATGTCGAGTGAATGCACAATGGCGCCGGAGCGAAGATAGTCCAACAGGGGCTGCAGCAGCACCGGGTTGTTGTGCCCGTAGTTCAGTGCGCCGGCGCCGGAAAAGAAGTCCAGATATTCTCTGCCGTCCTCGCTGAAGAGGCTGCTTCCGTGCGCACGCTCAAACACCGTGTCCCAACTGCGGCAGTAGCTGCGGACCTCGGACTCTAAGCTTTCAAAGATATCCATCTGGCGATGTCCCCCCGTACTTCCGACTAGCGAAGTTTCCCGGGCGTGAACACGACCCAGGCTTTCCGGATGACGGGCGCGAAAAAGAGACAGCGCAGCATCTGTGGCGCACTGACCGTTGCTTTCACGGGGCCCGTATTTGTTCCCGTCGAGCGATTGTTCAGACGGGACTGGGCAGATCATAGGCGCCTGCCCAAATGCTTATCCGTTTCTTATCGTAATCTCAGCAAACTCTCAGCACCTGAGTAGCGGGTACCTGTCTTTTCCCCTCAAATGGCTGATTAACTACCCGATCCGGCGCGGGTCCCGCGCCGTTTGCAGCTGCGGGCTACTTGGAAAAAACCGGCCGTCGGGCATCCGGTGGACATAGGCGCCGGCACCGTGGACATCCGACATCCTCGGCAAACCGGGCGGCGAAGCGGGCGTTCGAAGTGAACGGCGAAGCGGGCGTTCGAAGTGAACGGCGAAGCGGGGTGTTTAGCCGGTCTTGGCCATCGCGTAGGCCAGGGTGCCGTAGGCCAGGGCCCCGGACATTTCGGTGAGCAGTTCCGGGTTGGTGTTGGCGATGGTGTCGCAGGCCTCGTGGTAGCAGGGGTCGAGGTCCTTGCCGGCCTCTCCGCCATAGGTCTGGGCCTGGGCCTGGGTCTTCCTCTTCTCGTCGCCGGTGAACAGCCCGCCGCCGGGAATGCCGGCCGAGAGGAAGGCGTCGTAGTCGGACCCGCCGTCAAAGGGCGTGGTCTCGGCCGGCAGCGCGTTCTCCTGGAAGTAGCGGAA
>NZ_JIBJ01000020.1:0-58745 GCF_000620385.1 Arthrobacter sp. 9MFCol3.1
GTGGAGGGGTAGGTGATCATGATGCAGGACAGGGCGTCCTTGTGCAGCTCGATCTTGGCGGTCAGGTCCGCGTGGTCGATCGTGCCGTCGGAGGCGGTGGCCACGACCACGACCTTCATGCCCGCCAGCACGGCGGAGGCCGCGTTCGTGCCGTGCGCGGACGCCGGGATCAGGCAGACGGTGCGCTGCTCATCACCACGGGAGAGGTGGTAGCCGCGGATCGCCAGCAGCCCGGCGAGCTCGCCCTGGGAACCGGCGTTGGGCTGGATGGAGACCTGGTCGTAGCCCGTGATCTCGGTCAGCTGCGCCTCGAGGTCCTCGATCAGTTCACGCCAGCCGGCGGTCTGGGATTCCGGGGCGAAGGGGTGGATCGAGGCGAACTCCGGCCAGGAGATGGCTTCCATCTCGGCCGTGGCGTTCAGCTTCATGGTGCACGAACCCAGCGGGATCATGGTGCGGTCCAGGGCCAGGTCGCGGTCCGAGAGGCGGCGGATATAGCGCAGCAGCTGGGTCTCGGAGCGGTGGGTGTTGAAGACCGGGTGCTGGAGGTAGTCGGAGGTGCGCTCCACGGCGGGGTCCAGGCCAAAGCCTTCAGTCGAGTCAGTCACGGACGCGCCGAACGCGGCAATGACGTCGGCGACGACTTCCACGGTCGTGGCCTCGTCGGCGGAGATGCCGACGGTGTCGGCGTCGATGGCGCGCAGGTTGACGCCCTTGGCGTCGGCTGCCGCGATGATCTCAGCTGCCCGGCCCGGCACGGAGACGGTGATGGTGTCGAAGAAGGAGGTGTGCAGCACGTCCAGGCCGGCGGCCTTCAGGGAGGCGGCGATGGTCTTGGCGTGGACGTGGACCGACTCTGCGATTGCCTTCAGCCCGTCCGGGCCGTGGTAGACGGCGTAGAAGGAAGCCACGATGGCCAGCAGGGCCTGGGCGGTGCAGATGTTGGAGGTGGCCTTCTCGCGGCGGATGTGCTGCTCACGGGTCTGCAGGGCCAGGCGGTAGGCCGGGACGCCGGCGGAGTCCTTGGAGACACCCACGAGGCGGCCGGGCATGGAGCGCTCGAGCCCCTTCTGCACGGCCATGTAGGCCGCGTGCGGGCCGCCGAAGAACAGCGGCACGCCGAAGCGCTGGGCGGAGCCGACGGCGATGTCCGCGCCCTGCTCGCCCGGAGGAGTAATCAAGGTCAGGGACAACAAATCCGCCGCCACGGTGACCAGGGCACCGCGTTCCTTGGCCTCGGCGATCACGGCGGTGTGGTCGAACACGCGGCCGGAGACGCCCGGCTGCTGCAGCACGACGCCGTTGATGACGCCCTCGGGCAGGCCCTTGGAGAGGTCGGCGACCTCGACTTCGAAGCCGAGCGCCTCGGCGCGGCCCTTGACGATCGCGATGGTCTGCGGCAGGCAGTCGGCGTCCAGGACGGTCTTGCCGTCGTGGGCGGCCTTGTTCTTGTTGGCGCGGCGCATCATCAGCACGGCCTCGGCGACGGCGGTGGCTTCGTCCAGCAGGGAGGCGTTGGCGATCGGCAGGCCGACGAGGTCCTGGACCATGGTCTGGAAGTTCAGCAGCGCCTCGAGCCGGCCCTGGGAGATCTCCGGCTGGTAGGGCGTGTATGCGGTGTACCAGGCCGGGGCCTCGAGGATGTTGCGGCGGATCACCGGCGGGGTGAGGGTGTCGTAGTAGCCCTGGCCGATCATCTGCACGGCGGTCTTGTTCTTCGACGCCAGCTTGCGCAGCTCGGCGAGGACTTCGACCTCGCTCAGGGCCGCGGCGAGCGCGAGGTCGGCGTCCTGACGGATGTCCTTCGGAACGGCGGTGTCCACCAGGGCGTCGACGGTGTCGTAGCCGACAGCCTTCAGCATGGCGTCGACGTCGGCCTGGCGGCGCGCGCCGATGTGCCGGTCAACGAAGGACGTGGAGGCTGGGGTAACAGTCACAAGGAACTCCATAACTCAGGCGGCGCAGGGTACGCCACATTGATTCGGGTTCCTCCCCGCTCTGTATTGGACCTGAGAGTTTCCGCGCAGCCTGCGTTTCAAGGCTCCGCTTGCACCGTCGGTGAGCACAACATGTCCGGGACACGCCTGCTACTTTCCAGAGATGCCTTGCCGCGGCGGTACGTGGGCCTGAGAGATTCCTGGGGAGGGTTTGCTCCTACGGCGCCTGCTTGTACCTACTTGCAGGACTCTCCCGCCGCAGATCAAAGGCGTATTCAATTGGGGGTGACAACAGTCACAGATCTCATTGTCCTATGCCGGGCGCGCGTCCGCAAACTCCCTCCCGGCGGCGGACCCAGGTTACGGCCGCCGAGCTGCCCGCCGGGAAGTCCGGCGGCCTGAATTCGCCGGAAACGTCCGGGGTCGCCGCAACTTTCCGGCGACCCCGGAGGCTTCCGGCGACTTCGGCGGGGGTGGTCGGCGGGGGTGGCCGGCGGCGGCGGGGTGGGCGTCAGCCGCGCAGGCGCTCGACGGCGGCCAGCAGGCCCTGGACGTCCGCCTCGACTTCCGGCAGGGGCCCGCCGGGGCCCCGGGTCAGCATCGCGTTGAAGTACAGCCCGTCCCCCATATACAGGACGGCCTTCGCCATGGCGGGCCCGACGTCGGCGGCCAGCAGTTCGAGCCAGCTCGCCTGGCCGGCGGCGAAGCGGCGGAGGGTTTCCCCGTGTGCCACCTCGGCGAGCCGCGTGGCCGCCACGAAGACCCGGTCCATGGGCGTGTCCGCCCACACCGAGGACTTGATGAAGTATGCCGCCGCCCCCTCGGGGGCTGCCGCCATGGCCGCGACATCCGCGGCCAGAAGCCGGTCCAGCCGTTCCAGCAGGACCGCGATCATCGCCTCCTTGGTCGGGAAGTGGTAGAGCAGGCCGCCCTTGGAGACGCCGGCCCGCCGCGCGACGGCGTCGAGCGTCGCGGCGCGTTCGCCGACTTCGATGAGCAGGGATTCGAAGGCATCGAGTACGGCCTCGCGGGCGACGGGTTTCCTGGGCATGCCTCCCATCATGCCTGCCCGGCCGCGCATTTCTTAACTGTACCGTCCAGACGGTATAGTTACACTCATGAGCATCACATCGATCACCGCAGCCACCAGCACTCCGGCGACCACCGCCCCCCGGGCACCGTGGCGTGACTGGGTGGCCCTGGCCCTGCTGATGTTCCCCGTCCTGCTCGTGGCCGTGGACAACACCGCGCTCACGTTCGCCCTGCCGGCCATCGCCAGCAGCCTGACCGCTTCCGGCGTCGAACTGCTCTGGATCGTCGACGCCTATCCCCTGGTCCTGGCCGGACTCCTGGTTGCGATGGGCTCCCTGGGCGACAGGATCGGCCGGCGCCGGCTGCTTTTCGTCGGCAGCGCGGGTTTCGCCGCGGTGTCGGCCGTGACGGCGTTCGCGCCGAGCGCCGAATGGCTGATCGCCGGCCGCGCCGGGCTTGGCCTGTTCGGCGCCATGCTCATGCCGTCCACGCTGTCGCTGATCCGGAACATCTTTCCCCAGCCCAACCGGCGCAGGCTGGCCGTGGCGATCTGGGCCGCCGGCTTCTCCGGCGGCGCCGCCCTCGGCCCGATTGCCGGCGGCTGGCTGGTGGAACACTTCTGGTGGGGCGCCGTCCTGCTGGTCGCGGTGCCGATCATCCTGCCCCTGCTGCTGCTCGGTCCGGCGCTGATCCCGGAATCCCGCGACCCGCAGCCGGGCCGGGTGGACGTGCCCAGCATTGCCCTGTCCCTGCTGGTCATGGTGCCGGTGGTCTACGGGATCAAGTCCCTCGCCACCCACGGGCCTGCTCCCGAGGCCTTCGCGAGCATCGGAACCGGCCTGCTTATGGGGTATGTGTTCATCCGGCGGCAGCGCAGCCTGGCCAGAGGCCACAGTACAGACCGCAGTACAGACCGCAGGACAGACCAGAGCACCGCGCCGATGCTCGATGTCAGCCTGTTTGGCAACCGGATCTTCAGTACGGCCATCGTGGCCAACGTCCTGGCACTGTTCTCCTTCAATGGCTTCATTCTCTTCCTGGCCCAGCACCTGCAGCTGCTGGAAGGCCAGTCCCCCTCGGCGTCCGGCGTCGCCATGATCCCGGCCCTCATCGCCACAGTCGTGGCGGGGCTGCTCGTGGTCCCGCTGGTGCGCAAGGTGCGGCCCGGCTTTGTGGTGGCCGGCGGCCTGCTGCTGAGCGCGACGGGCTATTTCCTGGTGGCATTCGGCGACCACAGCCGGGGCCCGTCGCTGCTCCTTGCCGCCCTGCTGGTGCTCTGCCTGGGGGTGGGCGCCGCGGAGACGATCTCCAATGACCTGATCCTGGGCGCCGCGCCCGCGGACAAGTCGGGGGCCGCCGCCGCCATCTCCGAGACCGGCTACGAAGTGGGGTCCCTGCTGGGAACGGCGATCCTCGGCTCAATCCTGACTGCCTCCTACCAGGGCAATCTCCGGCTCCCCGCGGGCGTGTCCGAGCTCGCCCCGGCCGCGGCCACCAGCCAGGCCGGTGAAACCCTGGCCGGCGCTGTGGATCTGGCCCGGATGCTGCCGGCGCCCCTGGCGGAGGCCGTGACGGCGGCCGCGCGCACCGCCTTCGACTCGGGCGTGCACGTCACGGCGTCAATTGCGCTGGTGCTGATGTCCGGGGCCTGCGTCCTGGCCGCCGTCGTCCTACGGTCGGTGCCGAAGGCCAAATAGGGCTCAGCGGCCGCCGTCAGCGTCACGGGTTCCGCCGCTTAAACACGAGCGTCCGGCGCCGGGAGGATACCCGGCGCCGGACGCTCGTGTTTAAGGGGCGGCCTGGTGGGAGCCGGTCCCTACTTGCTGTCCGGAGTAGTCACGCTGGCCGTGGCCCGCATGGTCTCGGCATTCACCATCCAGGCGTACTGCTCAAACTTGGCGATGAACTCGTGCAGCAGATCCGCGGTGGTGGGATCTTCCTCGTCCACTTCGTCATGGACCTTGCGCATGGTGCCGACGGCCGCCTCAAGCGCGGCGACAATCCGCTCGATGGCGTCCTTCGTGTTGATCAGGCCATTCGGGAACTCGGCCAGTGCGGTGGACTTGGAAACCGTGGAGCTTCGGCCGTCCGGGAGGGCGTGCAGGGCACGCATGCGCTCGGCGAGGTCATCCGCGAATCCCCGGGCGGCGTCGATGATTTCATCCAGCTGGAGGTGAAGGTCCCTGAAGTTGGTCCCGACGATGTTCCAGTGTGCCTGCTTGCCCTGAACGTGGAGTTCGATCAGGTCCACCAGGACTGCCTGCAGGTTGGTCGTCAATGTGGGTGATGCTTTCATGAATCCTCCTCGATAGAACCGGTGCCGTGCGGGCCGCGCATGCCATGGCTGGCACCCCGGCCGATGCTTCCGACGCTACCGCAGGGCGGCGCCGGGCCGCGATGCTTCTGGGAGGAATTTCTCGGTCAGCTTACTAAGTTGGCTTACTAACCGTTTTTCGGGCGGCTTAGACGGCCTCGTTGAGGATAGGCCCACGCGGGAACACGGCCCGTGTGATGCCGCCGGAGGTGGATTCGGACAGCTGGGTGAGGTAGTCGTTGCGCCGCCGCGGGGTAATCCTGGACTGGGGCTGGAACGGCTGCTCGGGGTCGTCGGCGTAGTGGGCGCTCAGGCCGTCTCGCATGAGCCGGATGGCCTCCGAACGCTGCTGGGACACCGCTGCGTGCGTAGATCCGAGTTCAGCGGCGAGGTCTTTGACCGTGCGGTCGCCGAAGTAGATCTCCTCCACCACGTAGCGCATCCGTTCCGGGAGGGATTTCACGGCGGCCCGCAGGTACTGGAGCCGTTCGTCCGCGAGCACGGAGTGTTCCGGCGTGAGGGTTTCGGCGGCCAAGGTGTCCACCACGGCTTCGTCGAGGGGCGTCAATGTGCGCGAGGCATCCGCGAGCGCGGCCTCCACAACGCTCTGCTGGACGCCCAGGGCAGAGGCGATCTCGTCCACTGTGGGGGTGCGGCCCAGAGCGGACGCCAGTGTTTCCTGCACGGACATGGTTTCCTTGATCCGGCGGCGGGCGGACCGGGTGGCCCAGTCGCTGGCCCGCATCTCGTCCGCGAAGGCGCCAAGGATGCGCCGGCGCGCGAAAGCGCCGAACGGCACCCCGAGGCCTGGATCGAACGAATCGGCCGAGGTAATCAGGGCAATAGCGCCGGCTGACGCCAAGTCATCGCGAGAAAGGTGTGACGCCTTTGAGCACAAATCTGAGACGAGATACCCCACCAGCGGAAGGTGCTGCGTGACCATCTCGTTGCGTTCCACGCGATTCAATACTGTGTCCCCCCATGAGACCGGATCCGAAGGGTCCTCGACCCTTAAAACGCCGAGAGCCGCACCCAAAACCGACCGGTGCTCCCCCCATAGGAGTCAGCGTTCGCAAGTAGGGCGCAGCACCCATGGAGGAAACCTATCACCTGTTCCAAGATCTGCGTGTACCCTCAGGGAAAAGCTGTGCGAAAAATGCGGTGACCGCCCCGAAGCTGTGATTCACAGGGCGGAAAGAGAATGGGGCACATGAGCGCAAGTGATCTCTCCGCGGCACTGTGGCAGGAGCGGCGGCAGCTGGAGCTACTCCTCTTCAGGCTGGAAACGCAGCGTCTGCACGTCGTGGCAGGGAATCTGGAATGGCTGAACTTCATGGCCTCCGAGATTGAAACGGTGCTGGACCGCCTGCGCTTCGAAGCCCTGGCCCGCAGCGTCGAATCTGCTGCCGTGGCGGCCCAATGGGGCTTACCGGCACAGACCACGCTCGTCGAACTGATTGCGGCCGCGCCCGCCGGGCCCTGGCCCGAGATCCTGCGCGAGCATCTGGACGCCCTGCACGCACTCTTGACCCGGCTGGGTGAGGCTTCCAGCGTGAACGAGGAGGCGCTGCGGAGCCTCCCGATGCCGGGACGCCCCGGCCCGGCGGGCACGGCCGGGCTGCTGGACCAGTTGACCACGGGCGGAAACCTGGAGCGGTCCCTGGCCGTGGTCCGGCGTTCGGCCCAGCCGCTCCTGGCCCAGTATCTCGGCGGGGACCACGTCTGATCCGGAGCGGTCCTCAGCCGTCGGCGGGAGTTGCGCGCGGCGGCATGAGTCCGCGCAGCGCCTCCTCGGCGTCCGGGCCCGCTTCCGCCGCCGCGAGGTTCGCCGCCGCGATGGCTTCGATGACTTCCCGGCGCTGGATCGGCACACCCCGAGGCGCCTCAATGCCTATCCGAACACCGTCGCCGCGGCCTTCCAGAACAGTGATGACGATGCCGTCGCCGATCATGATCTGTTCGCCCGGCTTGCGTGTAAGTACCAGCATCTTCTCAATCTACCCTTCAGCCCGGGGAGCATCGTACGATTCCCGCCGGTTCTGCCATGTCGGTTCCGGCCCGGCGGGGCGCCCGTCGATCCAGCCCACGGGCAGCGCCAGCTCGTTGACGCTTTCAGGTGACCCGGTCTCGGACGCGCCCACTACCGCCACAGCGGTCACGTTGAGCTGGGCGGAGAGCACGCCGACCCAGCGCGCCGTGTCTTCGTGCTTGCGTCCGGCGTCGACTACTACCCAGACCTGGTCGGCGGAGAGCGCCGCCACTGACTGCACGCGGGCCAGGGCGTTGCGGGCTTTGCCCAGTCCGAACGCGACCAGGACGGTGCGCTCCGTCACCACGGCGTGGGCGCGCGCGGCCGTGGCGCTTTGACGTCCGTCGACGTGCAGGTGGCCATAGGCGGAGAGCTCGCCGGCGGTCCGCACATCGGCACCCCCGGACGCCATGGACATGGCCAGGGCGGCATCCATCGCGTCCTCCCCCAACCCGACCAGGACCACGAGATCGCCGACGCCGGTCAGCGGAGCCGGAACCGGGGCATCCGCAGCCCTGCCCCGCCCGGTGGCGGGCGCCGGTTCCGCCGAGTTGCGGTCGGCGGGGGCCGGGTGCACGGGGCTCCCGACGGCGGCCTGCCCGGCAGCCGGCGCCGGTTCCGCCGGGGTCCGGAGCCCGGCGCCGAGCTGTTCCAGCAGCTCGGCGAAATCCGGCGATTCGGTGGATACACCGGCAGGAGCGGGCCGGTGCAGGCTCCGCTCAGCGGCGTCCGCTTCTTCCAGGAGTGCGGCGATGGCGGCGCCCTGCAGGTTATGGGACGCGGCGGCGGGCCGTGCCGGCCCGCCGGCGAGGCCCGTCGGCGCTGAGCTCCGTGCCGCCGGCGGGGCTGCCGGCGGGGCCGATGCTGCCGCCGCGGCTCCGGCGTCGTACTTCCCGGCGGGGGTCCCGCCGCCCGTAACCGTGCCCGCGGACGCCGCTCCGGCGGCTGTCTCCCGGGCGGGACCACCAGTCGCCGGGCCGGAATCGGTCCCGGCCAGGATGTCGGCGTCGGGCACTACCTCGCCGGTGACGACCTCGTGCTTGGACTGGATCTCGATCATGGCCTCGTAGCGGTCCTGGGCGAAGAGTCCGGCGATTCCGGGGCTGCTGACGCGTTCGGCCGACACGATCCGGGCCGCCGGACCGTACAGCTGTTCTGCTTTGCGGCGGATTTCCTCGAGCGAGGCTCCCTTAAGCCGATAGCGGTTCGGCATGGCGCACCACTCCTACTGTTTCGATCCGGACGTTGGCGGAGGTCACCTCACGGTAGGACAACACGGGCACGGATCCCGGCTGCGCGCCGACGAGGCGGTAGATGGCGGGCCGGAGCGCGGGGGCGCAGACGAGCACGGCATGGCGGTTGGCGGCGGCCGCGGCGTCGACGGCGGACCGCACTGAGCGCAGCACGGCGTCGAGCCGTTCCTGGCCCATGACGATCTGGCTGCCGCCCTCGGCCGGCCGCATGTCCTCGAGCATGTGTTGTTCCAGGACGGGGTCGATCATGATGACGTTGAGCACCGGGCCGTCCATGAACTTGGCCGTGAGGGCGGGGCCCAGGGCCTGCCGGGCGGCTTCCACGAGCGATTCCGGATCCGTGGAAATCTTGGCGCGGAGCGTGAGGGCCTCATAGATCCGGGCGAGGTCGTTGATGGGCACCTGCTCATCCAGCAGGCCCTGGAGGACGCGCTGCAGCTCGGCGAGCGAGAGCAGCGCCGGGGTCAGTTCGTCGACGGCGGAGGGGCTCTGCTTGCGCACGCCCTCGGTCAGCACGCGGACGTCCTCGCGGGACAGCAGCCGGGCAGCGTTCGACGCGACGATCGAGGACAGGTGGGTGACCAGGACGGAGACCCGGTCGATGACCGTGGCCCCGGTCATTTCGGCGTTGTGGCGCATCTCCCCCGGAATCCATTTCCCGGCGAGCCCAAACACGGGCTCGATCATCGCCGGGCCCGGGAGCGAGTCCAGATTCTCGCCCAGGGCCAGCATCTGGCCGCTGGGGGCAGTGCCGCGGCCGGCTTCCACGCCGGCAATCCGGATGGCGTACGTCGCCGGCGGCAGGTCCACACTGTCCCGGGTGCGCACTGGCGGGATGACCAGACCCAGTTCCATGGCGATCTTGTGCCGCAGGGACCGGACCCGGGCCAGGAGGTCGTCGGAGGCGCCGGAGACCATGTCCACCAGGTCAGGTGCCAGCAGGATCTCCACGGGGTGGATGCGCATGTCTTCCAGCAGCTTCTCGTTGGGATCCTGTTCCGGGAAGTTCAGCGCGGTCGACTCAGCCTCCCGGGCCGTTTCCGCTAGCTGTTGGCTTGCCGCGGTCCGGCGGGAGGCGATGAACAGGCCGGCGCCGACGACGACGAACGGGATCGGCGGCATGCCGGGGATCAGTGCCATGGCGACGGCGGCGACGCCGGCGATCATGAGCGCGTTCGGTGACTGCAGCAGCTGCGTCGAGGCAGTCCGGCCCATGTCCGACTCGGCGTTGGACCGGGTCACGATCATGCCCGTGGAGACGGCCATGAGCAATGCCGGGATCTGGGTGACGAGCCCGTCGCCCATGGTCAGCAGGCCGTACGTGTTCAGGGCGTCGCCGATTTCCAGGCCGCGCTGCACCATGCCGATGGCGATGCCGCCGACGAAGTTGATGATGATAATGATGATGCCCGCGATGGCGTCGCCCTTGACGAACTTCGAGGCGCCGTCCATGGCACCGTAGAAGTCGGCCTCGGCAGAGACTTCGGCGCGCCGCTCCCGGGCCTGGGTGTCCGTGAGGAGTCCGGCGTTGAGGTCGGCGTCGATCGCCATCTGCTTGCCGGGCATGGCGTCGAGGGTGAAGCGCGCGCCCACCTCGGCCACGCGCTCGGCGCCCTTGGTGACCACGACGAACTGGATCACCACGAGGATGAGGAACACGACGGCGCCGATGATCATAGAGCCGCCGACCGTCACCTTGCCGAAGGCTTCAATGACCTGCCCGGCGTAGCCGTTGCCCAGGACCAGTCGGGTGGAAGCGACGTTGAGGCCGAGCCGGAACAGCGTCGCCACCAGCAGCAGGGACGGGAACACCGAGAAGTCCAGCGGCTTTTTGACGAACATGCTGGTCAGCAGGACCAGCAGTGCCAGCAGGATGTTGCAGACGATGAGGAAGTCGAGCAGCGGCGCGGGTACGGGAACCACCAGCAGGAGCACGATCCCCACGATGCCGATGGGCACCACCAGCCGGTTCAGCCTGTTGTTCATGGTGCTGTCCTTTCACAGACGCTGATTCCCGAAGTTTTCGTGCCGTGTTTCCCGCTCTGGTGCCTGCCGCGTTTCATACGGTGGCCAACGTGGTGGCCATGCGGTGCATCCCGGCGGCGGCGCCCCGGGCCTTGAGCGCCATGACGAACGCGAGGACGCCGGCCACCGCCCGGTAGAAGTCCACCGGGATCTCGTCCCCCAGCTCACAGGCCCCGTGGAGGGCCCTGGTCAGCGGGATGTCCTGGACCATGGGCACGTTCTTTTCCTCGGCCTCTTCCCTGATCCTCGCAGCCACGTGGCCGGCGCCCTTGGCCACCACGCGGGGCGCGGACTTGCCGGGCTCGTATTTGAGGGCCACCGCCACGTGCGTCGGGTTGACCAGGACGACGTCGGCGTCCCCGATCGCGGCGATCATGCGGTTGCGGCTCATGGCCATCTGGCGCGCCCGGCGTTGGGACCGGATGAGCGGATCGCCCTCGCTGTTCTTGTTCTCGTCCTGGACTTCCTTCTTGGACATCCGGGTCTTCTTGCGGTTGCGCCGCATGACGACGAAGAAGTCGGCCGCGGCCAGAACGATTCCGGCGGCCACCGCGAACTGGACCAGGGCGGCTATCCCGCCGGCGGCGGCCTGCACCACCCCGGCGACGGGCAGTCCTCCGGCGGTCAGCAGCACCGGAACCAGTCCCTGCACGACGGTGTAGAGCACCAGCCCCACGACGCTTGCCTTGAGCAGCGCCTTGAGCCCGCCCCACACGGCCTGGGCGCCGAACAGCCGCTTGATCCCGCCGAGCAGGTTGAAGTGTTCGAATTCGAGCCTGAATTTCTTCAGGTGCACGCCGCCCTGGAGGGCCGAGCCGGCGAGGACGGCCAGGAACACGACGATCAGCAGGGGTCCAACGATCCCGGCAATGGACGCGAAGCCGGCTTCCAGCGCCCGGACGGCTTTGCCGGGGTCGGGGGCGGACACGATCCCGCGGATGCTGAAGAGCTGGTCTGTGGCGGCGTTGGCGGCCCGGTCCACCGTGCTGGGCAGCATCAGCGCCGCGGCGCCGACGCCAAGCCAGGCGGTGAGGTCCTGGGAACGGGACAGCTGGCCCTTGGAGCGGACCTCCCGCATCCGTTTCTCGGTGGCTTGCTCGGTCTTTTCCTGTGAATCCGCCATCAGCCCACCCCCAGCACGGCTTTGGCCGCCTGCCCGGCGAGGCTGGAAACGATCCGCGGCAGGGCCAGGAACATGAAGCCGGCCAGCGTCAGGGTGAGCAGGATCTTCAGCGGGAAGCCGAGGGAGAAGGCGTTCAGGGCCGGCGCCACGCGGGTCAGCAGGCCGAGCCCGACGTCGGCAAGGAACAGGACCACCAGGAGGGGGCCGGCGATCTGCACGGCGGCGAGGAACATGCCGGACACTGCCGCGATCATGGCCTGTACCGGCTGGGAAAGGTCGATCCCCCCGGCCAGCGGCAGGGCGGCAAAGCTGCCGGTGAGGCCGGTGATGACCAGCTGGTAGCCGTCGGAGGCGAAGAGCAGGGCCAGCGCCGCCATCTGCAGGAGCCGGGTGAACTGTGCACCGTTGACCATCATTTGGGGGTCGTAGGCCTGGGCCATCTGAAACCCGCTGAACAGGTCGATCAGGCTGCCGGCGGACTGGATGGCGGAGAAGACGACGAGGACCAGGAAGCCCAGGACCAGCCCGGTGACCAGTTCCAGGACCACACCGGTGAGGAACCCGGCGGTGTCCCGGGGTGTGTAGCCGCCGGCCAGGCGCTGCGTCACCGCCAGGCCCAGGCCCAGGCCCAGCATGGCCTTGACGCGCCCGGGAATGGCATGGTGCGAGAAGGGCGGTGCCACGACCAGGAAGGCGGTCATCCGGACCGTGGCCAGCAGCAGGACTTCAAGCCAGGCCGGGTCGATCGGGATGCCCACCTCACAGGCCTCCGAGCAGGGACGGAATCTTCGCGAAGAGGTCGTTGGTGAAGGCGACCATCTCCGAAATCATCCAGTGTCCGCAGACAATCAGGGCCACGGCCACCGCGGCCGCCTTCGGCACGAAGGACAGGGTCGCTTCCTGCAGCTGCGTGATGGACTGCAGCAGGGAGATGGCCAGGCCCACCACCAGCGCCGTGACCAGTACGGGGGCGGAGAGTTTGGCGGCCACGATCATGGCCTGGAGGCAGATGTCCAGGACCGCGTTGGCGTTCATCCCGAACCCGCATAGCTCTGGACGAGCGCGGTGATGATCAGGCCCCAGCCGTCGACGAGCACGAAGAGCAGGATTTTGAAGGGCAGCGAGATCATGACCGGCGGGAGCATCATCATGCCCATGGACATCAGGGCCGCGGACACCACGAGGTCGATCACGAGGAACGGGATGAAGATGACGAAGCCGATGATGAACGCGGCGCGGAGTTCGGAGATCATGAACGCCGGGATGAGGGTCTGCAGCGGGACGGTCTCAGGAGTGGCCGGGTTCTCGGCTCCGGCGGCGCGGGACATCAGGGCGATGTCCTCCTCGCGCGTGTGGGCGAGCATGAAGTGCTGCAACGGACCCGACGCGGCGCTGACCGCCCCGTTGAAGTCCAGTGTGCCGTTGAGGTAGGGCTGGATGCCGAGGGTGTTCATCTCGTTGATGACGGGCCACATCACAAAGATCGAGAGGAACAGGGCCAGCCCGGCCAGGACCTGGTTCGGCGGGATGGAGGGCAGGGACAGCGCGTTGCGGGTCATTGCCAGGACCACAAAGATCTTGGTGAAAGACGTCATCATCAGCAGCAGCGAGGGCGCAACGGCCAGGAGCGTGATGCCGATCAGGGTCAGGACGGCGGTGGAAGGTTTCCCGTCCATCCCGTTGATCTGGATGTTGACGTTCCCGCCCTCGGGAGTGGCGGGGTCGGTCGGCGGCACCGGCGCAACAGGGTCGATGGGTGCGGCGTGGCCTGCCGAGGCATTGAGCCACAGCAGGAGGACGGCAAAGAGCACGGCGGCGAGCCCCAGGGCCAGGAGCCTGAGGGGCTTTGCGCCAGCCGTTCGCGCGCGGGTGGTGCCGGTGGGGAGCGGGAAGATCAATTGCGGCGTCCGCTCCTGAGCGCGGCGGCAGCCTGCTTCCAGGTGGAGCCGGCCAGGATGGAGCCGTGCAGCGGCGGATGGCCCGCAGCGCCGCCGGCGCTGCCACGGCCGGCGTGGCCGCGGGCCGGGGGGTTCCGGTGAAGGGAGCTGCGGCGGGACGGCGGCAGATCCCGGACACCGTCCGGGCCGTCGGCGAAATCGGCGGCGAAGTCGTCGGCGTCGTCCGAACCGTCGATGGCGGCCCTGGCCTGGCCGCTGAAGTGGTTGCCGGCGAGCGGGCTGGCGTCAGCGAGGAGCCGGGCGAAATCCCCGAGGCCGCGGCTGGTGCCGGGGACGGGGACTTCTTCGGGTTCGGGCGGGATGTCCCCGGTGTGCAGGACGTTGACGGCGTGCTCGGTGACGCCCAGGAGGAAGCGCTGCCCGGCGGCGTCGACCACCACCACGGAGGCTTTTTGTCCCAGGCTCTGCCGGCTGACGATGGTCAAGGCGCGGTCAGCCCGGCGCCGTCCGGTGCCCTTGCCCAGCCGGTGCTGCAGGAACCACATGAGGCCAAGCACCGCGCCCAGGGCCACGACTACCCGCAGCCCGAGGATCAGTGCATCCATTCAGCTGAGCCCCTCGGCGACGTCGAGGATCCGGGTGATCCGCACCGCGTAGTCCTGGTCGAGGACCACAACTTCGCCGTGCGCGATCAGGCGGCCGTTGAGCAGGACATCGGCCGGGGCACCGGCGGAGCGGTCCAGTTCGATGATCTTGCCCGGTTCCAGCGACAACACGTCCCGGACCGACATCCGGGTGCGTCCGATCTCCACGGTCAGGGCCATTTCAATGTTGTTGATCCGGCCGAGCCGGCCGGCCACGGTGTCTCCGCCGGCGAACAGGTCTCCGCCGCGTTCCTGGCTGTTGCCGTGCTCGCGGAGCCGGACGGCAAACCAGGCCGCGGCGTTGCTGCCGTCGGAGAGTTCAAAGACGGCCGTGTCGGGATCCGAGAGGAGCCCGGAGACGTCGGATTCACGCAGGTCGGACAGGACACCGGCCCCGAAGACTGAGCTGGCGCTTTCCATCGCGGGGCGCAGTACGTCGGTCACGGAGACGTGTCCCAGCTGGGAGCCTGCGCCGGCGGCCTCGTCAAGGAAGGTGCGGTCGCTGAGCATGAGGGCGAGGTCGGCGGTCACCGCGCCGACGAAGGTCGCCGTGACCGCCTGCCGGGCGTAGGCCGCCGCGGACCGGGCGGGAACCAGGGCGACAACCTTCAGGGCCACCGGGCTCGGCAGCTCCTCGACGAGCCGTTCCGCCGACATTTCGTGCTTGGTCAGGGTGATGCTCATCGTTGGTTCTCCTCGATTGTGACAATTACTGCGGCCGCGCGGGAGCCGTTGCGGGCCGGGGCGGCAGTGGCCAGCCGGGTTCCGTCCAGGGTGAGGTCAAAGGGCCGGTTTTCCAGGTGCGGCAGGGTCAGCACGTCACCGACGGCGAGGCCCAGGACCTGGCTCGGGGTAACGAACGACGTCGAGAGCCGTACCGAGAGTTCCACCGGGACCTGCTCCAGTTGGGCGCTGACGCGGGCGGCCGCGTCTTCGCGGGAGTCGGTCGGGTTGACCTTCTTGAGCCGCCCCAGCAGGATGCCGGCCGGAACGGCCAGGGTGGCGGGGGCGTTGACGTCGCCGACGCTCATGGTGAAGGAGGCGACGATCATCAGTTCGCTGGGTGCGGCGGCCTGGGCGAACTGGGAGTTGTATTGGATGGTGTCCACCCGGACGGCCTCGCTGAGCAGCGGGCCGAGGGAATAGCCGAGGTCTTCGAGGGCCTCGTCCATGAGGCCCTTGATCAGCGCCTGCTCGATCTGGGTGAACTTGCGGTCCGGCATGGGCGAATCGTTGGAGGCGCCGAGCATGCGGTTGACCCAGCCGAGGGCGGCCGGGCCGGGGAACTGCACCACGAGTTTGGAATCGTGGGCCTCCACGGTGCACAGGACCATGGCGGTGACGGCGGGCAGCGAGGCGGCGTACTCGTCGTAGCTGAGCATGCTGACGTCTTCCAGACGCACCACGGACTTGACCCTGACCTTGGCGGTGAGCTGGGTGCCCCACTGGCGGGCGAAGGTTTCGAAGGCGAGCTCCAGCACCCGGCTGTGTTCGCGCGCGAGCGTCGCGGGACGGCGGAAGTCATAGACGCTGACGGTCCGCTCCCGTGCCACTTCCCGCTCATCCAGAACACTCACGGTTGCCACTATCGGCAAGGGACGCCGCGGCGTAAGCATTCTGCCGGAGGCAAAAACAGCGGCAAATTACCGCAGGCAAATACAGGCGGAACACGCGGCAGTCGGCCGCAGCCGGGAACGGCTATTTCCCGCTGAGTTTCAAGGCCTCCGGAATCAGTGCCCGGACGACGTCGGGCTTGTCGGAAACGACCACGATGTCCACCCGCCGGTTCCGCTCCATCAGCGCCGGAGTGGAGTCGTCGTTGACCTGGCGGGCGGAACCGAACGCCACGGCACCGATGGTGCCGGGGGCTATGCCGCCGCGGTCCACCATGTACCGCAGGACGTTGACGGCGCGCGCCGAGGACAGTTCCCACGTCGAGGGGTAGGCCGTGATGCCGTTCGCGGCGTGGCCCTCGACCATGATTTCCATGCCGGCCGGCTTGAGTACCGGTGAGATGACCTGCAGCACCCGGGAGGCCCGTGAGGTGAGCTCGGGCCGGTCCGGTTCGAAGAATGCCTGCGATCCGACGAGTTTGACCGTCAGGCCGCGCTGGTCGATCTGGAACTCGACGTTCTCGCTCAGCCCGGCGGCCGCCAGGCCGGCCTGCATCTTCTGCTGCAGCGCCTTGAGCTTGTCCACTTCCTTGATCGCTTCAGCCATGTTCTCGGGGGATGCGGTGGCCGCGCCCTTGACGGCGGCGAACGCCTCAAGGTCCTCCTTCACGAGTTCCGGCGGCACCACTGTTCCCGACGCCGTGTCCACCGTTTCCGTCGCGACCGCGCCGAATCCCGTGGCCAGGGAGTTGCGGAGCTTTTCAAACTTGTTGGCGTCCACCGTGGACATCGCGAAGAGGACGATGAACATGCACATCAGCACGGTGACCATGTCCATGTAGGACGCCATCCAGCGTTCGTCGACGTGGTGTTCTTCCGGCTTCTTCCGCCCGCGCCGCCTGGGGCTCACGCGGCCTCGTCCATCCTGTCGGGCTTGTCAGCGCCGGCCTTCTTGCCGGTGCTCTTGAGCTGGTGCTCGGGGACCATGGCGCGGAGCCGTTCGGCCAGCAGGAGCGGCTGGGCGCCGGACTGGACCGACAGCATGCCTTCCATGAGCAGCGTCATCCGTTCGATGTCCAGTTCCGAGAGCCGGGCCATCCGGGCGCTGAAGGGAAGCCAGATGAAGTTGGCGGACAGCAGGCCCCACAGGGTGGCGACGAAGGCTGCTGCGATCATTGGGCCGAGGTGGTCCGGGGTGGACAGGTTTTCCAGGACGTGGGTCAGGGACACCACGGTGCCGATGATGCCCACGGTGGGGGCGTATCCGCCGAGGCTCGCGAAGAATTTGGAGTTGGCGTGATCGCTCCGGGACTTGGAGTCGATCTCATCCTCCATGAGCATCCGGAGGTCCTCGGCGTCGGTGCCGTCGGCGATGTTCTGCAGGGCACGGGCCAGGAAGGGGTCCTTGACGCTGGCCGCTTCCTCTTCGAGGGACAGCAGGCCCTCGCTGCGGGCCTTTTCGGCGAAGCGGACCATCTGGTCAATGCTTTCCTGCGGCTTGGCGGTTTTGCCGAGGAACATCTTGGGGAGGGCTTTGAAGGCCTGGACGACGTCTTTGAGGGTGTTTCCGGCGATCCCGACGGCGAGCGTGGCGCCGAAGACCAGGATCATGGGGGCCGGGAGGAGCAACGCCGACAGGCTGGCGCCCTCGAGCGACACCATGGCGATAACGGAGCCGAAGGCGAGGAGCAGTCCGATGACTGTTGCGGGATCCATCGTTACTTTCTGGGTTGTGCGGGCGCCGTGGGGCCGGCGCCGTCGTCGTAGGGGTCATCGTCCGGGTCTTCAGTCCGAACCAGGCTGAGCGGATAGCCGGTGATGGCCGGAAAGTCCCGGGCTTTGCTCAGGATGTACGCCCGGTACTCCGCGATGAGCTCGACCACTTCGGCGAGGCTTTCGAGCACCACATAGGCGGCGCCGTCGAGCGTCACCAAGTGCGTATCCGGGCTCTCGTGGATGCGTTCAATGAGGTCCGGATTGACCGCGAAGCGCGTTCCGTTGAGGCGTGTGACGACGATCATGGGCCGATTCTGCTCTGTGAGGGGAAGGGTGTTCTCCTCCGTACTGTCGGCAGGCCGGGCCCCTTCGTTAGGCGCCGTAGCAGAGTGCCGGTTCCCCGGCGCGGCCGCCGCGGCAAGATTCCCCGTGCCAACGCCGCCGCCCGGTATTAGGGTGGGAGCTGACGGGGCCACCCGGCCCGCCCCGTTGGACGCCTGCCCTGTTGCAATTTGCCCGGTGCGGTTCGTCCCTTGCAGTTGGTCCAGTGCCAGGAAACGACGGCCGCCCGCCTCATCAGGAAGGCCAGCCATGGCGCCATTTCCGGATTTTGAGCAGCCGTTGAACCCGTTTCCCCGCTACGCAGCCATGCGGGACAGTGAACCCGTTTTCCAGGACCAGGAGACCGGCGTGTGGCACGTGTTCCGCTACGACGACGTGCAGCGGGTCTTGTCCGAGCACGCCACGTTTTCTTCCCGGATCGGCGGGGACAACCCCTCCGAAACGGGCCAGCTCTTCGCCGCCAGCCTGGTCAACACGGACCCGCCGCGGCACCGCCAGCTGCGTTCGCTCGTGACGCAGGCGTTCACGCCGCGGGCAGTTGACGCGCTCGCCCCGCGCATCTCGGAACTGACCAACGAGTTGCTGGACCCGGTGGTTGCCGGCGGCGCCACCGACCTGATCGAACAGCTGGCCTATCCGCTTCCGGTGATCGTGATCGCCGAGCTCATGGGCATTCCGTCCTCAGACCGGGACCGGTTCAAGCAGTGGTCCGACGTGATCGTGAGCCAAACCCGCCCGGGCGCCGATGAGTCCGTCCACACGGCAGCCAACCGGGAAATGGCGGAGTACTTCATGGGCATGATCGAGGAGCGGCGGCACCGGCCGGGCAATGATCTGATCAGCGCGCTCCTCGCGGCCGAGATCGACGGGCAGAAACTCAGTCCCATCGAGTTGCTGGGATTCTGCAGCCTGCTGCTCGTGGCGGGAAACGAGACCACCACCAACCTGATCGGCAATGCGGTGCTGTGCTTCACCGAATCGCCGGGCACAGCGGAACGCCTCGTCGCCGAGCCTGCCCTGCTCCCGCACGCCATCGAAGAGGTGCTGCGCTACCGCTCCCCCGTCCAGTCCATGTACCGGCTCTCAGCCGTCGACACGACCGTGCGTGGCCGCGCCATTCCGGCAGGCTCGCCGATCGTTGCCTGGATCGGCTCGGCGAACCGCGACGGGGAGCAGTTCCCGCTCCCGGACGAGTTCGACGTCGAACGCTCACCCAACCGTCACCTCGCCTTCGGGCAGGGCATCCATTTCTGCCTCGGGGCGCCCCTGGCACGGCTGGAGGCCAAGATCGCGCTGGAGGCCGTGCTCTCACGGCTGCCGGGGCTTGCGGTAGAACCCGACGCGCAGTTGGAGCGGATGGAAAGCATGATCGTCTACGGGGCGAAACAGCTCCCCGTGACCTGGCAGGCTGCCTGACGCCGAGCGCGGCGTCAGGGGCGGCGATCGTGGCTGTCTTCAGCGCCCTCGAGGGCGGCCCCGAACCATGTCGGCAGGTGGTGGAGCAGGTCCTTCTGGTCAGCGCCGATCCATGCGACGTGGCCGTCCGGCCGGAGCAGGACCGCGGGCGCGTCCAGTTCCCCGCTGACGTCCGCGACGTGGTCGATCCGATCCGCCCATCCTGTGACGGAGAGTTCGCCGGTCTGGTCCAGCAGGAGTCCGCGGCCTTTGCGGGTGAGCTCGTAGAGACGGCCCCGTGACAGTGGGATGTCGCGCAGTCGTCTGCCGAGCAGCTCGGGGCCTTCGCCGAAGTCGTAGCGGATCCCGATCGCGGTGATCTTCTCGGCCAGGAAACGGCTGACGTCCTCGAAGTCCATCAGCTCGGTCAGCAGCCGGCGCACGGCCTGCGGGCCGGGCTCGGTGGACAGCAGCTCGCTTTGGGCGCGGGTGACGGTCAGCACGCTCTCGGCGACCGGGTGGCGCTCGGCGTAATAGCTGTCCAGCAGCCCGTCCGGTGCCCACCCGTTGAGCTCGGCGGCGAGCTTCCAGCCGAGGTTGAAGGCATCCTGGATGCCGAGGTTCAGTCCCTGCCCTCCCAGCGGCGGGTGGACGTGCGCCGCGTCGCCGGCGAGAAGAACCCGGCCCACCCGGTATCGTTCGGCAAGCCGGGTGGCGTCGCTGAAACGGGACAGGGAGTGTGGTGAGTGGACGCCGAAGTCGGTGCCCGTGAACGCCCGCAGCTGCGTCCGGAACTCCTCCAGGGTCGGCGGGACGGAGCGGTCTTCGGCCACGGCCGCCGCGGGCACGACGGCGCGGTACAGGCCGTTTCCGGCGGGGCCGATGCCGAACCCCTTGTGGGTCTTGCGCACCTCGTCCGCTACCTTGGCCAGCTCGTCCGGCGGCGCGGTCACCTCCACCTCGCCCAGGAGCCACTCGGTCGTGGCCGGCTCGCCGGGGAAGCCGATGCCGAGCAGTCTGCGCACCAGGCTGCGTCCGCCGTCGCAGCCGACCAGCCAGCGCGAGCGCAGCCGTGAGCCGTCAGCGAGCTCGACGCTCACCGCGTCCTGGTCCTGCTCGACCCCTGTCACCTCGCAGCCGCGGCGGATCTGGGCGCCGAGCTCCCCGGCGCGCTCGGCCAGCAGGCGATCGGTGACCGGCTGGGGGATGCCAAGGACGTAGCCGTGTGCGGTGTCCAGGTGCGCCGGCGGGGGCTTGTCGATCCCGGCGAAGCGTCCGACGCCGCCGGGGTACTGCTGCCCGTGGGCGAGGAACCGGTCCAGCAGCCCGCGCTGGTCCATGATCTCGATGCTGCGCGGGTGCAGGCCGAGCGAGCGGGCCGCCTGGCTCGGCTCCGCATCCCTCTCCAGCACGAGCACGTCCACGTCGTGCAGCCGCAACTCGCTGGCCAGCATCATCCCCGTGGGGCCGCCGCCGCTGATGATCACGTCGAAAATGTGGAACCCCAATCCCAGAAACTCACTGACCGGATTGCCCGGCTGCGTCCCGCACCCTGAAATGCGGGGGTGAGCCCGATCAGTACTCGCCCTTGATCACGAAGTAGGAGCCGCGGATAACGCCCGCCAGCTTCGATTTTTGGCGGGCGAACTTGAAGCGGGGCGCCAATTCCTCCGGAATTTCCATGCCGTCGGCAAGTTTGAACCCGACCGCTCTCTTCCCGCCGCCCTCGATGCTGTACATGACATTGACCGACAGTCCCGATTCGTAGAAAACGTAGGCCATCCGCAAACCGTCGACTTCGAAGGCGGTCGCTTCCAGCGGGTTGGATCCGATCACGATGTCACGTTCGTCCCGGAGGATCCGGCTCACCCGGTCAACCACGTCAGGTACTTCGCTTGCAGGGCTCACTGTGAAGACGTGGCCGTACTTATTCCCGTAATAGCGGGCTTCGTTGGCGCGCAACCCGGCGAGGGCCTCGGCGACCGGAGACGCTTCCAAACCGACAGTAGAAACGGTCTCGAAGTCAACGATGTACGGCATGCGCCCTCCTTGGACAGACGTGGTGGGACCAATGCTAACGCGACGACGTGCTGCACGGACGACGGAACGTACGCCCCCATTTTTAGGGTGTGATCCAAGGAGACAGCTCCGGGTCCGGCAATACCTGAAGCCCAAAGCTGTCCCCCGGATCCTTAAGGGGCAATCAAGACTTCCCTGATCAGCGCTTGAGCTGGGTCAGTTCCTGGAGGACCTCATCCGAGGTGGTGATGATGCGGGCGTTGGCCTGGAAGCCACGCTGGGCAACGATCAGGTTGGTGAATTCCTGGGACAGGTCCACGTTCGACATTTCCAGCGAGCCGCCGGTCAGGCTGCCAAGGCCGGGATCGCCCGCAGCACCGAGCTGCACTCCGCCGGAGTTGCCGGTCGCGACGTAAGAGGAGCCGCCGGCCTTCTCCAGGCCGCCCGGGTTCGTGAACTTGGCGAGGGCGATCTTGGCGAGGACCTGCTTGATGCCGTTGCTGAACGACCCGATCAGGGAGCCGTCGCTGCCCAGCGTGTAGGACTCGAGCTTGCCGACGGGGGCACCGTTCTGGCCGCTGATGGTCAGCGAGCTCATGGCGGCGTAGCCGGAGACCTTGGAGACGTCGATGGTGATGCCGTTGACGGTGAAGTTTCCGCCGGCGGTAGGCTTGCCGTTCGTGAAGGTCACGGATCCGGTGGCTGTGGTGCCATTGTCGTCAGCGGCGATGTTCCAGGTACTTCCGGCCTTGGTGAAAGTCATTGACACGCTGCGTTCGGTGCCGGCGGCGTCGTAAACCTTGACGAGGCGGTCCAGCTTGGTGCCGTCGGCGGCGTCGCTGGGCAGGTTTCCGTCCAGCGTCACCGTGTCGGTCTTCTTGGCCACCATGGTGTTGGGGTTCAGCGTGATGTCGCCGACGGGGCCACCCGCGTTGATCACACCGTTGGTTGCGGTCCAGCCCTGGAGGATGCCGCCGTCGGGGCTTACCAGCTGGTTGGCTGCGTCCGGGCTGAACGCGCCGGCGCGGGTGAAGAGCTGGCTGCCGCCCTTGCTGGTGACGAAGAAGCCGTCGCCGGAAATCATCAGGTCGGTGGCCCGGCCGGTGCTCTGCGAAGAGCCCTGGGAGAAGTTGGTGGTGACACCGGCAACCCGGACGCCGAGACCGATCTGGGCGGGGTTGCTGCCGCCGGTCTCAGCCTGCGGGCCGGTGGCGCCCTGCTGCAACTGGGACAGGGTGTCCTGGAACTGGGTGGAGGAGGCCTTGAAACCGGCGGTGTTGACGTTGGCGATGTTGTTGCCGGTGACGTCCAGCATGGTCTGGTGGGCGCGGAGGCCCGAGATTCCGGAGTACAGCGAGCGGAGCATGGGAACTGCCTTTCTACGGGTGAAGAAGTGGTTAGGAAGCGGCCGGAGCAGTAAGCCCGGTGATGGAGTCGAGGGGAACGGAAAGATCGCCGATCGTGACGGACGGAACCGATCCCGCATAGCTGACGGAACTGGCGACGCCGGTCCCGGTGGTGCCGTCCGCGAGGGTGTAGCCGACCGAGTGTCCGATCAGCTGGGCCGCCGCCGTCCGCATCTGGAGGGAGAAGCCCTCCTTGCTGTTCGTGGTCAGTTCAGTCATTTTTTCCATCATGGAGAGCTGGAGGGTCTGGCTCATCATCTGGTTGGTGTCCATGGGCGCGCTCGGGTTCTGGTTCTTGAGCTGCGTCACGAGCAGGGACATGAACACGTTGGCATCCATGGTCTGCGAGGGCGTCCGCACGGCAGAAGCCTGGGTGGCCTCCCCCGCCGCCGTTACCGGCTGGGATGCGATCGGCTGAATCGTCATAAGTCGCGTTCCTTCGTGTCAGACAAGAATGTCGAGGGTGGTCTGGGGGCCGTTCAACAGCCTGGCGGTGCGGATGGCCTGATCATCGGCAAGCGCATCCCAGCGGTTTCCGGGCCGCGGCTCGGCCGGCCCGTTCCGGCCGCCCGGGCCGGAGCCGCTGCCGCCGGGGTCCCGGCCGGCGGCGAACTGGCCGCCGGTACCGGCCCGGTCCTGGCCCGTGCCGTGCTGGGCACCGTGCTGTCCGAATCCGGGACCGCGGTGATCGGAGAGGTCAAGGCTGGCCCCGAATCCGGCGCCGTGGAGTTCCCTGCGGAGTTCGGGCAGGATTCCGCGGACCGCTTCACGTCCTGCCTCCCCCGGGGCGAACAGCTCAATCCGCACGCCCGCGGCGTCGATCTGGGCCCGGACCGTCAACGGGCCGAGATCTTCCGGGCTGACCTTGAGCGTCATGATGTGCTGGCCATGGGGTGCCCCCACGAGGGTGAAAAGCGGTTTGGCCAGCTGGGGCTGGAGGGGTGCCGCGGCTTGGGGTGCCGATGCGGAAGACAACTGGAACGCCGGCTGCGCAGCAATCTGGGCAGCCGGCTGGGGCACGGCCTGGGCCACGGTTGCCGCCGCCACAGTTTGCTGGACGGGTATTGCGGCGGCCGCAGGGGCTCCGCCTTCCGGATCGGACGGAGCGCTTGCGGCGTTGGGCCCGGGTGCCGCGACGGGGTCCGCCAGGACGCCGGCATGCGCCGGCGCAGGTGCGGGTGCAGGTGCAGTTGCGGCTGCCGGTGTGGGTGCGGTGCCGGGAGACGTGCTGCCGGAGGGTGTGGTGCCGGCCTGGGCGCTGCTAGACGGGGCAGTACCGGGGGCGGAGGTCGGCGCCGACGACGCTTGTCCGGGCGCGGACGCGGCGGCGGCGGCGACGGCGGCGACGGCGGCGACGCCCGCGTCACTGAGCGCGGGCGCGGACGCGGGCACGGCCGCAGAGGTGGCCGCCGGCAAAGCGCCAAGCACGGGACCAAATCCCGATGCGGACTGTGCCGCCGCTGCCCCGCTCGGTGCTGCCGACGCGGCGGCGCCGGCCTGCACCGGCACTGCCGGGGTTTGCCCTGCCGGTGCAACCTTGGGCGGTACCGCGGACAGCGGCGCTGCGGCAACTGTGGCCGGTGCGGTGTTCACGGCATTGACGGGCGCAGCCGTCAGGGCAGGATCCTGCCCAGTCCGGCCGGCGGCTGCTTTGGACCCGTCGGATGTGTCGGCAAAGGCGCCTGCACCCGCGGTCTGCGAGGCCACAACGGCGCCCGGCTTACCGTCCGGCATGGTCGCAGCGGGGACGGCGGCCGGAGTGGGGCGACGCCAGGCGGGCGATCCCGGGGTCGCGACGGCCGGGTCCTGCGCAGCGGCGGCTTGGGTGTGCGCGGCGGCGGCCGGCACTTCGTCGGGTAGAACCGCCGAGGTCGCGGACGCAGTGGCGGCCGGTGCGGCAGTGCGGGAGCCGTCGTTGCTGTCCGACGCCGGGGCAACGGCTGGTGCCGACTGTCCGGGCAACGCAGCCTGACCAAGTTGCGCAACCTGGCCAAGCTTCCCAAACGAGACAAACTGGGCCGGCGGGAAGTCGGCCGCGGCGAACTGGGCTGGCGCGAATTCGGCCATTCCGTACTGGGCCGGAGGGAAGTCGGCCGCGGCGAACTGGGCCGTGAGGCTGGCGCTGCCGGACGAAACGGCGTCGGTCCCCGGTACGGCCGCGGAAGCAGCACCGGCCGGCGGAGCAGGGGTCGCGGCGATGCCGGTCAGTAAAGCACCGTCCGTGCCGCCGTCGTGCTGCGGCGTTTCGGCCGCCGCGTCGTCGGGCGCCGGCACGGCCTTAGCGGCGCCGGGCTCTGCCGCGGTGCTGTTGCCTGCTGCGCCCTGGACGTCGTTGAGGACCGAGTCGAAGGACGCGGCGGCTGTGTTTCCGTTGTCGTTGCCTGGCCGCGGGTCCGCGCCTTGCCGTGCCGCCCGGACCGGCGCCGCCAGCGCGGCGGCAAGCTCCGTCGATGCCGCCTTCATGATGCCGCCCCTGCGGGAACGATGCGCCGGATGGAGGTCAGGTTGGACTGCTGCTCCCAGGCATCGCGGATCTGGACGGTCTTGCCGGGCACTGGCGCGTCGATCGCCTTGCCGTTGCCCAGGTAGATGGAAATGTGGTTGCCGCCGAAGCTCACCAGGAGGTCCCCGGGTTTCGCTTCGGCGAGGGACGCCACCGGGGTGCCCTGGCGCATCTGGTCGCTCACCACACGGGGAAGCTCCACGCCGAGGTCCTTGAAGACCCGCTGGGTGAAGCCGGAGCAGTCCATGCCGGTGGCCGGATTGGTGCCGCCCCACACATAGGGAACACCGATGTACTTCTTCGCCACGGCCACCACGTCATTGCCCGTCGCTGCCCCACCGGTGTGTACGGATCCGGCGGCCTGGGCGCCGGTCAGCGCGGCGGTTCCGACCGCCGCAGCGCTACCGAGTCCCGATGTGCCGCCAAGACCCAGAGAGGCGCCCAGGCCGAGGCTGTCCGTGAGGGAGGCGGTGTCTGTTGCGCCGCTGCCGCCCAGTGCCGCGGCCAGTGCCTGGGTGAACGTGGCGGAGTCGCCGGTGCCGGTTGCGGTCGCGAGCGAGGCCGCAGCCGCAGCCTTGGCCGCGGCGGCGCTGGTTTCCGTGGCCGCGGGCCGGCTCAATTCCGCGATCATCGACTGGATGCCCTGCATCCGGCCGATCGCCTCCGTCATGCTCATGGCTTCACCTGCTGCTCATCGCGGTGCCAGAGCGTCGAGGCAATCTCGTCCAGGGCCGACTGTTCGGCGCGCAGGTCCGCGGAGTTGACCTCGGCGTCGTGCCGGGCTTGCAGTTTTTCCAGGCCCACGGACCGCGTGCGGGCAGCGATGAACTCGGCCCGGGCGTTGGCTTCGTCGGCCTCGGCCAGGTGGGTGAGGTTTTGCAGGTCCGCGAGCATGCTGTGCGCGGATGACCGGGCGGCGGCGACGGCGCGCAGGGAGGCCGAGCTGGAGATGGGGTCATCCGTGGCGGCAAGTTCGCGGCGGGCGGCGGCTTCGCGGACCCGGACGGAGCTGGAACGTGAGCGGGCGCGCGCCAGCCCGGTTGCCGCCTGGTCCTGCTGGAGCTGGCGAAGGCGCAGGAGGCCGGCCAAAGAGAATTCGCGGTTCATGCTGCTGCTCCCAGGATCGAAGTGAGGTGGCCGAGCCGTTGCCAGGACTCGGGGTGGGCCGTGGATTCGTCTATCGGCTGCTGGAGGAATCCGCTGACCGCGTGCTCGTGGTTCAGCGCTGCGTCGACCAGTGGGTTGGTCCCGGCCTGGTAGGCGCCGACGTCGATCAGGTCCTGTGCCGCCTTGCGGGCCGCGAGGACCCGGCGGAGTGTGGCGGCGGCTTCGAGGTGTGGCCGGGAATTGACCTTGCTGGCCACCCGGGACACGGATCCGAGCACGTCCACGGACGGGAAGTGCCCGGTGACGGCGAGTTTTCGGTCCAGCACCACGTGGCCGTCCAGGATGGAGCGGGCGGCGTCGGCGATGGGCTCGTTGTGGTCATCGCCGTCCACCAGCACGGTGTAGATGCCGGTGACGGAGCCGGTTTCGGCCGTGCCGGCGCGCTCCAGCAGCCGCGCCAGGATGGAAAAGGTCGACGGCGGGTAGCCGCGGGTGGCAGGGGGCTCGCCGGCCGAGAGGCCAATCTCGCGCTGCGCCATGGCCACCCGGGTTAGGGAGTCCATCATGAGGACCACATCCTGGCCCTGGTCGCGGAAGGACTCGGCGATGCGGGTGGCGGTGAAGGCGGCGCGCATGCGCATGAGGGCGGGTTCGTCGGAGGTGGCGACCACCACCACGGAGCGGGCCAGGCCGGCGGTGCCGAGGTCGTCTTCGAGGAACTCGCGGACTTCGCGGCCGCGTTCGCCAACGAGGGCGATCACCGAGACCTCGGCGTCGGTACCGCGCGCAATCATCGAGAGCAGGGAGGATTTGCCGACCCCGGAGCCGGCAAACAGGCCCATGCGCTGGCCCTTGCCGAGCGTGGTCATGGTGTCCAGGACGCGCACGCCGGTCTGCAGCGCGGTGTCGATGCGGGCGCGTTTCATGGCGTTCGGTGCCTCGTTGTCGATCGGCACGCGCGGCCCGCTGAGCAGCGGCCCCCTGCCGTCGATCGGGCGTCCCAGACCGTCCAGGACCCGGCCGAACAGGCCCCGTCCGGTGGGAACCAACACCGCGCTGCCTTTGGCGCGAACCGGGTCACCGGCAGCCACGCCGGCCAGCCGGCCCAGCGGCATGCAGCGCACGGAGCCGTCAAGCGCCGCGACGACTTCGGCGTCGAGGCCCGGGTTCTCCCCCACGGTCACGAGGTCACCCAGGGCGCAGTCCAGACCCGACACTTCCAGGCCCAGCCCGATAACCGAGGTGACGACGCCGACCCTTTGCGGGGCGGCCGCGGCCAGCGCGGCGGCATAGTCGGCGCCCTTGGGCCGCCACTCGGCGATCATGCCTGGCCCCGGTAGGCGCCGTCGTCGAATTCTGCGTGGCCGGACTCTCCCAGCCCTGTGTCTCCCAACAAGGCGTCTCCTGGCAGGGCTCCTGCCGACGCTGCCTCTCCCAGCAGCGCCGCGCGGGCACGCCCCAAGGCTGTGCGGAGGCTGGCGTCGAACCAGCCCTGCTGGTATTCGACCTTCGCGTCGCCGCGGCCGAGGGAGGGGTCCGCGATGAGCGGCAGCCCGGCCGGCAGTTCCTGGCCTTCCCGGCTGAGGACGTCGATGTCCGCCGGGTGCAGCCGGATTGCCAGCACCGTGGCGGAGTCATTCCCGGAGAGGGCGCGGGCCAGGGCGGCCCGGGCGGTCCGGGTGCCTTCGGCCAGTTCGTAGCCGAGGATGGCCTCGGCCAGTTCCAGCGCCGTGCGGGCCAGGATTTCTTCGGCATCCTGCAGCGCCTGCACGTTGCGGTGCGCAAAGTCTGTCCTGGCGACGGCGAGGGCGCGCACGGCACGGTCCAGGTCCTGCTGTCCGGCGGCCAGGGAGGCAGCCTGTTCGGCGGACATCCGGTCCCGCCAACGGCGCTGTTCCTTCGCGGCGGCGCGCACCCCGGCGGCGTAGCCCGCGGCGTGGCCTTCGGTGTAGCCGGCCTGCTCGGCGGCCGGGCCGTTGGCCCGCAGCGACGGAAAGACGACGCGCGCCGGGGCGTTGTCAGTAGACATAGTCTTCTTCGTCCCCGCGCTGGATGGTGATCTGGCCTTCGGCCTCGAGTTCGCGGATGGACCGGACGACGGCGGCACGGGCCTCTTCGATCTGCGAGGCCCGCAGCGGTCCCAGGGCGGCGATCTCGGATTCGAGGATTTCCAGGTTGCGCCCGGAGACGTTCGTGGTGATGGTTTCCAGGACCGGCTCGGAGGCGCCCTTCATCGCCATCGCCAGGACGGCCGCGTCGAGTCCGCGCAGCACCAGCTGCACGTCGCGGCGTTCCAGCTTCACGATGTCGTCGAACGTCACCATCTGGGCCCGGATCTCCACCGCGAGGTCGGGATCGAGCAGGTCCAGGCCGTCCAGTACGGATCGTTCCGTGCCTGCGTCGGTCCGGTTGATGATCTCCAGGAGCGGCTGGATGCCGCCCACCACCTTCGAGGCCTGCTGGGATACGGCGGCGCCGCCGCGGAGTTTGAGGGTGTCGGCGACAATCCCGATCGCCTCAGGCGCGCCGGATCCCATGGTGGCGATGCTGAGGGCGACGTCGGCCCGCAGCGAGCCGGGCAGCCCGGACATCACGGCCGAGGCCTTGCGCGGGCTGAGGTGGGCGAGGACCAGGGCGATGGTCTGCGGCAGTTCGCCGTCGATCAAGGCCAGGATCTGCACGGGTTCGATGTCCTCGAGGAACTCGAAGGACTTGCCGGCCATGTTGACGGTCAGGCGGTTGATGAGCCCGGCGGCCTTTTCCGAGCCGAAGGAGGCCTCCAGCAGGCCCTCGGCGAGTTCCCGCCCGCCCCGGGCCTGGCGCGTGGTTGTCAGCGCGGCCTGGTGGAAGTCCTTCATGATCTGCTCGGTGACGTCAGAGTCCACTTTCCGGAGCTTGACGATCTCGCCGGCAATCTCCTCCGCCTCGGTATCCGTGAGCTGGGCCATGACCTTGGCGGCGTTCTCGGGGCTCATCTGCATCAGGACGACGGCGGCGCGCTGGGTGCCGGTCAGTGGCGTGTCGGTTGCTTTCATGCCGGTTGCCTGTCATCCATGAGGCTGCGCAGGTAGTCGGCGGCCCGTTCCGGGTTGGCGGCGACCATGTTGTCGATTTCAAACCGGCGGCGCTCGGATTCCAGCTGCTCGGTGCTCGGGCCCGGAAGCGGGGGCAGGGCGGTGATCGGGATCGCCGACGTCGCCGGCGGAAGGGCCACCACGGGCGGGGCCACCGGCATGATCTCCAGGTCCAGGCGTTCGCCGAGGTCCACGGGCTCGCGCTTCTGGCGGCGCCGCAGGATGATCGTGACCACCAGGGCCAGGATCAGCAGGCCGAGCAGGATGCTGCCGGCGGTGACGAGGGTTCCGAAGAACGCGGCCTGCTTTTCGGCTTCGGCGTTGGCCTGGGCCTCGGCGAGCGCCTTGGCGGCGTCGTCGGCGGCCGCGGTGCTGAACGGCACAACCTCGACCGTGACCACATCGCCGCGCGCGGTGTCGGCACCGGCGGCGGAGGTGACGAGGTTCTTCAGCGAGGCCAGGTTCAGGCCGCCGGCGGCGGCCTGGCTGACGGCGACGGAAATGGTCTGCCGCTTGATGGCACCGGCCGGGATGACCCGGTCCTCGGTGACCTTGTTGACCGCGTTGTTCTTGGTCTCGGTGGAGGAATCGAAGTTGCCGTTGCCGCTCGTGCCGCCGGGAACAGCGATGTTGTCCGGGCCGAGGACACCCGCGGCGCCTCCCCCGGTTCCGGTGTAGGTCTCGGTCTTGGACGATTCACTGAGCGGCAGGGCACCCTCGGCGTTGGAGAAGGTCTCGCTCTTCTGCTGGGCCGATTCGCCCGTCACGTCGGCGGCAACGGCGACCGTGGAGTTGCCCGGGCCCACCACACGGTCCATCACGGCCCGGACGGCGTCGGAGGTGCGCTGCTGGTAGTCGCTGGCCTGCTTGGTGGACGATCCCGCGGTCCCGCCGCCGACGGTGGAGAGCACGTTGCCCTGGGAATCGACCACGGAGACGTTGGAGGGCTTGAGGTTTTCGATGGCGGCGGAGGTCAGGTGGACGATTGCCTGCACCCTGTCGCTGGACAGGGTGGCGCCGGCGTCGGTCTCGATGAACACCGAGGCAGTGGTGTCCGGGGCCTTGGACACGAACACTGTCTTCTCGGGGATGGCGAGCCGGACGGCGGCGGTCTTCACGCCGTCCATGGCGGAGATGGTGCTGGCAAGTTCGCCTTCGAGGGCGCGCTTGTAGGTGACGGACTGCTGGAACTCCGAGGACGTCACGCCCATCTTGTCCAGCAGGGAGTACCCGGTGGCGGCGGCAGTCGGCAGGCCCGCGGCCGCTGCCTTGAGGCGCTCGTCGTAGACCTTGTCCTGCGGCACCAGGATGGTGGATCCGCCGTCGCTGAGCTCGTACGGAACGTTGTCCTTGCGGAGCTGTTCGACGATGCCGTTGGCGTCGGTGGTCTGGAGGCCGGAGAACAGCGGGGTCAGTACGGGACGGGTAAGCCAGGCGGACAGGGCCACAATGCCCACCACCAGCAGGGCGGCGCCAATCACGGCGATGGTGCGCTGGCCGGCGGTGAAGCTCTTCAGGCCCGCGCCGAAGCGCTGGAAGAAAGCGGTAATCTGCGGAGGCATCAGGCCTGCATCCTCATGATCTCGTTGAACGCGTCAACGCCCTTGTTGCGTACGGTGGCCATGAGCTCGAGCGTCACCTGGGCGCGGGTCGCGGCAAGCGTGGCGTTGTGGATGTCATCCAGGTTGCCGGTCACTGCGGAGACAGCCAGCTGGTTCGACGTCGACTGCAGCTGCTGGAGGTTATCCACCGCGCCGGTGAGGGAAGTGGCAAAGGCGGAGCCGTCAGTGCCGGCAACGGGGGCCGCTCCGGCGCCTGTCACATAGTTTGTCGGCAGGACGCCCTGGACGGGGGCGAGGGGGGCGACAGTCATTAGGAGCGTCCAATCTCAAGGGCGGCCATGTAGGTCTCGCGGGCGCGATCCACCACCTGCGCGTTGGCCTGGTAGCCGCGCTGGGCAATGATGAGCGCACCCATCTGTTCGGCCATGTCGATGTCCGGGTACTTCACGTTGCCGTTGGCGTCCGCCAGCGGGTGGTCCGGCTGGTAGACGATCCTGCCCTCGGCGTCGCCGAGCTGGGTGCTCTTGACGTACACGCCCGAGCCCTGCGAGCCCTCTGCGGCCTCAACATACCGGGCCTGGAAGGCGGGGCCGGACGTGGCGGAGGCGTTGTTCATGTTGGCGAGGTTGTCCGAGACGGCATCGAGCCACTTGCGGTGGACGGTGAGGGCGGAGCCGGCGATGCCGATTGCGTCGAAGGTCATCAGCTGGTCCTCAGGGCGGAGCGCACAGCGGTGAATTCGGTGTTGACGGCGCGGGCGGCGAACTGGAACCGCAGCACGGTGTCGATGTTGGAGAGGGTCTCGGTGTCCAGGTTGACGTTGTTGCCGTTCAGCTGGGTGGGCTCCAGGGATTCCGCCGTGGTTGCCTGGACGCGGCCGCTCCCGGACTGCACCGACGCAGCGAGGGCGTCCTCGAAGCTGACCCGCTTCGCGTGGTAATTCGGCGTGTTGACGTTCGCGATGTTGTTCGCGATGGTCCGCTGGCGCAGTGCCAGCCCGTCCATGGCGCTGGCCAGGGCGGCGGAAGTCACGGATTCGAGCACAGAGTCCTGCCTGGGAAAGGTGGGGGTGGCCGATCCGTGGCCGGTAATCGAGCGATCCGTGCTCTTACAGTGGTTATCGGCACTGCTCAGCGCCGCGTTAGGCGAAATCAGGAGAGGATTTCAGATGTTTTGGAACCCGGGATTCCTAGCCGTTGACATCCAGGTACAGGGCCCCGGCGGACTCCCCCACACCGGGCACGGACGAGACCGCCTGCAGCTGCCGGGCGACGCCCAGCCGCGCCTCTTCCAGCCGGAGGGCAACGCGTTCCTGGGCCGCTGCCAGGGCGACGGCGCGGCGCCGGGCGGTCGCCGGCAACGGCCCGGTCATCGACGGCGGAGACCAGCGCTTTTCCGGCCGGGGTTCCGCCACCGATCCCGCGGGCGCGGACAGCGGGCCCAGCGGATCTTTCAGGGTCCGCTCGGCGGCCTGCACCGCCATTTCAAGTACATCCAGGACGGCCATCCAAGCGGCCAGGGTGGTGTCTTCAGGGATCTTGCCGGGAAGGGATGAAGCGGCGTCGTTGGATCCGGCTCCCCCTAGGCCGATATCCGAGTATGCCTGTTCAGCCAAAGCCGAGACTCCCGCCGCCTGTTCCGGGCCCGGTGTTCCAGGCCCCTGCTGCCGGGAAACCGGCTGGAGCTGCGGCGGGAAACGCCGCGGGGGTTGCGGGCACGGGTGCCGCGGCAGCGGCCTCGTGCCAGGTCTGCCGCAGGGGCTCCAAGAGTTCGATCGCTTCCCGGGTCAGGGCCGCGTCCCGCTGGATATTCGCGTTGATCAGTGCCGTGGAGACGTAGTTGTAGACCCCCAGCAGCCCGTTGGCGCCGTCCCATGCGTCGACCTTCAGCGAGGAGGACAGCTCGGACACGATGGCCTGGGCGTGCAGCAGGTTTTCCGATGCGGTGGCCCAGTCGGCAGCGTGCTGCGCCGTTTCCGCCCGGCCCAGGTCCAGCAGGAGCCGGTCGTAGAGCATGGTGAGCAGGCGTGCCGGCGGGGCCGACAGGACCGAGTCCGCGAGGTACTGGTTCCGCTGGCCGGCACTGCCGTAGCCGCCGCCGAAGGAGGTCAGAGTCATGATGAAGAGCTTCCTGAAGAGAGTCCGGCGAGTTGGGAGGACAGCCATGACGACTGAGCCTTCATGCCGCTGAGAGCGACCTCCAGCGCGGAGTACGTCCGCTGCAGCGTGGTCCGGCGCATCTCCAGGCGGTCGTCCCAGTCGGCGATCTGGTCGGTGTAGTCCTTCGCGGTGGACTGCTGTCCCTTGATCTTGGTGCTCAGCAGCCCAGTGGCGGGATCAGAGGCCTGTTTGGCGGCGTCCGCCACGCGGCCCGCGATGGTGGCCACGGCCGCCATCGTTCCGGCCGGGTCGTTCGCCAAGGCATCGCCGAACTTGGTGGCGTCGAATTCCATCGTCCCGGTCTTGGTGACGCTGATGCCAATCTCAGACGGCGACTTTCCGTTCAAGGGCTGGGACGCGGCGGCGATGATCGCGGCGTTGACATTGCGGATGGTGCTGTCTCCGGTGAACACGCCGCCTGAGGTGACGGGGTTGCCGGCGGCGTCGGTGCTGCTGACCACGGCGCTCTTGGTGCCGATCTGTGCCAGGACTGCGTTGACGGAGCTGACCAGATCAGAGGCGGCCTTGCTGATCTGGGCGTTGTCACGGGCAACTGTGACCCGTGTCGGAGTGGCAGAGACCTCGGAGACGGTGATCGAGACTCCGCTGAGGACATCCGCGAAGGTGTTGGTGGCGGAGCTGAGCGTCGCTTCGGCAGCTGTTCCCGCCCACAGTTTGATCTGCGCGTCCTGCGCAGGCTGCACTTTGGTCAGGCCGGCGGTGCCGTCCGGATCGGCGATGCTGAACCCGCCGGCGACGCCGGTCTTGGACGAGGCAAACTGCAGCCTGTACTCGCCGCCGCCCACGGAAACTTTCGATGCGACAATGCCGGCGCCGGAGAGGTTCACGGCGGAAACGACGTCGTCCAGGGAGGAAGTGAGCGGGGTGACTGTGACGGCCTGGCCGCCTTCACCGGTGACCGTCATGGTGGTGTAAGGCCACGCGGCGAGGTTCTTGCTGACGGAGACCTGGGTCTGGGCCAGCTGGGAGACGGTGAAATCAACCGCACCGGGTTTCGCCCCGGTACCGACCGTGGTGGTGACTTTGGCGGAGCTGCTCGAGGCCGAATACAGTTCCAGGCTTTTGGGGTCGGAGAGCTTGCCGGCCTTGGTTGCGAGGTCCGCGACGGCGGTATTGAGTCCCTGCAGGGCCGAGATGCGGGTTTGGACGGTTGCGGCCTTGTTCTTGATGAGGCTTTGCGGGATTGCTTCCACGGCCATGAGGGAATTGATCAGGGCCGTGGTGTCCAAACCGCTGGAAAGTCCGTCAATAGAAAGTCCCATGCCTACAACTCCTTAGAACAATGGCCGGCTGAATCAGTAATGGCTGGTGGTACTGCACAGCGCCCGGGGAGAAGAATTCTCCCCCCGGGCGCCACGTGCAGTCTGAACTACCTAGCGGAAGTCACCGGAGTGATCGCTTCCCGCAGGGGTTTAGCGCAGGAGCTGCAGTACACCCTGGTTGGACTGGTTTGCCTGGGCCAGCATTGCGGTGCCGGCCTGGGACAGGATGTTGTTGCGGGTGAACTTGACCATTTCCTCAGCCATGTCCGTGTCGCGGATACGGGAGTTGGAAGCCGTCAGGTTTTCCTTGGCCACGTTGATGGTCTGCACAGCGGACTCGAGGCGGTTCTGGGTGGCACCCAGGTCTGCACGAGCCGTTGAGACCGCGACGATCTGCTGGTCGATCAACTTGATGGACGCCTGGGCCTTGGCGGCGCTGGTGAAGTCGAGGCCCGTACCGACGGAAGCCGTCTCGGCTCCGGCGGCGAGGCCGGTACCTGCGGTGCCGTTGTCGGCGTCGAGCAGCGTGCCGCCGTCCTTGGCCTGAACCACGATGCCGGTGCCGGCGCCGTTGGCATCCTTTTCAACGGAAACGGTGAACTTGGCGGAGAAGTCGGCGTCCCCGCGCAGCGCATCGGCGTAACCCTCGACGCTGGTGAACGAGCTGCCCAAGTCAGCGGTCGTAACCGTCGTAACGACGCCGTCCTTCGTGGACGTGAAGGTAGCCGCGCCGGCCAGGGCAGTCGCGTCCGCGATGTCGAAGGTGCTGCCGCCGCTTGCCAGCGCGCCAAGGTTCAGCGTGGTGGCGATCGCCTTGACGTTCGCACCGGACAGGTCAACGGTGATCTGGCTGTTGGCGTCGCTGTTTGCTCCGACCTGGATCTTCAGGTTGGAGTTGTCGCCGTTCAGCAGCTTGGTGCCGTTGAAGTCGGTGGAACCGGAGATCCGGCCCAGTTCCTCGACCAGGCTGGTTGCCTCGGTCTTGATAGCTGCGCGCGAATCGGCGTTGTTCGTGTCGTTAGCGGCCTGGACACCCAGGTCACGCAGACGCTGCAGGATGGAGTGGGTCTGGTTCAGGCCGCCTTCAGCGGTCTGGACCAGGCCGATGCCGTCCTGGGCGTTGCGGGAAGCGACGGTGAGGCCGCCGATCTGGGACTTCAGGCCCTCGGAGATTGCCAGGCCTGCCGCGTCGTCACCGGCGCGGTTGATGCGCAGGCCGCTGGAAAGCTTTTCCAGCGACTTGGACAGGTCGGTCTGGGTATTGGCGAGGCTGCGGTAAGCGTTGTTCGCAGCCATGTTGGTGTTGATCTGCATTCCCATGATGTTTCCTCCATGATTGGGACGATGTGCGATGGCCCATCCGTGGGCCTTCAGGAGTAGTTATCGCCGTTTGGCCAGCACACGTAAGGAAGATTCCAAAAGAGTTTTTCAGTTCAACGCCCGGGCTGCTCCTGACTGTTATCAGCCTTATTGCCGCTAACGGATCCTTTGCCCCTGCCGATAGTTTCTACGAACCCTGCTGAAGGCTGAATCGTCCGCACGATGAAATCGACGCCCCGGCACCACCGCACCAGTCATCTGCACCATTCACACATGAGGGAGCCGTCCGGACCATGGCCATCCACGAACTTTCAGCCCTGCTGTGGCGGGAGCGTGAACTCCTGGACGTTCTCACCTTCAAGCTGGAGGAAGAGCAGTTGCTGCTCACCGCCGGGAAATCCCGCTGGCTGCCCCACGGCACCAAGGAAGTCGAGCAGGTCCTGGAACACCTCTCCAAGGCGAGCCTGGCCCGCACCATCGAAGCCGCCGTCGTGGCCGAAACCTGGGGGCTGCCCACTGACGCGTCCCTCGGCGAACTCGCCGCTGCCGCGCCGGAAGGCGCCTGGTCCGAGATCCTCACGGCTCATCTGACCGCGTTGACCCACCAAACGACACTGATCAAGGAACTGCGCGACTCCAACGAGCAGTACCTGCGCACCGCGGTCCGTTCCACCCAGGAATCCCTCGCCGATCTGCGGCCCACCGCTGCGGCCGGCACCTATGACGCCCAGGGCAAGACCGGGGAAACTGCAGCCTCGCGTATTTTCGACAAGCAATTCTAAGGAAGCGACCATGAGTACCTTCGGCGCCCTGAACACCGCCTACCGTGGCTTGACCGCCGCCCAGCAGGGCATGAACGTGGCCGGGCAGAACATTGCCAATGCCGCCACCGAGGGTTACACCCGGCAGCGCGTCCAGCAGTCGTCCATCGTGGCTCCTGCACAGGGCCTGTTCGGCTCGGGCCGCCCCGAGGCCGGGAACGGCGTCTCCGTGGACGGCATAGCACGCTTGGGCAGCAACTTCCTTGACTCGGGCGTCCGATCGACGGCGGCCCAGTCCGGCTACGCCAGCGCCCGGTCCTCGGCGCTCCAGGGGATCGAAGGCATGCTGCAGGAACCCGGCGAAAACGGCATCTCCACCGCGCTTCAGGGCTTCTGGTCGGCCTGGCAAGGCGCCGCCAACCAGCCCAACGACTCCGCCGCCAAGGGACTGGTCCTGCAGGCCGGCAACGACCTCGCCACCAAGGTCTCTTCTTCCTACCGCTCCCTTGAAGACCAGTGGAGCAGCGTCCGCGGCCAGGCCCAAGGCGCCGTGGACGCCGTCAATGCCGCCGCCACGCAGGTGGCCGCCTTCAACACCAGCATCCGCTCAACCCTCGCCGCAGGAGGATCCGCCAACGAGCTGATCGACGCCCGGGCCAAGCTCACCGAGACCATCTCCCGGCTGACCGGCGGCACCGTCAGGGAACAGGCCGACGGCACCGTGGATGTCCACGTCGGCGGAAACGCCCTCGTGATGGGCAGCTCCGTCCGGGCCCTCGCCCTCTCCGGAAGCCAGACTGCGGACAAGCTCGGCACCGCCGTGCAGCTTGAGTGGGCGGACCGGCCGGGCGCGGCAATCGCCGTCGCCGACGGCGAGATCGCCGGCGCGTTGTCCGTCCTGGCCCCTGCAGCGAACGGCGGCGCCATCGATTCGGCCGCGCAGTCACTGAACAAGTTCGCCGGCGACCTGCGGGACGCGGTCAACGCCCTTCACTTCGGCGGACGGACCTCAGCCGGTACGTCATCGGGCACCTTTTTCGACCCGGCGGCCGCGGGCCCTGCTGCCCTCGCCCTCGCCGTTGTGCCCAAGGCCGCCGCGGAAGTCGCGGTCGGCGTGGCGGGTGCGGGGAACCTGGACGGCAGCCTCGCCGACAAGATCTCACAGCTTGGCACTGGGCCGGGGTCTCCGGACAGCGCCTGGGCAAACATCGTTACCGGGATCGGTGTGCAGTCCCGCGGCGCCCAGCAGCATGAAGCGTTGAGCTCGGCAGCGGAAATCTCCGCGCAGTCCAACCGCGCCTCGCAGGCGTCCGTCAGCCTGGACGAGGAAAACGTCAGCCTGCTCACCAACCAGCACGCGTACCAGGCCGCGGCCCGCGTCATGACGGCCGTGGACGAAGCCCTGGACGTCCTGATCAACCGCACCGGACTGGTAGGAAGGTAGACATGCTGAACCGGGTAACAAACCTGACCATGAGCACAACCGCCCAGCGGACCCTGCAGGCCCAGCAGTCCAAACTGGCCCAGTTGCAGGAAAAGGCCACCACGCTGGACAAGATTTCGCGCCCTTCCGACGATCCTGCCGCCACCGCGCAGGCTCTCGATACGCGCGCACGGCTCGCCGCCAACGCCCAGTACGGCAGGAACATCGACGACGGCGCCGGCTGGCTCAACGCGGCCGACTCCGCCCTCAGCCAGGCCACCAACGTCATGAACCGCATCCTCGACCTCACGGTCCAGGCCGGCAATGGCGCGCTCAACCAGGCGGGCAAGGACGCGATCGCCGTCGAGCTCGAAGGGCTGAACAAGGATCTGCTGTCAACCGCCAACAGCAAGCACCTTGGCCGCAACATTTTTGCTGGAAGTTCTGACGCGGCCACGGCCTTCAGCCCGGCCATCCCGGCCGACCCGACGGTTCCGGGTGACACCGGGACTCCCCCGGTCTTCAACGGCGTCGCCGGCGGTTCAGTGGAACGGCGCATCAGTGCCGACAGAACCGTCCGGGTCGACGCGGACGGCGCCGCGATCTTCGGCAGCGGCTCCGGCTCCGTCTTCGACGCCGTCACCAAGACCATCGAGTCCCTGCGCAAAGGTGAGGATGCCACTGTGAACCTCACAAACCTGCAAGCGTCTTTCAAGAACATCGTCAGCGGGCGTGCTGAAATAGGAACACGGCAGGTGCAGCTGGAACGCGCCGGCAACGTCAACACCGAACTGGAGGCCACCTTGGATGCACAGAAGATGGGCATTGAAAAGGCAGATCTCGGCAGCGTCATCATGGACCTGAAGCTTCAGGAAACCAACTACCAGGTGGCCCTCGCGGCGACGGCCCGGGTGCTTCAGCCCACCCTGATGGACTTCCTGCGGTGAGCACCCCGGTCATGGACACTCCGGTCGCCAGCCTGCCCCTCTCTTTCACCGCACCCATGCCGGGATTCGAGGAGCTGCACGATTTCGCGTTGCGGAGCGTCGAGGGCGCGGCCGGCCTGTACGCCCTGGAGGCAGGTTCGAGCCCGGTGCGGCTGTTCCTGGCCGACGCCGCCGTGTTTGCACCCAGCTACGCTCCGCCGGTCCCGGCGACATCGCTGGAGGCCCTGGAACTCGGTGAGCAGGAGGCCGCCCAGGTCCTGATCGTGGTCAACCACTCCCCCGGGTCCACGACCGTCAACCTCATGGCTCCGATCATTCTGAACCGCGCCACAGGACGCTGCACGCAGCTTGTGCTGGACGGCCGGGACTTCCCGCTCCGGGCCGAACTCAACTCGCTCTAGTCGGCCGCCCGGCAAGCGCGCGGCCCTGCCCTGCGCCCCCTCCAGCTTCACGAGCTTCACCAGAAATGCGCCACGTCCACTACGAGCCGCGACCCGGCGTCCGGCCCGGGCAGGGTCAGGACCCGGAACGGCAGCCGGGCGCGTACCCCCAGGCCAATGGTCGAATAGCCCTCGAAGCTGCCCGCCCACGCCACTTGCCGGAAGGTCTGGTAGCCGGCCACGTCAGCCAGTTCATTCTTGTTCGGCGGGTTGTAGGTGGGTTTGCCGGCGTCGTCATATGCGGGTGCATTGACCGTGAGCTGAATGAAGGCCTGGCCCCGCAGCGGGACCGGCAGGCCGGACCCGTCCTGCACCACCCCGGGTACGTAGCGGACGCTGTAGCCGGCCACGGGGCCGTTGAGGTCAATGACCAGCCGGTCAAAACAGTAGTGCTGACCGGTCCGGACGTTCACCACCTTGGCCTCGCTCATGGCGGGATCCGCTTTGGCCAGCGATCCCCAGGCCTGTCCGCAGTAGGGGTCCGCGGCGGCTGGCGCCGGCGCAAGAATCCCGAGTCCGGCGGCCATCAGCACTGTTGCGAGGAACGCGCGGAACTTCCGCAACTGGGTCTTCTGCAACTGGGTCCTTTTCAACTGGGTCTTCTGCAACCCCGCCACCCCCTCGTACTGCCTGGGCCCTTGGGCTGGCGGAACAGTCAGCGCAGGTCAGACGCTTCCAGCGTAGGCGGCCCCGACCCGGCGGGCGAGGTCCTCCACGGTTTCGGCGCCCAACCGTTAGCGTGGCCCGTTGCTGGTCACGGACGGATTTCACGGACACAACTAGTGAATATCGTTCACGAACAGATAACGCCGCCAGCCCCGGGCCAGGCCGGGAACGGCGAAGCGCCGGCACCCTCGCGGGTCCGGCGCTTCTTACGGCCTGGCTGTCGCTTGGAAGGTTTTAGCCTTCGCAGTCGCGGCAGTACTTCATGCCGTTCTTCTCAAGGGCCACCTGGGACCTGTGACGGACCAGGAAGCAGGAGGAGCAGGTGAATTCATCGGACTGCTCCGGAACAACAATGACCGTCAGCTCTTCGCCGGACAGATCCGCACCGGGAAGATCGATGCCCTCAGCGGTGTCATTCTCATCGACGTCGATCACGGCGGTCTGCGCGCCGCCGCCGCGGGACGCCTGAAGCGCCTCCAGCGACTCAGCGGGAGATTCTTCTTCTGTCTTGCGTGGGGCGTCGTAATCGGTAGCCATATCGGGGTTCACTTTCGTTGCTGCGCAGCGCCATTTCAGGCACCTCAGTGAAGCAGTTTAGGACATTATGCATGGAGTTGAGCAATAGTGTGGCCTATCAGACACAATGAGTCGGACAGGCCCTGGAAAACCGGTGCAGCGGACCCCTGCGGAGAGTCTCCGAGCTTCGAACGGGCAGTTCAGGTGCGGCAGTTCAGGCAACCGGCCAGACCACCAGGGTCTGCCATTTCGCCGGGTCGGGTTCGACGCCGGGATCGGTGAGGTAGTACTCCCACATTGCCACCCCCGGGTTCGCGCCGTCCTGCCGCATCCGCGCCATGATCGCGCCGTAGGTGTGCTGCAGTGATTCGTAGGGGCCGATGTGCATCGCCTCGTAGCCCTGGCCTGCGGGGAGGATCCCGGCGATGACCGCAGTGTCCGCGCCGCCGGGATTCGTGAAAGGTGCGGCGAGCGGAAACCCCGCCTCGACGTCGACGACGTCGGTCGGCGTGCCGCGGTACAGCGCGAACGGCGGTCCGGCCAACTGGACGTGCTGCTCCTGCACCGCACCCATGACGGCGGAGAAGGCACGGCCGAAAAATTCCCGCAATGCATTCATCGGGACTGTCTCACGCACCACCGCTGTGGGCTGTTCCTTGAGTTGGGCGGCCCTGATATCCGGAGCCGGCCCCGGGTTCGTTTGAGTCATACCCCAGACTCTGCCGGGCCCAATCCACGGTCTAGGGCCTTACGTCCCGCACCCCGGGGGAGGTCCGCGCCGCGGGTTGGACGCGGTCCGGCCGCCGGTCCGGGGACACCGCAGGTTGCAGCGCGAATAAATAAATGAACTTTATTCATATTAGGTCTTGCCCCGGGCGGCCGTCGCCCTCAAACTAAATGAACACCGTTCATTAATGTGACGCCCGTCTCACTGGAGTAGCCATGATCGAAATCACGTCCCTCGACACCCCGCCCTCCCTGGCCCGCACCGCCTCGTCCCCTACCGCGCCGTCCAGCATCGCGCCGTCCAGCACAACGCAGGCCAGCCGGCCGGCGCTGCGGGTCGGCGTCGTACAACATCGCTGGCATCCTGACGCCGCGGCCCTGCACGCAGAACTGGACGAAGGCATCGGGCGGGCTGCCCGGCTGGGAGCCGCCGTCGTCTTCCTCCCCGAGCTCACACTGTCCCGCTACCCCGCGGACACGCTTCCCGAAAATGACGCCGCCGGGGGCGGGACCACGCGCCCGCGGCCCTCGGACATCGCCGAGGACCTGTTCACCGGCCCCACGTTCCGCTTCGCGGCGGACGCGGCCCGGAAACACGGAATCTGCGTCCACGCCTCGCTCTACCAGAAGACGGATAATCCGGACGGCACTGACGACGGTCTGGGCCTGAACACCGCCATCCTGGTGTCCCCCGGGGGCGAACTCCTGGCCCGCACCCACAAGCTCCACATTCCCGTCACGGCCGGCTACTACGAGGACAAATTCTTCCGCCAGGGCCCGGACGGCGACGACGCCTACGAGGTCCATGCCCCCGCCGAACTCGGCGGCGCACGGTTGGGCATGCCCACCTGCTGGGACGAGTGGTTCCCGGAGCTGGCGCGGATTTACTCCCTCGGCGGGGCGGAGCTCCTGGTCTACCCCACCGCCATCGGCTCCGAGCCGGACCACCCGGACTTTGACACCCAGCCGTTGTGGCAGCAGGTCATTGTGGGCAACGGCATCGCCAACGGGCTGTTCATGGTGGTCCCCAACCGCTGGGGCAGCGAAGGCACGCTGAACTTCTACGGTTCCTCCTTCATCTCCGACCCCTACGGCCGGATCCTCGCCCAGGCACCGCGGGACGAATCCGCAGTGATTGTCGCGGACCTCGATCTCGACCAGCGCCGGGACTGGCTCACGCTCTTCCCCTTCCTGGCCACCCGCCGCCCGGACACGTACGGGCGCCTGACCGAACCGGTACGCGCCGACGCCCCGCTCGGCTCCTACACCAGCAAGGCCAACGCATGAACGCCTGGCGGATGCCGTCCGAAACGGCACCCCAGGACCGGGTCTGGATGGCGTTCCCCACCGGCGGCTACACCCTGGGCGAAACAGCGGCAGAAGCCCACGCCGCCCGCTCCGTCTGGGCCGCCGTCGCGAACGCCGTCGTGGAATTCGAACCGGTCACCATGCTGGTGGCGCCGGCTGATGTGCAGACCGCTGCGGACTACCTCCACCCGGACGTCGAGGTGGTCCCCGCCGCCCTGAACGACGCCTGGATGCGGGACATCGGCCCCACGTTCGTCCTCGACGACGGCGGCCGGCTCGGCGCCGTCGACTGGGTCTTCAACGGCTGGGGCGGCCAGGACTGGGCCGCCTGGGACAAGGATTCGCTCGTGGCGGCGGCCGTCGCGGCCCGCTCGGGAGCCAGCCACCTCGTCTCCGCGCTGGTGAACGAGGGCGGCGGCATCCACGTCGACGGCGAAGGCACGGTCCTCGTCACCGAGACGGTCCAGCTCGACCCGGGCCGCAACCCCGGGCTCGGCAAGGCCGACGTCGAGGCCGAGCTGGCCCGGACCCTCGGTGTCAGCCACGTCGTCTGGCTTCCCCGCGGGCTGACCCGGGATTCGGAACGGTTCGGCACCCGCGGCCACGTCGACATCGTCGCGGCCATCCCGTCCCCCGGCACCGTGCTGGTCCATTCCCAGCAGAACCCGGCACACCCCGATTTCGAGGTCAGCCGGGACATCATCAGCCACCTCGCCACCACCCGGGACGCGGCCGGCCGCGACTGGAACATCATCGAGGTCCCCGCCCCGGAAACCCTGACGGACGAGGAGGGTTTCGTCGACTACAGCTATATCAACCATCTCGTGGTCAACGGCGGCGTCATCGCCTGCACCTTCGGCGACCCGATGGACGAAAAGGCCTTGCGCATCCTTGGCGACGCCTACCCCGGCCGCAGGGTAGTCGGCATCGACGCCCGCGAGCTCTTCGCCCGCGGCGGCGGCATCCACTGCATCACCCAACAGCAACCGTCCGTCCCCCAGAAGACAGGTCAGCCATGAGTCAAACTATCGGCCGCGAAGACGGCATCACTACCGCGCCCGACGTCGTCGATCCGGCCGGTTCCAAGCACGGCATCACGGGCAAGGGACTCAAGGGCGGCCAGCTGGGCCTGCTCGCCGTCGTCGTCCTCGGCATCTCCTCCGTGGCCCCCGCCTACAGCCTGACCAGTTCGCTGGGACCCGCCGTCGGGGCCGTGGGCCTGCAGCTGCCGGCGATCTTCATTGTCGCTTTCATCCCGATGATCCTGGTGGCGTTCGCCTACCGTGAGCTCAACGCCGATTCACCGGACAGCGGCACCACCTTCACGTGGGCCACGAAGGCGTTCGGCCCGTTCGTCGGCTGGATGGGCGGCTGGGGCCTGCTGGCCGCCAACATCATCGTCCTGTCCAACCTGGCCGGCGTCGCGGTGGACTTCTTCTATCTCTTCCTGGCCCAGATGTTCAACAATCCCGAACTCGCGGACCTGACCTCCAACACGGCCGTAAACATCGTGACGTGCCTGGTGTTCGTGGCACTGGCCGTCTGGGTCAGCTACCGCGGCCTGCACGCCACCAAGCTGGTGCAGTACACCATGGTCGGATTCCAGGTCCTCGTCCTGGGCATCTTCGTCGTCATGGCACTCACCCACGCTGCCTCGGGCGACTCGGGCACCTCGATCGCCTTCAGCTGGGACTGGTTCAACCCAATGAAGATCGGCAGCTTCGAGCAGTTCGCCGCCGGCATGTCACTGGCCGTCTTCGTCTACTGGGGCTGGGACGTCTGCCTCACCGTCAACGAGGAAACCAAGGGCGGCAAGGGCACCGCCGGCCGGGCAGGAACCACGACGGCGGTCGCCGTCCTGGCCCTGTACCTCGTCGCGATCGTCGCCACCATGATGGTTGCCGGCACCGGAACCGACGGCATCGGCCTGAACAACCCGGACAACCAGTCGAATATCTTTGCAGCACTGGCCTCGCCCGTCATGGGCCCGCTGGCCATCCTGATGTCCCTGGCCGTGCTCTCCGGCACCGCGTCGTCCCTGCAGTCCACCATGGCCTCCCCCGCCCGCAGCCTGCTGGCGATGGGCCACTACGGGGCGCTGCCACCGCGTTTCGCATCCGTCAGCAAGCGGTTCGGATCCCCCGGTTTCGCCACGGTGATTGCCGGTGTGATCTCCGGCGGCTTCTATGCCGTGATGAAGGTGGTCAGCGAGAACGTCCTCAATGACACCATCATGGCCCTGGGCCTGATGATCTGCTTCTACTACGGCCTCACGGCGTTCGCCTGCACCTGGTACTTCCGGCACAGCCTGTTCTCCAGCGTCCGCAACTTCTTCATGCGGCTGCTGTTCCCGGTGCTGGGCGGCCTGGTCCTCACCGTGGTCTTCTTCCAGACCGCCGTGGACAGCTGGGCACCGGAATTCGGCAGCGGCTCGGAGGTCTTCGGGGTGGGCCTGGTGTTCATCCTGGGGATCGGCATCCTCGCCCTCGGCGTCGTGATCATGCTGGTCGCCGCGAAACTGCATCCGGGCTTCTTCCGGGGCGAGACCATCCGGAAGGACACGCCCGCGCTGGTGGTTCCGGAGTAGCCTCCCAGCAAGGACCCGCCGGCCCGGATGAGCCCGGAGCCGGCGGGTTTTTGCGTGCCTGCGTCGCCCGCCAAGCTGCCATTGCATGTTGAGGAACACCTCCCCGTGCTAGATTCACGCTGTCTGCATTTCCGCAGGCTCTAGCGCAGCCTGTTCCGGGCGCGGCAATTTGGGGGAAATTTTTATGCTGCTATTCGACCGCGTCCGGACTCTATCTATTCCGTTGATCCTGGTTGGGGTCATGATGCTCTCCCTGGCGCCGCTTGCCCCCGCATCCGCCGCGCCGGCTCCGATGATGGCGGTAGTTGCAGCGGCCGCCGCGCCGCTGAAGACGACCCCTGTGCCGACGGTCACGGGCAAAACAAAGGTCGGCTACACCCTGACCGCAGTCCCGGGCACCTGGGGTCCGGCGCCCGTCACCCTGAAGTATCAGTGGAAGGTCAACGGTGTCGTCGTCATCGGCGCGACTGACGCAACCTACAAACTTGCCGCGGCGCAGGCCGGCAAGGCCCTCACCGTCACCGTCACCGGAACGAAGGCCGGCTACACCACCGCCTCGAAGACCTCGGCCCCCACGGCAGCCATCGCCGCCGGCTCGCTCGGACCGGCACCGGTGCCGACGATCACCGGCATGACAAAAGTCGGCTACACTCTGACCGCGGTCCCGGGCACGTGGGGTCCGGCGCCTGTCACCCTGAAGTACCAGTGGAAGGCGAACGGCGTCGTCATCGTTGGCGCGACTGCCGCAACCTACAAACTAGCCGCGGCGCAGGCCGGCAAGGCCCTCACCGTCACCGTCACCGGAACGAAGGCCGGCTACACCACCGTCGCGAAGACCTCGGCCGGCACAGCTGCCGTCATGCCCGCGGGGCCTGGCGTCGACGTGTCCTGGCCGCAGTGCGGCAAAACCCTGCCCAAGGGCCAGAGCTTCGCGATCATCGGTGTGAACAACGGCCTGGCGAACAACACCAACTCGTGCCTGGCCACCCAGCTGTCCTGGGCCGCCACGTCCACCGGCGGGACCGGCCAGCCCCTCGTGGCCCTGTACGTAAACACCGGGAACCCCGGGACCGCCGGCTCGTGGTGGCCCATCAGCAACACCTATGCCGGGAAAACCGTGGCCAACCCGTACGGCACGTGCACCAAGGGCTCGGTCGGCACGGCCTGCTCCTACATGTACGGGTACGCCAAGGCCTATGACGACGCCACCATCCGCGGGGTCAAGAACCCGGCCTCCTACACTTGGTGGCTGGACGTCGAGACCGAAAACTCATGGTCAACGAACAAGGCCGCCAACAGAGCCGATCTGGAGGGCATGGCCGCCTACTTTGCCAGCATCGGCGCCAAAACAGGGCTCTACTCGACCGGCTACCAGTGGGCGCAGATCGTCGGCGCCGTGCCCTCGACCAGCAACCTTTACGCCCAGCGCAGCTGGCTCGCCGGCGCCAGCTCGCTGTCGAACGCCAGCAGCATGTGTTCGGCGGCGCCGCTGACGGGCGGCGGGAAAGTCACCATGGCCCAGTACATCTCCGGCGGCTTCGACTACAACAAGTCCTGCATCTGAGTTCCAGGCGCTGGCCAGCCGCGCCCGATTTCCGGGCATGAAAAACCCCTCCGCCCGGCGGAATCGCCGGAACGGAGGGGTTCGTTGGGGCCCCTGTCGGATTCGAACCGACGGCCCCCCGACCAGAAGGATTGCCCGGAAGCGTCCGCCAGATGGAGGGCCTTGCGCACCTACTGAGTGGGACTACTGGTCAACGTTTGTGCCGGGCGGCGCTCACGGCCCGACGTTCAGCAGTTCCGGGTCTGACTCTGTCTCGGTCTCCGTCTCTGTCTCTGCCCCCGTCCCCAACTGGCCGCTATTGCGACGATGCAGGTGCCTCTCCACCGCGAAACCTGCCAGACCAAGGAGCACGAAAACCACAATCACTGCGTAGTTCTGGTACCAGGGGGCTTCTGGCTGCCGCGGCCAGGCGATATTGACGATTTCGAAACCCAACCACGAGAGCGCGGCCACGTTCACTACCGGGCCAAGGACTCCCAGGCTGAACGGTCCGGCCTTCCACGCTCCTTTCAGCCGAACTGCCAGGGCGGCCAGCACTGGAAAGATGAATGCCACGTAGAAGCCGGCCGTCGCAAACGCAATGAGGGCGCCGTACACCTGTGATGCCGACAGGGCAAGAACAATCATTGACGCGACCGCAGAGGCCAAGAGGGCGTTGATGGGCAGTCTGTCTGTCTTGCTTAGGCGCCTCAGAATCTTGGCCGCAGGTAGGGCATCCAGCCTGGCGAAGGCGAAAATCGATCGGGATACAGCCGCCTGCAGCGCCACTGTCCCTGCGATGAATCCCAGGACGATGGTCACCAGGAGCGGTTTGGTGATTCCCTCGCCAAGGTTGGCAGTGAGGGTTTTCGTAATGGGGTCCGGGTCTGCCCCCGACATGGCAGCTCCAATATCCGGGATTGCGAGGAGCAGTGCCAGGCACGAGAACGTTATGACAGATGCCACCGTGACCAGGGACGTCAGTACCGCCCGCGGCACTTTGCGTTCGGGTGATCGAACTTCCTCGGCTATTGCGCCCGCACTTTCAAATCCCACGAACGACCATCCGATAATTGCCACGGCCGCCAGGAAAGGCCCAAAGACGTATGCGGTGGTGTCGGGTGCGGATCCGAAGGAGTCCAGGATGGTGCTGAGGGAATTTCGGCGATGGAAGATGATGAGTACTAATCCGACTCCCAGGCTGGCGATGACCTCGCACACGATGCTCACGGTCACCAGCAGGCTCAGCCATTTCCTGCCGGCGGAGTTGGCAACCGTACTGACCAACAAGATGAAGGCGCCCAGCATGATTTTCGTTGTCGTGTCAGGCTGTTCGATGCCGAGCAATGAGGCCAGAAAGGTGCCGCCACCGAAGGCTACAGCGGCAACTGTGATGATGAGGGTCCAGATATAGGCCCACCCCGCATACCAGCTGTAGGTGTGTCCGAGAAGGGACCTGGACCAAAGGCAGACCCCGCCGGCAACAGGCCAACGTGAAGCGAGCTCGGCAAGGACAGCCGCTACCAGGGCCTGGCCCAAGAGGACCACCAACAGACCCCACCAGAAGGCCGGCCCTGCGGCCATCAGGGCCAAGCCAAATACTCCGTACAAGCCGATGATCGGCGACATGAACGCAAACGCCAAAGAGAAGGAGGACCAGAACCCCATCTCCCGTTTGAGTTGGAGGGATTCAGGATTAGGCGGCTGTGTTGGACCAGGTACATCCGACAACAGCTTGGACCGGGAGTTCATTGCTATGAGCCTTCTTTCGCTGGGACGGTCTTAGGGTTGAAGCTTCACAACGTGCGGAGGGCGTGGCTGATGCGCAACCAAGGGCTTCGCCCTTGGCCTGTTGTGTTTTTGGGATCACCCAATGTTGGCTGTGTCGCCCGGGTCAGTAGTCCGGGGGTTCAGTAGTCCGGGTAGAGCTCCGCGGATGCGGTAACGGGGTTGAGGGGCTCGGCTATCATTTCCGGGTCGCCGAGGGCCGCGTCCGCGAGCGCTTCGCATGTCGAGAAGCGGACGTCGCCTCGTTCCAGCGCCGTTTCGATAACCGTCCGCAGGGCTTCCAGCCGTCCTGCCCGTCCAGTGAGAAACGGGTGGCACGTGAGCATGAAGAGCGCTCCGTGACGTCGCATTGCGTCGATCTCGTGAATCCACATGTCAGCGACCACCAGAGGCGACTGGATGATTTCACCGATCCTGGGTTCAGGAAGGAAGGCATACTGTTCCCAGTCGTCCAGGCTCCAATGCGGGGGAAGCTCCGCAAGCGTTCCTGCGGGGGTTTCAATGAGATACGGCACGTCCGCGTCCATCAGGCTGGAATCGTATTTGAGCCCGTACTCAGCTACCAGCGACGGCGTCTGCCAAGAGGGCTCCCACAGCGCGGCGCGGTGCCCCTTTGGAGTAATGCCGAAGCGCCCGAGTGCGGCAAGCGCCAGGTCGAAGTCGGCGCGTTCATCGTCGAAACTCATGTTCACCGCGGTCCGGTGAGTGTGTGAGTGGTGCGCGATCTCGTGCCCCGATTCCAGGACCTGTTCAACCATGCGGGGATATCGTTCCGCGGTTACCCCTGGAATGAAGAATGTCGCCGGCTGCTGGACCTCTTTCAACATTTGGAGAATCCGAGGAACCCCCACTTTGGGTCCAAACGCCTGGTGCGTCATCGCCATCGCGTTCCCGGCATAGCGGCGGCCGGCCGCCAGGATGGGGGACTCGGCGTCGACATCGAACGTCAACGCGGCAACGCATGCCGCCCCCTGCCTCCATCCTCCCCTTCCAAGGTCAGAAGTCATGGCCGGAGAGCCAGTCTGCATAATCGCCGAGGGCCCGCTGCAGCGGCCAGGCCGATTCGTAGCCCAGGTCCGTGGCCGCGGAAGCGATGCTGAAGTGGCCCTGCAAATCCAAGGTGGGATCCGTCCCGGGCCCGATCTCCACGGTGGCGTCCGGGAACGCCAATCGGACTTCTTTGACGACGTCGCTCAGTGTCCAGTATTCGCTGCCGGATATGTTATAAGCCAGGGGCCTGGCTGATGCTGTTTGCGGTGCCTGGACTGCTGCCAGCGCGGCAAGCGCGACGTCGCGGACGTAGACCAGGTTGTAGCGGTGATCGGCACCGTGGTCGAGCGAGAATGAACCGTCACGGACCACGCCGCGCATGATGTCCCGCATGATTTCGTCCATCCGATTTCCGGGTCCGTAAACCTGGCCGATGCGCAGGGAGATAACGTCGATGCCATACCTGTCGCCGTAGACTCGGCCGAGCCATTCCCCGGTAACCTTCGTGACGGCGTACGGCGTCGTGGGATTTACGGGCTCCGATTCGAGAACCACTGGCGCTGAGGTTTTTCCGTACACGCACTCGGAAGAGAAGAAGACGATCCGTTTGACGCCGTGGAGCCGTGCCGCCTCGAAAACCGCCACAGTTCCCTCGACGTTGGCAGCAAAGGTTGCCAAGGGAAAGCTCAGCGAATACGTCGGGTGGGATATTGCGGCGGTATGGACGATGGTGTCCACGTCGTGCTCCCTGAGGACCTCGAGGAGACGAGGGATATCGAAGAGCTCGCCCTGGACGGACACGACATCTGGGCGCGGCGCCTCGAGGAAGTCCCGGTTGTAGCTGACGGTTTGATGACCGGCGCCGGAGAGTTCGTTGACTATGTGGCGGCCGGTGAATCCGGCACCACCTGTGACCAGGACAGAGCTCATGTGATTTTGCCTTTCAGCGCGGGTGTTGGATGGGGGTCAATGCCCTAGCGGGAAGGTTGTCGTTCGACCACCGTCGACCACCAGGTTTGTTCCCGTGACATACGAGGACTCAGGACCCAGTAGCCACAGCGCCGCGGCTGCAATCTCCTCCGGCAGGGCGAATCGGCCAAGCGGTACGGAAGCTTCGTCTCGGGCTCTCTCTTCGTCGTTCGCGAACTCGGCCGCGAGCATAGGCGTATCCGTCGTACCCGGCGAGAGTGCGTTGACCCGGACGCCGGCGGGAGCTAGTTCGGCGGCCAAAGACCGCATCATCGAAAGCACGCCGCCCTTGGTGGCGGTGTACGCGGAGTAGCCCGTCTGGCCGACCAGTGACAGCTCGCTGGCAGTGCAGACCAGCGATCCGCCGCCGTTGGATGTGAGCGTTCGCGCCGCTGCCCTGGCGAAGTGGAAAGTGCCGGTCAAATTCACCTGGATCAGCCTTTGCCACAGCTCGTCGGACGTTTCGGCGATCGGCGCCACGCTGGAGATCCCTGCAGCGTTGAAGGCACCGCTCAGTGGTCCGAGTTCAGCTTCGGCCTGGGCGAAGGCGTTATCGACCTGCACGGACTCAGCCACGTTGGCTTCGATGAAGATCACAGCGCCCGTCAGCTGGCGTTTTGCATCATCAAGCAACCGGTCAGGCAGCCCTACTGCCGCAACCTTGGCACCGTGCGCCAGAAGGGCTCGAGTGGTCGCGAGACCGATGCCGGAGCTGGCTCCGGTGACAAGGTAGGCCTTGTCCTGAAAATGGCTCATGTCGTCTCTTCCCGCGTCGAAATTGGTGGTTAGCCCACGAGGGCCCGCGTGTGGTCGTTGAGGAACATCCCGCGGGGGTCGAACTCCCGGCGGATCTGGATGAAGGTGTCGAGCTCCGGGTAGAGACGCTCCAGGCGGCTTCTGGTCATGAAGTGGATCTTGCCCCAGTGTGCACGTGGCTCGAATTCCTGCAGCACGGCATCGGCATCCCGGAAAAAGGGCCAGTAGTCGGTCCCAGGTTCGGTGGTCAGCGTGATGACGGTGGTGTCGCGTCCCTGGAACTGTGACATGTAGCCCTCGTCGGCTTTCACCCAGCGGACCTCAACGGGGTACTTCTGATCGGAGTGCGTGGTGCGGATCAGGTCCTGGACAGCCTCGACGGCCGCCAGGCCGTGTTGGCTGGGAACGAAGTACTCGAGTTCGTGGAAGGGTGTGGTGAATCCGCCCGGGTAGATGCGGTACGACCGGTCCAGCCGGGCACCCTCCGTGCCGGAAATTTCCCGCTCGTCCTGGACGTCGGCGATGTTGTACCGCTTGGTGTAGCTGCGGTTTGCCATGCTCTGGCCCGGCGATCCGGGCAGGTCCAGGAGCTCACAGGAATCGTTGTCCGGGCACCAGAGGAACGAGTAGTGCCTGTTCCCGTCGATATCGGCCTGCCAGGTTGCCGCGGTCTCTGCCCAGGTGGGATACGTGATCTGCTCCTGCAGGTAATAGCGGTCCTCGACCGCCAGTTCGACCTCCAGGAAAATTCCGAGGGTCCCGAGGGCGACCTGGGCTGCCCTGAGTTCGCGGAGTTGCCCCTCACCGATTTCGACGATTTCGCCGTAGCCGTTGATCAGCCGGACCCAGCGCAGGGCTGATGAGAAGCTGCCCAGGTTCGTTCCGGAGCCGTGGGTGCTGGTCGCCAGTGCCCCGGCGATCTGCTGCTTGTCGATGTCGCCCTGGTTGCCCAGTGCCAGCCCCTGCTCCCACAGCGGATCGCCAAAGGCGTTGATGGTGGTGCCGGCCAGGGCCCGTGCGCGGCGCCGCACGAGGTCGGTTCCGGTGATTGCCGAGAGTGCGGACATGTCCATCAGGACGCCGCCCGTCTGAACAAGCGGAGAGGACGAATGCCCTGAGCCGACCGCGCGTACGGGCAGGCCTTCCCGGATGGCGAACCGGACGGCGTCGAGGGCCTCCTGTTCATTCCGCGGCCGGACGGTGAAGGCCGGCGTGGCGCTCTGGTTTCCGCCCCAATTGGTCCACGTTACGTCGGTTCCGAAGGGAGCGGACGGCGTTGCGGCACGGGCGGACGACGCGGCGTGGTGATGATTCGTGGTGGTCATTGCTGAGCTCCGATGCTGGTCTTAAGGCTCATGCGCCGTGGTTGATCATGACGTGCTTGGTGCGGGAGTAATCGTCCAAGGCGTACAGCGAGAGGTCGCGGCCGTAGCCGGATCCCTTGAATCCGCCCCAGGGAACCTCGCAGGCCAGCACCAGGTGCGAATTGACCCAGACGGTGCCGAAATCGAGTTGCTTCGGAACCCTGAGCGAGAGGCTCGAATCCCGCGTCCATACCGAGGCGGAAAGGCCGTAGGGACTCTCGTTTGCCCGGGTGATGGCCTCTTCAGTGGAGCGGAAGGACTCCACGGTGACCACGGGGCCAAAGATTTCGTGGGTAGCAATATGCGCCCCGGCCGGGACGTTGCTGATTACGGTGGGTTCAATGAAGTAACCGGGGCCTTCCAAGGCCGAGCCGCCGATGGCCACCTGAAGCCCCGCAGCCTTTGCCTCGGCAAGGGCTTCCTTCACGCGCTCGAAGTGCGGGCGCGAAATCATGGGACCGATTTCCACGTCCTCCCCTGCGCCCGGAGCGCCGACGACGAGCGTGCTGACTTCGCGTACCAGGTGTTCGGTGAACTCCTCGGCCACGGACTCGTGCACGAGCACCCGGCAGGCGGCGCCGCAGTCCTGGCCGGCATTCCAGAAGCCGGCGTTTCGCACGCCGGCGGCGGCCGCGCGGAGGTCGGCGTCGGGGAAGACGACAACCGGGGCCTTGCCGCCGAGTTCCAGATGGACGCGCTTGACAGACCTGGCCGCGGTCTCCGCCACGGCCTGTCCGCTGACGACGCTCCCCGTCAACGCAATAAGCGCCACATCAGGGTGTTCGGAGAGCCGCTGCCCGACGGTTCGGCCTTTTCCTGTCACGACGTTGAGGATTCCATCGGGGATGTGTCCGGCGACAAGCTCTGCCAGCTTCAGCGTCGAGAGCGGCGTCTGTTCCGAGGGCTTGAGGACGATGCTGTTTCCGGCGGCGAGGATGGGCGCGATCTTCCAGGCAGCCATCAGCAGCGGGTAGTTCCAAGGGGTGATGACGCCGACGACGCCGACGGGTTCCCTCAGGATGACCGAGGTGTGTCCGGTGGCGTAGTCGCCGCCTGCCATGGAGGTCAGTGTGCGGGAGGCACCGGCCATGAATCGGAAGGTGTCGATGGTGCTGGAGACATCGTCCTCCGCGACGGTTCGCGGTTTACCGGTGTTGGCGGACTCGATGATTTCGAAGGCTTCACGGTTGGCTTCAATGATGTTGGCGATCAGGGAGAGCACCTCGGAGCGTTCCTTCGGTGTCGTGGTGCCCCAGGACTTTTGTGCCGCCACGGCTGCTTCAACCGCGGCGTCCACATCCGCGGCCGTGCCGGCCTGAACCGACGCGATGACCTGTTCCGTGGTGGGGTCCACGACGTCGATCAGCCGGGTCGCGGAACCGGGGACAAACGATCCACCGATGAAGTGCCCCGTCGGAGGCAAAACGGGTGACAAGAAACTGGTGCTGCTTAGCTCCGCTGCAGAGCGTCGGACTGTGAACCGCTCGAGGTCAGTGAGTGTCATGATTTTTCGCCTTTGTTTCTGCGCCGATCGCGGCGCCGGGAGTTTGGTGTTGGGGGTGGCCGGTACGTGCCCGGGATGCGCGGAGCGGGCGTTACGCCCGCTCCGCCTCAATCAGGTCAGTTGCGAATGCGGGAGACTGAAAGGGGGCGGCTTCCGGCGTTTTCCGGAACACACGTGCCGCGAAGTAGTACAGAGGTGCAACAACCACCAGGCCGACAATCCAGGAGAGGTCCACGCCGTTCATCGCTGCGGCAGCGGGTCCTGTGAACATCGCCGTGGCCGAGAACGGAACCTGGATCAGTGCGCCGGCAACATAGGCTCCGATCGCAACCCAGTTGAACCTTCCGTAAACCCCGCCGTCGCGCTTGAAGAAGTCTTCAACCCGGTATTCGCCGTGCCGCAGGAGGTAGTAGTCGACCAGGTTGATGGCCGTCCAGGGAACCAGAACGTACATCAGGAAGGAGAGGAAGTTCGTGTAGAAGAAGATGAAATTGTCGCGGGCGAACAGCGCGATCAAGAGGGCGAGGGTGAAGATGAGGATCGCCGCTATGGTCCGCGTCTTGGCGTGGGGCAACCAGGCCGGCCTGAACGTCTGCCCAATGGTGAGGGTGCACAGGACCCCGCAGTAGAGGTTCATCGCGTTCGACGCCGCAACGCCGAGGCAGAAGATTCCGATGATCACCATGGTCCATGGCCCGAGCATGGCTCCCAGGCTCCCGACTATTTCGACGCTGCTGCCATCGTTGATCAGTGCCAGTGCGAGCGTTCCCACCAGGGCTCCCAAGACCATCGGGAAGAGTGTTCCCAAGACGCAGCCTGAGTAGGAGGCCCAGAACGCCGGGGCCGAGCCGGTGCCCTGGGGCATGTAGCGGGAGTAGTCAGAGACGTAGGGAGCGTAGGCGAGCTGCCAGAGCGCGGAGACCGAGATGGTGGCCATGAAGCCGACCCAGTTGAAGTTTCCCTGCTCCAGGAAGCTGGCCGGCAATCCGTAGACCGCCAGGATCCAGACGAAGGCCAGCACCAGCGCCAGACCGGCCACGACGCTCAAGAAGCGTGCATAGGCGTGGATGAGCCGGTAGCCGAAGATGGTAGCCACGACGCTCACGACGCCAATGACAATGATGCCCGCATCAACGCTGATGCCCGGGGTGACGGCGGCCAGTGCTTGGCCGCCAAAGACGAGGTTCGCCGCGAAGAAACCGACGTACATGATCACCACGATGACCACGATCAGCAGCGCCCCGTACGAACCGAACTGGCCGCGGGTCTGAATCATCTGCGCCACGCCCAGCTGCGGGCCCTGGGCCGAATGCAGTGCCATGAAGATGCCACCGACGAGGTTCCCAATGATGATTCCGACGATTGCCGGCACAAAGCTGAGCCCGAACACCGTCGTTGCGAGTCCCCCGGTCACGATTGTCATGATCATGATGTTGGAACCGAACCAGATGGTGAAGAGGTCCCGTGCTTTTCCGTGGCGTTCGTGGGCCGGGATGGGTTGAATGGTCTTGTCCTCGAGCCGGGGCACTTCGGCTGTGACGGCGTGGGTGGGTCGAGCGTTCATGATGCGTTCCTGGAGTTCATGGGAACCTCTTTGTTCTGTCCCGGCGCTTCGTCGAGCACGGGATCTGATGTATCAATCATTCGTGACTTTTGTCACAGTGGTAATCCGGCGATTGAATAGTTGCCGTAGACCTGTTCATACATATGTACAAATCAGGTGCGAGAGCCCAGCAGTTGTGGTTCAGACGGTGGCCGCTTGCAGCTCCTCGGTGACGTTGGCGGTGGCCTTGCTGCGGTTCACCATCAGTGCGAGGAGGTCAAAGACGAGCGTCGCCGCGGCGACTGTGGTGATGTCTGCGTGGTCATAGGCCGGAGCGACCTCGACGACGTCGGCGCCCACGATGTTGATGCCATTCAGTCCGCGGAGCAGCGCCAGCAGTTCGCGGGAGTGGAGCCCGCCCATTTCCGGAGTGCCGGTACCCGGGGCGTAGGCCGGATCCAGGACGTCGATGTCGATGGAGACATAGACGGGGGTGTCACCCAGCCGCTCCTTGACCCGCTGGATCGCGGCCGGAACCCCGATGACGTCCAGGTCCGAGCAGCGGATGATCTGGAAGCCGAACTGGTGGTCGCGAAGGAAATCGTTGCGGTCGTAAACCGGGCCCCGGATGCCGACGTGCATCGACTTGTCTTCGACCAGGAGGCCTTCCTCGAAGGCCCGGCGGAAGATGGTTCCGTGCGTGACCGGCTGGTCGAAATAGGTGTCCCAGGTATCCAGGTGTGCGTCGAAGTGGAGCAGGGCCACGGGGCCGTGGACCTTGTTCAAGGCCCGCAGCATCGGGAGCGCGATGGTGTGGTCGCCGCCGATGGAGATGAGCCTCTTGCCAGAGCCTGCGTCGCCAAGGAGCGGGAGGGCCTGCTCCTCGATCTCGCGGACTGCGCGGGCGATGTCGTAGGGGGTGCAGGCGATGTCGCCGGCGTCCACAACCTGGGTTTCGTAGACGGGCTCGACGTCGAGCTCCGGATGGTAGCCGGGGCGCAGGAGCCGCGACGCTTCACGGACAGCAGCCGGACCGAAGCGGGCGCCGGGGCGGTAGGAGGTACCGCCGTCGAACGGGACACCAACGATCGCAATGTCATAGTCCGGGACGCGGTCAATCTGAGGAAGCCGGGCAAAGGTGCCCAGGCCCGCGTAGCGGGGAACTTTTGTTGCGTCGACGGGGCCGATTGGCTTGTGCGTGGTCATGACTGGGGTCCTCCGGTTGCTGTGGTTTCAGTCGGCCTGGCAATTTCTTCCTGCGCCGGTTGAGGTCTATGCCTTAACTATTAGTGATCGGCGTCACGCGGTATATCCGCCGATTGACTACAAACAGCCGAGAGGCTTATACATATGTATAAGCGGCCTGGGGACGGCCTCCGGACTCATGAACAGGAACCGCGCATGGCGATCACCGTGGCCGAACTGCTTGCCGAACCCCAGCTGGGACTGAGCCTTCTGGCGGGCTCCGCCGGCCTGGGCAACCGGGTCACCTGGGCCCACACCTCCGACCTCCCGCGCCTGTGGGAATGGGTCACCGGCGGCGAGCTCATGATGACTAACGGGCTCTCCATTCCGGCCGATCCCGAGGGGCAGGTTGAGCTTGCCGAGGCACTGGTCAACGCAGGTGCGAGTGCCCTGGCGATCGGCGAGCAGATGCATGCCCCTGAACTCTGTCCCGAGTTCCTCGAAGCCTGTGACCGCTTGCCGTTGCCGGTCATCAGCATCCCCTACCCGCTTCCGTTCATCGCCATCGCACGTTCGGTCGCTGAGTCTTCGTTGCTTGAGGAGTCCCGCAGGCTGCGCCAGACGGCCCGTATTTATGACCTGCTGCGGCTGGCGGGTCCGTCTGAGGACAACTGGCTGGGACTGATCCTGGGTATCGAAGCTGAACTCGACGCCAGCCTCTTCGTCATTGATCGACGGTGCCTGCACGCCTGGCACCCCGGAGGCCAGCCGCTGCCGCCGGGCCTCAAACGGCAGCTTGAACCGCTGACCAGCAAGTCACCGGTGGCAAGCAAGAAGTTCCAGTGGCATCGCTTGGGGGAAGGCCACCTTCTGATGATGGATATTCCGACTCACGCCAATGCGCTTCTGGTGGTGCTGCCGAAATCCGAACCGCTCCCGGACGCGGTAGTACTGCTCCATGCGGCCACAGTCCTGGGACTCGAGCTGTCGCGGACGGTGCTGTCCCTCGAGAACCAGCGCCGGCTGGGTGCGGAGTTCCTTTTGCAGGCCTTTGACGGGCGCCTGGGCATAGCCGACATTGAAAGCCGCCTGCCTGAGTTCGGAATTCCGTCACGGGAATTCCTCATCATCTCTATGTCCAGCGACGACGGTGAGCGCCTGGCAGGGATCCACGTTGATCTCTGGCGACACGGCTACCCGACGGCGTGCCAGCGCAGATTCGACACAATCCATTTGGCCGTCGCAACAGACTGCACCGATGATCTGCTGCGACACACAGTTCCCTTGGACGTCAGGATCGGGATCAGCCGGCCTTCCACGGCCGCTGGTGTGCAGAGAGCACTTCAGGAATCAATGTGGGCACTTGGGACCGCATCAAGCACCGGCGAGCGGTTGGTCCGCTATGCCGAGGGACCTTCGTGGCTCGGGCTCACCAGCTTTGAGGAAGGCAACGCCCTGGTCCAGCGGCTCCTCGGACCCATTTTCGAGTACGAACAGCGGGAAAACGGGGACCTGATCGTCACGCTCAAGACGTTCCTCGACACGCAACGGTCCTGGCAGAAGACGGCGGCCGCCCTGTTCGCGCATCGGCAGACCATCATCTATCGCATCCGAAAGATCAGTGAGCTGACAGGCCTTGATATGACCGAAACCTCCACGCTGGCGCAACTGTGGTTTGCCCTGCAGATCCATGAAGCCATGGACCTGCACGACAATCCGCGGCGCCTGCCGTCGGCTGAGGTCAGCACTCCACGACGTTGACGGCGAGGCCGCCCATTGCGGTTTCCTTGTATTTGGAGCTCATGTCCTTGCCGGTTTCGCGCATGGTGACGATGACCTCGTCCAGGGAGACCCGGTGTGTGCCGTCGCCCCAGAGCGCCATCTTGGCGGCGTTGATGGCCTTGGCGGCGGCGATCGCGTTGCGTTCGATGCACGGGACCTGCACGAGCCCGCCGATCGGGTCGCAGGTCAGGCC
>NZ_JIBJ01000021.1:0-54763 GCF_000620385.1 Arthrobacter sp. 9MFCol3.1
GAACTGACGAGCGGGTTCGGCCCGTTCAAGAGCATGGACGTCGAGAAGATGAAGGACATCACGCTCGCCGAACTCGCCGCGATGGGCATCGACCTGCGCGACGTCGAACAGCCCATCGGCCAGCTCTCCGGCGGTGAACGCCAGTGCGTCGCGATCGCCCGGGCCGTGTACTTCGGCGCGAAGGTCCTGATCCTGGACGAGCCCACCGCGGCCCTGGGCGTGAAGCAGTCCGGCGTCGTGCTCCGCTACATCCTGCAGGCCCGCGACCGCGGCCTCGGGGTCATCTTCATCACCCACAACCCGCACCACGCCTTCCCCGTCGGGGACCGGTTCCTGCTGCTCAAACGCGGCAAATCAATCGGCTACTACGACAAAAAAGACATCACCCTCGACGAACTCACCGCCCAAATGGCCGGCGGCGCCGAACTCGCCGAACTCGCCCACGAACTCGAACAACTCGGCGGCCACGGCGACATCGTCAAAGAAGTCCAGGCAGAGGTCGCCGACGTCGATTCAGAACGCCAGAGCATCGGCAGACACTGACTGCGTCAGCCCGCACTTCCCTCCGGCTCCGGCGCAGCGCCGAAGTAGACAGATCAAATTCGAAATCGGAACGGTCGACCCAATTCCCGCGGGAATCGGGAGGGCCGCTCTTCCACCCAGATGGAGCAACCATGCAAATGCTAATCGCCGGAACCTGGCGCGGCGCCGCCGACGGCAGGACCGAGGAAGTCCGGTCGCCCTTCGACGGCCGGGTCATTGACACGGTTCCGGTCGCCACGGTCCAGGACGCCCAGGCCGCCCTCGACCGTGCCGAGATCGGCGCCCACCTGCAGAGGTCCACGCCGGCACACGTGAGGGTGGACATCCTCCTGCGCGCAGCCGCCCTGGCCGACGAACGTGCCGAGGACATTGCCCAGACCATCAGTGCCGAAACCGGGAAGCCGATCACGGAGGCCCGGGGAGAAGCCAGCAGGTCGGGGAACATCATCCGCCTGGCCGCCTACGAGGGAAGCCAGCTCTACGGCTCCACCCTTCCCCTGGATGCCAACGGCGGCACCGGCCTGGACAAGATCGGTTTCACGCTCCGGCAGCCCGTGGGCATCGTCGTAGCCATCACCCCATTCAACTACCCCGCGCTGCTGGTTCTGCACAAGATCGCGCCGGCTCTCGCCGCCGGAAACGCCGTCGTGCTGAAGCCGGCCCGGGCGACCCCGCTGACCGCACTGAAGCTGGCTCAGTGCTTCGTCGACGCAGGCCTCCCGCCGGAGGTGCTGTCCGTCCTGACCGGTCCGGGCAGCACCCTGGGCGATGTGCTCGTTACTGACCCGCGGGTACGGAAAGTCTCCTTCACCGGGTCCACCGCCACCGGCACCCGGATCAGCTCGATCGCCGGCGTCAAGAAACTGTCCCTGGAGCTTGGCGCCTCCTGCCCGGTGATCATCCTCCCGGACGCCGACATCGAACTTGCTGCCAGCGCCGTCGCAGCCGGCGGATTCATCAATGCCGGCCAGGTCTGCATCTCGGTCCAGCGGGTCATCGTTGACCGCCGGGTCGAAGCAGACTTCCTCGACGCCCTCGTGCCCAAGGTGGAAGCCATCGCGATCGGCAACCCGCGCGAAGCCGAGACCCGGCTCGGGTCACTGATCTCGGAAGAGGAAGCGACCCGCGTCCACGCCTCGATCAACGAAGCACGGTACTCCGGCGCCAAAGTGCTCACCGGCGGAGACCGCCAGGGAGCCGTTGTCACCCCGGCCGTCGTCGCAGGCGTCGATCCGCGCTCTCCGCTGAGCCGCAACGAACTCTTCGGACCCGCCGTGGCCGTTACCTCGGCATCCGACCTCGATTCAGCCATCGCCCTGGCCAATGACAACGACTACGGCCTCGGCGCCGGAATCTTCACCAGCGATATCGCCGGCAGCATCCAGGCAATGCGGCAGATCGACGCCGGCAACATCCACATCAACTGGACGCCCCTGTGGCGTGCCGACCTCATGCCCTACGGAGGACTCAAGGGCAGCGGCGTCGGCAAGGAAGGTGTCCGCTCCGCAGTGCAGGAAATGACCGAAGAAAAAACGGTCATTCTGCACGGACGCCCCTGGTAACCCCTCGACTTCTGGAATAAGGCAATGACCACTAACTCACAGACCATCCGGCTCACCACCGCCCAGGCGGTCGTCAAATACCTGTCCGTCCAATACTCCGTCGCCGACGGCGTCAGGCGGCGCCTCGTCCCCGCAGCCCTGGGAATCTTCGGGCACGGCAACGTCGCCGGCCTCGGCCAAGCCTTCGACGAACTGGCCGATGACATGCCCTTCATCCAGGGCCGCCACGAACAATACATGGCGCACATTTCGACCGCCTACGCCAAGGCCAGCCGCCGCCAGGCCGTCCTGGCCGTGACCGCCTCCATCGGCCCAGGTGCCCTGAACCTGGTCACGGCGGCGGGACTGGCCACCGTCAACCGGGTCCCTCTCCTGCTCCTGCCCGGAGACACGTATGCCACCCGCCATCAGGGCCCGGTCCTCCAGCAGCTCGAGCACCCGACCGAAGCGGACGCCACCGTCAACGACGCCTTCCGTCCCGTCTCGCGCTTCTTTGACCGCATCACCCGACCCGAGCAGCTCCTGACCGCACTGCCGCAGGCCATGCGCGTGCTGACCAGCCCCACGGACACCGGCGCCGTCGTCCTGTCCCTGCCCCAGGACGTGCAATCCCACGCCTACGACTTCCCGGCCGAATTCTTCGCCCCCCGGGACTGGAAGATCCGGCGCCCGCTGCCGGACCCGGCCGAAATCGAGGAGGTCGCCGGGCTGATCAGGGCTGCACGACGGCCCGTGATCATCGCCGGCGGCGGCATCCACTACTCGGATGCCCACGCGGCCCTTGAGCACCTGGCCGGCCAGGTCGGTATTCCGGTTGTGGAAACCTTCGGCGGAAAGGGTGCCGTCACGAAGGACGAATGGTGGCAGGTAGGCGGTGTCGGGCTCGAAGGCAACTTCGCGTCCAACGCCCTGGTCAAACAGGCCGACCTGGTCCTCAGCGTGGGAACCCGCCTCACCGACTTCGCCACCGGCTCACAGTCGATCTTCGAGCACGACGGCGTCAAGTTCGCGGCACTGAACGTCGTCGACGCCGACACCCGCAAGCAGGGTGCCACCGGAATTCTTGCCGATGCCCGGCTGGGACTCGAAGCCCTGGCCCAGGCGCTGGAAGGCCACAGCACTGCCGAGTCCTGGCAGGACACCGTCCAGGCAGAGAAAGCCCGCTGGGCACCCATCCGGACACAATGGCTGGACGCAGACACCGCCTACAATCCCGCGGACCACCCGCACGCACCGGTCACCGAAGCGGTCCTCACCCAGCCGCAACTGATCGGCCTGATGCAGGAACACGCCCGTTCCGGGGACACCGTGATCGCCGCGGCGGGCGGCCCGCCGGGCGACCTGCAGAAGGTGTGGGACGCGACCGGGAACCGGCACTGCCACTTGGAGTTCGGCTTCTCCTGCATGGGCTACGAAATCGCCGCCGGCATGGGCGTCCGCCTGGCGGAAGGGAACAACGACAACCGCGTGGTCACCTTCATCGGCGACGGCACCTTCCTGATGGCACCCACGGAGATCCTTACCGCGGCGCAGGAAGGGCTCAACGTCACGGTCATCGTCTCCGAAAACCACGGCTACCAGGTCATCCACCGGCTGCAGATGAACCGCACCGGCAAGGAATTCGGCAACGAGTTCCGCTACCGCACCACCGGAGGCAGCGTCGCAGCCGCCGACGCGCCGAAGGCCCGGCTGGACGGGGACTACCTCAAGGTGGACCTCCGCCAGATCGCCGAAGGCCTGGGTGCCCTGGCTCTCAGGGCCACCACGGCCGCCGAGGTCCGCGAGGCACTGACGTCGACCCGGGACACCCAAGGCCCCGTCGTGATCGTTGTCCCCACGGTGCCGCACGTGGACCTGCCCGGCGGCGACGTCTGGTGGGATGTGGCTCCCGCGGAAGTATCCGGACAGGAATGGGTCCGCACCCTCCGCGCCGACTACGAGCAGGCACGCGGCCGCCAGCGGTGGTTCGGATGAGCCCCCGACCGCTGAGTGCCGGACCACTGGATTCCGGACAGCTGCGCCGGCGCCTCGCGGACGGTGAAGTCACCATCGGGACCTTCGTAGGGATGTCATCGGCCACCGCCGCCGAAGTCTGTGCGGCGGCAGGCGCCGACTGGGTGCTGATCGACCTCGAACACGGCTCCGGAGGTGAAGATGCGGTCCGCGACGGCGTCGTTGCCGCCGGCAGCTACGGCGTCCCGACCATCGTCCGGGTCGAATCAGGAGACCGTATCCGCATCGGCCGCGTCCTGGACCAGGGGGCCGCCGGGATCATGGTTCCCCGGTTGAACACGATCGACCAGGCCGCACAGTCGGTCCGGCACATGCTGTACCCGCCCCAGGGAGACCGCGGCGTGGCCACGTACAACCGGGCCTGCCGCTGGGGCATGGACCGCCGGACCCTCACTGAACCCGGCCAGGAAACCCTCGGAATCATCCAGATCGAAACCCTTGAAGCGCTGAAGTCTGTCGAAGACATCGCCGCCCAGGACGGCGTCGACGTCGTCTTCGTCGGGCCGCTGGATCTGTCCTACGCGCTCGGCGTCCCGCTGCAGCTGGACAGCAACGTCTTCCAGGAAGCCCTGCAGCGCGTCGTCTCCGCGGCCCAGCTGCACAACAAGGCGGCGGGCATCCTGGCCGTGGACGGCCCGGGAGCTGCCAAGTACGTCCGGCAGGGCTTCCGGTTCGTGGCCATCGGCTCCGACTCGACGATCATGGCGGCGGCGTTCCGTGACGCCTTCGCAACCGCCCGCAACTGACCAATACAACAAGAAAGGCAAGAACGTGAGCCTAGAATCTCGCACCATCGGCGTCGGCCTCATCAGCGTCGGATGGATGGGAAAGCTCCACTCGCGCGCCTACCAAGCCGTACCGTACGTCTATCCCGAACTCGGCCTGAAGACCAAGCTCGTCATCGCCGCCGACACCGAACCCAGCCGGGTCCAGTTCGCCCGCGACGTTCTCGGCTACGCCGAGGGAACCGCCGACTACCACGATGTCCTCAACCACCCCGACGTGGACGTCGTCTCCATCTGCGCACCCAACTTCCTCCACGCAGAGATCGGCATCGCGGCCGCCAAAGCCGGAAAGCACTTCTGGATCGAAAAGCCGGTCGGCCGCGGCTACGAAGAAACAGCCGCCGTGCAGGAAGCGGCAGTGGAGGCCGGAGTGCTGACCTCCATCGGTTACAACTACCGGCACGCCCCCGCCGTCGAGCACGCACGCGAGCTCATCGCCGCCGGGCGCCTGGGGCGGGTGACCAACGTCCGGGCCGTGTTCTTCTCCGGGTACGCCTCCGAGCCCAACGGTGCCCTGTCCTGGCGGTTCGACCGGAAACTTGCCGGCACCGGCGTGCTGGCCGATCTGTTCAGCCACGCCACCGACCTGTGCCAATATGTAGTCGGACCCATCGCCGAGGTCACTGCGCTCACCAGCACCGTCTACACGCAGCGGCCAAAGCTCGCCATGGGCTCGGCAACGCACTTCGCAGTGATCGAAAACGGGGAAATGGGAGAGGTTGAAAATGAGGACTACGCAGCCGCGCTGGTCCGCTTCGGCCCGTCCGCCCGCGGCGCAGGAGCCGTCGGCACCATCGAGTCCTCCCGCGTCGCCGTGGGCCCCGAATGCGGCTACCAGATCGAAGTCTACGGAACCGAAGGTTCGCTCAAATGGGACTTTGAACGCATGAACGAGCTCAAGGTCTGCCTGGGACGCAGCAACGACGAACAGGGCTACACCACCGTGAACGCCAGCCCCCGCCACGGCGACTACGCCCACTTCCAGCCCGGACCCGGCAACAGCATGGGCTTCGATGACTTGAAGGTCATCGAAGCGAAGAAGTTCCTCGTCGCCGTCGCAGGAGGCGCCCAGGAAAACTCGAACATCCATGATGCTGCCTCCGCGGCCGCGATCGTCAGCGCCGCCGAGGCTTCCTCATTGTCAGGTCAGTGGCAGAAGATCGAGGAAATCCACGGCACAACTGCGGCGCGGGCCTAACCATGGCAACTGCATCCGCCCGGCGGCCAACGATCTTGGACGTGGCCGAACGCGCCGGCGTATCAAAGTCCTTGGTTTCACTCGTCCTGCGTGACTCTCCCCGGGTCAGCGCCGAACGCCGCCAGCGGGTGCTGGAAGTTGTCGAGGAGCTCGGCTACGAGCTCAATACGGCCGCCAGGTCGCTCGCAACCCGCAGCAACGGGACCATCGGCGTGCTGGTCAGCGACCTGCACAATCCTTGGGCCTTTGACGTCGTCGACGCCGCACGGCCGGTACTGGAAGAGGCCGGCCACACCGTGCTCTTCAGCGCGGTCACGGCGTCGGCGGCATCTGGCGGGGGAGTGGACCTGTCCATCCTCCAGGCATTCCGCGACCTGCGGGTCGCCGGGCTCCTCGTGATTGGAACCGTTCCGGACAAAGCGCCGTTCAGCCGCGTTGTCTCGGGAGGAGCCGTCGTGTTCGCCGGTGGAGGCCCGGACTACATCGACACAGCCGACGTCGTCCGAAGCGACGACGCCCGCGGCATCTCCATGGTCGTGGACCATCTCGTCGGTCTGGGCCACGAACGCATCGCACATCTGGGCGGGCTCGGCGGTTCGGTCGGGGCGGCGCGTGTCAGCGGCTACGCCGCCGCGATGGAAAACCACGGGCTGGGACGGAACATCCACGTTGTCGATGCGGACTTCTCCCAGGAATCCGGGTACGTTGCGGCCCAGCGGGCGCTCGGCGCGTCCGGCCGGCTGCGGCCCACCGCCCTGGCCTGCATCAACGATCTGGCTGCCCTGGGCGCGATGACCGCAGCCGATGAACGCGGACTCCAGGTCGCGATCACCGGGTACGACAACATCTCCCTCGGCGCCATGCCCCGGCTCGGGCTCACCACCGTAGATCCTGACAGCTCGACGATCGGCGTTGCCGGGGCGAAAACGCTCCTGCACCGCATCCAGGACCACGACTTTGGCGGAGGCTTCGTCCACCAGCCCATCGTCCCGGAACTGGTCATCCGCAAGTCCAGCCTGCTCGGCCTCTGACCCACACCCCATTCATATAGTCACCCCGCGGGCCTTCATGGCCTGGCCGGGATGCACCCTCACATCTTCAAGGATGACGATGGCTTCAATAACCGCACCCCAAATAGTCGTAGCTCTCGGCGACGTGGAGGCCGGACTGGTCGAACCGGTGCTGGCACCACACCAACAAATGATTCATAACCCCACGGAGGAAGATCTCGCCCGGGCCGATGCCGCAATCGTCCGCGCGGCCTACCGGGTGGACCGTGAACTCCTTGACCGCATGCCGGCCCTGAGGGTGATTGCCAGGACCGGCGTCGGCACCGACCTTGTCGATGTCGCGGAGGCCAACCGCCGCGGCATCCCCGTCGTGATCACCCCCGGAAGCAACACCGCATCCGTCGCCGAAGGGGTCTTCGCCCACCTACTGTCACTCGTGAAGAAGCTGTCGACCCTGACCTCGGTGGTGAGGGACGGCCGCTGGGAGGAGAGGTCCTCCGTGCACGTCGGCGACCTCGAGGGGTTCACCCTCGGCATCATCGGATACGGCCGTATCGGACGCCGCGTAGCCCGAATTGCCGAGGCCTTTGACCTCAATGTCCTGGCCTTCGACCCGTTCGCCGACGTCCCGGCCGGCATCCGCTGCGACGCGGTGGAGGAACTGCTGCGCCGGAGCGATTTCGTCACCCTGCACGTGCCGCTGACGCAGGAAAACCACAACCTCATTAACGCCGAGCGCATCGCACTGATGCCGGCCGGGGCCATCCTCATCAATTGCAGCCGGGGTGGGCTCGTTGACCTGGACGCGGCGCACGACGCCCTTCTCACCGGTCAGCTGGCTGGTCTCGGGCTGGACGTCTATGATCCCGAACCGCCGGCACACCACCCCGTCTTTGACCACCAGAACGTCGTCCTCACGCCGCACCTGATGGGGTTTACCCGCCAGGGAATGGTTCACACCGTCCGCGACGCCGCCAAGGGCGCCGTCGACGTCCTGGCCGGCCGCACCCCCGCGGCGGTGGCCGCACCATGACACTCCCTCACCCGCAACCAACCGCAGCCGAATCCGCCTGTGGAGAACTAGAAAGGACCATTACGCATGTCCGCTGACCGCCCCCTCAAGGTTGCACTCTTCGGATCCGGCCGCATCGGCCAGGTCCACGCCCGGAACATCGCCGCCCACCCCGACCTGGAACTGGCCTGGATCGCCGACCCGTTCCTCAAGGGCGCACAGGCCCTCGCCGCCGCGACCGGGGCGCAGGCCGTCGAAACCGCTGACGAGGTCTTCGCCAACCAGGACCTGGACGCCATCATTATCGGTTCGCCGACGAGCACCCACGTCGACCTGATCTCCAGGGCAGTCGCCGCCGGCGTCGCCGCCCTGTGCGAAAAGCCCATCGATCTGGACATTGACCGCGTCCGCGTGTGCCGCGACCAGATCCGCGGCACCAAGACCCCGCTCATGCTCGGTTTCAACCGGCGCTTCGACCCGAACTTCGCCTCCGTCCGCGCACGGGTTGAGGCCGGCGAAATCGGACGCCTGGAGCAGCTGACCATCATCAGCCGGGACCCCGCCCCCGCGCCCAAGGACTATATCGCCACATCCGGCGGGATCTTCCGGGACCAGAGCATCCACGACCTCGACATGGCCCGGTTCTTCGTCCCGGACATCATCGAAGTCTCGGCCACAGGTTCGAACCTTTTCTGCGACTACATCGAAGAAGCCGGCGACTTCGACTCGGTGGTCATCACCCTGCGCGGACGGGGAGGTGAGCTCGTCACGATCACCAATTCCCGCCACAGCGCCTATGGCCACGACCAACGGCTGGAAGCATTCGGCAGCGAGGGCCTGCTGACCGCCGGCAACATGACCCCGACCACCGTGCGCAAGTACGGCGCCACGGGCACCGAAGAATCCGATGCCTACCTGCCGTTTTTCCTGGAACGCTACGCCCAGGCCTACCGCAGCGAACTGGACAGCTTCGTGCAGTCCATCCGCCAAGGAACCGCCTGCAGCCCGGGATTCGACGACGGGGTGATGGCGCTCATCCTGGCCAACGCCGCCGAAGAATCCGCCAGGTCCGGCCGCGCCGTCAAAATCGGAGCGGAGTAGCCAATGAACGGTCCACTCCTTAAAGACAGGGTCCTCCTTGTCAGCGGCGGCACCCAGGGCCTGGGTGCCGGGATTGCCCGCCGGGCGGCAGCCGAAGGCGCGGCCGGCGTCGCCGTCACCGGGCGCAACGCCGACTCGGGCGAAAAGCTGGCCGCCGAGCTGACGGAGTCCGGCGTCGATGCCCGCTTCATCAAAACCGACCTGGCCGACGTGGAACAGGCGAGGGCCTCGGTACTGGCAACCATCGCCGCGTTCGGGAGGATCGACTGCGCCGTAAATGCTGCCGGCCTGACCACCCGCGGAACCATGCTGGACACCACCCCGGAACTCTTCGACGCACACATCGCCGTCAACCTGAAGTCACCGTTCTTCATCATGGCCGAAACGATCAGGCACCTCCGGGAACGCGGTGCTCCAGGCAGCATCGTGAACGTCATCTCCATCGCCGAACTTGGCGGCCAGCCCTACCTGGCGCCCTACGTCGCGGCGAAGGCCGGGCTGGCCGGGGCAACCCGGAACGCCGCACACGCCCACCGCTGGGACAAGATCCGCATCAACGGCCTGGACATCGGCTGGACCGCCACCGACGGCGAAGCCGAGACCCAAAGGAAATTTCACGGCGCAGGAGACGACTGGCTGGAAAAAGCCAACGCCTCGGTGCCGATGGGCAAGCTCGGACAAGTGGACGAGATCGCCGAATTTGTAGTCTTTCTCCTCTCCGACAGGAGCGGAGTCGTCACCGGCTCGGTCATTGACTGGGATCAAAACGTATACGGAGGATCAGATTGAGCACCATCACCAGCCGCCTTGCCGCCGCCCCCATTTCCTGGGGCGTGTGCGAAGTCCCCGGATGGGGCTACCAACTGGAGGCAGACCGCGTACTGTCCGAGATGACTGCCCTGGGTATCACTGCGACGGAATTCGGCCCCGCAGGCTTCCTGCCCGAACAGGCAACCGAACGCGCGGAAGTCCTCAAGCGGCACTACCTGCAGGCCATCGGAGGATTCTTCCCCGTCATCCTGCACGATGCCGCCAAGAACCCGCTGCAGGCGGTCTCAGCGGAACTGGACGCCTACCAGGCGGCGGGCGCGAGCATCATGGTCCTGGCCGCCGAAACCGGTGTCGCCGGCTATGACCAGCGCCACGAGCTCGATGCCGAGGGCTGGAACCGGTTCGGCCGGAACCTCGACGCCATCGTCAAGGCGGCAGCTGACAGGGGCATCCAGGCCGTCGTGCACCCCCACGTAGGCACCATGATCGAAACGACGTCAGACGTCAACCGCGTCCTGAACGACACCGCCGCGAACCTGTGCCTGGACACCGGGCATCTCCTGATCGGCGGCACGGACCCCGGACCGCTCGTCCGGGACTATGCCTCGCGCATCGGTCACACCCATCTGAAAGATGTGCGCAAGGCCGTCGCCGAGCGGGTCCAGAACAATGAAATCTCCTACACCGACGGGGTCAAGACCGGAATGTACGTCCCGTTGGGACAAGGCGACGTCGGGATCGCCGGCATCGTCCGGGACCTCCTCGCGGCCGGGTATGGCGGCTGGTTCACGATGGAACAGGACACCATCCTGGAATCCGAACCTGCCGACGACGGGCCGGTCCGGGATGTCCGGCAGTCCGTGGCATTCCTCCGGGAGCTGGAAGCCGGGCTGGCCACATGAGCGCAGTGCGCTGGGGCGTTCTCACCACCGCCCGCATCGCCCAGGACCGTTTCCTGCCGGCGATGAAGAAGACCCGTAATGCTGTCGCCTCCGCGATCAGCAGTCCGAACGGACGCGCGGCGGAGGTCGCCTCACGGTTTGGCATCCCGGCCGTGTACGAGTCGCACGAAGAGCTCATCGCCGACCCGAACATCGAGGCCGTGTATCTACCCTTCCCCAACGGTCTGCACGCTGAATGGATCATCGCAGCGGCCGAGGCGGGAAAGGACATACTCTGCGAGAAGCCGCTGGTCGGAAGCCTTGAAGATTACGCCCGCGTCGTGGACGCCTGTGATCGGAACGGCGTGACCCTGATGGAAGCCTTCATGTATCGCTTCCATCCGCAGCACCAGAAAGTCCGTGAGTTCATCGACGCCGGCCGGATCGGCCAGATCGTCTCCATGCACGCGCGGTTCCACTTTGTCATGGACCGCAGCCCGGGAGAGGTCCGTCTGCAGACGGGCCTTGAGGGCGGTGCCGTCAACGACGTCGGATGCTATGCCGTGGACATCATGAACATGGTCATGGGCCGGCTCCCAGTCAGCGTCTACGCCAAAGGAACCAGCCCCACGGACCCAGTTGAGACCACAGTCGCAGCGATCCTGGATTACGACGGCGTCCTTGGCACCTTGGACTGCGGCTTCGAAGGACCCCGAACAAACACGTTCCAGATCATCGGCACCAAGGGAAACATCACGCTCGACAAGGCGTTCGACCCGAACCCCGGAGAGCCGGCACGGGTGACAGTTTCGCTCAGGGACGGCAGCACCGAGGCCTTCGATGTCACCGAAGACCCATTCAAGGTCGAAATCGAAAGGTTCAGCGTCTGGACCCGTAGCTCGGTGCACGAGGTGGTCCACCGGGAACTCACTGAGCAGAACCTGGCCGTCCGGCTCGCCATCCATGAATCCCTCGCCGCAGGACTCCCGCGGAACGTCGAACAGGTTCACGGCGTGCAACACCACTTACTACAGGAGCAGTAATGACCGTCACCAGCATTAGCCACTTCATCAACGGCGCCGAGGCAGCAGGCACCGGGACCGACACCAAGCCCGTCTACAACCCCGCCACCGGCGCCGTCTCCGCGGAGCTGCGGCTGGCCAACCGGGCCGACCTGGACGCCACCGTCGCCGCCGCCCGCGCCGCCGCCGACACCTGGGGCGACATCTCCCTGGCCAAGCGCACGGCCGTGCTGTTCAAGTTCCGCGAGCTCGTCGCCTCGCACGTGGAGGAACTTGCTCAGCTGATTACGGCCGAGCACGGCAAGGTCCTCTCCGACGCGAAGGGCGAGATCGGCCGCGGCCTCGAGGTGATCGAGTTCGCCTGCGGCATCCCGCAGCTGCTCAAGGGCGAGTACTCGGACCAGGTCTCCACCGGGATCGACGTGTTCTCCTTCCGCGAGCCCGTCGGCGTCGTCGCGGGCATCACCCCGTTCAACTTCCCGGTCATGGTGCCGCTGTGGATGGCCCCGATGGCGATCGCCACCGGCAACGCCTTCATTCTCAAGCCTTCCCACCGCGTGCCGTCCGCGGCGATGCTGCTGGCCAGGCTGTGGAAGCAGGCAGGCCTGCCTGACGGCGTGTTCCAGGTCCTGCACGGCGACCGTGAGGTTGTCTCGGGCCTGCTGACCCACCCGGACGTGGATGCGATCTCCTTCGTGGGCTCCACGCCGGTGGCCAAGCACATCCTTGAAGTGGCCACCGCCCACGGCAAGCGGGTCCAGGCCCTGGGCGGCGCGAAGAACCACGCCATCGTGATGCCCGACGCCGACCTCGACAACGCCGCCGACCATCTGGCCGCCGCAGCCTTCGGCTCCGCCGGCCAGCGGTCGACCTCGACAACGCCGCCGACCATCTGGCCGCCGCAGCCTTCGGCTCCGCCGGCCAGCGCTGCATGGCGATCTCCGTCGCCGTCGCCGTCGGTGACGCCGCCGACCTGCTGGTCAAGAAAGTCCAGGAACGCGCCCTGGACGTCAAGGTCAAGATCGGCACGGAACCCGACGCCGACATGGGCCCGGTCATCAGCAGCGACTCCCGGGGATTCATCGTCAAGACCATTACCGAAGCGGAAGCCGGCGGCGCCGCGATGGTGGTGGACGGCCGCGACCTCGTGGTTCCCGGCCATGAGGACGGCTTCTGGGTCGGCCCCACGGTGATCGACCACGTGAAGACAGAAATGTCCGCGTACACCGAGGAAATCTTCGGACCTGTCCTGGTTGTGGTCCGGGTCGAGGACCTGGAGGAGGGCATCGAACTGATCAACGCCAACCCGTACGGGAACGGCACCGCCATCTTCACCTCCTCCGGCGCCATCGCCCGGAAGTTCCAGCGTTCCGTCGACGTCGGCATGATCGGCATCAACGTGCCGCTGCCCGTCCCGGTGGCCTACTACTCCTTCGGCGGCTGGAAGGCCTCGCTGTTCGGCGACAAGCACATCTACGGCCCGGAAGGCGTCTCGTTCTACACCCGCGGCAAGGTGGTCACCTCCCGGTGGCCGGAAGCCAGCCACGCCTCAGGGGCCTCGTACAACTTCCCCTCCAACTAGGGATGCCGCCTCCGTTGGCCGGTGCGACAAGGCCGCCAGCGGGAGACACCCACAGGACCGGCTGTGCTGACGTGGTCAGCGCAGCCGGTCCCTGCATGGTTGACCCGCGAACATCAGCAAGACTGACGCGGCTCTGTCCGGGGTCAGGCCAGGCGGGCCACGCTGCGCCGGGTCGGCCGGCGCGTGGCTCCGTCGGAAAAGAGCTGCGGAGTTGCCTGTTGGATGCGTTGAACATCCTCAAAAACGCCTCGCAGGTGCAGGCGCAGTGAGCTGTCGGCGTCCGCCAGGTTGTTGGCTTCCAGGGCGTCCACTACGGCGGCGTGTTGCTGGATCAGCGTCGAAATGGGCCTCGTCTCCAGCAGGCTCAGGCGTCGTGCGCGATCGAGGTGCGCTTTGGCGGAGTTGACGGCGGCCCAAGCGGATTCGTGGCCTGCAAGCCGGAGAAGCTCTCGATGGAACTCCTCGTCCAGGCGGAAGAACTCCTCCACGTCACCGGCGGCTTCGGCCTCCGTTTGGCCTTGAAGGACCGCACGAAGTCCCGCGATGCCCGCGTCATCGACCGAGAGGTCGCGCAGGGAGGCGCACTCGATGGCCTCGCGGACAAACTGCGCCTCTGAGACCCGCCCGAGGTCCACGAGCGAGACGAAGGAACCGATCTGCGGGTAGACCTGGACCAGCCCCTCTTCCCTCAGCAGGATCAAGCTTTCCCGCACCGGCGTGCGGCTGACCCCCAGTTCCTGCGCGAGCTCGTTCTCCGAGAGCGGTTCCCCCGGAGGCAGCTGCAGGGAAATGATGCGCCGCCGCAGCGTCTCCAGGGTCTGGTCACGCACGGACAGCCGCGGCGACCGTCCCTTGCTGTGTTTGTCGGATGCCATGCCCTCAGTCTATTCCCTTGACACACTAGAATGGTAGTGCTTGTATGGTAGTAGTTAGCGAGGTGCCGCCGGTCACATTGAGAGAACGCCGGCCTTCTTCCGTTCGACTCTCCCCTTCGTTTTTCATCGCCTGCAAAGGAGCATCAGATGACTGAGAGCATTGCGCCGCCCACCACCTTGCCGGAGACCAAACCCACCAAGGAGCTGGCTAAAGTTGCTGTTTCCGGGTGGCTGGGAACTGCCATGGAATTCATGGACTTCCAGCTGTACTCCCTGGCAGCAGCCATCGTCTTCAACAAGATCTTTTTCCCCGATGTCAGCCCGGTCGTGGGCCTCATTGCCGCCATGGCCACCTATGGTGTGGGTTACGTTGCCCGTCTTGCCGGCGCTGTCTACTTCGGCCGCATGGGCGACAGGATCGGCCGCAAGAAGGTCCTCTTCATCACCATCGCCCTCATGGGTGCCTCAACAACCCTGATCGGATTCCTGCCCACGTACGCGATGATCGGCATTTGGGCTCCCATTCTGCTGGTTGTGCTGCGGCTGGCGCAGGGCTTCGGTGCCGGCGCCGAAATCGCCGGGGCCACCGTGATGCTGGCCGAGTTCGCTCCGGCCCGCCGGCGAGGCCTCATCTCCTCCCTCGTATGCCTCGGCACGAACTCCGGCACCCTCGCCGCTTCCGCGCTCTGGGCGGTCCTGGTGAGCACACTTTCCGAGGAGCAGCTGCTGAGCTGGGGCTGGCGCATTCCGTTCCTGTTCAGCTTCGTGCTGATGCTCTTCGCCGTTTGGATCCGCCGCTCCCTCAAGGAAAGCCCGGTCTTCGAACAGCGGGCGGACGTTGTGGACGGCGTGGCACTGTCCAAGCGTGAAATCGCGGCGGCAGATGAGCTCGCAAACACCAGCGCCATCGAAGCTGCCCTGCACCAGCGCAAGGGCAAGGCCTTCCTGATCGCCCTGGGACTGCGGTTCGGCCAAGCAGGCAACTCAGGGCTGATTCAAACCTTCCTGATCGGCTACCTCGCCACGGTCCTGCTGGTGGACAAGAGCGTGGGCACCACCGCCATCGTGTACGGCTCCCTGCTCGGATTCCTCACCATCCCCGTCATGGGCCTGCTGGGGGACCGGTTTGGCCGCAAGCCCCTGTACCTGGTGCTGAGCTCCTTTACGGCACTGTTCGCCATCCCGATGATGCTTATGGTCACCAGCGGCAATACCGCGCTCATCACCATCGCCTTGGTCATCGGGCTGAACCTCGGCGTCCTGAGCCTCTTCGCCATGGAGAGCGTCACAATGGCCGAGTTCTTCGGAGCACGCACCCGCTTCACCCAGCTCGCGCTGGCCAAGGAAATCGGCGGCATCCTTGCCACCGCCATCGGCCCGCTGCTGGCCGCCACCCTCACCGCCATCACCGGACAGTGGTGGCCGCTCGCCGCGATGCTCATTGGCTACTCCCTGATCACCCTGATCTCCGCGGCCGTGGGCCCCGAGGTCCGTGGCCGGGACCTGGTCCGTCTGGAAGATGCCGTATGAAAGCCGTCGTCGTCCACGGAGCAAACGACCTCCGCATCGATGACCGTCCCGAACCCGTCGCCGGACCCGGCGAGGTGGTCCTCGACGTCGAATGGGGCGGGATCTGCGGCTCGGACCTCTCCTACTGGCGCCACGGCGCCTCCGGGACCGCGGTCCTGAAGTCGCCGCTCATCCTCGGCCATGAAGTGGCCGGCCGGATCGCCCAGCTGGGCGCCGGTGTCCACAACCTCGAGGTCGGCCAACCGGTCACCGTGCACCCCGCGGAACTTGTGGGAGACGGAACCATGCCGGACCGCCTGGCGGGCCGCACCAACCTCTACCCGCGCATCAGGTACTTCGGCTCGGCGGCCTTTGACCCGCACACCGACGGCGGATTCAGCGAGCAGAAGCTCGCCAAGGCCTCGCAGATCCGCCCACTGCCCGACGGCGTGGACACCCTGCACGGCGCCCTCGCCGAACCGCTCGCCGTCGCCATGCATGCCGTCAGCCGGGCAGGGACCCTCACCGGCAGAGACGTCCTGGTCAACGGCGCCGGGCCGATCGGCTCGCTGGTGGTCGCGGCAGCCAAGTACGCCGGCGCGAGAACTGTGATTGCCGTGGACATCAACGACGCATCGCTGCGGATCGCCAAGGCCATGGGAGCAGACGAAGTCCTGAACGTCTCCGGCGGCGTAAGCCTTCCCGAAGACATGGAACTGGTCTTCGAAGCAACCGGAATCCCGGCAGTACTCGGAGGCGTGCTCCGGGCCACCGCCCGGGGTGGAACCCTGGTCCAGGTCGGCAACCTTCCCGGCGCCCCGGCGCCGGCCGCCCTCGGTGACCTGGTGACCCGCGAGATCACCTGGATCGGTTCCTACCGGTTCGTGGACGAGATCGGCGACGCCCTCCGCGCCATGGCCGACGGCCTGGATGTCTCCCCGGTCATCACCCACAAGTTCGGCATCGACCAGGCGGACGAAGCCATGCGCGTCTCGGCGGACCCCGCCTCCGGCAGCAGCAAGGTCATGCTCCGCCTCGGCTGAGACACGCCAATCCACCAAACCCCGCACCATTTCAAGGCATTAGACATCCGAAGGACCAGCCAGTGAAGATCACCGACGCACGAGTAGTGGTTTCGTCGCCAGGACGGAATTACGTCACGCTCGTTATTGAAACCGAAGACGGCGTTACCGGCGTCGGCGACGCCACACTGAACGGCCGCGAACTGGCCGTGGCGTCCTACCTGTCGGAGCACCTGTGCCCGCTGCTGATCGGCCGCGACGCCCGCCGCATCGAGGACGCCTGGCAGTACTTCTACAAGGGCGCCTACTGGCGCCGCGGGCCCGTGACCATGACCGCGATCGCCGCGATCGACGTCGCGCTCTGGGACATCAAGGGCAAGGTGGCCGGCATGCCGGTCTACGAACTCCTGGGTGGGGCAGCCCGCGAGGGCGTCATGGTCTACGGGCACGCCAGCGGCTCCACACTGGAGGACCTCAGCGCCGACTTCCAGCACCACCTGGACCTCGGTTACAAGGCCATCCGGGCGCAGGCTGCCGTGCCGGGACTGGAAAAGACCTACGGGATCGCGCCCGTGGACGGCAAGACCTACGAACCGGCCAGCGGCAACGTCCCGCAGGAGGACATGTGGGAGACCACCTCCTACCTGGACTTCGCGCCCAAGATGATGGCGCACGTGCGCGAGCAGTTCGGCTACGGAGTGCACCTCCTGCACGACGTGCACCACCGGCTGACACCAATTGAGGCCGGCCGCCTGGGCGCCTCACTGGAGCAATACCGTCCGTTCTGGATCGAGGATCCGACGCCGGCCGAGGACCAGTCTGCCTTCCGCCTAATCCGCCAGCACACCACCACGCCCATCGCCGTGGGTGAGGTGTTCAACTCGATCTGGGACTGCCAGCAGCTGATCACCGAACGCCTGATCGACTACATCCGCACGTCCGTTTCGCACGCCGGCGGCATCACGCACCTGCGCCGCATCTTCTCGCTTGCGGACCTCTACGGGGTCCGGTCCGGCTCGCACGGCGCCGGCGATCTCTCCCCGGTCTCCTTCGCCGCGGCCCTGCACGTGGACATGAGCATTCCGAACTTCGGCGTCCAGGAGTACATGGGCCACCGGGAGCCGGCCGGTGAGGTCTTCAAGACCTCCTACACCTTCACTGACGGCTACATGCACCCCGGCGACGCCCCCGGCATCGGCGTCGAGTTCAACGAGGAAGCGGCCACGGCCTTCCCGTTCGACCCGAAGTACCTGCCCATCAACCGCCGGCTCGACGGGTCGGTGCACGACTGGTGAGCGCCTCAACATACGAATCGAACGTTTCCACGCAGCAGAACCGGCCCTTCCGGCCCTTCGACGTGGTGGTGATGGGGGAGATCCTCGTGGAGGTGGCCACCGACGTCGCATTCGGCCACGGCGTGCCGGCACAGCTGGGCATCTCCGGCGACGCGCTGAACGTCGCAGCTGCCGCCGCCGCGGCCGGAGCCCGCACAGGGCTGCTGGCAGCGCTGACCGACGACGACCTCGGCCAGGCGATCGCCGCCAGGATCCGCGAACTCGGCATTTCGGACGAGCTGCTGAAGTTCAGGCCCGGCCAGCAGGGCGTTTACCTGGTGCACTCCGACCCGGAAGGCCAGCGCGAGTTCTCCTACGCCCGCAAGGGCAGCGTGGGCTCCACGTTGTCCCCGGAGGACGTCAACCCCGCGGTCTTTTCCGCGGCAAGGGCGGTGATCGCCGGCGGGATCGCCTGCGCGATCTCGGCCACGTCGCGGGCCGCCGTCCTCAAGGCATCCGCGCTGTCCCGCCGCTTCGTCTTCGACCCCAACTTCCGGCCCCGGCTCACCTCGGTGGAGGAAGCGGCCGCCCTGCTCGCCGAGCTGGCGCCGCGGATCTTCCTGGTCACCCCCTCCTTCCCGGGCGAAACATCCGCCTTGCTGGACTGCACCACGCCAAGGGAGGCGGCGGCGAAGCTCCGCAGCCTGGGCGCCGCGAACGTGGCCGTGACCTGCGGCGCGGAGGGAATCCAGCTGGACGGCAAACTGCTGGCCGGTGACCACGAAAGCTCCTGGGTTGATGCGATTCCGGCGCCGTCGGTCGTGGACCAGACGGGTGCCGGCGATGCCTTTGTGGGCACGCTGACGGCCCGGATGGTGCTGGGCGACAGCCTGGCTGCGGCCGCCCGCTACGGTGCCGCGGCCGCGTCGCTGGTGGTTGGCGGCAAGGGCGGGACCGGCCTGATCCCCACCTTTGAACAGACAAGCGCTCATGCCCTGCGGGCCACCGAAGGAGAGCTGTCATCACACGCCTAAGCTCAGCGTCGCTGGCTGCCGGTGGAAGCCAGCAGGCCCTTTTACAGCGGGACAAACTGCAGCCCGGGATCGTCCATCTGGGCCTGGGCGCGTTCGCCCGCGCCCACACGGCCGTGTTCACCGAAAACGCGATGCTGGCCTCCGGCGATTTCGGGTGGGGGATCACTGGAGTCACCCAGCGCTCCGACACTGTGGCACGCCAACTGACGCCGCAGGACGGCCTCTTCACCGTGACCGAGCGGGGGGACGGTGCAGCTCCGCTGCGTGTGGTGTCCAGCATCGTGGAGGCCATCTCCGGGCGGGATGACCCCGGAACCGTGGTGGACCGGATCGCCGACCCTGCGACGTCGGTTGTCACGCTGACCATCACGGAGAAGGGCTACCGGATCGATCCCCGCACGGGAACCCTCAACACCGGAGACGACCAGGTCCGGGCCGACCTCGCCGGACAGCCTCCACAGACCGCCATCGGACAGATCGCCCGCGGGCTCCAGCAGCGCGCCCGCACCGACGCCGGACCCCTCACCGTGGTCTCCTGCGACAACCTGCCCGGCAACGGGGAGCTCACCCGGACCCTCGTGCATGCCTTTGCCGCCGCGCTCCCGGCAGCCGAGGCGGAGCCGCTGCTGTCCTGGCTCGAAGCGAATGTCACGTTCCCCAACACCATGGTGGACCGGATGGTGCCGGCCACCACGGCCGCTGACCTGGACGCCGTCGAACGCGAACTGGGCCTCCGGGACGAGGCCGCCGTGGTGGCCGAACCCTTCCTGCAGTGGGTGATCGAGGACAACTTCGCTTCGCGCCGCCCGCGCTGGGAGGACGCCGGCGCGCTTTTCAGCTCCGACGTTGCCGCCTGGGAAGACGCCAAGCTGCGCCTGCTCAACGCCAGCCATTCCATGCTGGCCTACCTGGGGCTGGCAACAGGAAAGTCCACCATCAGCGACGCCGTGGGGGAGCCGGCCTTCCGCACCGCCTGCAGCCGCATGATGGCTGAGGACGCCCTGCCCACGATCACGCTTCCCGCCGGACTGGACGGCGCAGCGTACTGCGCGCAAGTACTCACCCGTTTCGCGAATCCCGCGCTGGGCCACACCACAGCCAAGGTGGGAAGCGACGGATCCCAAAAGATCGGACTGAGGCTGTTAACCACGGTCCGCGGCAGCCTGAACGCCGGGCGCGAGCCCCGCTGGGCCGCCCTGGCCGTAGCTGCCTGGATGCACCACGTAGCCTCCACGCCGGCCGCGGAACTCAACGACCCGCTCGCCCCGGAGCTCCATGCAGCACTGCCAGCCAGGCGCACAGCGGCGACTGTGGTCCCCGCGCTGCTTGGCTGCCGAAGCGTCTTCGACGGCGGACTCGCGACACACCAGGGGTTCGCCGACCTCCTCATCCACTGGTACCGCATTATCGACACCCACGGGCTGGACGGCCTGGGAAATGAGATCAACCATGGCTGATGCCGCCAGCATCCTGCACGTTTCACCCGTCATCCCGGTTGTGACCATTGATGACCCACGACACGCCGTTCCCATTGCCCGGGCGCTGGCAGACGGCGGTGTCCGCATCATCGAACTGACTCTCCGGACAGAGAGCGCCCTCACGTCGCTCAAACGTATTGCAGATGAGGTGCCCGACATTTTGGTTGGGGCCGGTACCGTTCTGACCCCGGCGCAGGCCGACGCCGCCATCGACGCCGGAGCCCAGTTCCTGGTCAGCCCGGGCATCACCAAAACCCTGCTGGACCACCTCTTGACCACCGGCGTGCCGTTCTTGCCCGGCGTTGCCACGATAGGTGAAGTGATGGGCGTCCTGGAGCGCGGCCTGACGGCCATGAAGTTCTTCCCTGCCGGACCCGCCGGTGGCCCCGGCTACCTCGCCGCCGTCGGGGCGCCCATCCCGCAGGTGCAGTTCTGCCCGACAGGCGGCATCAGCCTCGACTCAGCACCCGGATACCTCGCCTTGCCGAACGTCTCCTGCGTCGGCGGCAGCTGGCTCACTCCAAAGACAGCCGTGGAACACAACGACTGGGAGCAGATCACCAAGCTGGCACGGGAAGCATCAGGACTCAGCCTGGACTAGGCGGACCATCCGGTCCGCGAAAGCAGATCGAAAGCGCTGAACTCAGTTAGCAGGCGTCACGTGGCCTGACGCAGGGACCGGCAGAGCCCGTCGTTCATCGCCGGATGCCGAGGGTGGCGATGAGATCTTCGTGCAGCTCGAACCAGATGCGGTGGAAGGAGTCGCGGTCTGTGGCGGTGAGCCACGCCGGCTCCGTGGCTGCGTTTGCCACTGCCCGCTCGAGGCGTTCCGCGTATCCGCTGAACCGCGGCAGTACGGCGGTCAGGCGGACTTCCAGATCACTCAGGGACGCCAGCGCCTGGGTGAAGGTTTGACGTGTTGGCTCGTCGATCCCATTTTTGGGTTGACGCCCGTCGGCGAGCCAGCGGAGTTGAAGTTTGCTGCAGACGGCCACGACTCCTGCGTTCAGGGGTGCAAACTTCGCGTGCACGGCGGAGACCGCTGCCAGGCCGCCCGCGCCGTTCAGCTCCTCCGCCAAGAGCCGTTCGTTTTCAATCCGGCCGGCCACGGTCAGGGACCAGCCCCGGGTTCCGCCGAATGCGGAGCGCGACGCCCACCCATTCGCGCCGGCGTCAATAAGGAGCCGTTCGACGTCGTGCGGATCCTGGCCAAACCGGGCGGCAACCGACTCAGTGTCAGCGAAGCCGAGCAGCCTCAGGGCGTGGAGGGTGAGCAACATGGATGGCTGCTGCTGCGGGCCCATCATGGACCTGCCACTGGACTTGCCGGTATCGCGTGGACGGTTCCGTGGGTTCCGTCGACCACGAGCGTCGTTCCGTCCGTGATGCGGGTCAGTGCGCCGGTTACCCCCAGAACGGCGGGGATGCCCTGTTCGCGGGCCACGATGGCGGCGTGCGAGAGCATCCCGCCCGTTTCCGTGATGACGGCGGCGGCGATCCCGAACAGTGGCGTCCAGGCGGGGTCAGTGGTGCGGCAGACCAGGACGTCGCCGGGGGCCACCGCGGAGAATTCGTCGACGCTGTGAACGGTCCGGGCGTTCCCGCAGGCGGTGCCCGGGCTGGCGCCGATGCCGGTGAGAAACGCGCCGAAGGGATCCCTGCCTTCTGCTCCGGCACTGGCCTCAGGGGTGAGTTCCACGTCAGCCCACCGCGCCGGTCTCGGGCCTGCCGGACAGCCGATCCAGTCGCTGCTGCGCGGCCTGCGCCGAGCGGAGGCCCAGGCCCTGGGCAATCTGGGGCCAGGTCAGCCCCTCGGCCCGGGCCAGGAACAGGAGAGCTGTTTCCAGGCCATCCATCTCTGCCCGCGCGGCGGACACAAGGGTGAGAGCGGCCCGCACGTCCAGACCATCCACCGGCTCTCCGCGGCCGGTCCCGTTGGCCCGCCACAGGACGTGCTGGATGAGGTCACCCGCTGAAGGGGGCTGCCGTTCACCCAGCCAGGGCCGGGGCGGGAGCTCGGAGGCGCCCCGGTCCAGCAACATCCGCGTGGCCTGGCTTTGGCGCTGAGCCTCCGCAGCGTCGCCGCCCGGAACGGTCCCGTCGGTCTCGTCCATTCCAGGCTCTCTTTCCCGTTGGTTCGGCGCCGCTCGATTCCACCAGCTTCTGGCATCAACATCCTGTTGTCAACAAACTGTTGATGCTTCGGAGTGGCTGCGGGGGAGCGGAAAGCGTGAGCGCAGGCCGTCCGCGGAGCGCGCACGAGATGTTCGGCGGGAGGCCGGCGGTGGGGCATCCGCGATCGCCGCATCCGCGGATGCCCCACCGCGGCTATCCCACCCGACCGGCGGCGCTCAGCCGATGGGTTCCGCCATTTTTTCCACGACGTAAGCGGCGTCGATCGAGTGCCCGGTCACCGGATCCGCCATCTCCACCTTCCAGCTGCGGGCAAATTGGTCCACTCCGCTGGTCATGGCCACCGTGCCGGAGATCAGCACGGTGCCGGGCTGGTTCAGGCCACGCTCCGAAAGGACCTCCAGCCAGTAATCCGGGGTCAGTAAGGCCCCCAGGGTGCTGTCCTGGATGAGGGTGTCGGCCTCATCCCCCTCGCCGACCCATCCCTTCAGCGTGATCCGGTCCAGGTGGTCGCGGACGTCATCAAGCCGCCAGGCCTTGCGGCCCAGCACGTCGGGGCTGGCATTCTTGCTCCAGGCCACGCCGTGCACCTCGAGGTCGCGGTCCGTGTGGTCGCAGGCCACGGTCAGCAGCACGCCGTCGTCGGTGATCACCATCGCCCACTCGGCCTCGCCCGAGGTCTTTCCGTGCTGCACCCGGACCTCGGAGGCCTGCTGCGCAAGATACGGCGACACCGGATACAGCGCCGGGGTGGTAGTGGGCCCGGGGACGCCCAGCAGGGCAAGTTCTTCGATGTGGGCCTGCACTTCATCCTGCTCGCGGCCTGCGTAGCCGGCATTGAGCAGGTGGGTGACCTCCACGTTTCGGGTGCTGCCGTCGGGGAGTTCGAAGCTCAGCGTAGCCATGTGAGTACATCCTTCGTGTGGTGGATCTGGGGAAAATTTACAAACCGGAAACCGTAAACCGTGGCCGATGTACATCCAGTATGCGTAATGTATACATTTAACGCCAGCGTGACAGGCGTCACCCGCAAAGATCTCGTGGAGGAACAATATGGCCAACGCCCCCGTACAGGCACCCGGCGCGGCAGCGCGCCCGGATGCGCCGATCCGGCCCCAGGGCCTATACAAGGCCTTTGCCGCCAGCCTCACCGGCACGGCGCTCGAATGGTACGACTTCGCGGTCTACTCGGCCGCGGCCGCCGTTGTTTTCCCGATCGTCTTCTTCCCGTCGTCGGATCCCATGACGGGGACGATCCTGGCGTTCTCGACCTACGCCGTGGGCTACATCTCCCGCCCCGTGGGCGGAATCGTCTTCGGCCGTCTCGGCGACCGCATCGGACGCAAGAAGGTCCTTGTCGCGACCCTGATGATCATCGGCGTCGCCACCGTCCTGATCGGCGTGCTGCCGGGCTACGCCAGCATCGGCATCGCGGCCCCGATCATCCTGGTGCTGCTCCGCTTCGCGCAGGGCGTGGGCGTCGGCGGCGAATGGGGTGGGGCCGTCCTGCTCTCCAGCGAATACGGCGACCCGCACCGCCGCGGTTTCTGGGCGTCCGCCGCCCAGGTGGGTCCGCCCGCCGGCAACCTGCTGGCCAACGGCGCCCTCGCCGTCCTGACCCTGGCGCTCACCGAGGAACAGTTCCTCAGCTTCGGCTGGCGCCTCGCCTTCCTCCTGTCGGCGCTGCTCGTGGGCTTCGGCCTGTGGATCCGGCTCAAGCTCGAGGACACCCCGGTCTTCAAGGCAATCGAAGCGCACGGCCAGCAGCCAGATGCCCCCATCCGGGAGGTCTTCAGCACGGAGCTGCGCCCGCTGATCGCCGCCGTCCTCTGCCGGGTGGGGCCCGACGTCCTCTACGCGCTGTTCACCGTCTTCACCCTCACCTACGGCATCCAGGTCCTCGGCTACCAGCGGAACCAGGTGCTCACCGCGGTCCTCATCGGATCCGCCTTCCAGCTGTTCATGATTCCCCTGGCCGGCGCGGTCTCGGACCGGATCAACCGCCGGCTGGTCTACGGCACCGCCGCCGTGGTGGGGGCCGTGTGGACCTTCGTCTTCTTCGGGATCCTGGGCGGCAAGAACGAGCCCATGCTGATCATCGGCATCGTGTTCGGCCTGATGGCGCACTCGTTCATGTACGGCCCGCAGGCGGCCTTCATTGTGGAGCAGTTCTCGCCCCGGCTGCGCTCCACCGGCAGCTCCCTGGCCTACACCTTCGCCGGTGTGATCGGCGGCGCCATCGCCCCGCTGATGTTTACCTTGCTGCTGGCCCAGTTCGGCACCTGGGTGCCGGTGGCGATCTACGTCGCCGTCGCCGCCGTTGTAACGCTGATCGGGCTCGCCCTGGGCCGGAACTCCAACACCACCGAAGACGACGACTACAAGCTGCTCCTCGAGGGCGCCACCGGCGAACGCCCGGCGGCCGTCGTTGGCGGAGGCAAGACCAGTGCCAACAGCTAGCTGCGGAGCAGGATGTCCCGCGTGACAGCCAGATGATGCTCGATTGCCTGCTCCGCTCTCGCGGCGTCGCCGGACACCAGGGCATCCAGGATGCCCTGGTGTTCGGCGCAGACGTCGTGGCGGCGCCCGGTTGTACCGAACAAGGCGGAGATGCCCACCAGGATCTGCCGGACGTGAAGCTTGCTGTACGTCCGGGAGATCAGCGCATTGCCCGCGGCGTCGATCAGCTGCTGGTGGAACAGCGTGTCCAGCCGGATGAACTCCCTCGCGGACTCGGGTGCGAGGGTGTCCGGCAGGGCAACCTGAAGGGCCAGGGTCTCCTGCATCTCAGCGGCCGGCACCCGTCCCTCGGCGATGACCAGCCGGGCCGCGTGGCGCTCAAGGACGCCGCGGAGCTCCATCAGTTCGGAGACCTCGCGGCCGGTGACCAGCGGCACGTAGGCACCGCGCTGGGGGATCAGCTCCACCAGGCCGTCGGCAACCAGCAGCAGCAGCGCCTCGCGCACCGGGGTGCGGGAGACCCCGATGTCCGCCGCGAGTTCCTGTTCGTTGAGGAACTTGCCCTGCACGTCCGGGTCCGTCAGAACGTTCTCACGCAAATACGCATAGGCCTTTTCCCGGCCTGAAGCGGCCGGCCCCGAAATTTTTCGCATACATTATGTATACAACACACTGGAGTAAACCCATGCGCATAGCAGTCGCCCAAGTCATCACCGGCGCCGATCCGGCGGCCAACCTGGAGCTGATCCGAGACTACGCCACCCGCGCCCAGGCCGCGGGCGCCGATCTTGTCGTGTTCCCGGAAGCCGCCATGCGGGCCTTCGGGAATCCCCTGGCCGACATTGCCGAGCCGCTCGATGGCCCGTGGGCCGCCGCCGTCCGTGGAATCGCCGCGGAGCTGGGCCTCACGATCGTGGCCGGCATGTTCACCCCGGGGCGGGACGGCCGGGTGCGGAACACCTTGCTGGTGACCGGCCCGGGCACCGACACCTCCTACGACAAGATCCACCTCTTCGACGCCTTCGGCTTCGCGGAGTCGGATTCGGTCGACGCCGGCACGTCCCCCGTGACGTTCGAGGTGAACGGGACGGCCATCGGCCTGGCCACCTGCTACGACGTCCGCTTCCCCGCCCTGTTCAGCGCCAACGCCAGGGCCGGGGCGCAGATCAACATCGTCTGCGCCTCCTGGGGATCCGGAGAAGGAAAGGCGGAGCAGTGGGACCTCCTGGTCCGCGCCCGCGCAGTGGACAGCACCACCTTCGTGGTGGCCTGCGGGCAGGGAGATCCGGCCAGCATCGGCCAGGAGCAGGCGGGTTCAGCCCCCACCGGGATCGGCCGCAGCGCCGTGGTGTCACCCCTCGGCACGCCACTCGTCACGCTCGGCCGCGAACCGGAACTGGCCGTGATCGACGTCGACCCTTCCGACGTCGCGGCTGTCAGGGCCAAACTCCCGGTGCTGGCCAACGCGCGGGCCCTGTAGCCGGGTTCCGAACGGCGGCACCAAGGCAGGGGCGAGAATGTTGAACAAGCAAGAAATGGAATTCCACCAACCGGCTGGTGAATGGCATCCGGCGGGACTTAAGAACAACGGCATCTGGGAACAGATCCTTGCACAGGACCCCGGCAGCGGGGATGCCACCCTGCTCCAGCGCTATGAGGCCGGTGCCGCCACTCCTCCGGAAACGATCTCCCATGAGTACTGGGAGGAAGTCATGATACTTTCCGGCGAATTGACCGACCTCGGACTCGGGCGGGCGTTCACGGCCGGGATGTATGCGTGCCGCCCGCCGGGGATGAAGCATGGACCGTATCGAAGCGGACCGGGTTGCAGCATGCTGGTGTTCATCCGCTACGCACGCAAAACCGCCTCGTAATTCGCAAGCCAAAGGTCGGGGGGGCGGCCCGAACCTGATTAAACGCTTGACCGAATCGAAAAGCGAACTTAGAGTTCAGGTGCTAAAGCGCTTGATCTCGGCCGGCGTGCGCCTATTTGCATCGACGTTTGTGGTGCTCTTTACCTCGGCGAGGTACCCCTCGCCCTGTTGCGCCGCCGGAAACCCAGTGTCTGTTTTTCAATGAAGAGGAACCAAGCATGACAATTGAAATTTCTCGGCGTCACGTCCTGCAAGGCACAGGAGCAGGAGCACTCGCCCTGTTCATGAGTAGCGCCATACCTGTTGCGGCCGCCCACGCCCAGGGATCACTGCGGGCCGTTTACCACATGACGCCGCCATCCGGCTGGCTGTGCGACCCGCAGCGCCCTGTGTATGCCAACGGCGCCTACCACCTGTACTACCTGCACTCCGGGCAGAACAACGCCCCGGGCGGGTGGGACCACGCGACAACGACCGATGGTGTGGCGTTCACCCATCACGGCGTTGCACTGCCGCTGCAGACGAACTTCCCCGTGTGGACAGGATCGGCAGTTATCGACACTGCCAACACTGCGGGCTTCGGCGCGGGCGCGGTCGTCGCGCTCGCGACGCAGCCTACCGACGGCATCCGAAAGTACCAGGAGCAGTACTTGTACTGGTCGACTGACGGGGGCTACACCTTTGCGGCCCTCCCCGATCCGGTGATCGTCAACCCCGACGGCCGGACCGCGACCACGCCGGCAGAGATCGAGAATGCGGAATGGTTTCGCGACCCGAAGATCCACTGGGACGAGGCGCGCAGCGAGTGGGTGTGCGTGATCGGCCGGGCCCGATACGCAGCCTTCTACACCTCGCCGAATCTGCGCGACTGGCAGTGGAAAAGCAACTTCGACTACCCGAACCACGCGCTTGGCGGGATCGAGTGCCCCGACCTCTTCCAAATGACCGCCAATGACGGCACTCGGCACTGGGTGCTGGGCGCAAGCATGGACGCCTACAGTGTCGGTCTGCCGATGACCTACGCCTACTGGACAGGGACTTGGGATGGTGAACATTTTATCGCTGACGACCTCAATCCGCAGTGGCTCGATTGGGGTTGGGACTGGTACGCCGCCGTGACCTGGCCGGCGGTTGAGGCACCAGATGAACGACGCTACGCGGTCGCCTGGATGAACAACTGGAAGTACGCCGGCCGCGATGTTCCCACCGACGCCTCCGACGGCTACAACGGTCAGAACTCGATCGTGCGCGAGCTGCGCCTCGAACGTCAGCCAGGAGGCTGGTACAGCATGCTCAGCACGCCCATTGGAGCACTCTCAAATTACGTCAGCTCGACAACCGTGCTCCCCGATCGCACCGTAAATGGCAGCGCCGTCCTACCCTGGAGCGGCCGCGCCTACGAGCTCGAGCTCGACATCTCGTGGGATGCTGCCACGAACGTCGGGGTATCGGTCGGCCGCTCCGCCGACGGCACGCGCCACACGAACATCGGCAAGTACGGCGACGAGCTGTACGTCGACCGCGCAGCCTCGGACCGGAGCGGCTTCGCGCTCGCGCCGTACACGCGCGCTGCCGGGCCAATCGACGCCGCCGCCCGTTCAGTGCATCTGCGTATTTTCGTCGACACGCAGAGCATCGAAGTGTTCGTCAACGCCGGGCACACGGTGCTCTCGCAGCAAGTGCCCTTCGCCGACGGCGACACTGGGATCTCGTTGTACACCGACGGCGGTGCTGCAAACTTCTCCGGAATCACCATCCGTGAATTCGCGGCACCAGCCGGCTAACTCTGCCACCCGGACAACCCGAACAACCAGACCAGCCCGACGTGCCGACGTGCCGACTGCCGTGAGGCTAGCAAGCAGCTCGCGGCAGTCGGCGCCCCCTTTCCAAAAGTAGATACGTCGCAATTCAAATATTTTGCTAAAACGCTTGATCAACCCCCAGTGCCTGACTATCTTTAGGTGATCAAGCGTTTTAGCAGACAGGACATCACCGCCGATGACTCGCCCAGTATTCTTTCAGCCCACCGATGCATGGGTCGGGGATCTCATCCCCTTCGAGAAGGACGGGGAGTTCTGGCTCTTCTACCTTCACGAGGTCCGCACCGACCCGAAGCCTGGAACCTCGTGGAACCTCGTCACCACTAAAGACCTCACGCAGTTTGAGGACCAGGGCGTTTCCCTCCAGCACGGAAGCGAAGCCGACCTGGACTTCAACGCCTACACGGGCAGCGTCGTCGTCGATGAAACCGGTACCCATCACCTGTTCTACACGGGCCAAAACCCGCGCAACCTCGGACTGGACGGTGCACCCCTTCAGCTCGTCATGCACGCGACGAGCACCGATGGCATGCAGACCTGGGTGAAGCACCCGGAACTCACCTTCGGCGCCCCTGACGGCTATGAGTCCGGTGACTGGCGGGACCCCTTCGTCTTCCGGGACGAGGCCGCGGGCCAGTGGCGGATGCTGCTGGCGGCACGGCACTCCGATGGCCCGGAGCGCCGTCGCGGCGTCATAGCCCAGTGTGTGTCCAGTGACCTGATGACCTGGCAGCACACCGAGCCGTTCTGGGATCCACGCCGCTATATCACGCATGAATGCCCTGACGTCTTTGCCTGGGGCGACTGGTGGTACATGGTCTACTCGGAGTTCTCCGAATCGTTCACGACCCGCTACCGGATGGCCAAGAGCCCCGAAGGCCCGTGGACGGTCCCCGAGCGGGACAGTATCGACGGCCGCGCTTTCTACGCCTCAAAGACCGCGGAGCGGGACGGCCGCCGGTTCTTCTTCGGCTGGATCGCCAGCAAGGAAGGCAACCGCGACGACGGTGCCTGGCAGTGGGCCGGCACCATGTCCGTCCTCGAAGCACACCAGAACCCTGATGGCACCCTGGCGTTCGCCTTCGCCGACGAACTGGTGGAGAGCTTCTGGGACGAGATACCCGTAACGTTTGACCGCGCGCTTCCTGCCGCCCTGCACGCCCCTGACGGCTACGCAGCCATCGTGTCCCGCGAAGTCCTGCCTTCGCAGTTCTATGCCAGGGCAGTTCTGCAGATCGAACCCGACACTACAGAGTGCGGATTGCTGCTCCGGTCCAGTAACGACGGAGACCGGTCCTACATCATCCGACTCGAACCGAAACGCCGACGGCTCGTCTTCGATCGGTGGCCGCGGGAAATCACCGGAGACGCGCAATGGCACGTCTCCGGGGATATACCGTTCGACATCGAATTGGAACGCCCCTGCGACCTCGCCCCCGGCGAACACACCCTGGAAGTCATCCTCGACGGCGACTTGTGCGTTGCCGTTCTGGACCGGCAGGTGGCCCTTAGCGCCAGGATCTACGACTTGCCCGACGGCCGGCTCGGCGTTTTCGCCGGCGAAGGATCCGTAACCGTCACCGATCTTGAGATACGTCACCGCACGGACAACTAAATACCCATCCACCGCATCCTCAGCTCCAATCAAAGGAGATTGTCCCCTTGAAGAAACTATTTCGCACGGCTGCCGTAGCGGCCATAGCTGCCCTGTCGCTGGCCGCCTGCGGCGGCGGAGGCGCCGCCGACCCCTCCAATGTGAGCCCGACCGGCGAGATCAAACCGCGGGAAATCTCGTGGCTGCTCTCCCGCCCCGCCGACGGAGCGGTGATCAACATCATGAAGAAGATCGCGGACGACTACGCCAAGGACCACCCGGGCTTCTCATTGAACCTGATCACCACCCCCGACCGGCCCTCCTACATTCAGAAACTTGAGACCCTCGCCGCCGCGAACAAGCTTCCCGAGCTGTTCGACACGGATGCGACACCGTTCGCCCAGCAACTGGCCAAGCAGGGCAAGATGATCGACGCGGAGAAACTGCTCAAGGACGTAGGCGTCTACGACAATTACCGCCCCAACGCGCTGAACTACCAGCGCTTTGACGACGGGTCGCTGTACATGGTCCCGTTCCAGTTCGAACTGGAGTACATCTGGTACAACAAAGCTCTGCTGCAAAAGGCCGGAGTGCCGGTCCCGAAGTCCCTCGATGACCTCCCCGCCATGTGCACCGCCCTGCGCAAAGCGGGCATTACTCCCATCGCCATCGACGGCCAGGACCAGTGGCCACTGGAACGGTACGTCGCATACCAGCCGTTCAGGGAAGCCGGTCCGGACTTTATCCAGCAGCTCAAGAAGGGCGAAGCCAAGTTCTCTGACCCGGCAGGCCAGAAGACCGTCGAGTGGATGGCTGCGCTCGGCAAAGCCAAGTGCTTCCAGGACGGCTTTTCCTCCCAGGGGTACTCCGACGCCCAGAACCAGTTCACGTCCGGCCAGGCCGCCATGTACAACATTGGCACCTGGGAACTGCCCAGCCTGGCAACCGACAAACTGAATCCGGCAGTGCGTGATGACATCGACTTCCTCACTCTGCCGACGACTCAGGGATCCGTCACCGAGGCCAACGAATTCGTCTCACCGTCCGGTATCGGCATGGCGGTCAACTCCAGGACCTACGACCCGCTCGTGAGCGATTTCCTGAAGTTCGCCCTGGCGAAGTACCCCGCCGAGTACGCAGCTACAGGCGCGCTCTCACCGACGACCACAGTCGAAACCGCCGTACCGGCCAACGCGACACCCCTGTACAAGAAGGCCCTTGAGAAGGCGAACGACCTGGGGAAACAGCAGGCCATGCCGTGGGACACCCAGCTCGACCCGACCACAAACGGCAGGCTGCAGCAAGAACTCGTGCTTCTCGTCCAGGGCAACATCACGCCCGAACAGTTCACCGCCACGATGGACAACACCATCGCGCAAAACGCCCCGAAGTTCTTCAAGTAACCGCTGCGGTGGGGGGCTCCGGCCCCCCGCCCGAAAGGCCTCATCATGCTTCCCAACAGGTCACGACTGTCAGTCCTGGTCTTCCTCCTCCCTCCGCTGCTGCTCTACGGCGCGGCAGTGCTCTTCCCGATCCTCCAGTCCCTGGTCCTGAGCTTCTTCTCATGGAACGGGATCAGCGAAATGGAGTTCGTGGGGCTGGCAAACTACGTGCGGATGTTCACCGGTGACGACATCTTCTGGCGTTCCTTCTTCAACGCTCTCGGCTACCTGGCCATCTGCCTCGTGCTGCAGCTGGGCGGCGCCCTCCTCGTCGCCAGCCTCCTCACCTCGCTGCGCCGCGGCCGCGAACTCATCAAGACTCTCTACCTGCTGCCGGCAGTGATCTCGACAGTGGCCATCGCCTTCCTCTTCGTGCGGATCTACTCCATCGACCCGGTGGGTCTGTTCAACCAGGTTCTGAACTGGATCGGCCTCGGCGCCCTCGAACACGCATGGCTCTCCGACGTGAACACCGTCCTGGCCGCGGTATCGGTCCCGGAAGGATGGCGCTTCACGGGCCTCTACATGCTCATCCTCTACGCGGCGCTGCTTTCTGTTCCACAGGAGCTGGAGGAAGCGGCACGCCTCGACGGAGCTTCGCGCTGGCAACTGTTCACCAAGATCCGCTTCCCTCACATCCGGCCCGTGTGGATCACCACCACCATCATGGCGACGACCTACGGCCTGCGCGGATTCGACATCCCCTACCTGATGACCAACGGTGGCCCCGGGCAGTCCTCGGAGCTGCTGACCACGTACATGTACAAGACGGCGTTCACGAGCACCGACTTCGGATACGCCAGCACCATCTCGGTGTTCATCGTCGTCGAATGCCTGGCCGCCGTCGGGCTCATCCTGTTCATGCTCAAACGAAAGGCGGACGCATGACCGCGCCAACAGCCCCGATGACGAGACCTGTGACCACTGCATCGCCTGGCAATCCGCCGCCTTTGCGCAGGAGGCGAAAGCCCAGTCTCTACAGCACATTGTCAAAGGTGCTGATCGCCCTCATCGTGATCGTGCAGGTTTACCCCCTGGCATGGCTGTTCATTACCAGCCTGCGCACCGAGCACGACTTCGCCACCGGCGACCCATTTGCGCTGCCGAAGTCCTTGACCTGGGAAAACTACGCCCGCGCCTTCGAAACCGGCAATCTGGGGATGAATATCCTCAACAGCTTCATCGTCACCATGGGAGCCAACGTCCTGATCGTGCTCCTGGGAATGATGGCAGCCTACGCACTGCAGGTCCTCGGCTTCCGTTTCAGCAAGTTCGTCCGCGTGCTGTTCCTCATCGGCATCATCGTGCCCGTGCAGATAGCCCTCGTGCCGCTGTTTATTGACTACTCAACGATTAACCTGCTCGACACGTACCCATCGATGATCATTCCCCTGGCCGGATTCGCCCTACCGATGTCGATCTACCTGTTCTCCTCGTTCTTTGAATACATTCCCCGGGAAACGTATGAGGCCGCTTCACTCGACGGAGCGGGGCCCTACCGCATCTTCGGGCTCATCACCCTGCCGCTGTCGGTAAACACTGTCGTGACCGTCGTGCTGGTCAACAGCATCTTCATCTGGAACGACTTCATCTTCGCCAACACGTTTGTCCTCTCCGAGGAGCTCAAGACCATCCCGCTTGGCCTGCAGAACTACATCGGCGCCATGGGCAAGACCGACTGGACTGCCACATTCGCCGCAGTCTGCGTCACCATAACTCCGCTGCTGCTGGTCTTCCTGGTGCTCAATAAGGCGATGATCCAGGGACTGGAAAGCGGGGCGACCAAGGGATGACAGCAGCACCTGACGGTTATACTCCTGAAGGAGGGCACATGAATTCGCTGGAGAATAGTTCGGGCACGCCATTGGTTGGGGCTGCACCACTGAAGCAGTCCACGCGCGCCCACCCCGTCACCCTGCGGCAGGTCGCAGAAGCAGCCGGCGTCTCCACGGCTACGGTCTCGTTGGTTGTCAACAAGAAAGAGACCGCCCGAATTTCCGAAGAGACCCGCAAACGGGTGCGGGATGCTATCCGGGATCTGGGCTACCGGCCAAATGCCATGGCGCAAACCCTTGTCAGCGGCAGTTCCCGATTCATCGGCCTCGTCGCCGACGCCATCGCCACGACCCCGTTCGCTGGCCAGATCATCCACGGTGCACAGGATGAGGCCTGGAAGCACGGCTACGCCCTTCTGATCGCCAATACCGAAGGCAACCGCGAGCTTGAGACCGACGCGATTGCCATGATGCTCGAATACAAAGTCCGCGGAATCCTTTACTCGACCTGGTTCCACCGAGCCACGGACATACCTGCCTCTCTTCGGGAGTCGGACTTTGTCCTCGTCAACTGCTTTTCTGCGGAACCGGGCGCCCGGGCTGTCGTCCCGGATGAAGTGCAAGGCGGCCGTTCAGCCACGGAGATCCTGCTGCAGCACGGTCACCGTCGCATTGCCTTCATCAACGCCACCATCCCTGCCCCGGCGAAGGACGGACGGCTCGAGGGCTACAGGGCAGCTCTTGAGGCGGCCGGTGTCCCGTTCGATGCGGGCCTGGTCCTGGAAGCCTATCCAGACCAGGAAGGCGGGTACGGGGCTACCGAGGAACTCCTAAAACGCGGTGTTACAGCCGTGTATTGCTACAACGACCGAATGGCGATGGGACTATACGACGGGCTGCGCGAGCACGGCCTGTCCATCCCTGACGACATGGCGGTGGTGGGGTTCGACAATCAGGAAGTCATCGCCGCTCACCTCCGGCCCCCACTTTCCACGGTATCTCTCCCGCACTACGAACTAGGCGCGGCGGGAGTGAGGGTGTTGCTGGGTCTTGAAGAAGCACAGGCCAGTGGCCCCGCAAAAATTCACTGTCCCACCGTGCAGCGAAATTCGGTAAGGGCACTGGCCCCCGCCTGAGCCAACACCAGGCACCTGCCTTCCGTCTGCCCCGCCGCGCCGGAGGCAGAACCCGGCGTCTTTCGTCGTGCCGTCAAGCAGGTCCAGGCCGCCGCGCGCGGGTCATCCAGCAGCGGATGACCGCGGTTCCGCTGTCGGAGGCGCCCCGGTCCAGCACCATCCACGTGACCTGGCTTTGGCGCTGAGCCTGTAGCCAGGTCCCTGAAGAAGCCGATCCAGCCGGTCAGGCGAGGACGGCGAGACCCGCCAGGGTGCCGCCCCCGCCTTCGGCCAGCAGTCCGACGGCGGTGCCGGAGTTCGCGGGAAAGACCAGATCGGTGATGGTGGCCAGGCCGTCCTGCGCGAAGACCTCCACCGAGCAGCGGTCCAGGAAGACCCGGAGCCTGAGCCGGCCGTCCTCCAAGGCCACGGCAACGCGCTCCACCGACGGGAACGACTCGTGGAACCCAACATTCCCGGATTCGGTCCGGTCCAGGCTGAGCTCGGCCGTACGGCAGTCGTAGGCCAGGACAGTGCGCGCACCGGCTCCGGCGGGGACGGCGGATTCCCCGCCCCGTTCGCCGCCGGCCCGGAGCACCAGACCTACCCTGGCCGCGGTGCCCGGCTCGAAGTCCGCATCGATTCGCAGCACATCCCCGCAGGCCTCGGCCGGAAGCCAGGTCACCCCGTCCGCCAACGGCTGCCGGTCCAGGGCGAACACCTCGGCACCCTGGCTGTGGAACGGGTCCACCGCTTCCTGCACCAGCACCGGCCGACCGCCGCGGGACACCAGCCTGACCTCGCGGACGAGGGACATCGCGCTGCGCCAGCCGTCCGAGGGCGTTGAGGCGGCGTACTGCCAGTTGTTCATCCAGCCGATCATGAGCCGCCGTCCGTCCGGGGCGTTGCTGAAGGACACGGCCGCATAGTAGTCCCGGCCCCAGTCGAGCCACCCGTAGTCGGCCATCCGGCTGTCGTCGGCCTGCATGCCGTCGGTGACGGTGGTTTCGGACCGGAACGTCACGCCGTCGAACGTTCCGATGAAGTACTGGCCGCCCGAGCCGCCGGCGATGCCGCCGGGGTTCAGGTTGACCACCAGGACCCACCGGGTGTTGGAGGCGTCGCCGTCCACCGGCAGTTCGAACAGGTCCGGGCATTCCCACACCCCTCCCGTGGCGTTCGCCGGGCCGAAGGTGCTCAGGTACTCCCAGGTCAGCAGGTCCGCCGACTTGTAGAGGACCACCTCGTGGTGGACCGCCTCGACGGCGACCATCACCCAGTAGCTGCCGGCGGCGCCGTCGTGCCAAAAGACCTTGGGGTCGCGGAAGTCCGCGGAGGCCCGGTCCAGGACCGGGTTCCCGGCGTACTTGGTCCAGGTGGCGCCGTCGTCGGTGCTGTAGGCGAGGGACTGTGCCTGCCGTCCGGCGAGCGGCGACGCGGGCGAGTATGCGCTGGTGTAGATGGCCACCAGCGGCGGCACGCCGCCGACGCCGAAGCCGCTGGTGTTATGGACATCGACCACCGCGGAGCCGGAAAAGATGGCCTCCTGCTCATCGCACGCGATGGCCACGGGTTGTTCGTCCCAGTGCTGCAGGTCCGTGGAAGTGGCGTGGCCCCAGGACATGTTGCCCCACTCCTCGCCGTGCGGGTTGTGCTGGTAGAAGAGGTGGTAGGTGCCGTTGGAGTAGACCAGACCGTTGGGGTCGTTGAGCCAGTTGCGCTCCGCCGAGTAGTGCCACTTTGGCCGGTACTGGCAGTCGAGTTCTGTGAGTGTTTTCATGAGGGTTCTTTGCAGGCTTTCGCGTGAGGAGGCTGGTCAGCCCTTGACGCCGCTGGAGGCGATGCTGTTGATGAAGGAACGCTGGAACGCGATGAACAGGACCACCACCGGAATGGTGATCAGGGACGCGTAAGCCATCACCTCGCCCCAGGAGACGTTGAGCTGGAAGAAGTACTGGATGCCGATCATTACCGGGCGGAGCTCCTCGGACTGGACCACCATGAGCGGCCAGAGATAGGAGTTCCAGGCGGGCAGGAAGGTCAGGATGGCCACGGTGGCGGTGGCCGGTCCCGCGAGCGGCATGACCACCTTGCGGTAGATGGTGAACCAGCCGGCGCCGTCGATCCGGGCGGCCTCGTCCAGTTCCTTCGGGATGGACTCGAAGTACTGGTGGAACAGGTAGATGGAGAACGCGTTGGCGATGAACGGGATGATCTGGACCTGGTAGGTGTCCAGCCAGCCCTTCGAGATCTCGAGGCTGAAGCCGTTGAGCTCAAAGTACGGCAGCTGGTTGACCCACCACACCAGCGGCAGCGCCAGCGTCTGGAAGGGCACGATCAGGGTGGCGAGGATCGCGGTGAACACCACGCGCTTGCCGCGGACCTCCATGCGGGACAGGGCAAACGCGCAGAGGCTGTTGATGAAGATGCCGAGCACCACGGTGACCGCGGAGATGCCGATGGAGTTGATCAGGAAGCGCGCGGCCGGGACCCGGTCGAACACGGCCGCGTAGTTGTCCAGTGAAATGTTGCCGACCGGCAGGAACGCCGCCACCGAGGACATGTCGCCGAAGATCCGCTGGTCCGGCTTGAGCGAGGACACCATCATGAACACGATGGGGAAGGCGGCGACGGCGGCGAACAGGAGGCGGACCGCCGTGGTCGCGGCGCTGCCGAGACCCTTGGAAATGAGTGTCTGTTTCACGTCAGTCCTTCTCTCGGGTCAGGTAGCGCTGCACTGCGGAGATCAGCAGCACGAGCACGAAGAACACGAGCGAGATGGCCGAGGCGTAGGAGGTCTCCTGCTGCTTGAAGCCGGAGCGCACCGCCTCGTAGATGATGGTGGTGGTGGAATCGAGGGGCCCGCCCTGGGTCATGACGCTGACCTGGTCGAAGAGCCCGAGCGCCTGGATGGTGATGGTCACCAGGACCAGGGTGCGGGTGTGGGTGAGGCCGGGCCAGGTCACGTAGCGGAACTGGTGCCAGCGGCTGGCCCCGTCGAGCTGGGCGGCCTCGTACAGCTCCCCGGAGATGCTTTGCAGGCCTGCGAGCCAGATGATCATGTGGAATCCTGCGGCCTGCCAGATGGACAGGGCGATGATGGCCGGCATGGCGGTGGCGGGATCGTTGAGCCAGTCCGGGCCGCTGATCAGGCCGAAGCTGGCCGCCGAGAGCAACTCGTTGATCAGGCCGTCCTTGCGGTACATGAACAGCCACAGCAGGGACACCACCACCATGGACGTCACGACGGGGAGGAAGTAGATGGTGCGGAAGAAGTTCACGCCGCGGAACTTTTTGTTGATCAGGAGGGCCATCGCCAGGGCGAGTCCGGACTGGACGGGCACCACCACGACGGCGAAGTAGCTGACGTTCAGCAGCGAGCGCCAGAACACCGGATCCGCGAAGAGCCGCGCGAAGTTGTCCGTGCCGACAAACTCCACGGGCCGCGGGGAAACAAGCCGGGCGTTGGTGAACGCCAGCCCGAAGCCCAGGATCGCCGGGAGGAAAACGAAGGCGAGCAGGAGGACCGCGGCCGGGGCGATCATGCCCCACCCGCTGATCTGTTCGCGCAGGTGGCGCGGCCGGCGGCGCGGTTTGCTGGGCGGTGCGGCCGGGGCCGGGTCCGCCAGGCGGCGGCCGGGGGAGGGGAGTTGGGTGGTTGTCATGGTTTTCTCCGTCGACAGTCAGGGCCGGAGGTACGACGACGGCGGCGGTTGCGCACCGCCGTCGTCGTACCGGTTGGCAGCCGGCTAGTTCTTGTAGCCGCCATTGGACTTGATATTGGCGTCGATGGCCTTGACCGACTTGTCCAGCGCCGTCTTGGGGTCGGCGCCGGCGAGGATGTCCTGAACCGCCTTGCCGTATTCGGTGGCGATGAAGGGATAGGCCGGAGTTTCGGGACGCATCACCGCGTGGTTGCGGGAAAGTTCCATGAAGATCCGGTTTGAGCCGCCCTTGGCGTATTCGGGGAGGAGTGCTGCGGCCTCGTCGGTGGCCGGGATGGTGCCCGTGGCCTTCGCCACCGCGGCCAGGTTTTCCGGCTTCAGTGAGTAGGAAAGGTAGTCCATGGCTGCCGCGGAGTTGTTGCAGCCGCTGGTCACGCCCCACTGCCAGGAGGCGCCGCCGATCTTGGGGCCTTTCCCGAGGTCCACGGACGGCATGACCACGAAGTCCTTGCCCACCGCCGCGCGTGCCTTGTCCGCGGCCCAGGAGCCGGTGTAGAGAAGGCCGCTCTTGTTGTTAAGGAAGTCCTGGGTGGAGTCCTTGCCGCTCTTCTTGGCCATGAAGCCCTGGTCGGCCAGGCCGCGGAACCACTGGGCCCACTCGATGGCCTTGTCGCCATTGAGGACGCCGTCTGCCGACTGGAATCCGTCGCGGTTGATCAGGTCCCCACCGAAGGACTGCAGGAACGGGGAGTAGGCGTAGGGCAGCCATTCGCCGGTTCCGGCGGTACCCATGTCCAGCGGGTATTCCCACTTGCCCAGGGCCTTGAGCTTGGTCAGCGCGTCCTGGAACTCGACCTTGGTCCACGGCTTCTCCACCGTGGCGACGCGGACACCGGCTGCCTTGAGGTCGGAGGCGCGGGCGAGCATCGCCAGTGCCACGTCATAGGTGCCCACGGCGTAGGTCTCGCCCTCCCACTTGGCCACCGTGCTCGGCAGGTTCTTGGACACATCGGCGTCGAGCTTCAGGGGTGTCAGGTACTTCGCCCAGGCCCAGTTGGGAACATTGGGGCCATCGATGTCAACAATGCAGGGGAGCTTCCCGGCGGCCGCGGCCGAGACCACGGAGTCGTTGTAGGAGTCCTGCGGGAACGCCTGGACCTTGATCTTGGCCTTGGCGCCGGCGCTCTTGTTGTAGGAGTCGACGATGTTTTCAACCGCCTTGAGTTCTTCGGCGTTGCCCGCGTTGTGGGTCCACATGGTGATCTCGTTGGAGCCGGCGGACGGGGCCGAGGCGCTGCCCTTGCCGCAGGCGCCCAGGGATCCGACAAGGGCCGCCGCAGCTACACTGGTGGCGAGGATCCGGGTGAATCGCTTGTTCATGATGGTCAATCTTTCTGCTGAATTTGGGCGTGGGAGATTGCCCCGGGTCCTTCGGGACGCGGCCGGTGCAACGGCTGCGTCCCTTCTTATTGCGGTCCCCGGGCGGTGGAGCAGTGGAGCGGTGGAACGGTGTGGTGATGCCGGCTGGTGCCGGCAGCGGCTAACGTGGCGGCGGGCCGAGCGACCCCCGCTCAATCAGGGGGCAGTCCAGCTGCGTCTGGACTGCGGGTTCGCCGGGATTTTCGATGTCGTCCAGGATTCGGTGGACCGCCCAACTGCCCATTTCGTAGTGCGGAAGGGCGACGGTGGTGAGTCCCGGCCACAGGGAGTCTGCGATGATTTCGAGATTGTCGATCCCGACAATGGACACGTCCTCCGGAATGCGCAGCCCCAATGCCGTGGCCGCCTGGTAGGCGCCCATGGCAACCCTGTCACTGAAGCAGAACAGGGCTGTGGGCCGGTCAGGCTGGCCCAACAGGCCAAGTGCGGCCTCGCGGCCTCCGGTGGTTTCGGGCTGGGCGATCACGAGGTGGCTGGGGTCGTGCTGCAAGCCGTGCCGCCGGAGAGCGTCGAGGAAGCCCTCCCTGCGGCCGTGCGTGGCGGGGATGTCGTCGATGTTGTTGATCATCCCGATCCGGGTGTGGCCCGCCTGGATGATTGCTTCAACGGCCGTTTCGGCGGCGCCCACCTCGTCGGGGATAACCGAGGAAATGGACGTGTCGTCAGTGACGGAGTCCAGCAGCACGGTGGGGAGGCCCTCCAGTTCCGCGGGGACCTGCACGCTTTGGTGGTACATCCTGGCGTAGACCACCCCGTCCACCTGGTGCTGGCGCAGCATGTTGATTTCACGGTTTTCCAGCTCGCTGTCCAGGCCGGAGTTGACCACCATCACCACGTAGCCGCGGTCGTAGGCGGCGTCCTGCGCCCCGCGGATCATGGCCCCTGCAAAGGGTGTGGTGGTGATTTCGTCACTGACCAGGCCAAGGATCTGGGAACGCTGGTTGCGCAGTCCGCTGGCCATCTTGTTCGGGGCATACCCAAGATCCCTGGCCACGTCCCGGACGAGTTGCTGCGTGGCCGCCTTGACCCGGAAGCTCGTGGCGTCGTTGAGGGCATGCGACACCGTGGTGACGGAGACTCCCGCGGCCTTGGCCACGTCGCGTATTCCCACTCTTGTCGTCATTGACTTCCCTTTGCAAAACGTTTTGTATCTGGTGTGAGACACGTTACACAAAACGTTTTGCAGTTGTCAACGGGACGGCCGGCTTTACGGCGCTGCCGGTCCCAAGACGAGGCACTTCACTGCACGACACGGGCTCTGTCAGCCAGAAAGGGCCCTAGTTTCGTAGACTCGATGGGTTCGACATTGTCTCCGCTCCAGGGACAAGCCGCCACAGGAAGAGCCATCGATGAAGATTATCGTCCTAGTAAAGGAGGTCCCCGACACGTACGGGGACCGAAAACTGAACCTTGAAACGGGCCTCGCCGATCGAGGAGCCAGCGAGGCAGTCATTGATGAGATCGGTGAGCGGTCCCTGGAGCTGGCACTGACGTACGCCGACGCGAACGAGGGCACTGAGGTCGCAATCCTTTCCCTCGCCCCCGAGAGTGCAACGGCAACGATTCGCAAGGGGCTCGCGATGGGCGCGGGAAGCGCCTTCCACGTCTCTGACGAGGCACTCCGGGGTGCCGATCTTGGACTTACCGCCGAAACCCTCGCCGCGGCGATCCGCCGCATCGGGTTTGATCTGGTGATCACCGGCAACGTCTCCACCGATGGATCCGGCGGCATGATTCCCGCGATGCTCGCCGAATTGCTTGACGTGCCGCATGCCACCGGCCTCAGCTCCGTCGAGATCAGCGACGGCGCGGTGTCGGGTTCCAGGGCCGTTGACACCGGCGTGCAGAAGGTCTCAGCGAACCTGCCCGCGGTGATTTCCATTACCGAGGCGCTTCCGGAGGCGCGCTTCCCGAACTTCAAGGGCATTATGGCCGCGAAGAAGAAGCCCCTTGAGGTCCTGACCCTCGCGGACCTCGGGGTCACGGCCGACAACCCGGAGGCGGCGCGTTCGATCATGCTGACCGTTGCGGAGAGGCCGCCGCGCGCGGCGGGCGTGAAGATCGTCGACGAGGGTGATGCCGGCGAAAAGCTTGCTGAGTTCCTGATCGAAAACCGACTGGCCTAAGGATCAACGACATGACTGAATTCCCTCGTGACGCAATCCTCGTCGTCGTCGAAACCCGGGCGTCCGGTGAACTCGAGCAGGCCGCGGCCGGGCTCTTCGGTGCCGCCGCTGCCGTTGGCACCCCGGTTGCCTTGGTACTTGCCTCACCCGGCGCCGGGAGCGCCGCCGCCGCGGAGGCCGCGGCCCTTGGTGCCGCGCACGCCCTCATCGCGGAGACTCCGGATCCTTCCGCGCTCGGAGTGCCGGGCGTTGACGCGCTTGCCGCCGCCGTGGAGCAGGTGCAGCCGGACGCGATCCTGATTTCGCATTCCCTGAACGGGCGCGACCTCGCCGGCCGTTACGCTGCCCGTTCGCGTGCGGCGATTTCTGCCGATGCGGTTGGTGTTTCCCGTGATGACGAGGGCGTTGTGGCACACCATTCCGTCTACGGCGGCGCCTACAACGTGACGTCATCGTCCACGTTTGGGGCGCCGGTGATTACGGTCCGCCAGGGCTCCATCGAGGCGCGGGCCGAGGCTCAGCCGCAAGCGTCGCAGACCCTGGCCGTGACGCCCTCCGAGAAACCGGCCGCGCGGATCGACTCCTTCGAGGAGTCAGCTGCCGTCACCTCGCGGCCGGAGCTGCGTGGTGCCGCGAAGGTTGTGGCCGGTGGCCGTGGCCTTGGCTCGGAAGAACAGTTCGCACTCGTTGGACAGCTCGCCGATACCCTCGGTGCCGCCGTTGGCGCGTCGCGCGCCGCGGTGGATGCAGGCTACGTCCCCACAGCGCATCAGGTCGGCCAGACCGGGGTTTCCGTGTCACCGCAGCTGTATGTCGCGCTGGGCATTTCCGGCGCGATTCAGCACCGGGCCGGCATGCAGACCGCGAAGATGATCGTCGCCATCAACAAGGACGGCGACGCTCCGATCTTCGAGGTCGCGGACTATGGTGTGGTCGGCGACGTCTTCAAGGTTGTTCCCCAGCTCATTAGCGCACTTGAGGCCCGGAAGAAGTAGCGATGGCAACTCTGTCTCGGTCCATTCGGCGGGGCCTGCCGCGCGTCGAAGGTGGTGAACCCTGGCCTCCAGCAGGGCAGGCGCCCGCCCGCATAGTCACGGCAGAAGCGGCAGGAGCGGCGGAATCAGCCGATCTGTCGGCGTCTGATTCCGGGGGAGCGCCGGCCGCCGCCGAGCCAGCGGCCGCCGTGCCCTCCGCCATCGGGCCAGTGGCCGCCGCGCCGTCCGCCGCCGCCGCTGTCCAGGAAACGGTACCGGCGGCTGCAGTGTCCGCGCCGGTCCCTGCAGTGAACCCAGGCGCCGCGGAGGCGCGGCAGCTTCGCCGCGGCCTGCCGCGCGTGCCGGGCGGCGAACCTTGGCCGCCAGCAGGCGAGGCTCCGGTATCAGCGGCGGCTCTGTCCGGGGCTCCCGCCGCAGGCGCCACGGCGGCATCTGCCGTAGGCGCCACCCCCGCACCGGCCGCAGATGCTGCCGCAGCTGGTGCTGCTGAGAAGGCAGCGGTGCCGGCAGCGGCGGTGACTTCAGCTGCTCCGGCCACCGCAACCGCCACACGGACGACGGGAACCACCCCGCTTCGTCGCGGGCTTCCCCGTGTCCCCGGCGGAGAACCCTGGCCGCCGGCTGGGCTTGCTCCGGAGGCCGCCGCCCCCGCGGTGCAGGCAGGTACCCAACATATTGCCGACGCCGCCCCTGCCCCGGCTCCCAGCGTGGTGAAGGCCGACGTCGGCGCGGTTCCGTCGGCGTCGAGTGCACCCACGGCCGTCGCCGCCCCGGCACCCGTGGCACGGCCCGCCGCCCCGGCGCCGGTGGCACAGCCCGCCGCGCCGGTACCCGCGGCTGCCGTGGCGCAGCCCGCCGCCGCAGCGGCCCCTTCGCCCGCGGCACAGCCCGCGGCCGTCGAAAAGCCCGTGAAGCCAAAGGCTGAGGCAAGGCTCTACGGCTCACGTACCCTGGGCCAGTGGATCAAGCTCGTTGTGCTCTTCGCCGTCGGCGGAGTGGCCGCCGCAGCGATTCTTGTGCTCGCCGCGCGCGGTGTAACGACGCTGCCGGGAGTACCCGAGTTCCTCGAGAGATACCCCGGCGCGTATGACCTGCCCGATACGGTGGAGCCCGGCTTCCCGTGGTGGGCGCAGTGGGCGCACTTCCTGAACATCTTCCTGATGGTGCTCATCATCCGCTCCGGCTATCAGGTGCGCACGCAGCAGAAGCCGCCGGCGTTCTGGACGCCGAAGCGCGGTGGCAAGAAGATCAGCATCAACCTGTGGCTGCACCAGTCGCTGGACATTTTGTGGCTGGCCAACGGCCTCATCTTTGTGGTGCTGCTGTTTGCCTCGGGCCGCTGGATGCGGATCGTGCCGAGCAGCTGGGAGGCTTTCCCCAACGCGCTCTCCGCGCTCCTGCAGTACATGACACTCGACTGGCCCGTTGAGACCGGTTGGGTGAACTACAACAGCCTGCAGCAGATCATGTACTTCGTGGTGGTGTTCATCGCGGCCCCGGTCGCGGCGATCACGGGTGTGCGCATGAGCGAGTTCTGGCCGAAGAACGCGAAAACGCTGAACAAGGTCTACCCCTTGGAGGTTGCGCGCGCGGTGCACTTCCCGACCATGCTGTTTTTCGTGCTGTTCATTCTCATCCACGTGTTCCTCGTGTTCGCGACCGGTGCGCTGCGCAACCTGAACCACATGTTCGGCGGCACCGACGTGGTGAACTGGGTCGGGTTCTGGCTCTTCGCGGCCGCAATCGCCATCACGGCGGCCGGATGGTACGCCGCCCGCCCGCTCGTGCTCGCGCCCATCGCGAAGCTGTTCGGCCAGGTGAGCAGCCGCTAGGCCGGACTTCCCGCGTTCAGCGGCGCAGCAGGTAATCGGCCACGCCGTCCGGGTTTGCCAGGGCGAGGAGATGGCCGCCGGGCAGGACGTCGGGCTCCATGCCGAGGCGTTCGCGGGCGATCCGTTGTTGGAAGTCCAGCGGAAAGAAGCGGTCTCCCTTTCCGGCCAGGACGCGGGTTGGGATCCTGGGCCAAGCCGTGAAGGTGCAGACCGACTCGAACACCGCGTCTGCTTCGGGGCGTTGGTGCGGTTCGCCTTCCGCGGCGACTTCCGGCGGAACGTCGTGCAGGAAGTAGGTGTCCGTGGCGAACTCGGCACTGTACCCGTGGGCCCGGGCCGCGCTTTGCTGCGCCGCAGCCCAGCCGGTGTTGTCCCACCATGCGCCGGCGGTCTCGCCCGGTACGGGGATCATCGCATTCACCAGGACAAGCCCGGCGACGGGGGCTTTTTCGCACACGAGCGGTGCGGTGAAGCCACCCAGCGACTGCGCAACGAGCACCACGTCCTGGCGCCCACCGATGGCCTCAAGAACCAGGCGCGCGTACTCGGGCAGCCCGGCGCTTTCATCGTCGCCGGGCAGATCGACAGCGACGGCTTCGTGGCCGGCCCCCTGCAGCAACGGAACGACGCGGCTCCAGTACCAGGCCGCGCCGCCCGCTCCGGGGATCAGGACGAATCTACTCACCGCAGCATCAGCCAAACGCCGACGGCGGGACCCCGGTTCTGGACCGGCAGGTGGCGGCCGTGGGGCCGGCTACGTTTCAACACGGAGCTCATCTCCCCATTGTTACCCCGCCCGCATCGACTCGGGCACCCGCAATACCCCCACTGCCGCTACCAAATACGGCACCGGATCGGGGTCCGACCCGGCTGCCCACTGCATCCAGGCCTCGAACGTCGCGCCGATCAACGCGGCACACAGGTACCCGGCCACGTCCTCGGGGACGCCCGCGGACATCAGGTAGGCCCGGGTCCGCTCGCGCTGGGGCGCCAGGGAAGCGTAGCTGCGGCTGGCCAGTTCGGGGTGTTCGGCGATCAGCCGCAGCCGGCCGCGCGTGACCGCGAGATCCGGCAGAACGGCAACCCCGGCGACCGCCGCGTCGCGCAGCCGGGCAAGGACGCCGCCGTCGGCCCCGCAGGCAGCGCTGGCGTATTCCAGCACCCGGCCCGACGCTTCGACCACCGGTTCCATGCCGCCCCAGACGAGATCGGCTTTGCTGGAGAAGTAGCGGTACAGGCTCTTGCGCCCGATCCCCGCCTCGCGTGCGATGTCTTCCATTGAGGTCTGCTCGTAGCCGCGTTCGGCGAACAGCCGCAGCGCGATCGCGGCCACGGGGTCGGGATCAATCGTCACCGGGCGCCCGGTAGAGCGCGGAACGGCGGTGGTCACGGCATCCGAAGGCATCCCACCAGTATTCACCCTTCCATAATGACACAGGGTGTCATAACGTGGACCGCATCACCGTCAGCAACGTCTGGAAGGACATCATGGGCAACGAAGCTTCATGGCAGGAAGCCACCACCACCGGCCGGTTCGCAGGCAAGACCGTCATCGTCACCGGCGCGGCCTCCGGCATCGGCCAGGCCACCGCGCTGCGGATCGCCAAGGAAGGCGGCCGCGTCATCGCCGCCGACATCAGCAAGGAACGCCTGGATGACCTGGTGGCCGAGAACGCCGGGCTGGACCTGGTCCCCGTCGCCGGCGACATCTCCACCGAAGAGACCGTGGCCGCCGTCGTCGCTGCCGCCGGCGGACGCGTCGACGCCCTGGCCAACGTCGCAGGCATCATGGACAACTTCGCCCCGATCCACGAGGTTGACGACGACACCTGGGACCGCGTCTTCCGGATCAACGTCACCGCCCTGATGCGCCTTACCCGCGCGGTGGTGCCGCTGATGCTGGACGCCGGCATCGGCTCCGTGGTCAACGTCGCCTCCGAGGCGGGCCTGCGCGGGTCCGCCGCCGGCGCCGCCTACACCGCGTCCAAGCACGCCGTCGTCGGCCTGACCAAGAACTCGGCCGTGATGTACGGGCCGAAGGGCCTGCGCTTCAACGCTGTGGCCCCCGGTCCCACCATCACCAACATCGTCGCCAACTGGGGGTCCCAGCTCGCGGCCGAACGCCTCGGCCCCCTCATGCAGGTCACCGTCCCGACGCCCGCCACGGCCGCGCAGCTCGCCGCGTCCATCACGTTCCTGCTCAGCGACGACGGCACCAACATCAACGGCGCCGTCCTCGCCTCCGACGGCGGCTGGTCCGCGCTGTAGGGGAGCGGCAACCGGCACAGGCGGACGACGGCGGGATGTCCCGCCGTCGTCCGTTTGGGCCGCTCGTTTGCCCTACCGGGACGACGCTGGACGGCCGAGGGTGGAGGCGGTGGCCCGGTTACTTTGGGCCTTTCGACGCTGACCTCGTTCCGCGCCGCGTCCGCTGTCGTGGAACTATATTCGGACAAGGGGGAGGATCGGACTGCAGTGCAGTAACGAAGGATTGCAGGCACCAAGGAAGGCGGATTTCTCAATGGCGGAAATGCCGCCAGCCACGGTGGAAGTGACTAACGACCTGGTCCAGCGCCTCGTCCGGGACCAGCGGCCGGACCTCGGCGATTGTCCGATAGCGCGGGTTGCGAACGGCTGGGACAACGCGACCTTCCGGCTAGGAGACAGCTTGGCCGTCCGGCTGCCGCGCAGGGCGGAGGCCGTGCCGCTGATACTTCACGAGCAGCGCTACCTTCCCGACATAGCTCGCCGCTCCCCGGTTGCGGTTCCTGTCCCCGTCCATGCCGGCAGGCCGACGTCGGACTTTCCCTGGCCGTGGAGCATCGTGCCGTGGGTCCCCGGAGCCGCTGCGTCCGACGTCGGCCCGGCAAGCCGCGGACCGGCGGCTGAAGGCCTGGCCGATTTCCTGCTGTCCCTTCACGTGCCCGCCGAAACTGACGTCCCGGTGAATCCTTTCCGAGGCGTGCCGCTGACAGACCGTGACGCTGTGCTGGTGGAACGGCTCGGGGACCACGAACGCTACCCGCAGGCGGCAGCGCTGAGAGCAGTGTGGGCGCAGGCCTGTGCCGCCAAAGCCTGGGATGGTCCGGCAATGATGCTCCACGGGGACCTCCACCCTGGCAACATCCTGCTGGCGGGCGACGGCTCCCTGGCCGGCGTCATCGATTTCGGCGACGTCGGGGCAGGGGACCCGGCTGTCGATCTTGCGGTGGGGTGGCTGATGTTCGACGCCGGCACTCGCCGCCGCTTCATGGGCGCCTTTGGCTCCGCAGTGGACGGGGACGCCTGGATGAGGGCGCGCGGTTGGGCCCTCATCCTGTCCACCGCCATGCTGAGCAACTCCGACGATAATCCGCGGATGTTCGCCGTAGGAAAGTTCGGGATCAGGCAGATCCTGGCTGACGGTTTTCGCCTGCAACTCTGACGCCGGCGATAATGTCAGTGGCTCCTTCTATGGTGTTGGTATGGAAGGCAGAGCAGTTGCCGAGACGTTGGAGGCCATGGAGGCCTCCCTCGCTGCAATGGCTGCATGTGCCGATCGTGGAGCCGGGAACGTGGACTCGACTGGTGCTGACCTTCTCCGGGACGATGCGGACGCGTGCCTGGACGGCATGGCTGAGGTGGGCCGCATGGAAGCCGGGCTGGCCGCGCTGAAAGTGCACTTCGCCGCCGGATATGCCCGCGCTACTGTGGCCATGGCGGCCCCGGCTGCTTCCCCGCAGGAGCGCACCGCCCAGGAAATGGCGGCGACAGCAGAAGTGGCCTGTGTCCTGACTGTGAGTGAACGATCGGCGGCGGCGCTCCTGGCGGAATCAGCCACCCTGACCACCGGGTTGCCCCTGACCCTGTCTGCGCTGCAGGCCGGGAGCATTTCATGGCAACACGCACGCGTAATGTGTGATGAAACGTCCGGCCTGGACCCCGCCGCGGCGGCTGCTTTGGAGGCTCATTTCCTGGACCCCGAAGCTCCCTTTGCCGCGCGTGGCTGCCCGGCGGGGGAGCTGGTACCGGGCAGGTTCCGGGCCAAAGCGCGCAGATGGCGTGAGCTGCACCATCCCTTAAGCATCGAAACGCGCCACCGCAAGGGTGTGGAGGACCGTCGGCTGGAATATGTGCCGGACCGGGACGGCATGGCCTGGCTCTCTGCCTATCTGACTGCGGATGTGGCGGCGGGTGTATGGTCCCGTGCCACGGAATCGGCGCGTGCCCTGCAGGGGCCGAGTGAATCCCGGACCCTGACCCAGCTCCGTGCGGACGTCGCCGCGGACTGGCTGCTGGCGGGGGTGGCGGAAGGATCTCCGTCACCCAAGGCGCAGGTCTTGGTGACCGTGCCGGTGCTGTCTCTGTTGGGCGCCGAGTCGGAACCGGCAATGCTGGACGGGTATGGTCCAATTCCGCCGTCCATGGCCCGCCGGCTTGTGGGGGATGGCGCCGGATCGTTCCTGCGTGTGCTGACCGATCCGCGCAGTGGAGCGCCGCTGGAGATCGGGCGGACCAGCTACCGGGTTCCGAAGGCGATGCGCCAGTGGTTGCGGCTTCGGGACGGCCGGTGCCCCTTTCCGGGCTGCAATAACCATTCCCTGGATAACGAAGCGGACCACGTGTTGGCTTGGTCCGAGGGTGGCGGCACCGGCGTCACCAACCTGGGCCAGCCATGCCGGCGGCACCACCGGCTTAGACACACCACAGCATGGAGGCCGGTTGACGCGACCCGGGACCAGCCACCCGGCTGGATCTCACCTGCGGGACGCTCCTATCCCAGCGAACAACAAGACTGGGAACCACCACACTGGCCGCAGCACCTCGGCCACGCGGGTGAAGGGCAGGAGCTGGAACCGCCCGACTGGCCCGACGTACTTGCCGGTGTCGTCGGCCCCGGAGAGCCCGAGCCGCCATTACCGGTCGATCCCTTTCCTGACTGGGCACTGTTCATCGCGGCGTAGGGTCGGCGCCTTATGCTCCCCTCCCGCCAATGAAGGGTTCGCGATGAGGCAAACGCGTGCGGAAGCTTCGGGCTTTGGCAGTCGCGCCGAGTTTGTCCGGATTTCGCACGAGGTAGATGCCCGTAACCTGTTCGTTGTTTGATTCAACGAGGGCCACAAGGTCAACCCTGTCTCCGCTGTAGATGGTGAGGGCCGGCATCCCGTTCAAAGATGATGATTCAACCCGCAGATCAGGGAGCGGGTTTTTTGCGATGCCCGTGAGGAAGCGCGCGATGTTGTCCGCGCCGATAACGGGTTTGCGGGCCGCTGTGACTCTTCCGCCTCCATCGGAGAGGAGGACGGCTCCGGGCGCGAGTACGTCCATGAGGGACTGCATGTCGCCCCCGAGTAGAGCCGTGAGGAACCGGTCGGCGACTGCTCGTTGCTGTCGTGCATCCACCTCAAAGCGCGGTTGACGCGCGCGCACGTGCGCCTTTGCCCTGCTTGCTATTTGACGGACGGCCGCCGGCGACTTGTCGGTGGCTTCGGCGATCTCCGCGTATGGGAAATCGAAAACCTCGCGGAGGACGAAAACTGCCCGCTCATCGGGGGACAGGGTCTCAAGCACCACGAGCATCGCAAATGACAGTGATTCACTCAGGACAGCATCCTCAGCGACATCCGGGGCCGTGACCACAGGCTCCGGGAGCCACGGACCAATGTAGTCTTCCCGGCGGCGTTGAGCTGCCCTCAGGGAGTTCAACGCTTGACGCGTCACGGTTTTGGCCAGGTAGGCTCGCGGATTTTGGACAGCTTCTGCATCGACACCGGACCATCTCAGAAAGCTCTCCTGAACGACGTCCTCGGCATCCGTAACTGTTCCCGTGATTTCGTAGGCAATGGTGAAAAGCAGGGAACGGTGTTCCTCGAAAACTCCTGCTGTTCCCACAGCCTTACCTGGCTTCTGCCGGCCGGGGCCCCTTGGGCCAGCTGAACGAACCGCTCCGACGAAGCTCGCCTCTGATCCAGGAAAGCGTCATTTGGCACATCTGCGCTTTCACCGTTGCCGCGAGACGACCCCGAAGGACGAACCGGCGCGGCTGGTCGTCGGCACGCACGGTCTGAACGAGCCCGGACTTGCGTCCCAGGCTGATGCACCTGAGCATGTATCCCGCTGAAAGCGGGGCCGGAGTTCGTTTATCGAGGCGGGCCATGATGCTGTCGGCCGCGTGAGCACCAAGCGGCAGGGCCGTCGCGCAGCTCATGCGCAGGTGGCCGGCGACGCTTTGGGGGGCTTGTATGGCATCGCCCGCACCGAAGATGTCGGGGAACTGCGGGCACGAGAGTGACTCGTCGACCATGAGCCGTCCGAGGGCATCGGTTGGCAGTCCGCTGTCACGTGCCAGGTCCGGTGCGCTGAATCCTCCGGTCCAAATCGTGCAGTCAGACCGCAGGGTGTCACCACCCGACGTTATGACCGAGGAATCGTCGCACCCTTGCACATCGGTATTCTCTATCATTTCGACGCCGAGCCCTGAAAGCCGCTTCATGACCGCGTGTCGGCCGGAGCCGGAGAGGCTGCCGGCAATGGCTCCCCGGGAAATGAGCTGTACCTGTAGCCGCGGATACTTTTCCGCGACTTCGGCAGTAACCTCGATGCCCGTCAGGCCAGCCCCGATGATGCTGACGGTTGAGCCTGGATCCAGTTGCGAAAGCCGGGCCCGTAAGCGGTTTGCGTCCTCGGGATCTTTCAGAGCGTACGCGCCCGCCGGAATCTTGCCCGGCGCCTGGGTGCTGCCCACGGCGTACAGCAGTACATCGTAGTCGAGCGGTTCGCGGCCGTCTGATATGTGCACGTGGTGGTTTTCAGGGTCGATGCGGGACGCTGTGCCTTCGATCAGGTCCGCACGCTCATGCAGCAGCGACCGCATCGGCACCCGGGCAGATTCCCGGCTTCCTGCCGCGACCTCGTGAAGGCGAATCCTTTCCACGAAATCGGAAATCGGGTTGATGACGGTAACGCTGATGGAGTCAGACAGTCGCGGACTTCCGGCGAGCCGGTTCGCGGCCATGACTCCGGCATACCCGGCGCCGATAATAACCACACGACAACGCATTGACACGGTGACTCCTATCGCTGAACGAACGTTTGAACATAGGACACCGCAGAGGCCCTAAATGTGACACACCCAAGAAGTCTGGATGACCTCGTCACGCACGGCTGCGACCGCCAGTTCGAGTTTTGGTTCGCCACGGATCTGCTCCTGACGCGTCCACGGCTCAGCGTGGCCGTTCACTGCTGTTTACCGGCCCTCCATCGCGTGGCCCGTCACTGTTAGCGCGGATCGGAGAGCCTGTTTGAGGCATCGGCGCGCCAGATCGGTCGAGCTGAACTATGCCCCTGAACCCGGACCAAGGAGAACCCCGTGCTTATCAAACCCGCGCTTATCAAAAGTGCTGTCGCCGCGCTGGTGGCCCTCACGTCCCTGACCGGAATCGCCGTCCCCTCCTCTGCCGCCACCTCATCCCGGGATGTTGTGCTGGGCCAGCCGCTGTTGGAGGCCCATGCGCACAACGACTACGAGCACGGCCGCCCGCTCTTTGACGCCCTGGAGCATGGGTTCACCAGCGTCGAGGCGGACGTTTGGCTGGTTGACGGCGAACTATTGGTCGCTCACGACCGGGAGAACGCACAGCCGGGAAAGACCCTGGCGAGCCTGTACCTGGATCCGTTGGAAAAACTAGTCCAGCAGGAAGGTCACAGCGTTTATCCGGGCTGGGACGGCAGCTTGCAGTTGCTGATAGACATCAAGAGCGACGGCGAGAGCACCTACGCTGCCATTGAGCAGGAGCTGCGCAAGCACCCGGCCCTCATGACCCGTTACAGCAAGGGTAAAGTCAGCACCGGCCCGGTGACCGCCGTGATCAGCGGCAATAGGCCGCTGACCATCATGCAGGCGGAAGACAAACGCTACGGGTTTTTCGACGGGCGCTCAGCCGACCTTGCCTCCGGGATGCCCTCGGCGCTCATGCCGCTGATCAGTGATAACTGGACAAAGCTGTTTACGTGGCAGGGTGTTGGCCCGATGCCCGAGGCGGAACGCGCCAAACTCGTCGCGTACGTCGCGGACGCACACGCAAAGGGATACCGGGTCCGATTCTGGGCGACTCCGGACCAGCCGGGCGAGGCACGCGAAGCCGTTTGGACCGAGCTTCACCGGGCAGGTGTTGACCACATCAACACCGACGACCTCGCAGCACTGGAAACGTTCCTCAAAGCCCAGCAGCCATAAGTCCAAGGTCCACGAAGCCGAGCAGAGTCCCGGAATGTAGCAGCGGCCGAACCCGATCCTGCCGGTAGCCGCCGCGGCCCCCGGCAGCCGCAAGCGGACGACGGCGGGAAGTCCCGCCGTCGTCCGCTTGCTGTGGCCGCAAACATGTGGAAGCGGGTGGCCAGCGGCAGGGCAATGTAAGCGCCGACGCTTGTAAGTCCTCATTGTGGCGGCTGGCCGACTGCGCCACGATGTCCGTATGAACGCTGAAACACCGAAGGCGGCGGAGCTGAACCTTCCCCAGGCCTTCCTCCTTCTGGCAACGAACGACAAAGACGGCAAACCTGTTGTGCCGATGTACGCGCTCAGGACCACGTTGGCGGGGGCAATATTGGCCGAGCTGGACCTGATCGGTGCAATCGAGTTGCAGGGGAAGCTCGTCAGGGCTACCGGCACTGCCCCGGAAACAGACTTCCAGCGCGAGCTGGAGCTCATCCGCGGCAAATCTCGGCCCCACACTCCCAAACGGTGGGTCTCCATGCTGGAGGGCCGCGCCGAAATGCAGCGTGTCTACGAGGGGATGGCGGCATTGGGCATCGTGGAACATGTCGGCGAAAAACACCTGGGTCTGTTCCGGACCGTGCGGTACCCGGAGAAGGACCACGCTCCGGAGGCGGCGCTCCTGACAAAGATCCAGGCCGCACTCGGTGGTGCGCCGACCGATCCCGCGAAGGCTGATGCCGAGACGCCTGATGCCGGGACGCCTGACGCCACGGCACCTGATGCCGGGACGCCCGCACCCGCGAAGGCTGATGCCAAGGCACCCGATGCCCGAACCACAGCGCTGATCGCCCTGCTTCAGGCGGCCGGACTGCTCGGCAAGCTCATACCGGCAGCAGACAAAATCCGGGCTAGTGAGCGGGCGAAAGACTATTGGCCTTCCCGCGCGGTTGAGATCGAACTCCGCATGATCAGACTGGCAGAGGAAGAAGAACCAGGCATATGAGGCTGCCTGAATCGCTAGGTACGGGGACAACATCATGGCCAACTGGGTCTCCCAGCTCCCAGCTCGCGGCCGAACGCCTCGGCCCGCTGATGCAGCCCACCGTCCCGACGCCCGCCACGGCCGCGGAGCTCGCCTCCTCCATCACGTTGCTGCACAGCAATGACGGAACCAACATCAACGGCGCCATCCTCGCCTCCGACGGCGGCTGGTCGGCACTGTAGGGGAGCGGCGCCGAGCGCAAGCGGACGACGGCCACCTCGCCCGCCACGGCGCGCCAGCGACGTCGGAACCCTAGGGGCGGAGGATCCTTACGTGCTCGGGGGTGAGGTCCGTGATCCGGCTGACGCCGAGCAGGGCCATGGTGCGTTCCATGTCCTTCTCCAGGATGTGGAGGGCGCGGTCCACGCCGGCGCGTCCGCCGGCCATGAGCCCGTAGAGGTAGGCGCGGCCGATCAGGGTGAAGTCGGCGCCGAGGGCGAGGGCGGCGATGATGTCCGCGCCGCTCATGATGCCGGTGTCCAGGAGGATCGCGGCGTCGCTGTGGTCGGCCTTGAGGGCGGCGGAGACTTCGGGGAGCAGGTGGAAGGGGATCGGTGCGCGGTCCAGCTGGCGGCCGCCGT
>NZ_JIBJ01000022.1:0-51665 GCF_000620385.1 Arthrobacter sp. 9MFCol3.1
CCCGTCGGCGCCGACGGCAAGGTCACCTTGTTCAACCGCTCCTCCGGCACCACCCATCTCATTGCCGACGTCTCCGGCTACTACCTCCCCGGGGCATCCAAAAACTCGGCTCTCACCTGGGGCGAAAACCGCTTCAGCCAGCTCGGCAACGGCACCACGCCCTACCGTTCCACCCCGGCTGCCGTGAGCGGACTGAGGGGAGTCAAAGCCCTGGCCGGCACCGGCGGTACGAGTTACGCGCTGTTATCCGACGGGACCCTGCGTGCGTGGGGCTCGAACGAGCAGGGCCAGCTTGGCAACGGCACCAGCATCAGCAGCAGCACAACGCCTGTCCAGGTCAGCGGCCTCACAGGTGTAACGTCCATTGCCGCCGACTGGTCCACGGCCTATGCGCTTCTGAAGGACGGGACCGTTCGATCCTGGGGTTCCAACACGAGTGGCCAGCTCGGCAACGGCTCGGTCTACGGGAGCAGCAGTCCCGTCCAGGTCAGGGGCCTCACCGGCGTTACCGCCCTCACTGCAGGCTCCGGCGCCGCCTACGCGCTGCTGAAAGACGGGACCGTCCGGTCGTGGGGCTACAACTGGGGCGGCCAGCTCGGCGACGGCACCACCAGGAACAGCAACGTGCCCGTCCAGGTCAAAGGGCTCACCGGTGCAAGGTCCATCGCGGTCGGGTCGTCCGCGGCCTACGCGCTGCTGAACGACGGAACCGTTCGCGCCTGGGGGTTCAGCATGGGGGGCCGGCTCGGCAACGGCGGAGGCGTCAGCGACGGCCTCACCCCGGTCCGGGTCCAGGGCCTCACCGGGGTCACGGCGCTCACGACTGGCGGAGGAGGCACTGCCTACGCGCTGCTGACGGACGGTACGGTCCGTGCCTGGGGCGGCAACTCGAATGGCGAGCTCGGCAACGGCACCACCGGCGACAGCAACATGCCCGTCCAGGTCAAAGGGCTCAGCGCGGTCTCTTCCATCACGGCCGGAGGAGGCACTGCCTACGCGCGGCTGTTGGACGGGACGGTCCGTGCCTGGGGCGGCAACTCGTACGGCGAGCTCGGCAACGGCACCACCGGCGACAGCAACGTGCCCGTCCAGGTCAACGGACTCACCGGCGTTACCGCCGTCACGGCTGCCTACGGCACGGCATACGCTCTGCTGAACGACGGGTCAATCCGTGCCTGGGGCGGTAACCGAGTCGGCCAGCTCGGCAACGGAACCAACGCTGACCGCAGCATTCCCGGCCCGGTCCGCGGGCTCTCCGACGCCACTTCCATCACCGCCACCGGGGCCTCGGCCTTTACCCTGCTTGCAGACGGGACAGTCCGTGCCTGGGGCGACAACTACGAGCAGCAGCTCGGCGTCAGTGGCACAGTGCCGTTTAGCAGCTTGCCTGTGGGCATCTCCGGGTTGTCGGGTGTTGCCATGGCCGCACAGGGCACCGCCACCAAATATGCACTGCTGGCTGACGGGACAGTCTGGGCGTGGGGCAACAACTTTATGGGCCAGCTCGGCAGCGGTATGCCCGTCCACGACTCGAGTGTTCCGGTCCGGGTCCGGGGCATCACCGGCGCCGTGTCGATCACGGCCGACGGCGACACTGCCTACGCGCTGTTGGCGGACGGGACGATCTTGGCGTGGGGAGACAACTACATGGGCCAGCTCGGCAACGGCAACAACGACAACAGCAGCACCCCCGTCCAGGTTCAGGGCCTTGCCGCGGTCAGCTCCATCACGGCGAGAAACGGCAGCGCCTTCGCCCTGCTGAAGGACGGAACCGTCCGCGCCTGGGGCGGCAATCAATTCGGCCAGCTCGGCGACGGCACTACGGAGCGCCGCAACATCCCGGTCCAGGCCAAGGGCCTCAGCGGTGTGACATCGTTGAAGCTCAGCCTGTCAGACTATGTGGTGATCTATGCGGTGCTGGGCGACGGCACCGTCCGTGCCTGGGGGAGCGGCGCTTCCGGCCTGCTCGGCATCGGCACGAGGACCGACAGCGCAGTGCCGGTCCAGGTCACCGGCCTCGCCGGCGTGTCCTCCATCGCGACGGGCAGAGGCACTGCCTACGCCCTGCTGAAGGACGGAACGGTCCGCGCCTGGGGCAACGGCGGGTACGGCCAGCTCGGCAACGGCACCAACGACGACGCCAGCACGCCTATCCCGGTTAAGGGCATCATTGGAGCCACCTCCATCGCGGCAGGAGAGTCAGCAGCCTACGCGCTGCTGCGCGACGGCACCGTCCGCGCCTGGGGCAACAATAAGCACGGCGAGCTCGGCAACGGCAGCACCAGCTACGCCGGTGCCCCCGTCCAGGTCACAGGACTTACGGGCGTCACATCCATCACGGTCAACGGGCGCGCAATATTCGCGCTGATGAGCGACAATTCCGTCCGCGCCTGGGGTGCCAGCCCCCATGGCCAGCTCGGCAACGGCACCACCGCCGACACGAGCACCCCCGCCGAAGTCCCCGGCCTCAGTGGCGTCACGAGCCTCTGGCCCTAGGTGAAGCCCCCCTCGGACGTCGAGAACAGCCGGGCGCCGCGGGCGGTCTGGTCGCCGATTCGCGCAGAGCCTAGAATCGGGCTGGGCGCACCGGCCAAGGCACCGCCGGACACGCCTACCCGCAGAACCAAGGCCATGTTCCAGCGGTGCCAGTAGAGGAGGCCCGCCATGACGGTCATCAACAGGCCCACGAGTTCGTTGCCGCGCGAACGCGCGTCCCGTGGGGAGTCCTGACCGCCATGGACACCCCGGGAAAACTTGAAACGGAACAAAAATACGACGCCGGGACCTCCGCGGCGCTGCCGGAGCTGCAGGAAATCGAGGGTGTGGACCACGTCGCCGAGCCTGTGACGGATCAGCTTGAGGCTGTGTACTTCGATACGCCGGCCCTGGCCCTCGCGGCACGGCGCATGACCCTGCGGCGCCGCACGGGCGGAGCCGATGAGGGCTGGCACCTCAAGCTTCCCGCCGGAACGGACCAGCGGGAGGAGATCCATGCGCCGCTGGGCCAGCCGGAGACCGTTCCGGAAGAACTGTCCGACCATCTGCAGGTCTTCATCCGCGGCGACGCACTCGTGCCCGTCGCCCGGCTGAGCACGCGGCGCACCACCTACCGGCTCTATGGGCATGGCGGTGAGCACCTGGCCGACTTCGCCGACGACCACGTTCATGCCGAGGCCCTGCGGCCGCCGGGACCCGCCGTCGATTGGCGTGAATGGGAGCTCGAACTCGTCCACGGCACAGCAGAGCTCTTCGAGGCTGCCGCCGCAACCCTGGCATCTACCGGAGCCAGCCACTCCGCGTATCCTTCCAAAGTCGCCCGCGCCCTGGGCGATGCCTGGCCGGCCGAGTTCAGTCCCCGGACTCCGACGCCCAGGAAGAAGGGGCCGGCAGTCGACGTCGTGACCGCCTACTTGGATGCGCGGATCGGCGACTTCATCGCCAACGATCCGGGCGTGCGGATGGGGACACCGGATTCCGTCCACAAGATGCGGTCCGCGACCCGCCGGGCGCGGTCCGCCCTGGCCACCTATCGCAAACTCTTCAACCGGTCAGCGGTGCGGGAACTCCAGGCCGAACTGAAGTGGCTGGGCCAGGTCCTGGGTCCGGCCCGCGATGCCGAAGTCATGCTGGAGCGGCTTCGCCAGCACACCCTGGAACTCCCCGAAGAACAGAGGTCCGGCCTGTTGACCCAGATGATCGAACAGGAGCTGGTCGCCGTCCATGACGCAGGCTACAGAAACGTCCTGAAGACCCTCCGGACCGGCCGCTATTTCCGTCTCCTGGGCGCCCTGGAGGACTTCCGGGACCACCCCCCTGCCAACCCACGCGCCTTCCGGCCCGCGCGGAAGGTGACGGCCAAGCTGGTGAACAAGACCGCGCAGCGGGTGGAGCGTGCCCGGAAGGCCGTCAAAGGCTCCGCCGACACGGCTGCACGCGACACGGCGCTGCATGAGGTCCGAAAAGACGCCAAACGCCTGCGCCACGCGGGCGAATCGGTCACGGAGATCCACGGCAAACGCGCCGCCAAACTCACCAAAGCGGCCGGACGGCTCCAGACAGTACTCGGCGACCATCAGGACAGCGTCATGGCGACCGACCTCCTGCACAGGCTCGCGGCCACCCCGGACCGGGCCGTCGATACTGACCTCGGCTTCGAGAGTTTGCTGGAGATGGAAGAACGCCTTGCCCGCAAGACGGAGACCAAAGCCCGCAAGGCAGGGAAAAAGCTTCGCGGCCTGCGGCTGCGGCCCTGATCCGGGACGCATCGAGTTACCGGACGGACAGCCCGCGGGCCATCGCGGACACTCTGCCGCGATCCCTGCGGTACATGGCGGAGTGATCGAGAAAATCCTCCCGTCCGGTAGCCGCAGCGCGGCCGTCCGTCAGTTCCGCCAGTTCGTCCAGCCTCGCCGCCAGGGTTTGGAACACTTGCCCGTGTCCGAAGCGGACACCGTACGCGTCAATGAGGGCATTCAGACGGGACAGCCGGTGCTGCTCGTCCGGGGCCCCGGGCCCGCCGTTCTCGCCCAGCGGCACGAGCCGGTAGGCCAGGTAGGCAAAGTCCCAGATCCGTGGCCCCGGCGAGGCCGTGTCGAAGTCGATGAGCCCGGTCAGCCGTCCGCCGGCAAACACCATGTTGTACGGCGCGGCGTCGTTGTGGCACACGACTTCTGCGGGCTGGTGCGTGGGCAGTTGCCACGTGAGATCCGTCCGGGCCAGTCCGACGCTGGCGTGATGGATGCGGCGGAGTAGGGCCCCGGCGTCACGCAGAATGCGAGGCTCCCAAATCCAGTCCGGCAACGGGTAATGTGCTGCATCGCCGTCGACGAAGCTGAGTACCTCCCGGCCATGTTCGTCCATGCCCAGTGCCTGGGGGACCTCAGTGATGCCAGCATGCCGAAGCGTTTCGAGGAGCGAATGGACTGCCGGCGTCCACGGTCCTGCGGTCCGGCGCACCGTGTCACCGACCCGCGTGACGAGCGTCGAATTGCCTCCGGCCAGAACCTCTTCTCCATCCATCCGCCCAATCTACCCGCGTCGACTGCGTCACTTTGTGCCCGTTCCGAAGATGGAACCGTGACGGTCCGCCGCCAGCGGGCGCATCCGTGTCAGGATCAGTCATGACCGACCGCCTGATGCTCCTCGACACCGCGTCGCTGTACTTTCGTGCGTTCTACGGTGTACCCGACACGATCCGCCGCGGCGACGGAACCCCGGTGAACGCCGTTCGCGGGCTGCTCGACATGATCGCACGGCTCACCACCGACTACGGGGCGACGCATCTCGTCGCGTGCTGGGATGATGATTGGCGCCCGCAGTGGCGGGTGGACCTCATCCCGAGCTACAAGTCGCATCGGGTCGCCGAGGCAGTGGCGGGCGCCCCCGATGTGGAGGTGGTGCCGGACGCGCTCGAGGCGCAGATTCCGATGATCCGCCGGGTGCTCGAGCTCGCCGGCATCGCCGTCGTCGGGGCTGCCGACCACGAGGCCGACGACGTCATCGGCACCTATGCCAGCCACGCCGAGCTTCCGGTCGATGTGGTGACAGGCGACCGCGACCTCTTCCAGATCGTCGACGACGCCCGTCAGGTGCGGGTGATCTACACCGCGCGCGGCATGAAGAACCTTGAAGTCCTGACCGACGCCGTCGTCGTCGGCAAGTACAGCGTGTTGCCCGCGCAGTATGCCGACTACGCGACCCTGCGCGGTGACACTTCCGACGGGTTGCCGGGCGTTGCCGGCATCGGCGAGAAGACCGCCGCGTCGCTGCTCGGCGAGTACGGCACGCTCGACGGGCTGCTCGCGGCTGCCGCTGATGCAGGGAGCGGGCTGTCCACCGCCGTGCGGTCGAAACTCGCCGCGGCGGCGGACTACCTCGCGGTTGCGCCGGCCGTCGTGAAGATTGTGCGGAACCTGGAACTGCCGACGCTCGAGGAGGCAGGCGCGCAGCTGCACCCTGTCCCCGGCGGTTCGCGCGCCGAGCTTGAGCGTCTCGCCACTGAGTGGAACCTCGGCGGTTCGGTCGCGCGGCTCTTTGAGGCCCTCGACCTGCGCCGTTAGGGGTTCCCTTGATTGTGGGGGCAAATGCCGGGGCGGAAGTGCGATCCGGACCGCACCTCCGCCCTCCGGCAGCCTGTTGTTAGTGTTTCTTGAAGGCGTCCTTGACCTTTTCGCCGGCCTGCTTCAGGTCTGCTTTGACTTGATGGCTTTTGCCCTCGGCCCTCATCTTGTCGTCGCCGGTGGCTTTGCCGGCGGCCTCTTTGCCTTTGCCGTGGAGTTTCTCGGCGGCATTGTGGATCTTGTCACCCAGGCCCATGATGAACCTCCTTATTGATGTCATTGATGTCGCCCCCGCGATGTGAATGCCATGGAGGCCACACTTAATTGTAGGGACTGAACCGTGGAAAGCGGGGGCCATTTGGGGCGGTCCGGGCCATCCTCGGTTCCGGGACAACAATCGAAATCAGGCGATCACGGGGCCGGAATGCAATTCCCGCCAGGCCGAGTTATTCGGGCGGGGACCATTGGCAGGGATGGCCGCGCGCCAGCTGAAGCGGCGGTGTTAGTCAGCAAGGATGCGGTAGAGCGCTCGGCGGGTGTCATCGATTACCGTCATTGCGGCATTGCGTTGTTCCTCGGTTGCCGAGAAGCGGAATTGGTGGATGACTCCCATGAGTTTTCCGACGCTTTGGTGGAACGCCGGTCCGGATCCCTCGGGGTCGGTGTTCCAGGCGTTCCCCAGCTCCTCGGCATGATCGGCCACGTAGGCCTTGCCCGCATCGGTGAGGGTGAATTCGGTGCGCCGGCCATCACCTACGGGCGCAATGAGCTCTTCATCAACGAGCTGCTGGAGCGTCGGGTAGACGGACCCGGGGCTCGGCCGCCAGGCTCCCGACGTCTTTTCCGCAATGGTCTTGATCAGCCCGTAGCCGTTGGACGGTGATTCGGCCAAGAGGGACAGAATCGCCGAACGAACGTCGCCCCTGCTGGCCCGCCGCGACCCGCCGGGGCCAAAGCCCGGTCCGAAACCTGGTCCGAAACCCGGTCCGAAGCCGGGCCCGAACCCGCGCCCCGGGCCGAAGCCGCCGTGTCCGTGGGGTCCGCGGCGGCTCCTGCCGCGCCCGAAGCGTCCGTGGGTGGGTCCGGCGTCCGTGAATTTGTCGTCATGCATGCTTTTCATAGCGGCATCGACCTTCCAAATCAGGTGAATCCTTTGATGGTCGCCGATCGTTCAGCGATAATTAACGATATATCGGTGAATATCATCGGTCAAGGGTCGATCCACGTCGGTGTCCGTTGACTCAGCGAGGTCGCCGGCCGCCGGCGGGCACGTCCCGGAGGCAGCAGGGCCCCCGGGGCGGCCGCCGCTATCCGTGGCCCGGGGGAGGCGGTGGTCCGGCCGGCGCTGCCCGGTCGAACGTGGGCACCGTTGTCACCGATCCCACGTTCGGGAGTGCGTGCCGGGTGGCGTGGTCGATTTCGCCGTGGATGGTTGCGAGTTCCCCCAAGGCGGTGATCGCGGCCAGGGGGATGGAGACCTCGACGTGAAGCCGGTGGCCGGACCAGCGCAGCCGGGATGTTGCGCCCGCGGGGGCGTGGGCGGTGACAACTGCTGCCAGGCGTTCCGTCAGGTTCGGGTCGACGCCGTCCATGAGCCTGCGCCCGATGTCTCGGATGGTTCCCCAGAGGAGCACGGCGATGGCTGCGGAGATGAGCAGGCCCACGATCGGATCCGCAAGCGGAAATCCGAGCCAGATGCCGATGACGCCGGCGACGACGGCCAGCGACGTGAAGCCGTCGGTGCGGGCATGAATGCCATCAGCCACGAGCGCGGCGGAACCGATCCGCCGCCCCACGCGGATCCTGTAGATCGCGACAAGTTCGTTGCCGGCAAAGCCCACGAGCCCGGCGGCGAGCACCCAGCCCAGGTTCTGGACGGGCTGGGGTTCAAAGAAGCGCCGAATGGATTCGACGGCGGCCACCACGGCGGAGAGCGCGATCATCGCCACGATGAACAGTCCGGCGAGGTCCTCGGCACGGCCGAAGCCGTAGGTGTACGTCCGGGTCGCGCGGCGGCGTCCGAGCAGAAAGGCGATCCACAGCGGAACGGCGGTCAGGGCATCGGAAAAATTGTGGACCGTGTCCGCCAGTAGCGCCACGGAGCCGCTGATGAGGACGATGACCAGCTGGAACAGCGACGTGGCCCCCAGTCCGAGCAGGGAGACCTTGACGGCGCGAATGCCCTGGGAGCTGGTCTCCAGGACGGAGTCGATCGAGTCGGCTGAGTCATGGGAGTGGGGCACGAAGAGCTCCTGCAGCCACCCTTTGAACCCGGTCGCGTGGACATGGCCGTGCGGGCCGTGGTCGTGGTGATGGCCGTCGTCGTGGGCGTGCTCGTGCGGGTGGACATCGTGGCCGGGATGCGCGGGCCGGTTCATGCGCCGGCCTCCCTTGTGGGGCTGTGCGCGGCTGTGTTGTGATGCGGGGCTGTGCCGAGCGTGTGTTCGGCCTGGTGAATGGCGTCGGCCACGAGCTGCCAGGCGTGCCCGTCCTGCAGGCGGTAGTAGACCTTGGTGCCTTCCTGGCGGGTGGCGACCATGCGCGCCAGCCGCATTTTGGCCAGATGCTGGGAAACCGCAGCCGCCGATTTCCCGGCCTTTTCGGCCAGCACGTTGACGGGCAGTTCGCCGTGGCGCAGGGCCAGGATGAGCCTGACCCGGGTGGCGTCGGCCAGCATGGCAAAAACCTCCACGGCCAGCTCGACGTACTGGCTGTCCGCGGTGAGGGTACAAGCCTTGTTATCTGCATTCATACGCAGATACTTACATATAAAGTGGCTTCGCTCAAGACGGCCGGATCAGCGTGATACCGATAATGGTCGTCAGGACGATTCCGGTGCGTCCGGTGGTGGAAGGCTCAGCTGCTTGGCGTGAAAGTCGAAATGCAGCGTGGGGTAGGCGTACACATCGTTGAGTGTCATCAGGGGCGTGAAGAAGGGGTCCCACCTGCCGGGGAACGGCATCGACCGGGCGAGCGACTGCGGGTTCTCGCGTTCGAGCCGGCGGGAGAGTGCTGCGATGGTCGTTTCCAGTTTCCTGCTCATCCTGCGCCTGTTGTAGACGCGGGAGGCGGCCCGGGATCCCCAGTAGTTCACAACATCAAACGGACCGGTGCCCGCGTTGAGGACGGCGGCGAATGCCCGGCCCACCGGGCGGGGGAGCCGGCTGACGACGTGGACGAGCGGAAGCAGGGCACGGACCACCATGTAGCCGAAGACCATGTGGAAGAGCAGCTCCTCATTGGTCCAGCGGGTCCCGTCGCTTCTGCGGTGGAGATCTGCGGGCGCGGCGTCCTGCAGCAAGGCCTTGAGGTGGCGGCGGGCGCGGCTGTACCCGGCGAGGATCTCGTCTCTCTTCGGCTCCACGAGGTGCGCTCCGCTGTCTCAGTTCCGTCAGTTTCCGGTGAGCTCCGCATACAGCTTCCGGACCCGGGCCTGGATGTCGTCCCGGATCAGGCCCATGCGTTCCATCCCTTCGATGCCGCGTTCGGAGGGCTCGTCCGTGTCCCAGAACTCGATCCTCGTGCCGTCGCGGGGTTCGAGCTTTGCTTCGTTGCCCAGCACGATGACGACGTCGGCCGTGTCCAGCGCTTCGGCGGTGACGGGTTTGGGGTGTTCGCCGCTGATGTCGATGCCGAGCTCTGCCAGGGAGTCCACGGACTGGGGGTTCAGCGCGTCGGCGGGCCTGGTCCCGGCGGAGTGCACCGTGACGGTCCCGTTGGCGAGCTGGTTCATCAGTCCGGCGGCGAGCTGGGATTTTCCGCCGTTCCGGCTGCAGACGAACAGGACGCTGGGCGTTTGCGTGGTCTCGGTCATGCGTTCGATTCTTCCCTATTGAGCCCGGAGGTGTTGAGCCGGGATGCCGTCAGTTTGTCTTCGCCGGAGCGGCCGTGGGACAGCCCCGTGGGAAATCCGATGAGCACCGGTTCGGGAGCAGCGCAGCACGAGGACCCGGACGAGGCGGCCGCGGCCGGAATCTCGCAGCTGGTGCCTGCGTCGGAGGAGCAGACGCCGGTTTCGGGGAGTTCGAGCTGGACAGTGTCCGCGGCTTCGCGGTCCCCGGCCAAGGCTGCGGCAACGGAGCGGACCTGTTCGTAGCCGGTGGCGAGCAGGAAGGTCGGCGCCCGGCCGTAGGACTTCATGCCGACGATGTAGAAGTCCTTGTCCGGGTGCGCAAGCAGCGCTGCGCCGTGCGGGGGAACGGTGCCGCACGAGTGGAATTCAGGGTCGATCAGCGGGCCGAGCCGCACGGGCGCTTCGACGGCCGGGTCCAGGTTCAGCCGGAGTTCACGGAGAATGTTCAGGTCCGGGCGGAAGCCGGTGCACGGCACGACGACGTCGGCCTCCAGCGTCCGCCCGTCAAGCGAAGCTGCGGTGACGGCGTCGCCGGTTGGCGTGAAGGAAGCGATGCCGAAGCCGGTGTGCAGCTCGATGGTGCCGGCCTCTACCAGGCGGCGGAGCCGTGCGCCGAGCTGGCCCCGGGCAGGCAGGCCGTCGAGATCCCCGCCGCCATAGACCTTCGCAGCCGAGGCGCCGCGGATGGCCCAGAGGATCCGGGTGTCGGGTGCGTCCTTGGCGAGGTCGGCCAGGTTGATCAGGGTGTTGGCGGCGGAATGGCCCGCGCCGACCACGAGGGCGCGGCGGCCGGCAAAGGATCGCCGGTCCCGGCCGGTGACGTCGGGCAGGGGCGAGGAAATCCTGGAGGCAACGGCGGCTTCACCGACGGCGGGCAGCCCGGACGTGCCCAGCGGGTTGCGGGTGGCCCAGGTGCCGGAGGCGTCAATGACACCGGCGGCCGGGTAGTCGCGGATGTCGCCGCCGTCGTGCTCGACGCGGACCACGAAGGGTGTGGTGTCGCGGTCGCGGGAGTGGGTCTTGTCCCCGCCCTGGCGCGTGACCGCGAGGACGCGGGCGCCGGTCTGCAGGCGCGAGGCGATCGCCGGAAGGGCTGCCAGCGGGGCGAGGTACAGGTCGACGAGTTCCCCGCCATAGGGCAGGGCCGTGGGGCGGGGTGATTCCCAGCCGGAGGCTTCGAGCAGGCGGACGGCGGCGGCGTCGAGGTTGAACCGCCACGGGGAGAACAGCCGAATGTGGCGCCACTGCTCGATCGCGGCTCCCGCGGACGGGCCCGCTTCGAAGATCAGCGGCTCCAGTCCGCGTTCGAGCAGATGGGCCGCGGCGGCCAGGCCCACAGGACCGGCACCGATCACTGCAACGGGAAGGTTCTTCATTGAATCCATGTTTGTCCTCTTTCTCTACAGTTTTCTCTACAGTGAGTCGGTTCGGGCAGGTCCGCCCCCGGCCAGACGAGTGGTGACTGTTAGTCCGCGGCTGGGGTCAGGGACGCGATCAGCGCCTCGATCCGGGCCTTGATCTCGTCGCGGATCGGGCGGACGGACTCGACGCCCTGGCCGGCCGGGTCCTCGAGTTCCCAGTCCTCGTAGCGCTTGCCCGGGAAGATCGGGCAGGTGTCGCCGCAGCCCATGGTGATCACGACGTCGGATTCCTTCACGGCCGCGGTGGTGAGGATCTTGGGGATCTCCGCGGACATGTCGATGCCGAGCTCGGCCATGGCCTCGACGGCGGCCGGGTTGACCTTGTCCGCCGGCGCGGAACCGGCCGACCGGACTTCGATGCGGCCTTCGCCGAGCGTGCTGAGGAAGGCTGCGGCCATCTGGGAGCGGCCGGCGTTGTGGACGCAGACGAACAGGACGGACGGCTTCTTGGCGGGTTCGGTGCTCATGGTTAAGTTTCTCCAGCGGGTGTGTGAGTGGTTAGAGGGAGGCAGCGGCGGCGGGGTCGAAGAACCGTTGCCGGGCCCAGAGGGCGGCGTAGACGAGAGCCACGAGTGCGGGGACCTCGATGAGGGGGCCGACGACGCCGGCCAGCGCCTGCCCGGAGGTCACCCCGAAGGCGCCGATCGCCACGGCGATGGCGAGCTCGAAGTTGTTGCCGGCGGCGGTGAACGCAAGCGTGGTGGTTTTGGCGTAGCCGAGGTCCAGCCGTTTTCCGATCAGCATGCCGGCGCCGAAGACCACGAGGAAGTAGACCAGCAGGGGCAGGGCGATCCGGGCAACATCCAGGGGGCGTGAGGTGATGGTGCCGCCCTGGAGGGCGAACAGCACCGTGATGGTGAAGAGCAGGCCGTAGAGCGCCCACGGCCCCAGTTTCGGCAGGAAGGTGGTTTCGTACCAGTTCCTGCCCCTGGCACGTTCACCCAGGGTGCGGGTGAGGAATCCGGCGAGCAGCGGCACCCCCAGGAAAACCAGGACGGACGCCGTGATGGCCCAGAAGGAGAACTCCGCGCCGGTGGTCGGCAGGCCAAGCCATGCGGGCAGGAGCTGGAGGTAGAACCAGCCCAGGGCGCCGAACGCGACAACCTGGAACACCGAATTGATGGCCACCAGCACGGCGGCGGCCTCCCGGTCGCCGCAGGCGAGCTCGTTCCAGATCATCACCATGGCGATGCAGCGGGCCAGCCCCACGATGATCAGGCCCGTGCGGTACTCGGGAAGGTCGGCGAGGAAGACCCAGGCGAGGGCGAACATGAAGGCCGGTGCCAGCACCCAGTTGATGACCAGGGAGGCGAACATCAGTTTGCGGTCGGCAATGACGCGGTGCGCCTGGTCGTAGCGGACCTTGGCCAGCACCGGGTACATCATCACCAGCAGGCCGACGGCGATGGGCAGGGACACGTCGCCGATCTTGACGGCTTCCAGGGCAGTGTTCAGGCCGGGGACCAAGCGGCCCAGCACCAGGCCCAGCAGCATGGCCGCCACGATCCAGGCCGGCAGGAACCGGTCCAGGACGGAAAGGCCGCCGATGACGGGGTCCCCTCCGGTGCGGTGCGGCGGCGATTGGATCTGGATGCTCACGGTGCTCCTGTGCTGCTCGGAAAGATTGATGGATGTCGATATGTGCAGTATCCCCACCTATATCGATGAATGTCAATCTATGTGCATAATGGGTTCATGAATTCTCTGCAAACTCTCGAACCCGCGGTCGATGCCACGTGCTGCGTGCCGTCGGCGGAGCCGGCGCTGAGCGCCGAGGAAGCCCAGCAGAGGGCTCAGGTTTTCAAGGCCCTGGCCGACCCCAGCCGGCTCCGGCTGCTCTCCATCGTCAAAGCCGGCGAGTCCGGGGAGGCGTGCGTCTGCGACCTCACCGAACCCCTGGGCCTGGGCCAGCCGACGGTTTCCCACCACCTGAAGATCCTCGTCGAGGCCGGACTGCTGCACCGCGAAAAGCGCGGCACCTGGGCCTACTACTCGCTGGTACCCGGTGCGCTCGAACAGGCGGCCGGGCTCCTGGCGACCCTGTGACCGCGCCAGAACGGTCTGCGGTCATGATCCGCTCCATTGCCGAGGACGACCTCCCGGCCGTCCAGCGGGGTTCGTCCGGAAACTATTCCGTGCCGGACTGCCGGGAGGTCTCGGTCCCGCCAAACCGCTGGAAGGATGCGCTTTGCTGGGCAAGCCGGCGCATGGCCAGGAGCACCGGTTCCATCAGGAGGGTCCCGAGGACCACGTGCCGCATCGCGGCCTCGGCCGAATCCGTGGGGACACTTTCGACGTCGGCCTCCGCGATGTCCTGCATTGCCGTGGCATAGCGGTCCAAGAGCGCCGCTGGCGCCTCGAATCCCGCCTCCGAGAGCCCGTGCAGGGCCTTTACCAGGGCCGCCTGGGTGTCGCGATCGCAAGCCCCAGCGCCCCAGCCCCAACGGTCCAGGAGCGTTTGTGCCGAGGAAAGGTCGACGTCGTCCGGTGCGGTCCGGGAGACCGCATGGTGCGCGATTCCGAGCAGGTCGTGGCCCGACTCCGGCGGGTTTTCCAGGCCAAGCAGTACCTCGCGGGTGGCGCTGACGCTGAGCCCGGCCGTGCCAATGAGTGCCCGGATCAGCTTCAGCCGCCGTACGTGCGAGTCGTCGTAGCGAGCCTGGGTCGCGGAGGTCAGCACGCCGTCGTGAAGCAGTTTCTCCCGGAGGTAGTACTTGATGGTGGCCACAGGAACCTCTGTGGCCGCGGCCAGCTGTGAGATGCGCAAAGTTTCTCCTTGACTTAGATAGTAGCACTCCCCAATATTGGAGAGTATCAGTATCTAGTTAGGGGAAAAGCATGGCACGCATCAATGCTGGACGTTTCACGCACCGCCATTCCGGTGACTTGGTGGTCTTCCTCATCGGCATGCGCATCAACAGTCCCTGGCGACCGGATCTGTGGCTGCCGGTCTTCTTTGCGATGCCCCGAATGCTGACCGAGCTCTTGAAGGAGCCGGGTTCCGGCCTTCTAGGCTTTCGATTTGCCCTCGGAGCCGGCGGGCCGGTCATCGTGCAGTACTGGGACTCGCTGGACAAGCTGTATGCCTACGCCAGTGCGCCCGAATCCGAGCACAGGCCGGCCTGGACTGCCTTTAACCGCCAGGCCAGGAAGGCCCCCAGGGCCGTCGGCATCTGGCATGAGACATTCCAGGTGAGCCGGGCAGAGAGCATGTACGTCTCGATGCCTACCGAAGGTCTCGCGCAAGCCACGGAGCTGGTGCCTGTCGGGCCCGGAAGCCATCACGCGAAGGATCGGCTCTCTAAGCCCCGCTGATGCGGCGCCTGCTTTCCTAACGCAGGAGCGTGTTTTTCTGCCGCGGCTTGACGATCGATTTCTGACCGCAGCTGGTGCAGGTGATGTCGTAGGCCCTGGAAGTCGTGAAGACGGGGATGAGAAACACGGTGAATTTGGTGGCGCGTTCCTGCAGTTGATGCTGCCCGAATTGGTGGCAGTGCTGGCACGTTGCCATCCGTTCGGGATGGCCATGCAGCACGGTCTTGAGGCCGAGGAGGACAAACATGGCGCATCCTTTCAAAGGGAGTTCCGGATCAGGGTTTGGCCGGGGCCTCCGGCAGCGGGAGGCGGGCCGCGAGCCCCGAGAGCAGGATGGTGATTCCCTCATCCAGCTCGGCCATCCCGTCGTAGTCGGCGAGAACCGGGGCGAGGGCGCGGAGGCGGGGGAATTCCTTCGGCGGCAGGCGGTGCAGGCCCAGGCGGAGAAGGGCCTCATTTTCCTCGGGGTCGACGACGAATTCCTGCAGTTCGTTGAGGATGTGCCCGTAGAGGTACCCGTAGTAGGCGCGGTAGACGTGCAGGGCGTCAACGGGGGCGAATCCGGCGTCGATCAGCAGCGACAGGATCTGCTCCAGCGGACGCAATGTTCCCAGCGGCCGCAGTCCCAGGGGCGTTGACAGGGGGCGGGTCACGAGGAGGGGCACGACGTTGGGGTGCCGGAGCGCCAGGAGCCGCAGGTCGTGGGCAATGCGCCGGAGCTGCGACTGCCAGTCGGGATCATCGGGAATGATGGCCAGTTCATTCAGCACGAGTTCTGAGACGCCGTCCAGCAGGGCCGCGCGGTTGGCGGCGTAGCGGTACAGGCTCATGGGGTCCCGCCCGAGTTCCTGCCCGAGCCTGCGCATGGTGAGGGCGTCGAGTCCTTCGGCGTCCACCAGTGTCAGTGCCGTCGACAGGACAATCTCCCGGCTGAGGCGAGCCTTCTTGCCGGGAGCCGCAGGGGGCGCCGGATGCTCTTCGGGCGACATGGTTATCCGTTCGGGTCAATACAGAGTGGTGGCATTTGCGGGATGAAAAGCCGGTTGCTTAATGTGTAGTCTACGCCTACAGTCTACATCGTAGAGAAGTTGCATTGGCTGGTTTCCGCAGGATGTGGACCCCAGCCCAGTAACGCTTTATCCCCGGATCTGCTGTGACGCAGCAGTGCGGGAACTTGCTTCATCGCCCCGTGCATGGCCTTGACGCTCAGCTGCTGTAGCCACACGGCGGCACACAATGCACCGCGAAGAAACGAGCCACTCATGGCAACTTCCCAGTACGACCAATTCCTGCAGGAAGCCACCACCCGGGACCCTGCATCCGACCACGCCCTGGGCAGGGACTGCCTTTACGGGCTCTACACCAGCTGGTGTTTCCTGAGCCAGACCACGCCCCGCTCCGAAGATGCCTTCTGGGCGGCCATGAAAGAGAAGCAGGTCCATCCCAAGCGCAACGGCCTCCGCATGAAAGGACCGGCCGCGGCGGACTACATCCTGGCCAGCTACCCGGGCCTGGTCTGACCCGGATGACCATCACGTCAAGCACGTACTTGCCCCGGGACGCCCACCAGCCCCGGGGGCGCCGGCCTTGGTGTGCGACCTGTGAGACCGACCGGCACCTCCTCCTGGACTCTGTCGCCACCATGAATCCGCAGCAGGAAACCCTTGCGGCCGCCATCAGCTGCACCAACTGCGGCAGCTCGCACGTGGTGGCTACGACTGCGGCGTTTCTCGCAACCATCCCGGCGCGGACCGGGAACAGCGGCGGCGCCGTGCACCGGGAGGACGCCTACCGCCACTGCCAGGAGCCGATGTCCGCAGTGGACCCCGAGCGGCGAAGTCCGCACCGGGCGGTTTCCACTCACGCCGGGAGTCCGGATTTTCTGGGCGAATATCTCCGGACGCGTGTTCTCCGGTGCCGGTGCGGGTTCCAGATGGAAATACCCCGCCCGTGACAGGCAGCACCCTCCAGGGTCTGTATCCAACAAAGTATTAGGGGCACACCGTTTCCAACCACAGCACTGCCACCACCGGACCCCCCGCGGCCCACAACCACCGACCCGGGCTTATGGACATGGATCTTTCCCCGCAGGGACTCGCGGACGCCCCGGCGAGCGAAGTCGACCCGGACAGCCTGGTCTACACCGGCAACAGCTAAGGGGCTGCACCCTGGGCCCCTCCGGCCGGTACCCCGGGCCGGGCCCGCATCGACGCACTTTTCACCGGCCGCAGCCAGTATCGCTGGGGCCCACGTAGGAGAAAAACATGAAGATCCCTGACGCGCGCGGACCCATCAGCGGTGGCTTATTCCGGCTTCTGGCCGACGGGACCGGAGATGATTCCGCAGCCCAGGGCGCGCTGCACCGTCTCATAGAAGGGCAGCTGGCACTCACCGATGACGTCATCGACGACGGCGATGTGCAATTGGCCCTGTTCTGCCTGTACGAGCTGCATTACGGCGGCCTGGATGGGGTGGACAACCGCTGGGAATGGAACCCCGGGCTGATCACGCTCCGGCAGCTGCTGGAGGAACCCTTCGAACTCGCGCTGCGGTCGGCGGCCCGCTCGTCCGCCGGATCAGTCCAGCCTGCCCCGGCCGCCGGCCTGGACAGCGATGCGGTGGCGGACCTTCTCTTCGGGCTCGCGGGCCAGGACGGTGGACCGGGCATGTCCCGCCATGTGGCGAAGAAGGCAACCCTCGGGCAGCTCCGTGAATTCCTGGTCCACAAATCGATCTATCAGCTCAAGGAAGCCGATCCGCACACCTGGGCGATCCCGAGGCTGACCGGGCGGGCCAAGGCTGCGCTGGTGGAGATCCAGGCTGACGAGTACGGCGGAGGCCGTCCGGACCGCATGCACAGCACACTGTTCGCCCGGACCATGCAGGGGCTGGGGCTGGACGATGTCTACGGCGGCTACGTGGACGCCGTCCCGGCCGTCGCTCTCGCCGCGGTCAACATGATGTCCCTCTTCGGCCTGAACCGCAGGCTACGGGGAGCCATCGCAGGGCATCTGGCGATTTATGAGATGACGTCCTCCCGGCCGAACCAGCTCTACGGCAACGGTTTCCGGCGTCTCGGGTTCGGGGCCGATGTGACCGCGTACTTCGATGAGCACGTCGAAGCGGACGCCGTCCACGAACAGATCGCGGGCCGGGACCTCGCCGGAGGGCTCGTGGAGGCAGAACCGGACCTTCTTCCGGACGTCCTGTTCGGCGCGACGGCGGCGCTTGCCATCGACGCCCGGCTCGCCGCGCACATCATGGGGGCATGGGAAACCGGCACGTCCTCGCTGCAGCCGCCTGTCCCCGCCGGGGTCTGACCCGGGCACTAACCCCAGACAGGGAGCACGAATGAACCAGAAACCGCAGGAATCCTCCAATGACGGCGCCATTGTTATTTGTCCCGACGGGCCGATCCTGGTCCGCGGCGAATTTGAGATCGTCACCCCCTCCGGGGGAGCAGTGCCGCGGACCCGCAAAACAGTCGCCCTGTGCCGCTGCGGCGCGTCCGCGATCAAACCCTACTGCGACGGTACCCACAAATTGATCGGGTTCCGAACCGAATTCCCCGCCACCCCGGGGACGAAAGAAGCGACGTGAGACACCGTGCGGGGCGTGCCCCTGAGGCGCCTTCCTCAAGGCACCGCCGTCGTCTGCCGCCGCCGTGACGTGCGGCCGCGGGGCAACGAACGGGTAAACAGCGGGCGACGTGAAAAAGAAAGCATATTTTTTTTGGAAATATTTGACTCGATCTTAGAGTCGTGGCACGCGCGCGGAGACTTTGTGCAAGCGCTTACATCTACCGGGATGTGAGCCGTTTGGTGCTTGAAATGTGGTTTTGAATCCTCGCCGGCACTGTCTACGGTGATGAACGTCCAGGAGGTCAGCACCCTCCCGGGCCACAGGCGGGGCCCTACCGAGGTCCCGTCCCCTCGACACGATGGCGTCCTCGATGACGCCTGCGGTGTCATTCGGGGCTGCCGGAGTTTCGGGGAATGAGGGCATAAGCCCGTCTTCCACGAATGGTCTCAACTCCGCGAGAAGAGCAAAAATGCACGAGCACCCCAATACACACCGGAAGCTGCGGTGGCGTTCTGTCGCCGCGGCACTGGCGGCGGCCGTGGCGGCCTCCGTCTTCCTTGCCGTTCCGTCAGCCCAGGCAAACACGCCCTCGGATCCGCCGAGCGGCGGGCAGATGCCGGCGCCGACACCCGGCTTCCCCCTGCCCACTAAGCACACGCAGCAGGCGTTTGATCCGGCGGCGGCCTTCACCTCCAAGTGGACGCGTGCCGACGCCAAACAGATCATGGCCCAAAGCAGCACAAGCGTGACCCCGGGCCAGAACTCCATGAGCCCGAATGTCACCATGCCGGAAATCCCCCAGGACTTCCCGGCCATGAACAACGACGTGTGGGTTTGGGACACCTGGTCCCTGACCGACGAGAACGCAAACCAGATCAGCTACAAGGGCTGGGACGTCATCTTTTCACTCGTTGCCGACCGCCACGCCGGCTACGGCTTTGACCAGCGGCACTGGAACGCCCGGATCGGCTATTTCTTCCGCAAGACCAACGCCGACCCGGCCAAGGACAAGTGGAACTACGGCGGACACCTGTTCCTGGACAACACCTCCGTCGGAAACACCGAATGGTCCGGTTCCACCCGCCTCATGCAGGGAAACCACGTCAACGTCTTCTACACGGCAACGACGTTCTACGACGTTGCTGAGCGCAACGCCGGCGGCGGCGGAATCGCCCCGGATGCCGTGATCGCCAAGGCGCTGGGCAACATCCACGCAGACAAGAACGGCGTGAGCTTCGACGGCTTCGAGCACACCAAGCTCCTGGAGCCGGACGGCGTCATGTACCAGAACAAGGCCCAGAACCCGGGCTTCGCCTTCCGGGACCCGTACACGTTCGCAGACCCGGCGCACCCGGGTAAGACCTTCATGGTCTTCGAAGGCAACACCGGCGGCCAGCGGGGCGACTACAAGTGCACGGACCAGGACCTGGGCTACCAGCCCGGCGATCCCCACGCCGAATCCACGAGCACCGTGAACTCCACCACCGGTGCATGGTTCCAGACCGCCAACGTGGGCCTGGCCGTGGCGGACAACAAGGACCTGACCAAGTGGCACTTCCTGCCGCCGATCCTGTCCGCCAACTGCGTCAACGACCAGACTGAGCGTCCGCAGATTTTCATCCAGAGCGAGGGCGGCAAGAACAAGTACTACCTGTTCACCATCAGCCACCAGTTCACCTACGCGGATGGAATGCGCGGCCCCGACGGCGTCTACGGCTTTGTGGGCGACGGCGTCCGTTCCGACTACCAGCCCATGAACAACAGCGGCCTGGCGCTGGCATCCCCCACGGACCTGAACATGCCAGCCAATGCGCCCGAAGGGCCGGATCCCCGCCAGAACGGCCGCCAGTTCCAGGCCTACTCGCACTACGTCCAGCCGGGCGGTCTCGTGCAGTCCTTCATCGACAACGTGGACGGTGTCCGCGGCGGTTCCCTCTCGCCCACCGTGAAGATCAACTTCCGCAACGGAGTGTCGGCAGTGGACCGCACCTTCGGCCAGAACGGCCTGGGCCCGTTCGGATACCTGCCCACAAACCTCAACGTCGGCGGTGCCGGCCTCTACAAGTAGTAGTGCAGTAGGGCAGTCCTGAGGCGGAAGCGCCCGGATTCTCCGGGCGCTTCCGTCTCGCGCACCTGCAGGCCCCAGCTGAGGCGGAATGGCTTTCACCAGAACCAGGAATGTTGAATCATGAAAAACCTCGTACGCCCGCCGGCGCTGAAACACGGAAGGCCGAGCCGCCGGACGATCTGGATAGTGGTGGCAGCAGCGGCCGCGGCCGTCCTGGTCGCGCTGGCGCTGGTCCCTTCGCCGGGATCCCGTCCGGACTCCCCGAGCCAGGCGGAGCAGACGCAGTCAGCTTTCGACCGGCCCGAGGGGGCATCCGGGTTCCGGCCGAGCTATCACATCACGCCCCGGACGAACTGGATGAATGATCCGCAGCGTCCCATCCTGCTCGACGGCGTGTGGCACTACTACTACCTCTACAACGCCGGGTACCCGAAGGAAAACGGTACCGAGTGGTACCACCTGACCAGCACGGATCTGGTGCACTGGAAGGACGAGGGGGTGGCGATCACCAAGTACAAGAACGGGCTGGGCGACATCGAGACCGGAAGCGCCGTGGTGGACCAGGACAATTCGGCCGGTTTTGGCGAGGGAGCCGTCATCGCGGTCATGACGCAGCAGGACCAGGGAATCCAGCGGCAGTCCCTGTTCTATTCCACCGACCACGGATACTCCTTCACCGCGTATGCGCAGAACCCGGTCATGGAAAACCCCGGCGAACCGGACTGGCGGGATCCTAAGATCATCCGCGATGACGCCCATGGCCAATGGGTGATGGCCCTGGCCGAAGGCGAAAAGATCGGGATGTATACCTCGCCGGACCTGAAGAACTGGCACTACGCCTCGGGCATCGAACGCAACGGCCTGGGCGTCCTCGAGTGCCCGGACCTTTTCCAGCTGGATCTCGACGGTGATCCATCCAAACGGACCTGGGTCCTGGCCGCCAGCGCCAACGGGAGCCAAGAGGGCTTCACCACGGGCGTTGCCTACTGGACTGGCGAATGGGACGGAACCCGATTCACCCCGTCTGACGGGCCGCACCAGTGGCTCGACGCCGGCTCCGACTTCTACGCCGCCGTGACGTGGGATGATCCCAGGCTCACCGAAAGCCAGCGGATGTCCTCCCGGCACGCCATCGGGTGGATGAACAACTGGGCGTACGCCCGGCAGCTGCCCACCGAGGACTGGCACGGCGGCGCCGACTCCCTTGTGCGCGACATACGGCTGGAAACTATCGCCGGAAGACCAACGCTGGTGTCGAGCCCCACGACTGCCATGAAGTCCATTGAAGGCCCGGCGGCAACCACCGGGGAACGTCGGCTGACACCGGAGGGCGCAGGACAACTGCCGGTCCCGGAAGGCGGGGCGTACCGGCTCGATGTGACTCTTGAGCGGACGGCGCAGGACGACGGTTCCGTTGCCAGGATCGAACTCGAAAGCGGCGGGGGCACGTTCGCTACCGTCGGATACGACTTCGCCACCGAGTCGGCCTTCATCTCCCGGGAGGCCGATGCTGCCGCCACCGGCAAGGCCGGGCTCAGCCCGGACTATCGGGCATCGCGCCGCGCAGCCAGCCCCGCGCGGAACGGGACCGTGGAGCTGTCGATTTTCGTCGACTATTGTTCGGTTGAAGTTTTCATCAACGGCGGCGAAAAGACCCTGACCTCACTCGTTTTCCCCACCGCGGGGACGCCGGGGGTCAAAGCCGTCACCGCGGGGGGCACGCTGACGCTGAAGTCCTTCAGCTACCGGCGGTTGGCCTCCACCCGGTAATCAGCTGTTGCCCGCGTCGGGGATCCGGACGGCCCTGCCGCTGACCACTATTCCGCCGGCAGCGGGAATGTCCACCGTGAGCAGGCCCGGCCGGCCGACGTGCCGTCCCTGGTGGATGAGGACCCTGGCCGGGGGAACGACCAGGCCCAGGATGCGCAGGTAGGCGCCGACCGCCGCCGCGGCAGCCCCCGTCGCGGGGTCCTCCGTGATGGCACCGACAGGGAACAGGTTCCGGGCCTCGAATTCGCCATCTGCGATCGGGTGCATGACGGCCACCGTCGCGGCCCAGCCCTGTATGTCCATGAGCCGGCGCACGGCCTCCGGATCGAAGCCAAAGGAGTCGAAGAGTTTGCGGTCCGCGACGACCAGCACCGGATGCCAGTTTCCCGAATACGCGATCCGCGGCGGATAGCCCGGATCGAGATCGTCCCGGCCGACGCCGAGCAGGCCAAGGAGGTCGGCCAGAACGTCGTCGTCGAAGGCGGCCAGCTGGGGTTCAACGCCCGTGAATGATGCGGTGATGTCGGCGCCGTCGCCCGCTGTTTCGATGCGGACGGGGCCGACGGGGGTCTCGAAGGTGAAGGCGCCTGCCCCGTCGCGTGCGCTTAGCGCCACGGCCAGCGCAATCGTCGCATGGCCGCAGAATGGCACCTCGGCGATCGGCGAGAAGTACCGAACCCGGCTCCGGCGCGGGTCCCCGCCGACGCCGGGCTCCGTCACGAAGGCCGTTTCCGCGTACCCGACGGCGGCCGCCACCGCCAGCATCCCGGCGTCGTCCAAGTGGCGGGCATCCAGCACCAGGCCGGCAGGATTGCCGCCGGTGGGCGTCGTGGAAAAGGCCGCGTAGCGCAGGACCTCCGGGGTGGTGTTTTCCATCCACCGATCTTCCCATGCCGGGTCACCACATCAGGGGCCCGATTGGGACAAGACATGTCAGACCGCTAGCAGTTGACCTCGGTCCTGAGGTCGCGGATCGCGGCCTCGACATTGGAGGCTTCGTCCCGGAGGGAATCAGCGGCCTGAGCCAACGTGGCGTCGTTCGGCACCGCGGCGACGGCGGCATTGAACTTGGCTTCGGCGGCCTTAACCGCCTCCGCCCGTTGTTGGGCGAGGTTCTCGCTGGCCTTCGCCAGATCCTCATAGGTCGCCGTGACCTGGTCTTGGGCGGAGTGGACCTGCTCGATGGTGGCGTCCGGCTTCAGCGTGGCCTTGAAATTCGCCAGGGCCGCGGCATGGGCATCGGCGGCAGCGCAGACTTCCGACACGCTCGCGGGCGGGCTCGAGATGGCCGCGGTGGGGCTTGGGGTGGCAGCCGGCGGACTGGTTGGGCTGCATCCGGTGAGCAGTACGACGGCGGTCGCAAGCGCGATGGATCCCACGACGATTGCGTGCGGTCTCGACATTTGGAGGCTCCTCTCCCAGCTGGGCTCGCCCCCGGGCATTGGGGCACCGAAGGGCATATCCATCGTCTGCCCGGACGCCGGCGCGGACCTCATCCGCCGGGGGTGAAATGGGAGGGAGTGCACGGCCAGCCGGCACGGGCCCAAAGGCCCTTTTGGGACCGGCGGAACACGGGTATTAATGGTTGAGCCACGGCGGGACGGGTCCTCCGCGACTGGTGTTGAAGCCGGGGCGGGCGGTCCAGGGCGGATGTCACAAACTTCCCTGGGCCGCCGCGGCGCTGATGCGGTTCGCCGCTGTTCCGGCAATAGCTTGCCGGAACAGCTGTCGGGAATGGCTCAGCGGAACAGCTCATCGAAACAGGTCGCCGGGACAGCCCGGAACCATTCCAATGCGACAGGGCCTTTGGCTTTGACAAGACAGGGCCTTTGGCTCTGACAAATGGGAGGCGCGGCGGTGTCCGCCCGGACGTATGCTGTTTTCATCGGTTCAGCAGTGAGCTGCGTGCTTTGATTTCGAGCGTGGAACATGACCCAAGGAACTGCAAGAGACGGCCGGCAGGATCGTTATGCCTCCTTCTGGGAGCTGCACTTCAACGACCCGGATGTCGGTGCCTTCCTTAGCGAAGCCGTGAGTGAGTTTGTCGACGACATCGGTGGTCCCGGCCGTGGGATCAGCTGGGCAGTCACACTGGTCTGGTCCGCGGAGGCCCTCACGCTGACCGCGGGCAGCGCACCGGCGCGGGCCGCCGACGAGGCGCAGCGTTCCTTCGACGACGGGCCCGCCCGCACGGCGGTCCGAAGCGGCGAATTTGTGTTCGTGGGCGACACTTCCCTGGAGCGGCGCTGGCCCGGGTACGCCAGCGCCGCCGCAGCCTTCGGGGTCCGGTCCCTCGTGTCCGTTCCACTGGTCCCGCAAGAGATCTTCCATGCCGCAGTGAACCTGTACGCCCCGTGGCCGCACGTCTTCACCAGCGCAGACATCATCGCAGCGGCTCGACTGGCCCGCTACATCTCACGTGCACTGCGTTTGGTCCAGGAACTGGCGCTGCGGTCCGGGGGCGGCGCAGATCTCTCCTCGGCGCAGCTCTCCCGGGCACTGGCCGGGCTGGCGCTGCGGACGCTGGTGCGGGAGTACGGGTTTAGCGAAGAGGGGGCCCTTGACTACCTTCGCAGCGTCGCGGGCGGAGCCGCGCGGGAATCGTCCGGCGGCACGGTCCACGTCCTGGTGCCCGATTCCGTTCCGGCCCAGAACGTGCCCCAGCCCAGTCCCTATACCCCGGTGCCACGCGGCGGAGACACGCCTCCCGTCCGTCGACGGCGGCGCAGGACGGGAACTCCGGCCTAGGCGGACATCGGCACGAACCCAGCGGCCCCGGCAAGCCGGGCTCAGCCAGGGCAGCGGTCAGGCCGCGCTCGCGTCTTCGGTCCCGTGGGCGTGGTCCGGCCGGAGGATCTTCAGTGCGCCGGCCCACGCGATCACTTGGTCAAACAGGGTCTGCAGGCTTCTTTCCGCGGCCGCCGTCGGGATGAAAGTGCGGTAATTCGCGAACTCCGTGGCCAAAGGAAGCGCTACCTGGGCCCGGACGTCGGCCATCTGCAGCTCCGCAGCCACTGCGCGGAAGTGTTCGACGGCGCGGATGCCGCCGCTGCTTCCATAGCTGACAAACCCGGCGGCCTTGTTGTTCCACTCCTTGTAGAGGTAGTCCACAGCGTTTTTCAGCGCTCCGGGGATCGAGTGGTTGTACTCGCCCATGACGAAGATGTAGCCGTCGAATCCGTCGACAGCTTCGGACCAGGCCTTAGTGTGCCCGAGACTGTAACGGCCCAACGAGGGCGGCATTGGCTCGTCCAGCAGCGGAAGATCAAAATCGGCGACGTCGAGGACGTCAAAGGTGGCATCGCCGCGTTCTGATGCCCGGGCATCTACCCAGTCGGCGACGGCCTTTCCGAGGCGTCCGGGCCGGGTGCTCCCGAGCACGATAGCGATGCGGATCATGGCGGGCTCCTTCCGGAAGTTGTGTTTGCCCACACTCAGAACAACAAAACGGAGGGCCCGAAACTTCCGCAACCGCCGCGGTCCCGGGGTTCAGGGCTTGCGCGCGGCGCGTCCATGGTCCGGCAGGATCCGTCCGCCACGCAGGACGGTCACGAGGTCGAAGCCCGGGTCAACGGCGATGATATCGGCGCGCATACCAGCCCGGAGGCCTCCGATCTCGGTCTCCAGGCCCAGGACCCGGGCCGGAACCAGGGTGGCCGCCGCGACGGCGTCCGCCGGACTCACTCCCGCCGCGATGGTGGTGCGGACAACCTCCAACAGGGTCGCTGTGCCCCCGGCAAGAGCACCGCCACTGCGCAGGGTAGCCACGCCGTCGTGCACCACAACATCCGCGGCGCCGAGTTCGTAGTTCCCGTCGGGCAGCCCGGTTGCCGCCATGGAGTCCGTCACCAGCGCGATGCCCCCGGCTCCGACCAGGTCAAACACCATCCGGACCGTTTCCGGGGCGAGGTGGACGCCGTCGCCGACGAGCTCGACCACGACTGTGCCGGCGGCCGCCAGCCGCAGGCACGCGGCCACCGGTCCGGGACTCCGGTGATGCAGGGGAGGCATGCCATTGAACAGGTGGGTCACCGTGGGCCGGGCATGCGGTCCGAAGGCCCCGGAAACCGCGCCCGAGCCGATAAGATCCGCGGCTTCCGCCAGCGATGCGGCCGCGACGGGGGCAGGCGCATCGGTATGGCCCAGCGAGGGGGTCACGCCGTGGTCCGTGAGGATCCGGAGGAGCTCACTCGCACCCGGCAGTTCGGGGGCGTACGTCATGGTCCGCAGGGCTCCGCCGGCCGCCGCCACCAGCCGCCGGAGCAGTGCAGGGTCGGGGTCACGGAGCCACCGCGGGTCCTGCGCGCCGCAGCGGGCGGCGGCGAGGAACGGGCCCTCGGAGTGGACGCCGGCGATCAGTCCCTCGGCTGCCAGGACCTTGAGTACGCCGAGCGACCGCACCAGCTCATCGTCCGGGGCGGCGACGAGGCTGGCCAAGAGCATGGTGGTCCCGTTGCGGTGCAGGAAGTCCACGGCCGCCCGGCAGGCCCGGTCATTGCCGGCCGGGAATCCGCCGCCCGCGGCGCCATGGCAGTGGAGGTCGACAAGCCCGGGAAGCAGGGAGCTGCCGGGCGGCAGCGGCAGCTCCTCCGCATCCGGGAAATGCGCGGCGTCAAAGCCGCCGCTGGGTCCCGCGTAGGCGATCCGGCCGCCTTCCACTGCCACCACGCAGTCCGGCGTGCAGGCGCCGTCCGTGATGAGGGCGCCCCGCAGGAGGTAGGCAGGAGCGGCGGCGGCGCGGTCCTCGAGGGGCAGGATCATGGTGCCTGGTTTCTGTGTGGCCGGGCGTTGGCGGGCAGGTAGGGCTAGTTGAAGACTAGCTTGGCAGGTTCCGGAGCCAACGCCGGGCCAAACCTAATGCAGCACCACTGTCCTGTTGCCCTGCAGGATGACGCGTCCCTCGCAGTGCCAGCGGACGGCGTTGGAGAGTGCCCTGCATTCGGTATCGCGTCCGGCGGCCACGAGATCGTCCGGGCTGAAGGTATGGTCCACCTCCACCACTTGCTGGGAGATGATGGGCCCTTCGTCCAGCTCCGCGTTGACGTAATGGGCGGTGGCGCCGACCGTCTTCACGCCCCGGGCATGCGCCTGGTGGTACGGCTTCGCACCCTTGAAGCTGGGCAGGAAGGAGTGGTGGATGTTGATGGCGCGGCCATCCAGCTGGCGGGTGAGGTTGTCGCTGAGGACCTGCATGTACCGGGCCAGGACCACCAGTTCCACGTCCATCCGGTCGATCAGTTCCAGGAGCCGCTGTTCGGCCGCAGGCTTGGTGTCCGGGGTGACCGGCACATGGAAGAAGGGGATGCCGTGCCATTCGACGGTCCGTCGGTGGTCGGGGTGGTTGGAGACGACGCCGACGATCTCGATGGGCAGCTCTCCGGTGCGTGCCCGGTACAGCAGATCGTTGAGGCAGTGCTCGAATTTCGAGACCATGATCAGCACCCGCCGTTTGGTCCCGTGCCGCCGCAGCTCCCAGCGCATGCCGAACTTTTCGGCGACCGGCACAAACGCGTCGCGGAGCAAATCCAGCGTGGTGTGGTCTCCGGCCGACGCGAAGTGGACCCGCATGAAGAAATGGCCGTCCAGTTGAGAGTCGAACTGTTTGCTCTCCAGGATGTCGCAGCCCTGGTCCAGCAGGAAGCCGGACACGGCGTGGACTATCCCGCGCGTTTCAGGGCAGTCCAGGGTCAGGACGTGCTCCACGGTGTCGGGTGTCTGGTCCGCGGCCATGGTCAGCACTCCACGACGTTCACGGCGAGGCCCCCGCGGGAGGTTTCCTTGTACTTGGTCTTCATGTCTGCTCCTGTTTCGCGCATGGTCTTGATTGCTTTGTCCAGCGAGACTTTGTGGCTGCCGTCGCCGTGGAGGCACAGGCGGGCGGCGTTGATGGCTTTGACACTGGCGATCGCGTTGCGTTCGATGCAGGGGATCTGCACGAGCCCGCCGACGGGGTCACAGGTCAGCCCGAGGTTGTGCTCGATCCCGACTTCGGCGGCGTTTTCCACCTGTTCCGGGGTGCCGCCCAGCACTTCGCAGAGTCCCGCCGCCGCCATGGAACACGCCGATCCGACTTCGCCCTGGCAGCCGACCTCCGCCCCGGAAATGGAGGCGTTGATCTTGAACAGGATCCCGACGGCGGCCGCCGCCAGCAGGAACCGGATGACGCCGTCGTCGTCGGCGCCCGGGACAAACTTGACGTAGTAGTGCAACACGGCCGGCACAATGCCGGCGGCGCCGTTGGTGGGAGCGGTGACGATCCTGCCGCCCGCGGCGTTTTCCTCGTTGACGGCCAGCGCGAAGAGGTTCACCCATTCCATGGCGAGCAGCGGGTCGGCAGGCACGTGGACGAGCGAAGGGTTCCGGGCATCCGCCTCGGCGCTGAGAGCGGATGCTGCCAGCGTCCGGAACAACGCCGGGGCGCGGCGTTTGACGTTCAGCCCGCCGGGCAGGATGCCCTCGGCAGCGCAGCCGTTGTCCACGCATTGGCGCATGACCGCCCACAGTGCCAGGAGTTTTTCCCGGAGGTCGGCCTCGCTGCGCCAGACGAGTTCGTTGGCGAGCATGACGTCGGAGACGGACATATTCTCACGGTGGCATATTTCGAGGAGTTCGTCAGCTGTTGTGAACGGGTAGGGCAGCACGGTCTCGTCTGCCACCACGTGGTCAGCGCCTTGTGCGTTGCCATCGACGACGAAGCCGCCCCCGATCGAGTAGTAGCTGCGCTCCCGGAGCAGTGTCCCGTTGTGGTCAAGCGCCCGGAAGGTCATGCCGTTCGGATGGGCCGGCAACGACTTGCGGCGGTGCAGGACCACGTCCTCATCCCAGTTGAAGTCGACCCGGTGATGGCCGGCGAGCTGCAGCTCCGCATCCAGGGCAGCGGCAGCCACCTGGTCATCAGCGGTGCCCGTATCCACGCTCTCGGGATCTTGGCCCTGAAGCCCCAGGACGACGGCCTTGTCCGAACCGTGGCCCCGGCCGGTGGCGCCGAGGGAACCAAACAGCTCGGCCTGCACCCTCGCCGTTGAGCTCAGCTGCCCATCGCTTTTGAGCCCGTCGGCGAACCGCTTGGCCGCCCGCATCGGACCGACCGTGTGGGAGGAGGACGGCCCGATGCCAACAGAAAACAGGTCCAGGACGCTGAGCGCCATCAGGGAACCTCGGTGGACGCATATTCGCGCATGGCGTCCAGGAGCCAGCGGCCCAGGAACTCCGCGAAGGATGCCCGCGGGAAGATCCGGTAGGTCTCGTCCCCGGTCTTCCACAGAATGGCGGGGATGCCGCCGATTTCCGTGGACAGCGCCGTCCCGGGCTTGAAGACCCGGGGGTGCAGGTCCAGGGCGCAGCCCTTCTCCAGCACGGCACTGGCCCGGGGCCCGGAGAGCTCAAGCGTGGTGCGGTTGGCGGAGAGATCCACCACCTGGCCCTCGCCGTCGCCCAGTGCTGCGATGAGCGCCCGGGGGAGTTCGCCGCCCAGGCTTTCGTGGGATTCGGCGGGGGCCACGAGCAGGAATTCTGCCGGGCCCAGCCACAGCACCGCGGTGTCGCCGCTGCCGCGGACTTCCCCCGAAGCGGAGGGCAGCCCTCCGGTCACCGTGCCCAGCCGCTTCCCGGCCTCGCCGGCCGGATCGACCCGGAGCCCTGCCATGGTCAGGAACGGCACCTCGCGCAGCTCCACGGTGCCCGCAACGGACCCCGCTTCAAAAGCTGTCCTCAGGACCGACGCCGGGCTCTTCCGGAGGGTCTGGATCTTCTTGGAATTTTCGAGTGCTGCTGTGTCAGCCATCTTTACGGGCCCCTTCAGAGTCAAAAAGTACTGTTTCTGCGACGACAACGTCAACCAACTGATCGCCGGCGGCGGCCACCAGGGTTTCGCCAATGCGGTTGCGCCCGTTCTTGATCAGGGCCAGCGCAAACGACCTGCCCAGCGCCGCGCTGTGGTAGCTCGAGGTCACGAACCCCTGCATCGGCACGGGGCCGAAGGCGGGGTTGACTGTGATGCCTTGTTCCACCAGCTGGGTGCCTTCGGGGAGCCGGATGCTGCCGTCCACGGGGAGGACGCTGACCAGGTGTTTCCGGTCGGCGCGGCCGGCGTCCTTGCGGGTGTAGGAGCGTTTGCCGATGAAGTCCTTGACCTTGGACACTACCCATTCCATGCCGGCGTCCTGTGGGGTGACGGTTCCGTCGGTGTCTTGGCCGACGATCGGGTAGCCCTTCTCCGCCCGCAGCACGTGCATGGTCTCAGTGCCGTACGGGGTGATGTTGAACTCCGCGCCGGCCGCCGCCACGGCTTCCCAGGTGCTCAGCCCGTACCAGGACGGAACATTGATTTCGTAGGCCAGTTCGCCGGAGAACGAGATCCGGCAGACCCGGGCCGCAACGCCGGATGCCAGGGTGGTCTCGCGGAACGTCATGAACGGGAAAGCCTCGGCGTCCAGGCCGCCGCCGGCTGCCAGTTCCGGCGCCACTTTGGCGAGCACGGCGCGGGATTTTGGTCCGACGACGGCGATCGTGGACCACTGCTCCGTGACGGAGGTGCAGTGCACATCCAGTCCAGGCCACTCGGTCTGCAGCCATTCCTCCAGCCAGTCCAGCACCTTGGCCGCGCCGCCGGTGGTGGTGGTCATGAAGTACCGGTCCTCGTCCAGGCGGAGCGTGACGCCGTCGTCGAAGATCATCCCGTCCGGGGTGCACATGACGCCGTAGCGGGCCGAACCCGGAGCGAGTTTCTTGAACGCGTTGGTGTAGATGCGGTTCAGGAACTCGCCCGCATCCTTGCCGCGGATCTCGATCTTGCCCAGGGTGGTGGCGTCCATGAAGCCCACGGATTCCCGGACGGCGGCGCATTCGCGAAGGACCGCGGTGTCCATGTCCTCGCCGTCCTGCGGGTAATACCAGGGCCGCTTCCATTGGCCGACGTCTTCGAAGAGGGCGCCCTGGGCGACGTGCCAGGGGTGGATGGAGGTGAGGCGGGCGGGGTCGAAGAGTTCGCCGCGCTGACGGCCGGCGAGGGCGGCGAACGCCACGGGCGTGAAGGGGGCACGGTAGGCCGTGGTCCCGATCTCGCCTACCCCAACCGTTTCACCGCCGCCGTGCTTCAGCGCGGCAGCGATCACGCCGATCGCATTCACCCCGGAAGTCTTGCCCTGGTCGTTCGCGGTGCTGATCGACGTGTACCGCTTGACGTGTTCCACCGAGCGCATGCCGGCCCCGGTGGAGCGGAGGACATCGGCCACGGACTGGTCGCGCTGGAAGTCGACGAAGTGGTTGTGCCAGTCCGCCGGACCGCCGTCCTCCCCGGGAACCAGCCACAGCTGGCGGGTCGGGGCGGAGGCGCGCGGCGCCGCCGGCGGTGAAGGCTCGACATCGGAGTCGAACCCCGCGGCCAGGACCGCCGCGGCGCCGGCGGAGACGCCTTCGGCCACGCAGTCGCCGAGGGCGAACGTGCCGCGGCCGGAGCCGGCCACCTGTTGGTTGGGAACCACGCTGTTGGGGACGAAGGCGGCGAGGTCCTCGTCCCAGCGGAGCCTGCCCTGGCGCTGGGAGTGCAGGTGAACCACGGGCGACCAGCCGCCGGAGACGGCCAGCAGGTTGCAGGGGAGCTGTTCGATGCCCGAGGTGAGTTCACCGGCGTCGTTGATGCTCCGGACGGTCACGCCGGCGAGCCGGCCGTCGCCGGACGCATCGGCCGTGGTGTTGGCGACGGCGCTGCCGATCAGCACCCGTGTGCCGGCCGCGGCGGTTGCCGCAGCGGTTTCGCTCAGCTGTGCGCGGGCGTCCACGACGGCCTCGACCTTGATGCCGGCGGCGCGGAGGTCGGCGGCCAGGGCGTAGGCGCTGTCGTTGGTGGTGCTGATGACCACGCGGGAACCGGCGGCGACGGCGTAGCGGTTGAGGTAGCTGCGCACCGCGGAGGCCAGCATGATGCCTGGGCGGTCGTTGTTTTCGAAAACGAGCGGGCGTTCGTGGGCACCCGGGGCCAGGATGACCTGGGCGGCACGGATGTGCCAGATCCGCTGGCGGGACACGCCGGGCGCGGCCGGGGTGAGGAGGTGGTCCGTCCGGTTCTGGGCCGCGATCATGTAGTTGGAGTCGTAGGAGCCGAAGGCCGTGGTGCGGTTCAGTACCGTGCACTCGGCCGCGGAGATCAGTTCGGCTTCAACATTGGCCACCCATTCCAGGGCTGGCTGCCCTTCGATGCTCTCCGCGAGGGCCGGATCCGTGGAGCCGGACAACAGCGAGCCGCCCAGTTCGGGCTGGTCGTCGATCAGGATGACCCGGGCGCCGGACCGGACGGCCTCGCGGGCCGCGGCCAGGCCTGCCGGGCCGCCACCGACCACAAGGACGTCGGTGTGGACATACTTCTTGTCGTATTCGGCGTGGTCCTCGGCCGGGTCCAGCTTGCCCAGTCCGCTGAGGTACTCGGCGCTGAGGCCGTCCACGAGGGACACCGTGGTGGCCGGGAGCATGGATTCGGCCACGTGGCCCGGGAACCGGGCCGCAACCTTGACCAGGGCGTTGGATTCCTCGACGCCGGCGGACATGATGCCGCGGGGCCGTCCCTCATACAGGGAGTCACCCGCGCGGAGCCGGCCGTTGGCCAGCAGCGCGGAGGCGAGGGTGTCGCCGGGGTGGCCAGTGTACTCACGGCCGTCCAGGGTGAAGCGCCAGGTGACGCTGCGGTCGATGCGTCCGCCGGTGCTAAGACGCGCGGGCTGCGGCTGAGCGGTCATTTGACTGCTCCTTCCGGGGAGACGGGGCTGGTGAGGGTGGGGGCTGTGGTCCCCGTGGCGGGACGGAGCTGACCCATTGGGTAGACGGCCTGGATGTCGTAGGTGACGGTGTCGCGGAGCATGTTGAACCATTGCCGGCAGCCGGTGCTGTGCAGCCAGCGTTCGGCGAAGGCGCCCTTGGTGTTGTCGCGGTAGAACAGGTACTCGGCCCATTCACGGTCCGTGAGCTCTGCCGGGTTTTCGGGGTAGACCACGTGGGCCTGTCCGCCGTAGTGGAATTCGGTCTCGTCGCGGGGACCGCAGTTGGGGCAGGGAATCAGGAGCATGTCCTTACCTCTTTCTAATGGGCCACGGCGGCGGCGCCGTGTTCGTCGATCAGGGCGCCGGTTTCGAAGCGCTCGAGTGCAAAGGGCTTGTTGAGTTTGTGCGGTTCCCCGGTGGCGATCGTGTGGGCGAACGTCAGCCCGGCCGCCGGTGTGCCCTTGAAACCGCCGGTGCCCCAGCCGCAGTTGACGAACATGTTCTCCACCGGGGTGGTGCCTACGATCGGGGAGGCATCCAGGGTGGTGTCCACGATCCCGCCCCAGGTCCGGAGCACATGGGCCCTGGCGAAGATCGGGAAGAGTTCGACGGCGGCTGCCATCTGGTGCTCGATCACGTGGAATGATCCGCGCTGGCCGTAGCCGTTGTAGGAGTCCACGCCGGCGCCCATGACCAGTTCGCCCTTGTGCGCCTGGGAGACGTAGACGTGGACGTGGTTGGACATGACGACGGTGGGGTGGACCGGCTCGTGGAGCTCGGACACCAGTGCCTGGAGCGGGTGGGACTGGATGGGGAGCCGGAATCCGGCCATTTCCGCCAGCACCGAGCTGTGCCCGGCGGCGCAAAGTCCGACCTTTTCCGTGTTGATCGTGCCGCGGGTGGTCTTGACCCCGGTGACGCGGTTGCCGTCCTTGATGAAGCCGGTGACCTCGCAGTTCTGGATGATGTCCACGCCCAGCTCATCGCATTTGCGGGCGAACGCCCAGGCGACATGGTCGTGCTTGGCGATGCCGGCGCGCGGCTGGTACGTGGCACCCATGACCGGGTAGCGGATGTTGTCGTTGATGTTAAGGATGGGGCAGAGTTCCTTGACCTGCTGCGGGTCCAGCCACTCGGCGTCGACGCCGTTGAGTTTATTGGCTCCGACGCGGCGGACGCTTTCGCGGACGTCGCCCAGGGTGTGGGCCAGGTTCATGACCCCGCGCTGGCTGAACAGGAAGTCGTATTCGAGTTCTTCGGGCAGGATCTCCCACAGCTTCAGGGCGTGCTCGTAGATCGCCGCGCTCTCGTCCCAGAGGTAGTTGGAGCGGATGATGGTGGTGTTCCGGGCCATGTTGCCGCCGGCGAGCCAGCCTTTTTCCAGGATGGCGATGTTGGTCATCCCGTGGTTCTTGGCCAGGTAGTACGCCGTCGCCAGGCCGTGTCCGCCGCCGCCGACAATCACGGCGTCGTAGGAGGACTTCGGGTCCGGGTTGCGCCAGAGGAAGTCCGGGTGCTCCGGCAGGTGTTCGGTGGTCATTGTGCTGCTCCAATCAGTTCTGCCTCAAGCCCGGTCGCCGCTGTGCTGGTGCCGAGATGCGGGTAAAGGGGGAATCGGTCCGCGAGGGCGCTGACGCGTCCGCGCAGTTCAGCGGCGGTTTGGTCGCTGAGTTCGTCCCCCGGCGCCTGCGAGATGAGGGCGGAGGCGATGATGTCCGCCACCTCGGTGAACTCCGCGGCACCGAAGCCGCGGGTGGCCAGGGCGGGGGTGCCGATCCGCAGCCCGGAGGAGACCATGGGCGGGCGGGGATCGAACGGGACGGCGTTGCGGTTGACGGTAATGCCGATCCGGTGGAGCCGGTCTTCGGCCTGCTGCCCGTCCAGTTCCGAGTCCCGCAGGTCCACCAGGACCAGGTGCACGTCGGTGCCGCCGTTGACCACGGAGATCCCGGCCGCCGCGACGTCGTCCTTCAGGAGCCGGGACGCGAGGATCCCGGCGCCTTCGAGGGTGCGCTCCTGGCGTTCCTTGAACTCGGGGGACGCCGCGATCTTGAAGGCCACGGCCTTGGCCGCGATCACGTGCTCCAGCGGGCCGCCCTGCTGGCCGGGGAACACGGAGCTGTTGATCTTGCGTGCGTACTGCTCCTTGGCCAGGATCACGCCGCCACGCGGTCCGCCGAGGGTCTTGTGCGTGGTGGTGGTGACGACGTCGGCGTAGGGGACAGGGTTCGGGTGAAGCCGGGCGGCCACGAGGCCGGCGAAGTGCGCCATGTCCACCATGAGGTAGGCGCCCACGAGGTCGGCGATGCGCCGGAACTCGGCGAAGTCCAGCTGCCGGGAGTAGGCGGACCAGCCGGCCACGATCATCTTGGGCCGGTGTTCAAGGGCCAGTGCCTCCACCTCGGCCATGTCCACCAGGTGGTTGTGCTCGCTCACGTGGTACGGGACCACGTTGTAGAGCTTGCCGGAGAAATTGATCTTCATCCCGTGGGTGAGGTGGCCGCCGTGGGCCAGGGCCAGCCCCATGATGGTGTCGCCCGGTTCCAGGAGGGCGAACATGGCGGCGGCGTTGGCCTGCGCGCCGGAGTGCGGCTGGACGTTGGCGTACTCGGCGCCGAACAGGGCCTTGACCCGGTCGATGGCGAGCTGTTCGATCACATCAACGTGCTCGCAGCCGCCGTAGTAGCGCTTGCCCGGGTAGCCCTCGGCGTACTTGTTGGTCAGCACCGAACCCTGCGCCTCCATGACCCCGGCCGGGGCGAAGTTCTCGGACGCAATCATTTCCAGGGTGGACTGCTGGCGCTTCAGTTCCCTCGCCACGGCCTGTTCGACCTCGGGATCGACTACGGAAAGTCGCTCGTTCAACTGCTCAACCACGGTTGCTCCTTTGAAATACCACTATTGCTATGACTGATATATCAGTGTGAGAACAATGGTATGATTGAGGTCACACCAGAGTCAATAGCCGGAAGCCAAGTGGAACCAGGCTTCCGGTTGAAATCCAGAAACGGAGCCGAGCCGTGAATGCACTCACCGTCCTGCCGCCCGCCGAGGACGAGGCCATCTCCCAGGCGGAGGCCGCGTACCGGCAGTTGCGCGACAAGCTGATCATGCTCGAGATCCGGCCCGGCGAACCCATCAATGACGGGCAGCTCGCCGCCGAGCTCGGGTTCGGCCGCACTCCCGTGCGCGAGGCGATCAAGCGGCTGGAAGTGGACCACCTGGTGGTTTCCTACCCGCGAAGGGGAACCTTTGCCACCACCGTGGACTTCACGGAACTGGCCGACGTCTCGGAAATCCGGGAACTGCTGGAACCGCTGGCGGCGCGCCGGGCGGCAACGCGGGCCAATGCCGCCATGCGCCGGGAACTGCTGGATGTCGCCAAGACCATTGCGGAACTGGCCCCGAGTCCCGCAGAGTCCCGGGAGCTGATGCGCTACGACCTGACGGTGCACCGGCTGATCTACCGGGCCGCGGCCAACCCGCACCTGGAAGACACGCTGATCCGCTACGACAACCTGGCTACGCGCATCTGGTGCCTGGTCCTGGACAAGGTCCCCTCGGTCAGCGGCCACATTAGCGAGCATGTGGAGCTGCTCAGGGCGGTGGCCGAGGGCGACGCGGACAGGGCCGGCGAACTCGCCCTGCACCACGTCACCAGCTTCGAGGAGACCATCCGCAAGATCCTCTAGCCGCCGCCGGCCCTGTTAGCGCCCGCGGTTGTGCATGACATGTTTGGTCCTGGAGTAGTCGTCCAGGGCGTAGATGGACAGATCACGTCCGTAACCTGAACCCTTGAATCCGCCCCAGGGCACCTCGTTGGCCAGCACCAGGTGCGAGTTCACCCAGACGGTGCCGGCGTCAATCCTGGATGCCACGTCATGGCTGCGCCGGGCGTCTTCGGTCCAGACTGAGGCGGCCAGGCCGAACGGGACGTCGTTGGCGCGGGCGATTGCTTCTTCTTCGGTCTCAAAGGTCTCGATGGTGATGACGGGTCCGAAGATTTCCTCGCGGGAGCATTCGGCGCCGTCGGGCACGCTGACCAATACGGTCGGCGCAACAAAGTAGCCCGGACCCTCGAGTGCAGCGCCGCCCGCGGCCGCGCGGATGCCGTCGCGCCGGGCACGCTCGAGGTAGCCGACGACGCGGTCGAAGTGTCCCTTGGACGTCAGGGGACCGATCTCGATCTCCGGCCCGGCACCGGGTTCGCCCACCTTGAGCGTGTTGACCTCCCGAACCAGCAGTTCCGTGAACCGGTCGGCAACGGAATTGTGGACCAGCACCCGGCAGGCCGCTCCGCATTCCTGACCTGAATTCCAGTAGCCGGCGGCACGCAGGGACTTCGCGGCTGCCGCCAGGTCGGCGTCGGGGAAGATCACCACCGGGGCTTTGCCGCCAAGCTCGAGGTGGACGCGCTTGAGTGATTCCGCGGCTCCGCGGGCAACGGCACGGCCGCTGTTGACGGACCCGGTGAGCGCGATCATGTCCACGTCCGGATGGTCGGAGAGCCGGGCCCCGACGATCGAGCCGCGGCCGGTGACCACGTTGAAGACCCCCGGCGGCAGGATGTCGGCCACGAGTTCCGCGAACTTCAAGGTGGTCAGCGGTGTCTGTTCGGACGGCTTCAACACCAGGGTGTTGCCTGCGGCCAGGATGGGGGCGATCTTCCACGCGCCCATGAGCAGGGGGTAGTTCCAGGGCGTCACCACTCCCACCACGCCCAACGGTTCCCGCAGGATCAGGGACAAATGCTCTGCCGCGTAAGTGCCGGCGGCCAGGGAGGTGGTGGCCCGCAGGGCGCCTGCCATGAACCTGAAGGTGTCGATGGTTCCGGCGACGTCGTCTTCGGAGACCATGAACGGCTTTCCGGTGTTCGCTGATTCAATCCGGGCCAGCAGCTCGGAGTGTTCGCTGAGGCGGTCGGCGATCCGGTGCAGGATTTCGGAGCGTTCTTTGGGCACCAGGGATCCCCACTGCCTCTTCGCGGCGACGGCGGCCGCCACACCGGCGTCGACTTCCTCGACCGTGCCGTCGGCGACTGACGTGATCGGCTCGCCATTGCAGGGATCCACGACGTCGGTCACGGCGCCGGAGTTGCCGGCCCGGAAGGCTCCGTCAATGAAGTGCCCGCCGGGTGCCAGATCCTCAGCGGTGATGAGCTTATCGAGTGTCCGGCTCCGGCGGATCTGTGCAGAGCTGCTGACCGAGGTGGACATCGCTCAGCCCACGTTCTGGTAAAGGGCAGACAGGGCGTCCTGAACCCGTGCGAGGTCCCCGGCACTGAGATCGGCCGTGGGGCGCCGGGGTGAGCCGGCCGGAAGTCCCTGCAAGGAAAGACCGGCTTTGACGGCCGGGATGAAGGGGACGGAGAGGAGCGCGTCGATGACCGGGTACAGCTGGTTCCACTGGTCACGGGCCCCCGTAAGGTCGCCGTCGGCGATCAGCCGGCTGACGGCAACGATTTCGTCGGGCACGACGTTGGCCGTGCCGGCCATCACGCCGGCCGCGCCCTCAGCAAGAGCGCTGTAGAGGTAGACATCCCACCCGATGAACGTGCCGATGACATCCCCGTGATGGTGGATCAGCTGCAGCGCCTGTTCCCAGTTCGCGCTCGAGTCCTTGATGTACCGGATGTTCTCCACCTCCTCGGCCAGCGCACGGACCGTTGCCGGATCCAGGTTGACCCCGGTGACGGCCGGGATGTTGTACAGCATGACCGGAAGCTTGACCGACCGGGCAACATCCTTGATGTACGTGACGGTTTCCGCGAGCGTGAGCGGCTCGTAGTACGGGGTGATCAGCATGAGCACGTCCGCACCTGCCTTCTCAGCCGCCTGCGAAAGCCGGATGGCTTCTGCGGTGGAGGTGGCGCCGGTGTTGGCGATGACCGAGACGCGCCCGTTAGCCTGCTTGATGACGGTGTCAATGAGGAGCAGCCGCTCCTCGGAGGACAGTGCACCGACCTCGCCCGTTGATCCGGCAGCCACGACGCCGTCGACGCCGGCGTCAATGGAGCGGTCGACAATACGCCGCAGGGTGTCGACGTCGATGGCGCCGTCCTGGTCAAACGGGGTGGCGAGTGCGGTGAGCACGCCCTTGAGTTGCTTTGACATGGTTGGTTGGTCTCCTTGCTTAAGATGTGGGGTCGTAGCGGGCCGGATCAGGATCCGGATGCCAGGCGAAGGTGCGTGGTGGAGCTTTGCCGTTCTGTGGCCAGCAGGCTGGCAGCTTCCTGGGCCGCCGAGAAGCCGGTGGTGATGGAGCTTTCGGTGTAGAGGGTTCCGAGGAAATCTCCGGCCAGGAACACGCGGTCCGTCCCGCGCATGAGGGTCGACTGGAGCTTGGCCCGGCCGGGGAAGCAGTAGGGAGACGCCATCTTCCACCGGTCCGTCTGGGCCTCCACCACGCTGTCGGCGAATCCGTGGCCGAGGACCTGGTCGAGATCGGCGAGGTGGGTGGCGATGACTTCCTCATCGCTCTTATCCAGCAACGCGCGCCCCAGATTGGCCGGGGAGAACGTCATGAAGCTGCCGCCGGGCTTCCGAACGGACTCGGAACCACGGACGATGCTCGCCTGGTTCAGGGCGATCGCGAACGAGCGCTTCGGCGCCGCGATGGCGTAGATGTCGTCCCAGGGCCTTGCCGATGTCTCATTGGTCAGGAAGGCCGTGCTGACGTGCGGGCCGTACTTGATCTGGCTGAGTGCGCCGCGCAGGTCTTCCGGCAGGTCGACGCCGATCTTGTGCGACACATCGGCGGTGGTGGCAAGGACGACGGCGCGGGCCTCCACCTCCCGGTCGGCACCACCCTGGCTGTACCGGACCAGAACGGAGTTCTTCTTGTGCACGATCTCCTGCACGGTGGCTCCGAGCTGGATGCGGTCGCCCAGCGAGGCCGCGATCGACTCGGTCAGGGTGGACGGGCCGCCGACTATGCCCTGGCTGAGACCTTGGCCGATGCCGAGTACCAGGCTGAAGTACCCGATGCCGGCGCCCGCAGAGATTTCGTTCATGTCGCCCGCGGAGCGTGTGACCGTGGTCTTGAACAGTGCGGCGGCGTCTTCTGAGAGGTTTCCGATGAAGTCCTGGAACGAGCTGTCGTTCTCGAAGTCATAGATGCGCTGCTGCCGCATGGCGCCGGATTCGCCCGCGCGCTTCTTCACGACGGCCGTGTACTTGGCTACTCCGCTGACCACCTTCATGCCGGCCCGCAGCGTGTCGATGCGCGATGTGAGGGACATGGGAATGCGGAACGGGTACGTCGCGATGTGTCCCTCGCGGATGAACTTCCCGTTCATCGACAGCGCCTGGAGGGACCCGGGTATCTGGACGGCCGTAACGCCGACTTCAGTGAGCAAGGCATCGGTGGAGGATCCGGCTCCGGCGAAGACGTGTCCTCCCCAGTTCAGCCAGTAGGCGCCGCGGCGCTCCGAGCGGATCCTGCCGCCGACGCGGTGCCCCGATTCGAGCAGCACCGTGTCCCAGTGCCGCAGCCGCCAGGCTGCCGAGAGCCCGGCGAGACCTCCTCCGACGATTACTACATCTTTCATGGTTCGCTTTCCTTCATAGCTGTTGTGTTGATGCGGGGCGGAGCCGCCGGTGATGGCGACTCCGCCGAAAACCTTTTTCGAGGACCTAGCTCGTGGCGTGCTTCCTGACCGGGCTGCCTGCCTTGGCGGTGCAGCCGGGGAGGGCAGCAGCCTCGCCCAGGGTCAGGCCCCGCGTTTCGGGGGCCCACGCAATGGATACGGCAAGGCCGACGAGGGTGACCACCGCGGCGATGATCATGGTGGTTCCGATGCCCAGCGTTGTCAGGGCCAGAGGCACAAGGTAGGTCCCGACGGCTGCGCCGATGCGGCTGAGGGATGAGGCCAGGCCCACTGCCGAGCCGCGGACTTCGGTGGGGAACAGCTCGTTGGGGTAGACCCACTGCATGATCTGGGTGCCGCCGATGAAGACGGCGTAGGCGGCGAAAAGGGCCAAGATGATCCATGGGTCGCTCTCCGGGAACAGTCCCAGGCCCAGAAGCGCCAGGCCGCTCCACAGGAAGCTGTTGATGATGAGGGGGCGGCGGCCCATCCTGTTGACGAGGGCCACGGCAATCAGGCACCCGACGAGGAACATGACGGTGATGGCCGCGGAACCGACGTGCGCCAGGTCGGCGCCGAGTTTGAGGGCCCCGAGGATGGCCGGGCCGAACGCGTACACCGCGAAGAGCGGAACGATCGAGCATGTCCAGAAGATGGTGATGAAGGCCATGCGCTTGCCGTAGCCGGACTTCAGGAGTTCGCCGACGCTGATGTTTTTACCGCTTTCCTCCGGCAGATCGGCCAACGAGACATTGGGACCGTACACCTTGGCGAGCACCTTGTTGGCCTCTTCATCGCGGCCGACTTTGGCCAGCCAGCGCGGCGATTCGGGGGTTCCAATGCGCAGCAGGACAATGATCAGTCCCGGAACGGCTGCGCTGGCGAGCATCCAGCGCCACCCGTCTTCAAACGTGAGCAGGAACTGGCCGACAATGTACGCGGCAGCGGCACCGACGAACCACATGGTGACAAAGGCGCCCAGCAGAGGACCGCGCCAGCGGCTCGGGGTGAATTCGGCGAGCAGCGAGGTGGCAATCGGATAGTCAGCACCGACGGCGAAGCCGATGAGCAGGCGCAGGACGATCAGCCAAAACGCGTCATTGACGAAGGCCTGCAGGACCGAACAGACCACCAGGGCGATGAGGTCCACCGTAAAGAGCAGGTGCCGGCCAAACTTGTCGGTCAACCAGCCGCCGAGGAACGCGCCAAAAAAGATGCCTCCCAGGGCGGCTGCTCCCACCAGCCCCTGTTCCGAGGCGGAGAGATTGAACTGCGGAGTGATCTGGATCATCGCAACGCCGATGATGCTCAGGATGTACCCGTCCAGGAACGGGCCCCCGGAAGAATACAGCGCCAGTTTCTTATGGAAGGACGAGAGGGGCGCGTCATCGAGTGGGTGGGACATTGCGTTTCCTTTCGGAACTTGGGTGGACCGGTTATCGCGGGCCCCGAGAAGAGAATTTTTTGCCGTTTCCCGGCCTGTGCGCAGTCGTCATTGGCAACGAACGACCGGTATGCATATAACTTGCGAGCCCGTCCCCGCCGAGTCTCAGGAGGGGCTGTCAGCGGGCTGTGTGACACAAACCACTGTAAGATGTGATCACAAATCACACAAGGGGGAATCTGAACTTTTCCGCGGTCCGGAATTCTCGCGGCATGTGCTGGAAGGGCCAGGGGGCGGCGGGAGGATATATTTGATCTGTGGTCATATCCAAGCGCGTAGTCCCAACCCTGCTGACCGATCAGGTCTACGCGATGATTCACGAGGCAATCCTCAACGGCGACCTCCCGGCCGGCGCCAGGTTGAGGGTCCGTGATCTTGCGGAGCAGGTCGGGACCAGTGTCATGCCTGTTCGCGAGGCGATCCGGCGTCTGGAAGAAGCGGGGCTGGCCGAGCGCGAACCGCACAAGGGCGCCGTCGTAAAAAGCCTCACGCTGGAGGAACTGATCCATGTCTACGACGTCCGCCGGCTTTTGGAGACGGAGGCGGCGCGGCTGGGAAGCCGGCGGATCACCGCTCAGGACTGCGACAAGATGCAGGCGGAGTATGAGCTGATGCGCGCAGCTATTGACGAGCGCAGGGTCATCGCACTCCTGGATCATGACGAGGCCCTGCTAACGATCCTCTACGAAGCTGCGGGGAACCCCGTGCTCGTCCAAACGATCCGCACGCTCTGGCAGCACTGCCGGGCGTACAAGATCGTCGGAGCCCAGGGCTCGCTGGATACTGCGGGCGATGACTCCCTGTGGCGGTATCAGCAGGGCCTGATTACCGCCGCACGCAGTAACGACGCCGACGCGGCCGCTTCCATCAATGCGGCATCACTTCTCGACGCCTCCGACCGAATCAGGGCCCGGCTTGCCGCGCAGGCCCAGGGCTAACCCGACGCACTTTGTGCCCGAAGATGCGGCACCTACCGAGTACCACCCGAATGCGGGTCGCGGCAGGTACTACCCGCGAGGCTCCCGAAATGCGCTTCAGGTTTGGCCGTTTCACTTCCAGCGTTTCGGCCACTTCACGTTCATCAGGAGCAGCCCCAGCAGGAGCGAATCCACGGTCATGATGCCGGCCATGAGATAGGCCCACCCGGCCATCATGGCTCGCCCGCCGTCCGGCGGCCGGAAATGCGCGTGCGTACCAGAATGCCCAAGACGATCTCCTGACCTGGCCCCCCAGTCGCTCGATAGTTCACCAAGTCTCGCACCGCGCCGCCCCGGAGGGAACCGCGAAACTGCGCAGCCCAAGCTTTTCACAAGGCAGCAGGTGAGGGGCGTATTTGTCGCAACCTCGTCTCGTTCAATGCAACTGCGCGGCGTAGCCTGGCCGCTCACCGGACCGACATGCCCGGGCATGTCCGCTGAACTAATTCACGGCCCCGGAGCAAAAAGGCATTGACTGTGTCATGCGTCACGCCTAATCTGGTGCAACAGCGTTGCACTGATTGCAACTCCAAAACACTTTGGTGGACACATGAGTAACGAAAATTCCTCCCCCGCCACTCTTGCGGGGCAGACCAGCCCGGAGTCGAATAACGGGCATGGCAGCACTTCCCCGGGACAAAGTACGTTGAGCGGCCATGCGGCCCCTGGCGGCCACGATCCCGCAGTCAGCAGGGAAACCCGACGGCGGGTGGTCGCCGCCAGCTTCATCGGGAACTTCGTCGAATGGTTCGACTACGCCGTCTACGGCTACCTGGCCGCAACAATCGCCGCGGTCTTCTTCCCCGAGTCCAATCCCCAGACCGCGCTTTTGCTGACCTTCGCCTTGTTCGCGATCTCATTCCTGGTGCGGCCGCTGGGCGGCTTTGTCTGGGGCCACATTGGCGATCGGGTGGGGCGCCGTACCGCGCTTTCCCTCTCAATCCTGATCATGTCCGGAGCGACCTTCTGCATCGCCCTGATCCCGGGATATAACGCCATCGGCATCTGGGCGCCGATCCTTCTCCTGGTGGTGCGCGTCGTCCAGGGCTTCTCGGCCTCGGGCGAATATGCCGGCGCGTCGGCCTTCCTGGTGGAATACGCCCCGGCCAACAAGCGCGGCCTCTACGCGGCCGTGGTTCCGGCCAGCACGGCCGCGGGCCTGCTGCTGGGCTCCCTGCTCGCGGGCCTGCTGACCGTCCTGCTCAGTGCAGAGGCGATGCAGAGCTGGGGATGGCGCCTGCCGTTCCTGCTCGCCGCCCCGATGGGCCTGATCGGACGCTATATCCGCACCAAGCTCGAAGACACGCCGGTGTTCCGCGAACTGGCAGAGGAGGACCAGGCCATCAAGGCCCCGGTATCCAGCCTCTTCCGGAACCACTGGCGGTTGCTGCTGAAGGCCGTCGGAGCCGTGCTGCTCAATGCCGTCGGGTTCTACGTGATCCTGAGCTACATGCCCACGTACCTGTCCTCGGAGCTCGGTCTCGGTGCGGCCGAATCCTTCCTGGCCACCACCATCGCCCTGGTGACATACATCGGATTCATCTTCCTGACCGGTATGCTCTCGGACCGCTACGGCCGCAAGAAAGTGCTGATCGCCGCATCCCTGAGCTTCATCCTGCTGACCGTGCCGGCTTTCGCCCTGCTGGGCACCGGGAACTTCCTGGTGATCGTCCTGGTCCAGATCCTGCTGGGCGGCATGCTGACGCTCAACGACGGCACGCTCCCGAGCTTCCTGGCGGAAATGTTCCCCACCCGCGTCCGCTACAGCGGCTTCGCCGTCAGCTTCAATCTCTCCAACGCGCTCTTCGGCGGCACTGCGCCGTTCATGGCCACCCTCCTGATCGCCGCGACGGCCAATGACCTGGCGCCGGCCTGGTACCTGGCCGGTGCCGCGGCCATCTCCCTGATCGCCGTGGCGCTCTCCCGGGAAACCAGCAAAGAACCGCTGCGCCACGAGTAGCCCCGGCCGACCCCCAAATTTTCCCCTCCAAAGAACAGCACTGCAGAAAGGCACCACCACCATGACCATCGCAACCTCCAACAACGCTTCGTCCATCGCCGAACTGGAGCGACTGAAAGTCCTGCACAACGGGCAGAAGGAAAAGCTGACCTTTTCCAACGCCGAATTTGAGCGCCGGCTCGGCGGACTGCGCCGCATCATGGCGGAGAAGGACCTGGACGCCGTCGTCCTGACCAGCTACCACTCCATCAAGTACTACTCGGACTTCCTCTTCACCTACTTCGGCCGGTCCTACGCCATGGTGGTCACCAAGGACGACACCGTGACGGTCACGGCCAACATCGACGCCGGCATGCCGTGGCGGCGCAGCTACGGCGACAACGTGGTGTACACGGACTGGCGCCGGGACAACTACATCTTCGCCATCCAGGAGGTGCTGCGCACCCGCGGCATCAACCCCCGCCGGCTCGGCGTCGAAGACGATTCGCTTCCGCTGGACAACCGGAACAAGATCCAGGCAGCCTTTGCCGGGGCCACCCTGGTGGACGTGGCCCAGGCCGCGATGCGCCAGCGGATGATCAAATCGGCCGAAGAGATCGAGGTGATCAAGCACGGGGCCCGCATCGGCGACCTGGGCGGCGAAGCCATCCGCAACGCCATCACCGCCGGCATCACCGAATATGAGGTCGCCCTGATCGGCACCGAGGCCATGGTCCACGAAATCGCCCGGACGTTCCCGGATTCGGAAATTCGTGACACCTGGGTATGGTTCCAGTCCGGCATCAACACCGACGGAGCCCATAACTGGGCCACCACGCGCAAGATCCAGGAACACGACATCCTGTCCCTGAACTGCTTCCCCATGACGTCCGGGTACTACACCGCACTGGAGCGTACTTTGTTCTACGGCGAACCCGACGCCCGCTCCCTGGAGCTGTGGAACATCAACGTGGAGGTCCACAAGCGCGGACTCGAGCTCATCAAGCCGGGAGCTGTCTGCAAGGACATTGCCGCCGAGCTGAACGAGATCTACGTGGGCCATGGACTCCTTGCCAACCGGACGTTCGGCTACGGACATTCGTTCGGCGTTCTGAGCCACTACTACGGCCGCGAGGCCGGGCTGGAACTCCGCGAGGACATCGACACCGTGCTCGAGCCCGGCATGGTGGTCTCCATGGAACCCATGATCACCGTTCTGGACGGCCAGCCAGGCGCCGGCGGCTACCGCGAGCACGACATCCTGGTGGTCGGCGAGGACGGAGCCGAGAACATCACGAAGTTCCCGTTCGGCCCGGAATACAACATCGTGGGCGCCTGAGCGGCCCACACCCCCTGAAAGGGAAGGACAGCAGAAGCGGCGCCACGTCCACCGTGGCGCCGCTTTTGGGCCCTCATGCGGAATGATGGTAGACACCATGACCCCAGCAGAATCTCCCGCAACCACCGGAAACGGCGACACCAAGGGCACCTCCGTCATCGTCAACGCCATCGCCGTGCTGCGAACCTTCACGGCGGACGAACCGTTGCTCGGGGTCACCGAGATCGCCAACCGGGTGGGCCTGCACAAGAGCACCGTTTCCCGGATCCTGGCCACCTTCGAACAGGAACACCTGGTGGAACGCGATCCGGAAACCCGCCGCTTCCGGCTGGGGCTGGGCCTGATCGCCGTCGCCGGACCGTTGCTCGCCGAACTGGAAGAACGGCGCGTGGCGTATCCGGTCCTGCGTGAACTCACCGAACGGACCGGCGAAACCAGTGCCCTCATGGTGTGGAACGGCGCCGAGGCGATGTGCGTGGAGCAGATCGCGAGCCACCACCAGATCAAGCACACCACCCCGCTGGGAGCCCGGTACACCGACGCCATGAGCGCCTCCGTGCAGGTCTTCCTGGCCGCAGCGCCCGTCGAACGCGTCCGAACCCTCCTGCGCAGCGGAGCGATCAGCTACCCGGGACTTGATGACGCGGGCCTGGATGGCTACCAGATCAAGCTCAAGGATGTGACGGCCCGCGGCTGGGCCATCAACTACGGCGAATCCTCCATCGACGAAGTGGGCGTGGCCGCTCCCGTCCACGACCACCGCGGCGACATCGTGGCGGCCGTCCTGATCTCGGCGCCCCGGTTCCGCGTCTCACGCGAAGGACTGCAGAGCCTGGGCGAAGCGTGCGCGGCTGCGGCGGACAAAATCACCAGCCGGCTGGGCGGCCGCGCGTCCCGCGGCAACGACTAACGCCGGGCCGGCAAGCAACACGCACCCGCCTCAGCTGAGCCGGGCCAGCCGCGCGGCCAAATGCAACGCCGCAAGCCGGCCCGTCCGCCGGGGGTCGCCGCCGCACAGCTCGAAGATCCGCTGCAGCCGTTGATGCATCGACTGCCGTTCCACGTGCAGCTCCCGGGCCGCCTGGGCGGTGTTGCATCCGGAATCAAGCCAGGTGGCCAGGGTGTCGAGCAGCCGCGAATTGCGTTGGGCGTCATGGTCCAGGAGTGCGCCCAGCTGCTGGCGCACGAAGTTGCGCCGTTGTTCGGTCTCCAGGCTTCCCACCGCAAGGCGTTCGACGGCGAATGCCTCGGAATCGATCACGGGACAGTGCGGGCCGGTTGCCCCCGCCGGTGAATGTCCCAGCGCATCTGCCAATTCCAGCGTGAGCCTGGCTTCCGACAGGGACCAGGGAGCTTCCGAGATCCCGGCGGCCAGCGGGCCAACGGCGACGAGCGTATCGGCCAGCGCGGGCAGCCCCCGCAGGCCGGCCAGGAGCGTATCCCGGCTTTCGCGCGGACTATCGCCCGGCTGTACGGCCACCGCCAGGAGCTCGGCGTTGTCGACGTAGGTGGCGCTCGGCTGCGCCCCGCGGGTCAGAAGGCGCTCCACCGGCGCCCGGAGCTGTTGGAGCATGTCGGAGCGGATCACGATGGCCACGAGCGCGGCGCCCGGCGGAATCCCGGCCGCGGAAGCCAGCTGCTGGAGCCGCCAGGTCTGGCTGCCCGAGTCTATCGCGCGGAGCAGGGCCGCCCCAGCGACTTCCTTGAGCCCGGGAGACATCCGCTGGAGCAATGCCAGGGCCAGAATGTCCACTGAGCGGTTCCCGGCTGTCCGGGCCAGGTTCTCGTCCTCGCCGGCCGGGACCCGGAGCAACAGCTGGGCAGCGAGGATGCCACGGATCGGCACGTCGATGTGGATCAGGCGTGCCTGCTCCTGCGGCCCAGGGGAGGAGGCATCGGCGTCGGAAGCCTCTGCCTGCCCCGGGGTTGCGCTGGCCAGGGTCGCGCCCGCTATGGACGTCAGGGTCACCTCGGCATTGATGATGCCGGCCAGCACGGCGAGGATCCGGTCCAGGCCGCCGCCGTGCGCCAGCTCGACTGCCATGGCGTGACTGGCCTCGTCCGCCCGCCGCAATTGGGACACCGAGTCGCTGACCAGCATCGAGTTTATGGCCTGCATGACGCCGACGAACGGCACCACCGCGCGAAGTTCGATCAGCGGAAGGCCGGCTGCTTCGGCGGCCGCCACCATTGAGGACGGCAGAGACGGAAGGGCCACCCCGGTTTCGATGGCTACGGCCGCCACACCCCGCTCCGCCAGTTGGCGAACGTAACTGACCTGCCGCTCCTCGGAGGCCTGGGCGAGAGCTTCTCCGCCGGTCAGCAGCAGCTCCCCTCCGGCAAGCAGCGGCGCGATGTCGATGATCTCGCTGGAGTGGATCCACCGCAGCTGGGTCCTGGCGGCAGTCCGGGCCGCTGCCCGGATGACGGGAGCGGCGGCCGCCAGCGTTGGATGGTTCAGGGCGTCTTCAAGACGAATGGACATTACACTCCGTCACGTCGCTCAACGTTTGTTTAGACACATTGTATATGGCTGAATGTGGCCTGCGACACATAATCTTGAGGAATCCCACACATCCTCGGAGGCTCCCCATGCGACAAAAATCCCCAGCGGCCCCAGCCGGCACCGCGCCGGAAGCCAGTGAAGACCACGAAGCGTGGCTCCACCCCATTCCCGAATCAGAGCGGACGCGCAAAGTGTCCGGCCAGTTCTGGATCTGGGCTGGCGCCAACCTCGCCCCGATCAACTGGGTGCTCGGAGCGCTCGGCATCCAGCTCGGCTTGGGGTTCGCGGACACGGTCACCGTCCTTGTCCTTGGCAACCTGATCGGGATGCTGCTCTTCGGATGCTTTGTCCTGCTGGGGCAAAAGACGGGGGCGACCGGCATGGTCCTGGCCCGCGCCGCCTTCGGCCGGCGCGGAAACTACCTCCCGGCGGCGATCCAGGCCCTTCTGGTGATCGGCTGGTGTGCAGTCAACACCTGGATCATCCTGGACCTGGTCATGGCGCTGTTCGGAACCCTGGGGTGGGTTGATCCGGAGGCCCACAACTATGCGTGGAAGATCGCCATTGCCACCTTCATCATGGCCGCCCAGGTAACCATTGCCTGGTTCGGCTACAAGGCCATCGCCGCCTTCGAAAAATGGACCGTCCCGCCGACCATCATCATCCTGACCGTGATGTCGGCAGTGGCCTGGTTCGGCATGAAAATCAACTGGACCTACGCCGGCCCGGCAGGACACATCCTGGAAGGCTCGGAACGCATCGCTGCGATGAGCGCTGTCATGACGGCGATCGGCATCGGCTGGGGCATCACCTGGTTCACCTACGCCGCAGACTACTCGCGCTTCGTCAGCACCACGGTGCCCAAGCGCAAGGTCTACCTCGCCTCGGTGCTGGGCCAGTTCATCCCGGTCGTCTGGCTGGGCATCCTGGGGGCCAGCCTGGCCACCAACACAGGGGAAATAGACCCCGGCAAGCTCATCGTCCTGAACTTCGGCGCGCTGGCCCTGCCCGTGCTGCTCATGGTGCTGCACGGCCCCATCGCGACCAACATCTTGAACATCTACACCTTTTCCGTAGCCACACAGGCGCTGGACATCTCCATCAGCAGGCGCAAGTTGAACCTGTTCGTCGGCGTCTTCTCCCTTGCGGTCGTGATCTTCTTCATCTTCCAGGAGGACTTCGCCTCCGTGCTGGACGCATGGCTGATTGGGCTGGTCGCCTGGGTGGCTGCCTGGGGCGGAGTCATGCTGGTCCACTACTTCTGGATCGAAAAGCGCTGGCCCGGTAACCCGGCCAGGCTGTTCGACGCCGTCGGCACCAAGCGGCTGCCAGGCGTGAACCCGGCCGGCATCGCCTCATTGATCATCGGCATCTTCGCCACCTGGCTGTTCATGTACGGGCTGGTGCCGGCAATGCAGGGACCCATAGCGGTCGCCCTGGGCGGGTGGGATTTGTCCTGGCTCGCCGGGGGACTGTCCAGCGCTGCCGCCTACGCCGTCCTCGGCCCGCGTTTCCACCGCAAGTTCCTTGATGTTCCCGACAGCGAACAGGCCGCAGATACGCCTCTTGCCAGCGACCTCGCGGTCCCGTCAACCACCCGCACCGCCCTCTAGCAGGAGACCAGCCCCGTGAACTTCCCCGCTTTCGCCGACACCGCCCATCCCATCACCTGGCCCGAAGGCCATCGGGCCGCAGCGTCCTTCACCTTCGACGTCGACGCCGAATCCTGCACCATCGCCCATGACCCGCAGAGCACCAGGCGCATGTCCCTCATGACGCACCAGTCCTACGGGCCCAAGGTCGCCGTCCCGCGGATCCTGCAGATCCTTGAGCGCCAGCAGATCCAGGCGACGTTCTTCGTCCCGGGATTCACCGCCGAATGCTACCCGGACGTGGTCCGGCGGATAGCCGACGGCGGCCACGAGATTGCGCACCACGGATACCTGCACGAACCCATGCAGGGCATCGACGCCGCCACGGAGGCGCGGTACATCGACCGGGGCCTGGATGCCCTGGCCAAGGCCGCCGGCGTCCGGCCGACCGGCTACCGTGCCCCGTGGTGGGAGCTCAACTGGCATTCCGCGACGCTCCTTGCCGACCGCGGGTTCCTTTATGACTCAAGCCTGCTCGACGGCGACGCGCCGTACCGCTTCAGCGTTGCCGAGGCAGACCCCCGCGATCTCGTGGAAATCCCTGTCGACTGGGCTCTGGACGACTGGGAGCAGTATGCCTTCTACCCGGGCGTCACCGGAAGTGGCGTCATCGAAAGCCCGGCCAAGGTCCTGGAAATGTGGACGCTGGAGGCCGAGGCCCACCACGCTGCCGGGAGCTGCTTCGTCCTGACCAACCACCCCTTCATTTCCGGCCGGCCGTCCAAGGCCGTGGCCCTGGAGCAGCTGATGGACCGGGTCAAGTCGATGGACGGCATGTGGGTCACCACCATGGAGAAGATCGCGCAGCACACGCGCGACTCCGTCGAGGAGATCCACACCCACGCGCGCATTGCGGTGCCCGGGTTCCCGGACACCGGCGCACAGTTCACGCCGGCCGCCGTGCGGCAGTCGCAAGGCGCCCCGGCGCGGCGCGGCGCCGGAATCTAAGGCACAATTCGGCCCTTGCAAGATCCCCGGCCCGGCCCCTCAACTGAAGGTGGCTGGGCCGGGGACTTTCCTGTGGGACGGTCCGGAGCCAGTGGCGAAGCGGGGTGTTTAGCCGGTCTTGGCCATCGCGTAGGCCAGGGTGCCGTAGGCCAGGGCCCCGGACATTTCGGTGAGTAGTTCCGGGTTGGTGTTGGCGATGGTGTCGCAGGCCTCGTGGTAGCAGGGGTCGAGGTCCTTGCCGGCCTCCCCGCCATAGGTCTGGGCCTGGGCCTGGGTCTTCCTCTTCTCGTCGCCGGTGAACAGCCCGCCGCCGGGAATGCCGGCCGAGAGGAAGGCGTCGTAGTCGGACCCGCCGTCAAAGGGCGTGGTCTCGGCCGGCAGCGCGTTCTCCTGGAAGTAGCGGAAGAAGATGTCCTCGATCGCCTTGGACCCGGCCGGGCCGGCGTCGCCGAA
>NZ_JIBJ01000023.1:0-48876 GCF_000620385.1 Arthrobacter sp. 9MFCol3.1
CCTGGGCAGTCTCACCCGCGATGAACCGTTCGACCAAGGCGAGCTTGAATTCGAACGAGTACACCTGTTTCGTCGGCTTGGCCATCAGCGCTCCTCGACCATGGATTCTCCACCGCAGATAGAGAAGCTGCACCGGCGAGTGAGACACACCCAGGACCCGTGCCGCCGCTTTATCCGCGATGCCCTTCTCAAACCACGCTACAGCGGCCTCGCGCTGCTCTTCGGATAACGGACTACGTACATGCATAAAACTGCTCCCCGGGAGTCGGAACTGAATTTCTCAGTCCAACTTCCGGGGAGCAGTTCACGGTCAGAGCTGGACATGCCCAGTCTTCGCTAGGCACCCCGCGGAACGTGCCCATTCCCCGCCAGCCACCCCACGGAACATGCCCATTCCCCGGCAGCCACCCCATGGGACATGCTCATTCTTGGCCACGGGCAACGGACATCAAGGCATCGTGCCCATCACCCGCGGTCAGGACTGGACATGTCCCGCGGTGGCGGGGCCCGTCGCGGGGAGGCCTTCGGCCAGCAGCAATGCCTCATCGAGCACGCGGCCGAAATTCACCGGATCGTGCGCGAACCGGCCCAGGAACAAGCCGGAGACGCCCTCAAGGGTTGGCAGCAGTCCCGGTTTGGCCGATCCGCCGTAGATGACCGGCAACCCTGGCACGCCGGCGGTGGTGAGCTGGTCCCGGAGCCGCAGGACGACGTCGGACACGTACGCCGCGGCGGCGGGCTCGGCCGCGCCGATAGCCCAGACCGGTTCATACGCCACAACCAAATGCCCGGCGAGGTCCCAGTGGCCGTCGACGGCCGACTCGATCTGGCGGTACACAAAGTCCGCCGCGGCCGCCGGCTGCCCGCCGTCGTGCTCCCCCACGCACAGCAGCGGGGTGAGCCCGGCCTCGGCCGCGGCCCGGACCTTGCGGGCCACCATGGCATCGTCCTCGTGGAAGTGCCGACGGCGTTCGGCATGGCCGATCTCCACGAACCGGACGCCGAGTTCCGCGAGCATGGACGGGGCCACTTCCCCGGTCCAGGGCCCGTCCGCCCAGCCGCAGTTCTGCGCGCCGAGCAGCAGCGGCGAACCCGCCAGGAGCCGGGCCGCCGCGGGCAGGACGGGGAAGGACGGAATGACAAACGGGACAACCCGCCCGGCCGCGAGGGCCGGGCGGGTGTCCACTTCGTGCTGCAGGCGTTCCAGCCAGTCCAGGCTGTCCCGGTAGCCTAGGTACATCTTGGTGCTGACCCCCACCAGGATGCGGGCGCTGGAGGTCTGGCTGCCGGGGCTCTGCTGCATGTGTTGGTGCTTTCTGCTGGATCCAGTGGATGGGCGCCGGACGTCGAGCCGGAAGAGAGGCCGGGGGCCTTTACTGCTCCAGCAGCTCGTCGGCCTTGTTCTTGAAGCGGCGGGTCGCGAACATCATGGCCGCTGCCAGGAACGGAAGCACGCCGAGGGCGTAGACGCCCATGGTCCCGGTCTCCGAGGCGGTGATCTGGTTGACCGAAGTGCGCAGGATCGGTGCGACGAAGCCGCCGAGGTTTCCGAGCGAGTTGATCAGGCCGATCCCCGCGGCCGCGGCGGTCCCGGTGAGGAACGCCGTCGGGTAGGACCACGCGATGGGGCCGATGGAGAGGAACGAGCACACGGCGAGGGTGATGAAGATGATGCCGAGCGCCGGAATGTGGTTGGCGCCGGCCCACGCGGAGCCGAAGATGCAGAGTCCGGTGGAGATGAACAGCCCGGTGCCCCAGACCCGGCGGCGGATCACGGTGTTCGCGGCCTTGCCGATGAAGTAGCAGGCGAAGATGCCGAAGAACCACGGGATTGCTGCCATCAGGCCGACGGCGATGCCCACCTTCTGGCCGGTCAGCTGGGCCACCTGCTGCGGCAGGTAGAAGGTGACGCCGTAGACGGCGATCTGCAGGCAGAAGTAGATGATGGTGAAGTACCAGACCTTGCCGTTCTTCATGGCGGCCAGGACGCCGTGCGGGCCGGACTCTTCCTTGACGGTGTCCTCCAGGGCCATGACTTCCAGGAGCGCGTTCTTCTCGTCCTTGTTCAGGAACTTGGCGTCCTGCGGGCTGTTGATCAGGAAGAAGTAGGCGGCGATGCCGGCGATGACCGCCAGCATGCCTTCGACGAAGAACATGACCTGCCAGCCCTGGACTCCGGGGACCTGGTCGCCGATGTTGATCAGCCAGCCGGACAGCGGGGCGCCCAGCATCTGGGAGAACGGCTGGGCCAGGTAGAAGATGGCGAACATCTTGACGCGGACCTTGTTGGGGAACCATGCGGCCAGGAACATGATGACGCCGGGGAACAGCCCGGCCTCGGTGACACCCAGCAGGAACCGCAGAATGATGAAGGACGTCTCGCCCTGGACGAACGCGAAGCAGGCCGAGACGATGCCCCACGTGATGGCAATGCGGGCCAGCCACACCTTGGCCCCGAACTTGGTCAGGAGCAGGTTGCTCGGGATTTCGAACAGGGCGTACCCGATGAAGAAGATCCCGGCGCCCAGCGCGTAGGCGCCGGCGGTGATGCCTTTGTCCACGCCCAGGGCAGCCTCGGCGAAGCCCACGTTGGTGCGGTCCAGGAAGGCGACCACATAGAGGATCACCAGCATGGGCATGAGCCGGCGGGCGGCCTTGGAGATGGCCGATTTAAGGACCGGCGTCTCCAGGAGGTCCCGGGTGGACGTTGTTGTTACGGACATAAAAACTCCTCGTCGAGCAATCAGCGGTGTAACTCAGTGGTGTATGTCAGTGGGGTGAATCAGTGGCGTGGAGAGCGGCCGGATCAGGCCAAAGCCAGCCAGAGCCAGCCGCGCCGGATCAGGCCAAAGCCGGCCAAGCAGGCCGGGCCGGAGCCAGATCAGGCCAAAGCCAGCCAGAGCCAGCCGCGCCGGATCCGGCCAGGCCAAAGCAGGCCAGGCCGGATCCGGTGGGAGAAAGCTAGCGCGAAAAAACCATCATCAGGACGCCGGCCACGCAGGCCAGGATCCCGACGGCCAAGTAGATCTTCCGTCCCTTGCTCCAGGCTGCGAATCCGGAGGCGGGGGTTTGGCTGTGTTGTGCCACGAGGCTTCTTCCTTAGTGCATGTAGAGTCCGCCATCCACATTCAGCGTCTGGCCGGAGATGTAGCCGGCGTCCTCGCTGATGAGGAAGGCGATGGCTGCTGCGATGTCCCGGGTGGAGCCAACGCGGTTGACCACGAGGTCTTTGGTGAGTTCGTCCTTGCGTTCCTCGCTGAGGGTGCCGCCCATGATGTCGGTGTCGATGGGGCCCGGGGAGATGGCGTTGACCGTGATGTCGTATTCGCCCAGTTCACGGGCCGTGGCCCGGGTCAGGCCGATCACGCCGGCCTTCGCCACGGAGTACGGCGTCTTGGAGAACGTGCCGCCGCCACGCTGCGCGGAGACCGAGGAGATGTTCACGATGCGCCCGATCCTGTTCTTCACCATGGATTCCGCGACGCGGCGGGTGGCGTAGTGGACGCCGTTGAGGTTGATGTTCAGCACCCGGTCCCATTCCGCGGCGTCGAGTTCCAGGTACGGCACCGGAGAGCTGACGCCGGCCACGTTGGCGAGCGCGACGATCTGCGGCAGTTCCGCCTCGATGGCGTCGATTGCCGCGCGGACCGAGCCCTCGTCGGAAACATTGGCGCCGGCGCCGAAGGCCTTGACGCCGTGCTCGGCTGCCAGTTCCTTGGCCGCCGCCTTGCAGAGTGCGTCATCGAGGTCGATGATGCCGATGTTCCAGCCCTGGGCCGCGAGGTAGCTGGCGGTGGCGCGGCCGATGCCGCGCTCGGACACGGCGCCGGTGATGATGGCGGTGCGTTCTGTGGGGAAAGTGCTCATGGGTACTCCTTGATGACGACGGGAACGGGACTTAGCTGATGGGGGCGGGGCTGAGCTCGTCGATGAGCTTCTGCATGGCCACGTACGCCTTGTTCCGGTAGGCGATCAGTTCCGGCGTGCGCTCCGCCGGGACGTTCAGGAAGCCCGCACCGGTCTTGGTGCCCAGCTTTCCGGCCTCCACCAGGTCGGTGAGGATTTTCGGGGTGGCGAACCGATCCGGGAAATCGGTCTGGAGGGACTTGTAGCAGAAGTTGTAGACGTCCAGCCCGGCCATGTCGGCGATCGCGAACGGTCCGAAGAACGGCAGCCGGAAGCCGAAAGTGGTGCGGACCAGGGTGTCGACGTCCTCCGCGGTCGCGATCTCCTGTTCCACCAGCTGGGCGGCCTCATGGAACAGCGCGTACTGGAGCCGGTTGAGCACGAATCCGGTGACGTCCTTGACGACGGCGGTCTGCTTGTTGGCCGCGTGCACGAGGTCGCGGACGGCGCCGACCGTGGCGGCCGAGGTGCCGGCGTGGGGGATGATTTCCACACCGGGGATGAACGGGGACGGGTTCGAGAAGTGCACGCCCAGGAAGCGTTCCGGGTTGGTGACCGGCTCGGACAGGTCGGCGATGGAGATCGTGGACGTGTTGGACCCGATGATGGCGTCCGGGCGGGCGGCCGCGCTGATGCGGGCGAGGGTCTGGTGCTTGATCTCGATGACCTCGGGGACGGCTTCTTCGATGAAGTCGGCGTCCGCCACGGCCTCCTCGATGTCCTTGGCGGCCCAGAGGTTTTCCTTCAGGATGGCGGTGGCGTCTTCCGGGAAGAGCCCGGCGGCCACGAATTCGTCGGATTCGGCCAGGAGCCGCTCATAGTTCTTCTGGGCCACTTCCGCGGACACATCCGCGAGCGCCACCCGGGCGCCGCCGAGCGCAAGGACCTGCGCGATTCCGCCGCCCATGTAGCCGGAGCCGACGACGGCGATCTTGCGGGCGGCGTTGATGACGGCTGCGGTTGCTGTTGATTCGGTCATGTTCAGACTGCCTTCGTGTATTCGGGTTCGTACGAGCAGATGGCGTCCACCTTCGCGGCGGAGGAGGAGTTTTCGTCGAAGCGGTGGCTCAGCCATTCGCCCACGAGCTTCTTGGCCAGTTCCAGCCCGATGACGCGCTGCCCCAGGGTGAGCACCTGGGCGTTGTTGCTCAGGACGGACCGCTCCACCGAGTAGCTGTCGTGGGCGGTGACGGCGCGGATGCCGGGGACCTTGTTGGCCGCGATCGCCACGCCCAGTCCGGTGCCGCAGATCAGCAGCGCCCGGTCGGCGTCGCCGTCGGCGATCTTGCGGGCCGCGTCGACGGCGACGTGCGGATAGGCGGTGGAGTCGTTGGCGCCGACTCCCACGTCCTGGACGGACGCCACGCGGGGGTCGGCTTCGAGGAGCGCCTTCAGCGCGTTCTTGTATTCGACGCCGGCCTCATCGTTGCCGATGACCACGCGCCAGCCTGTTGCTGTGCTCATGCTTGTTCTCCTTGTTCCGCCGGCTCGGGGTTGCCGGGCCGGGATGCTGTGTCTGCGGTGTCGGTGTGGGCGGATATCCGGGTGGCGATGAGGGCGAAGGACACCGCGCCGGGGTCGGGGTGGCCGAGGCTCTTCTCGGCGAGCGGGCGGGCCCGGCCTTTGAGCGGACGCAGCCCGGCGGTCCGCTCTGCGGCGGCTGTGGCGGCGGACGCCGCCGCGGCGAGGGAACCGGCCACCGGTGTGCCGGCGTCGAACGCGGTGAGGAACGCGTCCTGGAACGGCAGGAGGGCGTCCACCATGGTCTTGTCCCCCGGTTCGGCCTTGCCGAGTGCGGTGATGGCGTCCACGAAGGCCGTGACCGCCGCGGCCGCGTCCTCGCCGCTGTAGCTGTCCTGGTTGCCCAGGGCCTGTCCGGCGGCGATGATCGCCGAGCCCCAGAGCGCGCCCGAGGTGCCGCCGGCGCGTTCGCTCCAGGCCTCCCCCGCAGCGGTCAGGACCCGCGACGGCGAAGCGCCGCCGTCGTTCGCGGCAGCTTGTTCGGCCGCGGTGACTGCCGCGTCCACGCCGCGGCGCATGCCGATCCCGTGGTCGCCGTCGCCGGCGATGGCATCGAGCCGGCCCAGTTCTTCCTCATGCTCGACCACCACGTCCCGCACCTGCCCGAGCAAGTCGGCGGCCAGTTGGCCGAGGGCTGCCGCCGCAGCGGTGGGCCGTTCGACGTCGGCGGTCTCCTCGGCGTCCGGACCGGCGAGCTCGCGGCGGGCCCGGGGCGCCAGGTTTCCCTTGCGGAACGCCGGGGTGTCGGCCGGGGCGGCCCAGTACTGCTCGAGTTCCTCGTCCAGCCACAGCAGGGTCAGGGACAGTCCGGACATGTCCAGGCTTGTGACGAGCTCGCCGCACTCGGGCTCCACCACGGTGAGTCCGGCGGCGCTGAGGAGCTTCTCGATCTTGCCGAACAGCAGGAAGAGTTCGTCGTACTTGACCGTGCCGAGGCCGTTCACGATCGCGACCACGCGGGTGCCGGCGTCGTCCGGCTTGTCGGCCAGGAGCCGGGTGACCAGGAGTTCGGCCAGCTCGGAGGCGGTGGGCATGGGGTGATCGGAGATCCCCGGTTCGCCGTGGATGCCCAGGCCCAGGGACATGTGCCCCGCGGGGACCGAGAACAGCGGGGCCTCCGCGCCGGGCAGGGTGCAGCCGTCGAAGGCCACGCCGAGCGAGCGGGTACGGTAGTTGGTCCGGATGGCCAGCCGTTCGACGTCGTCCAGGCTCAGTCCCGCCTCCGCGGCGGCGCCGGCGATCTTGAACACTGTCAGGTCCCCGGCGATGCCGCGGCGCTTCTCGATCTGCTCCAGCGGGGCGCTGGCGATGTCGTCGGTGACCAGGACGGTGCGGGTTTCGATGCCTTCGGCGTTGAGGCGCAGCTGGGCTTGGCCGAAGTGCAGGACGTCGCCGGCGTAGTTGCCGTAGCTCAGCAGCACGCCGCCGCCGGCGTTGGCCGCCTTGGCCACGCGGTAGACCTGGCCGGCCGCGGGCGAGGCGAACATGTTGCCGCAGGCCGAGGCGGTGGCCAGTCCCGGCCCGACGAGCCCGGCGAAGGCCGGGTAGTGCCCGGAGCCGCCGCCGACCACCAGGGCCACCTGACCGGCCGGGACTTCGGTGGAGCGGACGACGCCGCCGTCGACTCGGGCCACGTAGCCGCGGTTGGCCGCAACGAAGCCGTCCAGTGCCTCATCCGCGAAATCAGCGGGATTGTCGAAGATCTGGGTCATGGTTCCTCATTGAATCCGTGTTGGAGAACTAATGCTGTGGGTAAAGAGCTGGGGTGAAGCTGGGGTGGTGCGGCCGCCCCCAAATGGTTTGACGGCCGCACCACGCGCCGGTGCCGGCGCTCCTTCAGCGCCCGTTCAGCGCCCATTCAGACGCTGAGTTCAGATGCTGGCTTTTCAGATGCCCGGTCAGACGCTGGCGAGTGCCGTGGCTGCCGGCAGCTGCCGGCCCTGGGCCACCTGGCTGGTGCCGAGGGCATAACCGTCGGTCTTCGGCAGGACCTGGCGGCGGAGGTAGTCCTGGTTGCTGGCCGTGACGCTGAGGCCGTCGCCGCCGTAGTGCTCGGTGCAGAGGATGCCCTGGAAGCCGACGGAGAGTGCGGTCTTGAACGCCTCGCGGTAGTTGATGAGGCCGCTTTCCATCGGGGCCGGCATCGCGACGTAGGTGTCCCGGGCGACGTCCTCGTCGCGGATGTAGTTCTTCATGTGCCAGTAGTTGGAGTACGGGAGGGTCTTGGCGACCATTTCGCGCCAGTCCTCGATCGGGCGGTGCAGCCGAATGAGGTTGCCGATGTCCGGGTTGATGCCGACGTTGGCCAGGCCGATGTCCTGGACCAGCTGGACCGAGGAATCCGCGGTGCCCAGATACGTGTCCTCGTACATTTCGAGCGAGAGCAGGACGCCGACCTCGGCCGCGTGCTGGCCAAGTTCGCGCAGGCGGCTTACGGCCTTGCCCCAGGTTTCCTTATCCCCCACCGGGTCCTTGTACCCTTCGACGGTCCAGAACCAGAGCTGCTTCTGCTGCTCGGCGGTGATGGCCTGGTGCAGTCCGAACGAGACAACCTCGCAGCCCAGCTCGGCGGCGGCGTCGATGGTGCGGTGGCTGTACGCCAGGTTGGCTTCCCAGTTTCCTTCCTCGATGACACTGCGGCGGATGGCAGAGATGACGGGGATACCGATGCCGACGTTGTCCGCGGTCTGCTTGAACTCGGCAAGCCGGGCGGAGCTCAGGTCGCCGGGGCGGACCCAGCTGTCCGTGAGGTCGGCATTGGCGAAGCCGGCGTCCTTGACCTCGGTGAGGACCTCGGCCCAGGCGGAGGCGTCGGCGTCGTTGATGTGGTTGCCCTGCGCATCGGTTCCCGGGAACTGCAGGAGCGCTGCTGTGATGGGCCAGTTTTCGGCTGTATAGGCCATGGGGTTCACTCCTTCGTGGAATCCTGTTTCCTATAGGATTTACTATCTGAGGGGATGTTGTCAAGGTCACATCCCGGGTTACGCCCCTTTCGCGGCGAAGGCCGCGGTTGCGAAGACCTCCGGATTCAGGACGTTGGCAGGGCGCTCCCCCGCCGCGACCGCCAGGATCGAGGCAATGGCGCTGGCCGCGACGTCCCGTGTGAAGTCCTCGGTCCAGCACAGGGAATGCGGGGAAAGCACGACGTTGTCCAAGGTCAGGAGCTCGTCGTCGGGAAGCAGGGGTTCCGGCTCAAAGACGTCGAGGCCGGCGCCAGCGATCCGGCCGTCCCGCAAGGCGTCCCGGAGGGCATCCGTGTCCACGAGTTTTCCGCGGCCGATATTAATCAGGTAGGCGCTTGGCTTCATCCGGGCCAACGCGGCGGCGCCGATCAGTTTTTCGGTCGCCGGTGTCAGCGCGGCGCAGAGCACGACGTAATCCGAGCGCTCCAGGAGCTCATTCAGGCCCAGCAGCTCGACGCCGAGTCCGGCGGCCTCCGCGTGGCGGCCGCCGCGGTTGTTGCCCACGACTTTCATCCCGAGCGGAGCCAGGAGGCGGGCGAGCTCAGCGCCCACGCTGCCGAAGCCCACGATGCCGACCGTCTGGCCCACGAGCGGCGCGCCGCGGTAGTGCTCGCGTTGCGCCCAGTCAGAGGTCCGGGTCAGCCTGTCCTTGGCCAGGAGCTTGTGCGAGAGCGCCAGGAGCAGCGTCAGTCCCGCCACTGCCAACGGCCGCCGGATGGCATCCGGGGTGTTGGTGACAACGATGCCGGCGCGGGTGCAGGCGTCCAGGTCGATGGTTTCGTAGCCGGCCCCGAACCGTGCAATCAGTCTCAGGTCCGGGGCGTGGTCCACGGTGTGTGAATCGAAGGCGATGTGTCCCAGTGACAGCACGGCCTGGACCCCGGCGAGGTCGGCCAGCGGAACCGGATCCGTGTAACTGGGCAGGACGCTCCAGCTGATGCCGTGCTCGCTGAGCCGCTGCAGCCCTAAATCCCCGTGAATGGAGCTTCCGTCCGGCCGCGCGGCGTCGGCCGTGACGGCCACGGTGAACGGCGAGCGGGCGGTTCCCGCAGTGGCGGTTCGCGCAGTGGTGGTTCGCGCAGTGGCGGTTCCCGCCGCCGGGGCGGCCGCCGTGGTGGCGGCCGCCGTCGTCGTCAATGCGTTTGTTGCTGTGCTCATGCTTCGGTTCGGCTTTCTGTCTGCGTTGCTGGAGTCTTGTCCTTGATCGGTTCGCGGACCAGCACCGTGTAGGCCACTGCGGCCAGGGCCGCGATGATGCCGCCGATCACGAACGACGGCGCGTAGGAACCGGTGGCATCGGCGATCACGCCGGTCAGCAGCGGGGCAAAGGCGCCGCCGAAGTAGCCGCCGAAGTTCTGGATGGCGCCGACGGAGGCAACCTGTGAGTTGTCCACGATGTCGCCGGGCATGGCCCAGGCGGCCGCCTGCATGGTGGCCACGAAGCCCAGCGCCACGGTCATGACGGCGATGGCGAGCGGGAGGGAATCCACGAACGGGATGAGGCAGATCAGGATGCCGGCGGCAATCGCTGCTACGGACATCACGTGGCGCTTGGCCAGCAGCGGATCGCGGCCTGCCTTCTTCGAGTAGCGCGTCATGACCCAGCCGCCGGTGATGCCGAGGATGGCTGCGCCGAGGTACGGGACAGCCGCGAGCCAGCCGGAGCTGGCGATGCTGGCACCGCGTTCTTCCTGCAGGTAGAGCGGCAGGAAGACGATGAAGATGTTCCAGATCCAGATGACGCAGAAGAATCCGGCCATCATGCCCCAGATTTGGCGGTGCTTGAAGAGTCCGAGCCACGAAACCTTCTTGGCAGTCAGGAGCTGGGTGGTGCGCTGGCTTTCGATGTAGTCCAGTTCCTTCGCGCTGATGCGCTTGTGCTCTTCGGGAGCGCGGTAGTAGAGGAAAAAGGCCAGTGCCAGCACGAGGCCTGCGACGCCGAGGAAGAGGAAGATGGCCTGCCAGCCGAACGCGAGCATGATGGCGGTCAGGACGGGCGGCGCGATGGCGGGTCCCCATTTGGAACCGCTGTCCCAGATGGCGGTGGCCTGCCCGCGCTCGGCCCGCGGGAACCAGTCAGCGGTCAGCTTTGCCGACGCCGGCCCGTTGGGGGCTTCGGTGATGCCGAGCAGGAAGCGGAAGGTGATGAACTGCCACATCTTGGTGCCGACGGCCATCAGCGCGGTCGCGATGCTCCAGCCCGCGATTGCGAGGAAGTACATCCGTCGGGCGCCCAGTTTGTCTACGAGCCAGCCCGCGGGCAACTGGGCAAAAGCGTAGGTCCAGGAGAACACGGTGCCCAGGAGGCCAATGTCCGTCCGGGTCATGCCGAACTCTTTGATCAGCTGCGGCGCGGCGATGGAGATCGCGCTGCGGTCCATGTAGTTGATGATGCCGGCGGCCAGCGCCCAGCCGAGAATCCACCACCGCAGATTCTTGATGGTGCGGCGTGTTGCGGATTCCTTGGGCCCTGCGGCCAAAGTTTCTGTTTGCACTCTTCACTCCCTTGTGACTCCCAATGCCGGCACCGTAGCCGTCACAATCGAAGATCCTATAGGGTCTTCGATCAGCTGTGAAGAGGGTCACAAAAAGATGGCACAGGAGCCGGTTGCGCTGTTCCGCGGGGCTGTGCCCGCGTGCGTCAGCCTGGGAGGAGACCTATTCCGCGGGAGCGTCGGCGATGGCGCGGCCGCGCACCTTTTGCACGTGCTCGGCCATGGCGGCTGCCGCCTTCTCAGGGTCGCCCGTCGCGAGGGCATCCAGGACCGCCTGATGCTCGGCGATCGCGTGCTCGGCGTCGGTGATGCCCACTCCCCCGAACAGTCGGAACCGCTGAATCTGTCCGCCGAGGGCGGCGTAGGCGGCCACCATGAACTGGTTGCCCGTCTGCTCCGCGATCAGCCGGTGGAACCGTTCGTCGGCCTCGAGGTAGCCGCGGAATTCGGCAAAGGACGGCCCGCGCGGGGCGTCCTTGAGATCGGCGACTGCCCGTTCCAGTTCGGCCAGGTGGCCTGGCGTCAGCCGGGCACACGCCAGTCGGGCGTTGACGGGCTCGATCGCGAGGCGGGCTTCCATGAGCTCGGCGAAGTCTTCCCGGGTGAACACCGGAGCAACCCGGTAGCCCTTGAGAGCCACGCGGCGCACCATCCCGGTATGTTCCAGCCTGGCGAGCGCCTCCCGCACAGGCGTGGGCGAGACGTCGAGTTCCCGGGCGGTCCCGTCGATGCTGACCGCAGCCCCGGGTTCCAGCCGGCCGTCCATGAGCGAAGCCAGGAGTTCTTCATAGACGTGGTCCGCCAGGACCTGCCGGCTGACGGGGCGGCCGGCGGAGCGCCCCTCAGAGTGGCTGCCGGTGGAAGCGAATTGCATCTTCAGATCCTATAGGACCGGGCGCGGCGAGATCCCCTCCGGGACATGCCCATTTGCCGCCCCCACCGATGGACATGCCCCTCGCTGCGCGTCATGGCCCACGGGACATACCCAATCCCGGCGCCAGCCACGGGACATGTCCAGTGGCCAATTCGTCCAGGGCACCTGTCCGGTGGCCCCGCCATGCAAGACGGGACATGCCCACCCGCACACTCCGGCGAGGAACATGTCCAGCCTTAGGCCAAACCAGCGAGCGACATGCTCATTGTTAAGCGCGATCAGTGGGCAGAATGGCATTCTGCCCACTGATCATGGCTGCGGCTGGGCATGTCCCGTGGTCATGATGCGCCGCGAGGAACATGCTCTTTCGTACACCTCACCGCGGAGCATGTCCGGACGCGGGTGCGGCTGGGCATGTCCAGTGGTCATGATGCGCTGCGAGGAACATGCTCTTTCGTGCACCTCACCGCGGAGCATGTTCCGTCTCGGACCTGCCCTGCGAGGGACATGCTCATTGTTAAATGCGATCAGTGGGCAGAATGGCATTCTGCCCCCTGATCGTGACTGCGGCTGAGCATGTCCAGCCGAGCGTGTGCTGCAACTCGGCGCGGCGCCGCGCCGCGAGAGTCACTGCGGGAGTCACCGCGCCCGCAGTTGGCCCTAGTTCTGGTAGGCCGGGTAGTCGGTGTAGCCCGTGGCGCCGTCGGCGTAGAACGTGGACGCGTCGGGCTCGTTGACCGGCAGGCCTTCGCGCCAGCGGCGGGCGAGGTCCGGGTTCGCGATGGCCGGGCGTCCGACGACGACGGCGTCGGCGTGGCCGTCGGCAACCAGCGAGATGGCCTCATCCCGGGTGGTGATGACGCCGAATCCGGTATTGACGAGGAAGGCTCCGTTGAAGCGTGAACGCAGGTCCTGGACCAGTTCGCCGGTGGGGTCCTTGTGCAGGATGCTCAGGTAGGCCAGGTTCAGCGGCGCAATAGCATCCACCAGCAGGCGGTATGTCTCGCGGACGTCTGCGGAGTCCAGTTCGGTGACACCCTGCACGTTGTGCTCCGGCGAGATCCTGATGCCGACGCGATCTGCGCCCACGGCCTCAACCACAGCCTTCACAACTTCGATGACGAAGCGCACGCGGTTCTCCGGGGAGCCGCCGTAGAGGTCGTCACGCTGGTTCGACGACGGCGCCAGGAATTCGTGCAGCAGGTAACCGTTGGCGGAGTGCAGCTCCACGCCGTCGAACCCTGCCTCGATCGCGTTTAGCGATCCCTGGACAAATTCCTGGAGGATGCCGGGCAGTTCGTCGGTGGTCAGGGCGTGCGGCACGGGGTGCGCCTGCTTGCCCTTGGACGTGCGAGTCTCTGCCTCGACGGCGATGGCGCTCGGCGCAACCACTTGGTGGCCGCCGGTGATGTCCTCGTGCGAAACCCGGCCACCGTGCATGATCTGCGCGAAGATCCGGCCGCCTTCGGCGTGAACGGCTTCCGTGACCGTCTTCCAGCCGGCAATCTGGTCCGGGGTGACGATGCCGGGCTGGCCCGGGTACGAGCGCCCGGCCGGGCTCGGGTAGGTGCCCTCGCTGACGATCAGGCCGAGCGAGGCGCGCTGGCGGTAGTGCTCGGCAACCAAGGGCCCCGGGATACCTTCCTGGCCGGAACGGAGACGGGTCAGCGGCGCCATGACGAGTCGGTTGGGCAGTTCCAGCTCGCCGAGGGTCATCGGGGAAAACAGCATGCGCAATTCCTTTCGCAGTGAATGGGTTCACTGGCGGTAACTGCGAGGCGTCTGCAACTATTCCCGGGTGAGACTCGGATCACTACGGGTGGACGACGATCCCCAGATCGAGACGTTGACGACGACGCCGGCGGACCTCACGACGTCGAGCGTGGTGTCCAGCACCGCATTCACACCGGCACATTCAACCGCCGCATCGGCCCCCGCCCCGTTGGTCAGTTCCAGCACGCGCGCCTTGACGTCGTCGGCACTCGGGTCGAGCACGTGATCCGCGACCCCGGACGAAGCCGCCTTGTCTTTGCGAGCTCGTGAATGCCCGGATAGAACGGGTGGACCGGGAGCTGCGAGCCTAGCTATGGGCTAGGAGGCGGCGGGGCGACGCCGGGGCAGCCTTGGCCTTGGGGATTCTGCAGGCACGTGTCTGCGTAGTTCCTTGTGATCGTCCGCCAGACACTGACTGTCTGTGGCGGCGAGCTGAATTGTCCTTGGCCGGGGATGGGCAGCGGCGGGCCGCCATTCACCGAGTAGGTTCCCTGGAAATGGGTGGTCAGAACCACCGGGAAGTCGCCGGTCTGGGTATACACGTGACTCGTCAGGGTCTTCTCGCCCCAGCGGTCCTGCGGAAGCGGTCCGCCGGCCGCCGTTTGCGGGCCGAGCGAGGTGCCGTCGCTGTAGCTCCAGGAGTACTGCACCGGCTTGGCGGTGACATGGACGGCCTGGGCCAGGATCGTGATGTCGAACTCCTGATCCGCGGCGCTGGCGAAGAAGTTGGTCTCGGCTCCCCGGAGCGTGTTGGGGCTGGGCTGGGCCGTGGACGTGCCCGCAGATATCGGAAGCCGCTGGAACTCCCTCTGGATCATTGCGGCAATTCTGGGCAGCAAGTCCGCCGGCCTAGGATCGAAGAGGCACGTTGGGCCGGAGTGAAACGACCATGTCGGGTTGGGCACGCCCGCCGGCGCTTTTAGCCAGACCACGGGAATGCCGGCCTTCCCGTCAGGGCCGCTGGAACAGTCCACTGCGGCGGCGAGACAGTCGGCGTCAAAGTCGCCTCCGCCCAGGTGGCACTGCAGTTCGTATTTGTACTGGAAGGGGTCGGCGAATGTAGCACCCGGCTGGAGGGCAACAAATTTGCCCGTGGCGGGATCCAGTCTCCAACCGCCAACATCTACACCCTGATTTCCGAATCCGGAATCAATGCCTCCATCATCAGCCACCGCAACTAGGGGTAGCGCTAGGGAGCCTACCCAGATTAGGCCGCCGACAAGCAACCCGAGAGTTCTATGCCTTGGTCGAAACACTGACGCGCTCACCGGAACGGATGGAGAGCGGTAATTTGCCACGCGCCATCCTTGAACGCCGCCAGCATTACGTTGCCTGTATCCGATGGCGGCGTCGGTTTCCGGAATTCAGTTCCGTCAGGGTCGAAGTACGTGATCTTCGCCTGCTGCACCTGGACGGCAATCTGATACTGACCGTCGGCCTGGGCTTCAAAGGTCGTGCTAAGTGAAGGTGTTTCAATATGGCCACCGACGAGCCATCGGCCGTCCGCATAATTTGTCTTCAATGAACGCGTGATGTTTGAGCAGAACTCGCATCCTGTCGAGGTCACGGAGTCCAATCCGGACGATGTGCCAGTCTCGTACGCGAAATTTAGTTCTTTGAACCAGTACCGCGCAAACGCCTCCAGCCCTTCCTTCGTCTCGGCCTTCGCAGCTTCCGGCAACTCCGGCACTGGCACGTTCTGCGCCTTGCCGGTCGCGTCGGCGGGCTTGTAGCTGGCGGTAGGTGTGGGAGTTGCGCTCGGGGTGGGCGACCCGGCGGGGTTCTGCGAAGCAGCAGGTGGAGATCCGGGAGGAGTGGTTGAACCCCCGCTGCACGCTGTGACCGACACCAGGGAGATCGACAGCAAAGCGACCGCACAGGCTCGCCAGGGACCGGAAAGCCAAGTGCGAGATGTCATGGTCAGCTACTCCCCCGATAGAAAATCAAGACGATTGAAGCCAATTTGTGGCTTAAGGGTAACCGAGATCACATTTTGCTGGTCAAGATTATCCACAGGCATCATGTGCCCGCCCCGCGTACCGGCAGACCCCGGCAGACCACCCCGGCAGTCCTTTGCCAGTCCTTTAGCCCCTAGCCATTTCACTCGGGGGGACAGAACAATGAACCCATGATGTTCGAACACGAAGATGGCAATCCGATTCTCAAACTGGACGACGATCAAGCCTGGGCATTGATTGAGGGCACCAAGCACGGCAGGCTCGTGGTCACGGTGGCCGGCGAACCCGACATCTTCCCGGTGAACTACGCGGTCGGCGGCCGGAAGTTGTTTCTCCGCACCGCCCCGGGAAACAAGCTGGCCGAGCTCACCATCAATTCGAAGGTGCTCTTCGAAACGGACGGCATCCTGTCCGAGGAAGCATGGTCAGTAGTCCTGCGCGGCACTGCGCGCGTCCTCGACCAATCAGCCGATATCGCCGAGGCCGAGGCCCTCGGGCTGAAACCGTGGGTTCCAACGTTGAAGGACTTCTACGTGGAAATTACGCCGACGTCGGTCAGCGGCCGCCACTTCCAGTTCGGCGAACACCCGGAGCGGGAGATCTAGCGCCCGACGGCGACTTCCGGCCCGCCGACGCCGGTCCACCCCGGACGCCGGCCCGCCGACGCCGGCCCGCCCCAGACCCCCGGGCCCGCCGGCCCGGCCACGTGCCGGCCGGCGCCAAGACCTTGCACCCGCCTAGACTTAAATAATGGCGGACAAGCTGACTCCGGAGCGGCGCAGCTGGAACATGTCCCGGATCCGGGGCAAGAACACCAAGCCGGAAATGCTGGTCCGCAGGCTGCTGCACGCGAAGGGATACCGCTACCGCCTGCACGGCACCGCGGCCGGCGGCAAACTCCCGGGCAACCCCGATCTCGTCTTCGCCGGCCGGCACAAAGTCATCTTCGTCAACGGATGCTTCTGGCATTTCCACGACTGCCGGGTGGGCCAGCACGCACCCCAGGCAAACGCCGAGTTCTGGGAAACCAAGCGCACGCGCACTCGGAACCGCGACGCCGCCCAGCGGCTGCAGCTCGAACGCGATGGCTGGGAAGTCCTTACCGTGTGGGAGTGCGAGCTGAAGGATCGATCGGCGTTGGAGCTCCGGCTGGATGCCTTCCTTCAAGGCCGTCTCCTTCAGGGCCCCTTCCGCCAAGGCCCGACCCGGGACGAGCCCTCCTGAGGACCTTTACCGAGCAACAACGTCCCGCGTGTCGCGCGGCTTACCTCCGGTGCAAGCTGAACAGCCTCCGCTAATATTCGACTCCGGGGGCGATAGGCATTATTCGGTCAGTACCAACGCGTACTGCAAACACGGGAGAGCGCACGATGCCGCACTTGCTGATGTCCAACGACCAGCCCGAAACGACTGTTGCGCCAACAGATTCCAGTCGCACAGATTCCAGTCGCACAGATTCCAGCCCCGCAGTTTCAGATCCCACGGTTCTGCCGTTCCGTCGCGCCGGCCACACGAGACTCCGCGGCGTCCGGCCCCGCCAGTTCCGCGGAGCGAACCCGGATCTGGAGCCGCTGCGCCGGCAGGCGGCCACGATCATTGATGAGGTTCTGGCCGGTACCAACCCGGAAGAAGCTGAAGTGCGGGAGAAACTCCAGTGGCACGTCGCTAACAACCCCGGCCAGCCGGAAAAGGCGCTCCTGGAACATTTGCGGACAGTGGCCGACCAGGAGGAATCCGCCTAGCCGGCGGACCTGTCGATACTGGCCTGCCGGAGCACTTCGCCCCAGGACTGCTGGGCAAGATCCGCCACGGCGGCCAGGATTTCCGACGGCGGCAGCGACAGATCCAGCGGGAACTCAACAATGTCGATGTCGGTATTGAGAATCCGGCGCAGCTTGATTTCCCCGGCTCCCGGATAAACGATCCACGCCGTCGGCACCCGCAAGGATGTGCAGTAGGCCAGCATCCGGTAGTGGTCGCCCGAGAGGGAGGCGCCGACGTCGGCCGCGGCCTTGTACTTGGCGTCGTACACCATCACGGGCCGGCCGCCGAGGAAGTGGACGGCACCGGGCTGCACCACAATGCGGTCCGAGTCGCGGACAGCCTCGTTCAGCAGTGCGTTGTAGCCCAGCCGCATTTCTCCGGGGTAGGCGGCCATGGCTTCGCGCAGGGCCGTTCCCACGAAGTCCTCGAACACCTTTGCCATGTCCACCACAAACGACGCCGACTGCTGCTTGCCGTGCCCGGCCTCCGCCGAGGCGTTCCGCAGGATCAGTTCGGCGAGCCGGAGAGCGGCGTGGTAGCGGGTGTTCATCCGGCTGGGCCGCCACTGCGGCAGCGGCGCGCCGGACTGAAGGCGCGTCACGGCGTCGAGCTTTCCCTTGAGCTGGCGCAGGCGGCTCAGGACCTCAGGCCGCACCCGCGGCACCTGGGACATCCGTTCCAGCGCGGCGCGCAGAATCCGGTTCTCCGCGATGTCCTCGGTGAACTCGTCATAGGAGACTTCCAGCGGGACCAGCATGCCCGGACGGCGGGAAATCTGGTCCGACATCCGGATCCGGCCCTTGACGGTCCGGAGGGATTCTTCCACCATGAGGTACCCCTGCAGCACGCCGCGGCTCAGCGCCCGGTCCGCGAGCTGCGCCAGGGATTCGGCCAGGGCGCTCCAAAGATCGGTATGCTCCACCGCGGCGACGGACTCGTCCCGGAACCCTTGGTCCCCCGCGTAGCCGAGCAGGAACAGCAAACGGCTCAGCCCGAGCCGACCCTTCGGCCGCACCTCCAGCTGCACGGCGGGGGTGCGCACCGACCCGACGGTGCCCACCGGTTCGATCCGATACAGTCCCATGCCCATCGGCGAGGCCTTCGCCAGGCCGCTGGCGTTGACGTAGGCGGCAGTGTCCGGATCAAGCCGCTCCACGACGCCGACGGAGAGTTCGTCCAGGACAATGTGCCGGCAGTTCTCCGCGGCGCCGCCGCGCCCGGATGAACCGGGTCGGGATGAGCCGCGCCCGGATAAAACCCGCCCAACCGCCCCGCGGTCCGAGGCTTTGAGGTCCTGCGCATCACGGTCAGCACCGCGGTCCGAGGCCTTGCGGTCCTGCACTACGGCGTCCCCGGCCAGCCTAGGCATGCGCCAGGCGGCCCAGGAGTTGTTCCAGTCCGAACCGTTCCTCGAGCTGGGCGCGGTTGAGCTGGCCGTGGTAGTGCTCCTCCAGCAGCGGCATGAGCTCGTACTTCCAGATTCTGCGCAGGCCCTTGGGCGTCTGTGCGGACTTCTTCATGAAGTAGGAGGGCCCGATCATGAGGTCGCGGTCCCATTCATCAATCGCGTCGTTCAAAGCGTCAAGCAGCAGGGCGGGCGTCGTGTCCAGGTCGCGGGCCTGGAGGAACCGCAGCAGCGAGCCCCTCACGGGTTCCGTCTTCGGGTGCAGCTCGATGAAGGAGAACCGCCGCCGGATGGCCGCGTCCATCATCGCGATGGAGCGGTCCGCGGTGTTCATGGTGCCGATGATGTACAGGTTGTCCGGCAGGGTGAAGGGCTCGTTGGGGCTGTACTGGAGGTAGATGCGGTCGTCGCGGTATTCGAGCAGGAAGTACAGCTCGCCGAACACCTTGGCGAGGTTGGCCCGGTTCATCTCGTCGATGATCAGGAAGTACGGCTTGCTCTCGTTGCCGGGCTTGGCTGCTTCCTCGGCGAGCCGGCGCAGCGGGCCCGCCACGAGCTTAAAGGACACCTGGCCCTCGTCCGTCTTGTCCGGGCGGAAGCCCTCGAAGAAGTCCTCATAGGCGTACGACGGGTGGAATTGGACCAGCTTGACCCGCTCGTCCGTGGTGTCGCCGGCGAGCTCGGCGGCGAGATGTTTGGCGAGGTACGTCTTGCCCGTTCCCGGCGGACCGTAAAGCACCAGCTGCCGGTTCTCCTCGAGGAGTTCGGCGATTTCCTGCAACGGCTCCAGGTCCATGTGCAGGGACGCGGCGAACTCCGGCGTCAGCGGCCGGAACCCGTCACAGGCCGGTTCGACGGCGGCATCCGGCGCGGCGCCGTCGCCGTCCTCGGCTTCCGCTTCAGCCGGCAGCAGGGCCTCAAGCGCCTGGATCACGCGGGTGATGTCCACGATGTTGCCGGAAGTGGTGAGCTGGCGCTGCACGTGGCGGGGCAGACCCGTGGCGTCATGTTCCTCATCGAACCAGCGGACCTTGCGGCGGAGCTGGCGGTTGTCTTTGGCATGCTCCGGTTCGCCCAGGACCACGCCGATCCGGACCTTGCCCGAGCTCTGGTAGAGCGCGAGGTCGCCCGGTTTCATGACGGTCAGGAAGGCGAAGACTGCGGTTTTGGTGTCCTCACGCTCCACATAGCCGAGGTGCTTGTAGTCCTCGTCAACCGCGTTCTGGACCAGCCCGGCGGTAACGCCGGGGTCCAGCAGGCGGAGGTGTTCGACGTCGAGCGTCACCGCTTCCTCGTCCCGCCACTCCCCCAGCAGCTCGGCGTTGTCGTGGTGGGTGCGCAGGAGCCAGGCGCGACGGCCGGGGTCACCGACCTTTCGCCACTGGCTCACCAGCTGGCGCGAGTACCAGTCGATCCGCTGCCCGGCCTGCTGGTCCAGGTGCAGGCGGATCCGGTGGATGTCCGCCGAAATGTCCTCGTCGCTGTCCCCCTTGGCCCCGCCCACCAAGGAAGCGAAAGCGTCGCGGATCTCCTGCCGTTCGACATCGGCCACCACAGGTTCGAAGTAGCTGGGCCAGACCAGGAACTCAATGCTGCGGCGGATGGCCGGCTGGTCATCCGGGGTCCCGGCGACCAGCCGGTGGAAGGCCAGCGGATCCTTGACCGCGGCCTGGACGACGTGGGCCGGCCGCTGTGCGACGTGCTGCACAAAGCGGCAGAGCCATTTCAGGTGGTCCCAGATGGTCCAGTTGAATTCCGCGGTGCGGTCCCTGATCACGCCGTGGTCCGTCATCCCCGCATAGAGCTCGTCGGGGAGCTCCAGCGCAGGCTCCAGCCACGACGCCGCCTCGGCGACGCGCGCCCGCTTGACCTTCAGCGACTTGACCTCATGGGCCAGCGGCAGGGACTGGAGGAAAAGTAGCTCCACGGCCAGTTGCTTCGCCCCGCGGGTGGCGTCTTCCAGGTTCTGGCGCAGGTTGGTCATCATCGGCGCCTTGGGATCTGGAACGCCCCGTTCGAGGCGTTCCAGCAGCTCTGCGGCAGCCTGGACGGACCAAGTTTTGGTTCGGCCGTCCAGGGGGGACGCCTTGCCGAGCAACCCCGGGCCCAGCACAAACCACGCCGCGTCTTCAATCTCCTTGGAGATACCGAGGGCGCGGTGCAGGGCAGGCTTCTTGGTTGGGGTCATACGTTCAATTTACAGGCTTAAACTGAACGCGCCCATTTAACGCCGGCCCCTAAACTACCGGCCAGTAGATTATGGTCGGGCGGGCAGCAGACCCGATTTCGCGCCGGGCCCGCGCTTCACGCCGAAGGTGAAATACGTGGCCGGACCGATGAAATTCACCAGGGTGGCAAGCCGCCACATGGCCTTGCTGCCGCGAATCTGCGCGGCCGGGCGTCGGCTGATGTCCGTCTGGGCCGCGACCAGCAGCGAGAGTTGGACGATGGCAGCGGAGATGGTTCCGAACCGTGCCATCGGCGAGAGTTCGTTCCACTTCTTCTTGCGTGTGTGCTTCTTGTGCATGTTCTGGCCCATGTTCACAACGACCACGCCTCCTTATGCGTCGGGATTGTTCATTCTAGGAGCCGGGCCGAGCACCGGGGTAGAGGCTATTGGACCGGGTGGGCGCGGGTGTAGGGGGCCATCCGGTCCTTCTGCTCCGGCGTCAGCCGCAGCACCCGGCCGGTTGCCTCGTCCACGAAGGCAAGATGGCTCGTGGCCCGGACGCAGTCCTCCCGCGTGATTGGATCCTGCACCAGATAGTGGATGTCGAAGCTGGCGCCCTTGACCGCCCCGATCCACAGTTGGACCACGGCGGGCACGTTCCGGTATTCAAGGGTCCTGACGTACCTGATCTTGTGCTCGACCACGAGTGCCAGCGTCCCTTCCGGAATTTCATTGAAGAGCGGCACCAGGGGTTCGGTTCCCGGCAGCCCGGGACCCCTGGGCGGGCCGAAGGCCGCGATCCGTGCTTCTTCGAGGATCCGGACAATCTGCACGTTGTTGATATGCCCGTAGGCATCCATGTCGCTCCAGCGCATCGGCACCTCCACCTCGAGGCGCCGAGGCTCCGTGGCTGTGTTCTCCCCAGCGGGGCCGTCCCCCGTGGCTGTGCCCTCCCCCGCGGGGCCCGCGGCGCTCAGCTGTGCACCGCCGTCGCGTCCTCCGCGGAATCCGCCAAGGCGGCGTCCGCGTCCTCGCCGGCGAACTGGGACATGTACAGCCGGTAGTACGCGCCCTGCAGGGCCAGCAGTTGGGCGTGCCGGCCCTGTTCGACGATCTGCCCGTCCTCCATGACAAGGATGGTGTCCGCGTCCCGGATGGTGGAGAGGCGGTGGGCGATGACGAAGCTGGTGCGTTCCGTCCGCAGCGCCGCCATGGCCTTCTGGACCAGGGCTTCGGTACGGGTATCCACGGAACTCGTGGCCTCGTCCAGGATCAGCAACGACGGGTTCGCTACAAAGGCCCGGGCGATGGTGATCAGCTGCTTTTCGCCGGCACTGACGTTGTTGCCCTCTTCGTCGATCACCGTGTTGTAGCCGTCCGGCAGCGCTCGGACGAAGCGGTCCACGAACGTGGCCTTGGCCGCCGCCATGATCTGCTCTTCGGTGGCGTCCAGCTTGCCGTAGCGGATGTTCTCGTAGATGGTTCCGCCGAACAGCCAGGCGTCCTGCAGCACCATGCCGACCTTGGCACGCAGCTCTGAACGGCTCAGCCGGGTGATGTCCACACCGTCCAGGGTGATGCTGCCGGCGTTGAGTTCGTAGAAGCGCATCACGAGGTTGACGAGGGTGGTCTTGCCCGCCCCGGTCGGTCCCACGATCGCGACCGTGTGACCGGGCTCGGCCGTGAAGGACAGGTCCTCGATCAGCGGCTTGTCCGGCGTGTAGCTGAAGGTGACGTGCTTGAACTCGACGTGTCCGTCGGTCTTGGCCGGGAGGTGCTCGGTGGCGGTCTCGGCGTCCTGTTCGTCGGCGTCGAGGAATTCAAAGACCCGCTCGGCGGAGGCGACACCGGACTGCAGCATGTTGGCCATGCCGGCCATCTGGCCCAGCGGCTGGGTGAATTCGCGCGAGTACTGGATGAACGCCGTGGCGTCGCCCAGGCTCATGCTGCCCGAGGCCACCCGCAGACCGCCGACGACGGCGATCCCCACATAGCTGAGGTAGGAGACAAACTGCATGACCGGCATGATCATGCCGGAAACGAACTGGGCCCCGAAGCTGGCCTTGTAGAGTTCCTCGTTGCGCTCGTCGAAGCGGGCCAGCATGTCCGCGTCGCGGCCGAACACGCGGACGAGGTCGTGGCCGGAGAACGATTCCTCGATCTGGCCGTTGAGCTCGCCGGTGTTCTTCCACTGGGCGGCGAAGAGCTTCTGGCTGCGGGCGCCAATGATGCCGGCGGCCACCCCGGAGAGCGGCAGGGCGACGAGCGCGATCAGGGCCAGCTGCCAGGACACGATGAACATCATGATCACGATCCCGATGACCGTCAGCGCCGAGTTCACGAGCTGGGCGAAGGCCTGCTGGAGCGCCTGCTGGATGTTGTCGACGTCGTTCGTGACGCGGGAGAGGATGTCGCCGCGCTGGCGGGTATCGAAGTAGTTCAGCGGCAGCTTGTTGAGTTTCTTCTCGGTGTCATCGCGCAGCGTGCGGACCACGCGCATGACCAGCACGTTGAGGACATAGCCCTGGAGCCACAGGAAGATGTTGGCGACGAAGTACATCACCAGCACCACGCTGATGAGGAACGCGAGCTTCTGGAAATCGATGCCTGCGCCCGGCACGACGTCCATCTTCGAGAGCATGTCGGCGAAGTTGTCCTGGCCCTGGGAGCGCAGTCCTTCGATGAACTGCTCCTTGGTGGCCCCGGTCGGGAGCTGCTTGCCGACCACTCCGGCGAAGATCACGTCCATCGCCTGGCCCAGGATCCTCGGGGCAATGACGTTGAGGACGACGGCGACCGTCACCATGGCGAGCACGGCGATGATGCCGGCGCGCTCGGGTTTTAGCAGCCCCATGAGCCGTTTGGCCGAAGGCCAGAAGTGCTGGGCCTTCTTGGCCGGCACGGCGCCGAACATGCCGCCGTCGGCCTCACCGGGAGTGTACTCCTCCTCGAGGAAGTCATCCTCGATCAGGTCGGTTGCGTCCGTCCCTGCTGCGGCCTGGCCGGCTGCGGTGGCCGAAGTCGTGGAGACTTTCTCGTTGGTGCTCATGCCACTGCCTCCGCGCTCAGCTGGGATTCGACGATTTCCTGGTAGGTGCTGGAGCTTTCCAACAGTTCCTCATGTGTTCCGCGGTCCACGATCCTGCCGTTGTCCAGCACAAGGATCTGGTCCGCATCGGCGATGGTGGAGACGCGCTGGCCGACGATGATCACCGTGGCATCGGCCGTCTTGGCCTTGAGCGCCCGCCGGAGCCTGGCATCGGTGGCGACGTCGAGGGCCGAGAACGAGTCGTCGAACAGGAAGACCTTGGGTTCGGTGACGAGGGCGCGGGCGATGCACAGCCGCTGCCGCTGGCCGCCGGAGACGTTGGTGCCGCTCTGGGCGATCCGCGCTGCGAGGCCGCCCTTCTTTTCGCGCACGAAGTCCGCGGCCTGGGCGACCGTCAGGGCCTCCCACAGGTCCGAGTCCGTGGCCTCGGGCTTGCCGAAGCGCAGGTTGTGCTCGATGGTTCCGGAGAACAGGTAGGGCCGTTGCGGCACCATGGCCACGCGCTGCGTGATCTCGGCCCGGTCCAGCTGGGTGACGGGGACGCCGTCGAGCAGGACCTCGCCCGACTCGGCGTCGTAGAGCCGCGGGAGCAGGGCCAGCAGGCTGGATTTGCCGGCTCCCGTGGAGCCGATGATCGCTACCGTCTGTCCGGGCTCGGCCGTAAAGCTGATGTTACTGAGCACGGGCGCCTCGGCACCGGGGTAAGCGAAGGTCACGTTGCGGAATTCAACGCGGCCGGCCTTGGCCGCCGGCGTCACCGGGGTGAGCGCCTCATGGATGGAGGGTTCGACGTCGAGCACTTCACCGATCCGGTCGGCGCAGACCGAGGCGCGGGGAATCATCATGGCCATGAAAGTGCCCATCATGACGGCCATGAGGATCTGCAGGAGGTACTGGAGGAAGGCAGTCAGCGAACCGACCTGCATCTCGCCGGCGTCGACGCGCTGGCCACCGAACCAGAGCACGGCCGCCGTGGAGATGTGCAGGATCATGCCGATGGCGGGGAACATCAGCACAAACAGGGAACCGATTTTCAGCGAGACGTCGGTGAGGTCTTTGTTGGCCGCGCCGAAGCGCTCGGCCTCGTGGGGTTCGCGCACGAACGCCCGGACCACCCGGATGCCGATGATCTGCTCGCGGAGGACACCGTTGAGCCGGTCGATCTTCTCCTGCATGGAACGGAAGAGCGGCATCAGGCGGACCACAAGATAGCCCACCACGACGACGAGCAGGGGCACGGACACCCAGACGAGCCAGGACAGGTTGAGGTCCTCGCGCAGGGCCATGAAGATCCCGCCGATGCACATGATGGGCGTGGCCACCATGAAGTTCAGCGCCATGAGCATGAGCATCTGGACCTGCTGCACATCGTTGGTGCCCCGGGTGATCAGGGTGGGGGCGCCGAAGACGTTGACGTCCCGCGCCGAGAAGCTGCTCACCTTGCGGAACACGCCGCGGCGCAGGTCCCGGCCGAACGCCATCGCCGCCTTCGAGCCGAAGTAGACGCCGGCGATCGCGGTGGCCACCTGGATCAGGGCGACGCCGAGCATGACGCCGCCGGTCCGCCAAATGTAGTCCGTGTCGCCGCGGGAGACGCCCTCGTCGATGATCTGGGCATTGAGGCTGGGCAGGTACAGAGCCGCGATGGTCGAGGCCAGCTGGAAGATGACCACAGCCGCGATGTATGGCAGATACGGCTTGGAATAGCGCCGCATGAGGGTAACGAGCATGCCCACGAGTCCTTTGGGAAGGCCGGACGATACGAAGACCGGAAATGAAGTGAGTTGAAAAGCTGATTGAAGACTATCCGTTGGGGCCGACAGCCTTGGCCACCCAACTCTACGAAATCCCCTGCCCGGGTGGAACACGGGACACTGAAGATCATCCAAACGGTGTAGTTTAGCGGCTGCCGCCGCCTCGCACGCAACCGTCTTGCCGTGCGAAGGGCCCCACTGCCGCCCCTGGGGGCGGCCGCGGGGCCTCTGCGGTCCGGTGCTACTCGGGTCCTACGCGAGCCGGCGCTACTCGGTGCGGTGCCGGCCGTGGGTGGCGATGTAGTCGGCAGCCGCGCGCTGCATCTTGCGCTGCTTGGCGAGCTGCCGGCGCAGTGCCGTGAGCTCCTCGGCAACCCGGGCCTGTTCGGCGGCGACGGCACGCTGCTCGGCGGCCTGCTCGTGCACGGCGCGCAGCGCGTCCGCCAGCAGCAGCTGCTGCTCCGCGAGCAGCTGCTGGGTCTGCAGCATCACAGGTACGACGTCGGCGGCCTCGGGCCGGTCCTCGGCCACCAAGGTCCGGGTCCGCTGGCGGGCGGCGCCGGGAAAGCGGGATTCGGCGCGCTCCCGGCTGAGCACCTCGATGAATTCCCGGTCCAGGTCCACGATGCCGGTGCCGCCGGCGGACGGAGCTGCCACGCCGGCGTCGGTCCCGGTGTTCCCGGCGTTACGGGCGTTCCCGGCGTTACGGGTTTTCCCGGTGGTGCCCGGCGTTGTCGCCGCGGCAGCGGCCATGGCGAGATCCGGGGCGTCCCCTGCGAGTTCGGCGGGTTCCGGCCGGACGTCGACGGTGCGGCGCAGCGGGCGTTCCTTGATGAACAGGATGGCCACCAGCGCCACGAGGCCGACAACTGCAGAGATCAGGAAGACCTCGGCGATCGCGTCACCGTAGGCGGCGCGCATGATGTCGCGGATCGGTGCCGGCATGTCCTTGAGGTCCATGCTGGCCCCCGCGGACCCGGCGGGAACCTGGATCCCGGCGGACGCGAGCCCCTCCACGACGAGCTCCTTGACCCGGTTGCCCAGCACGGCGCCGAGGACCGAGACGCCGATCGCCCCGCCGACGGACCGGAAGAAGGCAACAGAGGCACTGGCCGTGCCGATGTCCTTGGCCTGGACGGTGTTCTGGACGGCGAGGACGAGGTTCTGCATCAGCAGGCCCAGACCGACGCCCAGGATGGCAGTGTAGATACCGGTCAGCCACAGGTCAGTGGTGTGGTCCATGCTGCCGGCAAGGCCCAGGCCGCCGATCAGCAAGATGGCACCGGCTACAAGGTACCGCTTCCACTTGCCGGTGCGGCTGATCAGCATGCCGGAGGCAACCGACCCGATCAGGTTGCCGGCGATCATGGGCAGCGTGAGCAGCCCGGCCTCGGTGGGGGTGGCGCCGCGTGCCACCTGGAAGTACTGGCCAAGGAAGGTCGAGGAGCCGAACATGCCCACGCCGACGGCCACCGAGGCGAGAATCGCGAGGGCGGTGGTCCGCTCCGAGATGATCTTGAGCGGGATGATCGGCTGGGCTACCCGGGATTCCACCAGCACCAGCAGGCCCAGGAGCAGGACACCGCCGCCCACCATGGCCACCGTCTGCCACGACCACCAGTCGTAGTAGTCGGGGTTGCCGGCGAAGGAGACCCAGATGAGCAGCAGGCTGACACCGGAGGTCAACAGGATGGAGCCGAGCCAGTCGATCTTGGCGGGGCGCTTGACGTGCTGGATCTTCAGGGTGACCTGCAGCAGGATCAGCGCGACCACCGCGAGCGGGACGCAGACGAAGAAGGTCCAGCGCCACCCCAGCGGGCTGTCGACAATGAAGCCGCCAAGCAGCGGGCCGCCTGCCGTGCCCACGGCCATGACGCCGCCCATGTAGCCGGAGTACTTTCCACGGTCACGCGGCGGGATCATGGAGCCGATGATGGCCTGGGCAAGGGCGGTGAGCCCGCCCATGGCGATGCCCTGGATGACACGGGCGGTCAGCAGCAGCGGGATGGTCTCGGACAGGCCGGCCATGACGGAGCCGGCCACGAAGATCACGATGCTCAGCTGGACGAGGACCTTCTTGTTGAAGAGGTCCGCGAGCTTGCCCCAGATCGGGGTGGTTGCCGCGTTGGCCAGGAGCGCGGCGGTGATCACCCAGGCGAAGTCCGTCTGGGTGCCCTTGAGCTCGGACATGATGGTGGGCAGCGCGTTGGCGACGATCGTGCTGCTCAGGATGGCGGTGAAGAACGCCGCCAGCAGCCCGGTGAGCGCCTCCATGATCTGGCGGTGGGTCATCGCCACAGGTTCTGCGGCGGTCTGGGATGCGCGGGATGCCCCCTGCGCAAGGTCGGACGGGGCCGGGGACGGCCCTGTGGCGGCGGCGTGGCTAGCCATATATCTACTCCTCAACAATTTCGGTCGTCTTCGTGGGTCCGGCCGTCGTTGCCCGGGCTGAGGTCCTGAGGGACTCAGCAAGTTTTTCGAGGGTGCGCGCCGTCAGTTCGACGTCGTCCTGGCTCCAGTCCCGCAACAGGTCCTGGATGGTGGCCGTCCGCTGGTCCTCGATGACACGCAGCTTCTCCGTGCCGGCAGCGGACAGGGCGATCAGCTGCGCGCGGCCGTCTTCCGGGTCCGGCCGGCGGACCACATAGCCGTGCTCTTCGAGGTCGGCGATGTGCCGGCTGAGGACCGGGGCGCTGACGCCGAGCCGCTCCGCAAGATGCGTGGCCCGGGATTCGCCCTCCCCCACAAAGCGCAGAACGCCCTGTAACGCCACTCCGGTGTCCTGCCCGCGCAGGCTGGCGGCGGCAACACAGCGGACCGCGCGCTGGAGGTCGAAGATCTGGTACACGAGTTTGGCTGCAGCGTTGGACTCAACTGACATGATGGACACCCCTCTTTTGTTTGCCCAAGGCAACTATATACGAAATTGGTTACTTCGGGAAACTAACTCTCTCGTGGGAGGTGCCGCGCGGCCCCGAAAGGGCGCTTAAATGCCAAACGCGGACCGGCCGGGTCTGCCCCTCGCGTGAGGGGCAGACCCGGCCGGGTCCGCGCTGTGCAGTGCTGCTACTGCACTGTTGCTACTGAAGTGCCGTTACTTCAATGCTGCTGTGTTGTTGAGGTCCCGGCTACGTGGCCAGGTGGGTGGGGCCGAACATGTGGAGCAGGGTTTCGACGACGACGACGTTGGGGCCGTCCGCGGCGAAACCCGCTTTCAGGGCGTCCCCGACGCCCTCCGGGGCCACCCGGACGGCCGGGACGCCGAAGGACTCTGCCAGTTTGACGAAGTCGGGCCGGGCGAGCTCGGTGGCCGTGGCCTTGCCGAAGGCGCCTACCATGTATTCGCGCAGGATGCCGTAGCCGCCGTCGTCCACAATCAGCCAGGTGACCGGGACGTTGTGCTGCTTGGCGGTGGCGAGCTCGGAGATGGAGTACATCGCGGAGCCGTCGCCGGAGACGGCCAGTACTCTGGCGTGTCCGGCAGCTGCGCCGGCGGAAGTGCCGGTGGTTTCGAGCCCGACGGCGCCGCCGATCGCCGCGGGGAAGCCGAAGCCCAGCCCGCCGGCGCCCTGCGCGGAGTGGAACTGGCCCTCGCGCGCATCCCAGCAGCTCCAGCCCCAGTAGGCCGAGATGGTCATGTCCCAGAACGTCTGCATGCCCGCGGGAACGGCCTCACGGATGTCGGCCATGAACTTCAGTTCCTTGCCGAGGTCCTGGGACTCGAGGCGGGCCTTGACCTTGGCCAGGGTGTCCTTGACGAGCACCTCGGGAGCCGTGCCGTGCCAGTCGGCGCGTTCGCCGTGCGGTTCGGTCAGGGCGGCGTCGAGGGCGGCGAGGGCCTGGCCGGCGTCCGCCCGGATGCCCAGGCCCGGACGGTTGGACTCCAGGACGCGGGGTTCGGCGTCGATCTGGATGATCCGGCCGCGCGGTTCAAAGGTGAAGTAGTTGGAGGTGACCTCGCCCAGGGAGGAGCCGATGACGATCAGCACGTCGGCGTCCTCGAGCACCTCCGTCATGTACTGGTCCTCGATCCAGGACTGCAGCGAGAGTTCGTGGTTCCAGGGGAACGCGCCGTTGCCGCCCGGGGTGCAGATTACCGGCGCCCGCAGCTTCTCCGCAATCGAGAGCAGCGACTTTTCGGCCCGGCCGCGGCGGGTGCCGCCGCCGGCGATGATGGCGGGACGTTCCGCCGTCGAGAGCCATTTCACGGCTTCGCGGACCAGTTCCACGCGGGGCGGGTTGTCGGCCGCTTCGGCGAGGGCGTCCTCCACGGGAGGCACCATGATGGGGTCCAGCAGGACGTTCTGCGGAATTTCGAGCCACACGGGGCCCTGCGGCGAGGAGATCGCCTCGGTCCAGGCATCCTGGATGGCCGAGGGGATGCCGGAGGCGTGCTGGATCAGCCGCTGGGATTTGGTGACGTTCGCGGCCGAGGCCTTCTGGTCATCGAGCTGGTGCAGCATGCCCTTGCGCCGGGCGCCGAGGCCCTCGAGCGGGATCTGGCTGGCCACGACCACCATGGGAACACCGGTGGCGTAGGCCTCCTGCAGCCCGGCCAGGGACGTCAGTGCGCCCGGACCGGTGGACAGGAACAGCACGCCGACCTCGCCGGTGGCGCGGGAGTAGCCGTCCGCGGCGAACGCCGAGTTGTTCTCGACCCGGGAGGAGACGAAGTGCAGGTTCCCGCGGCCCATCGCATCGAACAGGCCCAGGGCGTGCTGGCCCGGGATGCCGAAGACCGTCTTGGCGCCGAGCGCCTCAAGGGTCTCGACGACGAGGTCCCCGCCGTTGCGCACGCCGGTCATCGTGATGCCACCGGCGAAGCCACCGGGGAGCCGAAGCCGGCGGTGCGGCGCGGTTCCTGGCCGAGGGCCTGGGCCGCGTAGCCGTTCGGGGCGCCGAAGCGGTCCCCTTCGACGGCGCGGTCCGCCATCAGCGTCACGAGTTCGTAGGCGACGTGGCTTGCCGCCACGCCGGTGATCTCGGCGTGGTCGTACGCCGGGGCAACCTCGACGACGTCGGCACCGACGAGGTTCATGCCGCGGAACCCGCGGATGATTTCCAGCAGCTCGCGGCTCGTGATGCCGCCGGCTTCCGGCGTGCCGGTGCCCGGGGCGTGCGCGGGGTCAAGGACGTCGATGTCCACCGAAATATAGAGCGGGCGGTTGCCGATCCGGTCCCGGACCTTGGCGACCGTCTCCAGGACGCCCTGGTAGTAGACGTCGGCGGAGGTGACGATGCCGAAGCCGAACCGGTGGTCGTCGTCGAGGTCCTTCTTGCCGTAGAGCGGGCCGCGGGTGCCGATGTGGCTGATGGCCTCGGTATCCAGGATGCCTTCCTCGACGGCGCGGCGGAAGGGTGTGCCGTGGGTGTACTCGGCGCCGAAGTAGGTGTCCCAGGTGTCCAGGTGCGCGTCGAAGTGCAGCATGGCGATGGGCCCGCCGGCGCGCTCTGCGGCGGCGCGCAGCAGCGGCAGGGCGATGGTGTGGTCGCCGCCGAGGGTCACCAGCTTGCTGCCGGTCGCCGTCAGGTCCAGGGCGTTCTGCTGGATGGTTTCGATGGCGTCGTTGATGTTGAAGGGGTTGACCGCCATGTCGCCGGCGTCGGCAACCTGGATGTTCTCGAAGGGGCTGACGTCCCACGCCGGGTTGTACGGGCGCAGCAGGCGGCTGGCCTCGCGGATGTGGTTGGCCCCGAAGCGGGCGCCGGGGCGGTAGGAGACGCCGGTGTCGAACGGCACGCCGACCACCGTGACGTCTGCCTTGGCCACCTGGTCCAGGCGCGGCAGGCGGGCATAGGTAGCAGCCCCGGCGTAGCGTGGGACGCGGGATGAATCGATGGGGCCAAGGTTGCCATTGGCCTCGATGCGCAGCTCTTCCAAAAGAAGCCTCTCCTTCGAGGATTGACCGACGGGTTGTGACACCCATCATACACTCGAAGTTTCGTATTGCGCATCATTTGTTTACCAACCGCTTCACGCGATGGCCGAGGCGCCCCGCTCCCCTGTCCGGACACGGACGGCGTCGCGCACCTCGATAATCCAGATCTTGCCGTCGCCGAAGCGGCCCGTGCGCCCGCCCTCCTCAACGGCCGCCATGACGGCGCCCATGGCGTCCTCTTCGACCAGGACTTCCAGCCGCACTTTGGGCAGCAGGTCCGAGCTGTATTCGGCGCCCCGGTACACCTCGGTATGGCCCCGCTGCCGGCCGTAGCCGCTGGCTTGGCTCACGGTCAGGCCGTTGACCCCGGCCCGTTCCAGGGCCGCGCTGACGGCGGCAACCCGCTCCGGCCGAACAATGGCCGTGACGAGCTTCATGACGACACCCTGCCGCGGACGGCCTCACCTTCGGCCCCGGCCTGGGTCTCGGCCTGGGCTTCGGCCTGAGTCCCGGTGTGGGCGTGGGCCGCCGCACCATCAGTCCGGGCATGCGGGTCACCGGGGTGGAAGCTGCCGCCGACCATGAGGAGCTCGTACGCTGTTTCGGCGTGCTCCGTCACGTCAATGCCGGAGAGCTCGTCGGCCTCGGAAACGCGCATGCCGATGCTCTTGTGGATCGCGAAACCAATCAGCGTGGTCATGGCGGCGCTCCATGCCGTGACAATCAGGGCGGTGAGAATCTGTGGCCAGAACTGCGCCAGGCCACCGCCGTAGAAGAGGCCGCCGGCCGTCTTGGCGGACGGCAGTGCGAAGAATCCGAGGGCCAGGGTCCCCCACAGGCCGCCCACGAAGTGCACAGCCACGACGTCCAGGGAGTCGTCGAGTCCGATCTTGAACTTCAGCCCGACGGCGAGCGCGCAGACGGCTCCGGCGATTGTGCCGATCAGGATTGCCCCGACAGGGTCGACGAACCCACAGGCCGGGGTCACTGCCACGAGTCCCGCGACGGCACCCGAGGCGGCTCCGAGCGAGGTGGCGTGCCCGTCGCGCAGCCGCTCCACGAGCAGCCAGCCCAGCAGGGCGGCGCAGGTGGCAAGCAGCGTGTTCATCCAGGCCAGGGCGGCCGTGGCGTCGGCAGCGAGTTCCGAGCCCGCATTGAACCCGAACCAGCCGAACCAGAGCAGCCCTGCGCCGAGCATGACGAAAGGCAGGTTGTGCGGGCGGATGTTGGGGTCTTTCATGAAGCCGAGCCGCTTGCCCAGAACCACCGCGAGCATGAGTCCGGCTATGCCGGCGTTCATGTGGACCACCGTGCCGCCGGCGAAGTCGAGGGCGGAGATCTTGCTGCCAATGATGCCGGTGGGCCCGAACAGGCCGCCGCCCCAGACCCAGTGCGCGATCGGCGCGTAGACGAGCGTGACCCAGAGGGCGGCAAAGAGCAGCCAGGGGCCAAACCTGACGCGCTCGGCCACCGCCCCACTGATCAGCGCGACAGTGATGATGGCGAACGTGGCCTGGAAGCCGACGAATATCATGTCCGGCAGTCCTGGCGCTTTGGTGCCGATGCTGGTGGTCAGCCCGCTCAGGCCGAAATTAGTGAAGGGATCCCCAACGAATCCGCCCAACGCATCCGGGCCGAAGGCCAGTCCGTAGCCCCACAGGGCCCAGACGACGCCCACCACGCCCATGGCGCCGAAGCTCATCATCATGATGTTGAGGACGGACTTCATCCTGACGAGCCCGCCGTAGAAGAACGCAAGTCCGGGGGTCATCAGGAGGACCAGGGCGGACGCCGTGAGCATCCACGCGGTCGATCCGGGGTCAAGGACCTGCGGATCTACTGCCATTCCTACTGCAAGCACAGAGAACTTCATAGCGGGAGCCTTCCTCGAGTGCCGGCGCTCCGAGGGCGCCGATTCGGCGAGACCATGTCACCTTGGGACTGTTGTACGTCCCCCCGCGGATGACGCTACCCACGGCGTGTTTCGGGAAGGCTTTCCGATTCTTGCCGGCACGTTACGCGGCGGCTCTGGGCATTAATTTGCCGTTTCCGGCAGATTGCCGAAATGTGACGTACATCTCACCAAGGCCCCGGGGGTCAGTTGTACTTGAGAGTGAGCAGCAGGCGCTTGAGCTGGATGTACTGCTCCGTGGTCATCCAGGCCTTGGCGGCGTCGACGGAGGCAAACGCCGGGCTGCCGAAGAGCACCTTGGCTTCCGCCCCGCCGTTGGCGAAGCTGACATAGGCAGAGCCGGAGTCAGCGACCCCGGGCGCGAAGTCACGTTCCTTGCGGACGCTCATGTGGAAATCGGACTGGTCAGCGATGGAATCGAATGCGAAGCCGAAGGCCAGCTGTTCACCGTCCACATCCTTTAACCCCGGCACCGGAGCGGTGTCCAGCACGGTACGGGCCACCGGGCCGGAGGCGTTGCTGGCGCTGGTGCTGCTGATGATGGAAGCCAGTTCGTTGCCGGTGGCGTCGGCGATGACCGCCTGCACGCCCCGCAGCTTGGCGGCGTCCTCGGGCGAGCCCACCAACCGGATGGACCAGCCGTTCGGGTAGGAGAAGGAAAGGTGCCCGTCCGGGAAAGTGAAGGTTTTCACGCCGGCCACGGCACTGGCCGTCGGCGCGGCCGGGGCGGGGGTGCCGGAGGCGCTGGAGGACGGCGCGGGCGTGGCCGAAGCGGCGGTGGACGCGGTTGTGGCGGCCGGGCCGGATTCCTGCTGCGCCGGGGCGGCAGTTTCGCTGGCGGGGCCGCTTGCCGTTTCGCCGGCACGCTGACCCGCTGCGGAGCAGGAGCTAAGGCCAAGGGCAACCGCGAGCGCGGCGGCCAGGGCCAGGGACAGAAAGACGTTGTTGCGGTTCATGGATCCCCCAGTTGATGACGCGAGCGGCTTGCGCCCGTCCTGTGGTGCCGGATTGCGCCGTGTGGATACTTTCATGGTGGTTATTGTTGCGGTCCTGCCCTCAGCGGCTGGCGGCGGGTACCAGCACCCACAGCACCTCGACGGCGTCGTCGGTGGGATTGACCCAGGTGTGGGGTTCCCGGCCGGGGAACGTTACAGTGTCTCCGGTGCTGAGCTCGAATTCCTCATTCGTGAGGATCAGGCGGATGCTTCCCTTGACCACATGCAGGACATCGACGTCGCAGTCCACGGCATAGAGTTCGGACTCGCCGCGCCCGCGCGGCTCGATCACGGCCTGGATGATCTGGACACGGCGCTCGGACCGGGCGGTCAGCAGCCGCTCGACGATCCCCTCGCCGCCGAGGGAGATTCGAGGACCCTCATTCTGCTTCGTGAGGTGCGTTTCGGGGGCGGCAAAGAGGTCGCCAATGGAGATGGACAGAACCTGGCACAGCGTTACCAGGGAGGCAACCGAGGGCGAGGTCAGGTCCCGTTCGACCCGGCTGAGGAATCCCTTGGTGAGCCCGGTGGCGTCTGCTACCTGTTCAATGGTGAGCCGCTGGGACTGCCGGGCGGCGCGGATCCGCGAACCGATGGCAACGGGAACATTGCTCGGTTCAACTGGTAGTGCCTTCATTTAGGAACCTTTCACGGCCGGCCGCTTGGCCCCATTATTGGAGCAATCCTAGCGGGAGCGGGCCTTCGTGACGCGGAGGCGGCGGCACCACGCCCTGCGCCTTGACTGTTACCGGAGTCACAGCATACTCTTCTGGGCAACATGTGTTGCCTATAGGGCAAAACCGGAGGTTCCGACGGAAATCCTCCTCTACCCACGTCACGCAGCAGTAGCCTTGCCGACCATTCTGTTGAGGCCCGGCAAGCCCGCATCCGCTGCCAACCCGCTCCAAGGAGCCTCTAATGGACGCAACTTTCGTCAACATCGCAATCGTGGTGGTGTACCTGGCCGCCATGCTGGCGTTCGGGTGGTGGGGCAAGTCCCGCACCAAGAACAATAGCGACTTCCTCGTCGCCGGCCGCCGCCTCGGCCCGTTCCTCTACACCGGCACCATGGCCGCCGTCGTCCTGGGCGGCGCCTCGACCGTCGGTGGTGTGGGCCTGGGCTACAAGTTCGGCATCTCCGGCATGTGGCTCGTCGTCGCAATCGGCGCCGGCGTCCTGCTGCTGAGCCTGCTCTTCGCCAGCACCATCCAGAAGCTGAAGATCTACACCGTCTCCCAGATGCTGACCCTGCGCTACGGCAGCAACGCCACGCAGACCTCGGGCATCGTCATGCTCGCCTACACGCTGATGCTCTGCGCCACCTCCACGGGCGCCTACGCCACCATCTTCGTGGTGCTCTTCGGCTGGGACCGCGCCGTCGCGATCGCCGTCGGCGGGGCAATCGTGCTGGTGTACTCGACCATCGGCGGCATGTGGTCCATCACGCTGGCCGACCAGGTCCAGTTCGTCATCAAGACGGTCGGCATCTTCTTCCTGATGCTGCCGTTCACGCTCAACGCCGCCGGCGGCCTCGACGGGATCCGCAGCCGGGTGGACGCCACGTTCTTCCAGATCGACGGCATCGGCGCCCAGACGATCATCACGTACTTTGTGGTCTACACCCTCGGCCTGCTGATCGGCCAGGACATCTGGCAGCGTGTGTTCACCGCCAAGACGCCTGAAGTTGCGCGCTGGGGCGGCGCGACGGCCGGCATCTACTGCATCCTCTACGGCGCAGCCGGCGCCCTGATCGGCCTCGGCGCCCGGGTGGCGCTGCCGCAGATCGACGTCAAGGCCCTGGGCAAGGACGTTGTCTACGCCGAGGTCGCCACCCACCTGTTGCCCATCGGCATCGGCGGCCTCGTGCTGGCCGCCGCCGTCGCTGCCATGATGTCCACCGCCTCCGGTGCCCTGATCGCAGCCGCCACCGTGGCCCGCGCCGATGTGCTGCCGTTCGTTGCCGGCTGGTTCGGCAAGACCGTCAACACCGATGACACCGACAACCCGGAACACGACGTCAAGGCCAACCGCATGTGGGTCCTGGGCCTGGGCATCGTGGCAATCGTGATCGCCATCGTCACCAAGGACGTTGTCGCGGCCCTGACCATTGCCTACGACATCCTTGTCGGCGGCCTGCTGGTGGCCATCCTCGGCGGCCTGGTCTGGAAGCGCGGCACCGGCGTCGCCGCCGCGGCGTCCATGGCGGTCGGCTCGGTCATCACGCTCGGCACCATGATCATCCTGGAAGTCAACGCCGAGGTTCCGCTGGACGGCATCTACGCCAACGAGCCGATCTACTACGGCCTGGCGGCTTCCGCGGCCGTCTACATCGCGGTGTCCCTGCTGACCAAGCCGACGGATCCCGCGGTCATGCAGAACTGGCGCCGGCGTGTCGCCGGCGGCGCGGCCGAGGAAGAAAAGGCCCCGGCCCTCACGCACTAGGGCCCTTACGCACTAGGGCCGGGCCCCGTCAGGGTCCTGACCGCGAGTTGCAGGTCGACGGCGGCGCTCCCCACGCGGGGGCGCCGCCGTCGGCCTTTGGCTATTTATTCGGCTTTGGGCTATCTAACGGGCCGCGGGAGAATCACTCGTTTTCCTCAGTGGCAAGGAATTCTTCCCCCTCCAGGGGCACCACCGGCGTCTCGTCGCCCAGGAAGTCGTCCGCGTCCAGGGGAACGAGCCGATCGGCCTCTTCGAGAAGCTCCTCGTCCTCGGTCTCCGCGGCATCACTGACGGGCGCGTCCTCGGCGTAGTCGTAGGCGGGATCGGACTCGAGGGAGTCCCGGGCCGGCTGGATGGGATGTGATGCGGTGCTGTCCATGGTGCAACCTCCATGCGGCTTCGGCGGCGGCAGGGCCCCGGGGAGCCCGCCCTGGGTTTCATTCGAACACCGCGGACCCGGGCGGTCAAGGGCTCACAATTGCGGCCGGAAAGCGGCTGCGGGCGGCCCCGCCACGGCAGGGCAGTTACGGCCGCCCTAAACTTTCCGCTGAGGATGGCCAGCCGGAAAGACGCGGAAATACCGGGTACTCTGGAGTCGCAATGGGGCCGGACCATGCCCGACCAAACCCAGGAGTTTTTCGTGTCTCAGCACACCGAATCGGACCGCAACGATTCTTCGCAGCACCACCCGACACAGCCCTCCCAGGTCCCCGAGACGGACCCGCGCCCCGCCCCGCCGCACGCCTCCCCTGCCCCCGGCGCGACTTCCCGCACCGCGCCTCCCGTCAGCGCACCCAGCCCGGAGCCCGGAACAGACGCGAGCGCAGCGCCCAGCGCTGCGGACATCAAGCGCTGGCGCCAGTATCTCGCCGATGAACGTGCCGAGGCGGCCGTCTACCGGGACCTGGCGCAGAACCGTGCCGGCGAGGAGCGCGCCATCCTGCTGGCGCTGGCCGAGGCCGAGGGACGCCATGAGGCCCACTGGCTCCAGTTGCTGGGCGATCACGCCGGCAAGGACCGGCATGCCTCACTCCGGAGCCGGTTGTTGGGCTTCCTAGCCCGGCATTTCGGCTCGGTCTTCGTCCTGGCCCTAGCCCAGCGGGCGGAGAGCCGCTCCCCGTACGCCACCGAGTCGTTCGCCACCCCGGCCATGGTCGCCGACGAGCAGATCCATGAGGAAGTGGTCCGCGGACTGGCCACCCGGGGCCGCAACCGGCTGGCCGGAACGTTCCGCGCCGCCGTGTTCGGCGCCAACGACGGGCTGGTCAGCAACCTGTCCCTCGTCATGGGCATGGCGGCCTCGGGCGTGGGAAGCCAAGTGGTGCTCCTCAGCGGCGTCGCCGGGCTGCTGGCCGGCGCTTTGTCCATGGGGGCCGGGGAGTTTATTTCCGTACGGTCGCAGCGGGAGCTCCTCGCCGCGACCCGTCCCACCCAGATCACGTTGGCGGCGGCGCCGCTGCTCGATATCGAGCACAACGAACTCCTGCTCGTCTATCTGGCCCGCGGCATGTCCCGGGAGGCCGCCGAGCACCGCGTCGCGGAGCGGATGGGCCTGCTGGACTGCGACTGCGATCCCAGCCTGTCCCTGCGGCCGGAACTGCCCGAAAGCGAGGACCAGCACGAGGCGGTCGGCACCGCCTGGAGTGCGGCGGCGTCGAGCTTCTGCTTCTTCGCCTCCGGCGCGATCGTGCCCATCATTCCCTTCTTGCTCGGCATGACCGGACTCGCCGCACTGGTGGTTTCCGCCGCCCTCGTCGGCGTGGCGCTGCTGCTCACCGGCGGCGTCGTGGGCCTGCTCTCCGGCACGTCGCCTGCCACCCGTGGCCTGCGCCAGCTGGCCATCGGCATGGGTGCCGCCGGCGTGACGTACCTGCTGGGCATGGCCTTTGGCGCCGTGGTTGGCTAGTGGACGGTCCTGAGTTTCGGGACCGCGGATCACGGCACAGCCGGCCAGCCACCGCGCTGCGGATCGTCAGGAACCTGGCCGCCGCCGCGGTGATCGCCGGCGGAGCCTTCCTCACCGCGGGACTCGTCTACGGCGATCCCCGGTTCACGGGCCTCTTCGAGGTCACTCGCGAAACGGGGCACAACGCGGGGCACAATTCAGGCAGTGACGTGCACGCACAGCCGCAGGCTGGCCAGGCTTCCGGCCAGCCTGCCGTGCCGGCCGGAGGAGACCGGACGGACACTCCCCCGCCCGGGCTCGAGGAGCAGGACCAGCCCCTCGGCGTGCCCCGGAAACCGGAGGCCGCCAGCACTTCGTACAAGTTTCTGGCAACGAACGACGACGGCACTCCGGTGGGTTACTCGCCGTGCCGTCCGCTGCACTACGTCATCAATGCCGCCCTGGCCCCGCAGGGTGCCGAGCGGCTTGTGGAGGACTCGATCCGGACGATCTCGGAGGCCACCGGAATCACGTTCATCAATGACGGCCCCACGTCCGAGGCCCCCTCGCCCACCCGGGCGCCCTACCAGAAGGACCGCTACGGGGACCGGTGGGCGCCGCTGCTAATCGCCTGGACCACACCGGAGCAGGCACCGCAGCTCAAAGGCCCGGTGATCGGCACGGGCGGGAGCACACACTTCAGTTTCGGCGACGGTCCCAAGAGCTTCGTCACGGGCAGCCTGGAACTGGATGCGCCGCAAATCGCGGAAGACCTGGACCGCGCAGAGGGTGCGGCCTATGCCACGGCCGTGATCCTGCACGAGCTCGGCCATGTGATGGGCCTGGAACATGTCGATGACCCGGCCCAGCTGATGTACCCCGAGATCGGAGCCCCGGACGGGCTTGCCGACGGGGACCTGAACGGACTCTACGAGCTCGGCCACGCCCAGTGCCGCAAGGATCTCTGACCCGCTAGCGCTCCAGCGCCTCAAGGGCTTCTGCGACCGTATCGACCAGGAAGATCCGTCCCTCCATCCGGCGCCCTGACGCCAGGCTCTGTAAGAGGGGCCACGCGGGGAACCGACGCAGCCAGTGCTCGTGTCCCACCAGGACCATGGGGGTGACGGTTTCCGGAGCGGCATAGTAGTTCTCGCAGGCGTCCTGGAAGATCTCCTGGACGGTGCCGCCGGAACCCGGCAAGAAGACGATGCCTCCGTTGCACAGTTCAAGCAGGATGGCTTCCCGGATGGCGTTCGCGAAGTATTTGGCCACGTGGGTGGCGAAGAAGTTCGGTGGTTCATGACCGTAGAACCACGTGGGAATCCCCAGCGACGGCTTACCCTCCGGGTGGCGTTGGGCGACCGCCGCAGCCGCCCGCGCCCAGGCGGACACCGAGGGGCGGAAGGACGGCACCGCCGCGAGGTCGGCCAGGGCCCGCCGGAAGTCCGGCTCGGGGGCGTCGCTGAGGAAGGCGCCCAGGTTCGCGGCCTCCATGGCCCCGGGGCCGCCGCCCGTGGCTACCACCCGTCCACTCCGGGCCAGCAGCCGGCCCAGCAGTGCGGCTTCCTCAAATACGGCGGTGCCGCGGCGGGCAATATGCCCGCCCATGACCCCCACCATCGTGCGGCCGGCGCGGAGATAGGTGCCGGCCAGCTCGTCGAGGGCCACGCCGATCGAATGGTCATGCAGGGCGGCGGCCAGAGTCGCATCGAGCCGGCGGCGCTGGCCCGGCCGGATGCTCCACTGGTACACCCGCGCGTCGAGCGTGTCCTCATAGGGCGACGCGGCGATGCCGGCATAAAGTTCCTGCGGCGTATACAGCTGCCCGCGGTAGGGGTTGAACGGCACCGCCGTGAGCCGGGGAAAGATGAGGGCGCCCCGGCCGCGCAGCAAATCCTCCACACCCTGATCGAACCTGCAGCCCAGGAAGACCGCGCCCTGGGCCTCCAGCGCCTCCAACTGTGTCCGGCGGCCCCGCAGGTCCAGGGACTGGACATGCCAGCCGTGCATGCTGCGCGCCCCCGCCGCGACCAGCCGGTCGAAACCGGCAACGCTCTCGACCTCCAACGTGCGGGGGCTGGGGTAAAGGCTGCGGGCGGCGCTCATGGAGCCAGCCTAGACCGTCGCCAATCCCCCGTTGCGCTATCACTTTTGGTGGCCATTCCGGGCCATTCCGGGATCTTGAGGCCCAAAAGTGATAGCGCAACGGGGGTGCGTGCAGCTTAGGAGACCTGGAGGCCGCCGTTGATGTCGTAGGTGGCCGCGGTGATGTAACCGGCGTCCGGGCCGAGCAGGAAGGCGATCAGGGCCGCCACTTCCTCGCGGCTGCCGACCCGCCCCATCATGATGCCCTCCGACATCTGCGCCTTGCGTTCCTCGCTCAGGGTGCCGCCCATGATGTCGGTGTCGATGGGGCCGGGGGCGATCGCGTTGACCGTGACCCCGAACTCGCCCACCTCGCGGGCCAGGGCGCGGGTGAATCCGATGATCCCGGCCTTGGAGGCGCTGTAGGCGACCTTGGAGTAGGTGCCGCCGCCCCGCTGTGCCGAAATCGAGGAGATGCTCACGATCCGGCCGAGCTTGCGCTCGATCATGCCCTTGAGCACGCGCTGGGAGACGATGAAGGATCCGCGCATGTTGATGGCGAAGACTTTGTCCCATTCCTCGACCGTGGTGTCCATGAACGGCGTCGGGGAACTGATGCCGGCCAGGTTGGCCAGCGCGACGATTGGGGGCAGCGAGCCTTCGATCTCGGTGATGGCCCGGTCAACCGACGCGGCGTCGGAGACGTCCGCACCGACGCCGATGGCCTTGACCGCACGGTTGGAACCGATCTCGGCGGCAGCGGCGCTGGCGTCCTCGGCATTGATGTCCAGGATTGCGATGGACCAGCCCTCGCTGGCCAGGCGATCTGCGGCGGCACGGCCGATGCCGCGGGCTGACGCGGCTCCGGTCAGGACCACAGTGCGTTCAGTGGGGAACGGGGTAATTGATGTCATGTCGAAGATTCCTTCAGGGGTTCGGATCAGGATACTTTGGCCGGGTCGACGGCGGCAGCCGCCGCGACCGCGGGGTCAAGGCCGGCGTCGCCTTCGGGGCGCCGGCGGGCGTAGAGGTAGGTGGCCACGGCGGTGAGGCACAGGCAGAGGGAGAGGAACAGCAGCCCGCTCTGGTTGCTTCCGGTGGCGTCCTTGAGGAGGCCGACGGCGTACGGGGAGATGAAGCCGCCGAGGTTTCCGAGGGAGTTCACCAGGGCCAGTCCGGAAGCGGCAGCCGCACCGGTCAGTGCCGCGGAGGGCATCGAGAGGAACGGGGCGATGGCCCCGTAGATCCCCATGGCCGAGACCGTCAGGCCGATCATCGCGAGGAAGGGGTTGACCGGCAGCAGGTAGCCGGCGGCCAGGAGTCCGACGCCCGCGAGCACCATGCTGACCGAGGCGTGCCAGGCACGCTTGCCGGTCCGGTCCGCGCGCTTGCTCCAGAAGTAGACGAATACTGCGGCCACGGCATAGGGGATGAAGACGATGAAGCCGATCTCGGCCGTGGAGAACTTGCCGAGGGCCGCGACGATGGTGGGCATCCACAGGCCCAGGCCGTAGATTCCGCACACGAGGCCGAAGTAGAGGGCGGAGTAGACCAGGGTGCGCTTGTCCTTGAGCCCGGCCAGGAAGTTGTGCTTGCCCGACTGGGACTTGGCCGCCAGTTCGGCGTCCATGGTGGCCGTGAGCCAGTTGCGCTCGTCGGCCTCGAGCCATTTGGCGTCCCGCGGACGGTCCGTCATGAGGATGGGCGTCAGCAGGCCGAGGGCGATCGCCGGGATGCCTTCGATGATGTAGAGCCACTGCCAGCCCTGGAGTCCCATGACGCCGTCCATCTGCAGCAGGAGCCCGGATACCGGGGCGCCGAGCGCGTTGGATACAGGCTGGGCAAGGATGAAGATGCCCAGCACGGTGACGCGCTGCGCGGCGGGGAACCACAGCGTCAGGTAGAACAGGATCGCCGGGAAGAATCCGGCCTCGGCGGCACCGAGCAGGAACCGGATGATGTAGTAGGTGGTTTCACCGTTCACCAGGCACATGGCGGTGGCGAAGATGCCCCACGTGATCAGGATGCGGGCCAGCCATTTCCGGGCTCCGAATCGGTACATGCCCGCGTTGCTGGGAACCTCCAGGAGGGCGTAGCCAAGGAAGAAGATGCCGGCGCCCAGTCCGTAGGCAGCGGAGTTCAGGCCGATGTCCTCGCTCATGGTGAGTTTGGCGAATCCGACGTTGTTGCGGTCCAGGTAGGCAACGAAGTAGAGCAGGACAATCAGGGGCATGACGCGGCGGCGGACCTTGCGGAGCGTGCGGTCGCCCAGTTCGCCGAGTCCGAAGGACTTGGGGGCTAATGAAGTCATCATCGACCTTCTTACGTGTTTTCCCGCCCTGCGGCTGTGCCGGGTGAGGAAATCGGTGGATTGGGGTGGTCATCCTGCCCGCTTGGAAGCGCGTGCTGCAGGATACTTGTTGAGTCAGATGTCAGACATCTGATTCAGGAACTAGGCAAAATCTTAGGATGTGATTCGGATTACGTCAAGGGTCCGGAGGTGGACGTCAGGACTTGGCGCCCCGGACGTAGCGTTCGTAGTCCGCGTTGGTTTGGTCCATGTGCTCATCCATCGCCTGCCGCGAGCGCTCGGCGTCGCCGCTCAGGATGCTGTCCAGGACCCGCTGGTGGTAATCGATGGCATGCTGCTGGATCACCTCGACGGCCGATGTTTCGCGTCGGGTCACGTACAGCAGTTGGCCCAACTGGGCGAACAGGGCCCGCACAAAGGGGTTGCCGGACGCCTTCAGGACGGCGTCGTGGAAGCCAATGTCCGCCTCCACGAAGCGGTCCAGGTCGCCGGAGTCGTGGAAGCGCTTCATGTCCGCGATGCACTCGCGCATGCGCTCGGCCTGCTCCGGGGTATAGCGTTTGGCGGCGAGCGCGGCCGCCCCGGTCTCCACCATCCGGCGCATCTCGATCAGTCCCACCGAGACCTGGTCGGCCGCATTGCCATGCGAGGCCGCCTTGAAAATCGCGTCCAGGCCGGTCCAGTTGTCCGTGGGATTGACGAACGTTCCCCGGCCGGCCTTCACATAGAGGATGTTTTGCGCGCGGAGCGCTTTGAGGGCCTCACGCACGGTGAGCCGGCTGACGCCGTAGGCCTTGGCGATGTCGGCCTCGGGCGGAATCGGGTTATGGGGCTGGAGCTTGCCGTCAAGGATTTCGGTCAGCAGGCCGTCGACGAGATCGTCGACCAGTGTCCTGCGGCCCATCCCAGTTCCCACCTTCAGTCTCGTTTCGTGCTGCCATCCACATTACCCATGTCCGGGTGCGCAGCCATGTAGGCGTCGAGCTTGGCCAGCGTCTGTTCCAGGTTGGCCGGATGGCGGCGCAGGTAGCCGGCCAGCCGGAGCAGGCTCTTGCCGCGGACCCGGCGCGCGTCCCATTGCTCGGTGACCAGCGTGCCCGCTGTGCCGTCCTTGCCCGTGGATGGTTCGAGCAGGTAGCGCCACACATGGCCGTAGAAGTGCCGCCACGCAATCCGGTGGCCTTCCTCGAATTCGCAGACCGTATTGAGGATCTTGTAGTTCACCCGCATGTTCATTTGCATGCCGAACCTCGCGCGGAGGTACAGCCGCCGTGGCCCGCGCGGCTGGGCGCCCTTCACCGTGTCCGAGCCGTCGATCACGCTGTGCAGGGCAGGCGTGGCGAGCACCTCGAAGATGGCCTCGGGGGCGGCGGCAATGTACCGGCTGCGGGACACGAGATAGCGGGGATTCATCTAGTAATCCTAGTCCGCGATCGTGTTGCAGAATGAGGCATGCAGACTTCCCGCAACCCCTTCCGCGGCCGGCCGCGCATCGGCGTTCCCGTCCGCCTCAGCAGTTCCGCCGATCCCGACCCGCGCGTGGCGGAAGCCAACGCATTGTTCGAGTACATCGTGGAGCTGCTGCGCGAGGGCGGCGGCGAACCGGTGCTGCTCGACGCTTTGGGGCCCGACGACGGCGGCCTCGCCGCGGCGCTGGCCTCCCTTGACGGCGTCGTTCTTCCCGGCGGCGGCGACCTCGACCCCGCCCTCTACGGCGAGCTGCGCGGCGACGTCTGCTACGACGTCAGCCCTGCCCAGGACGCGCTGGATCTCGCCGTGGCGCGTCGTGCGATCGACGCCGGGCTGCCCGTGTTCGGCATCTGCCGCGGGCACCAGCTGCTCAATGTGCTCTACGGCGGGACGCTCATCCAGGACATGGCGCCGGGGACGGTGGCGCACCGCGAGCCCGCGCCGGTGCGCGGGGCCGGACCGTGGGCCTGGCACGAGGTGGGGGTGCGGGCCGGCTCGAGGGTGGCGGCCCTCTACGGCGGCGGTTCGAGTGCCGTGAACGTGAAGATCGCCTCCGGCCACCATCAGGCCGTGGCCCGGGTGGCCGGAGGATTGCGGGTGACGGCCGTGGCCGAGGACGGGACTGTCGAGGCGCTCGAGGATCCGGAGCGCTGGGTGGCCTCGGTCCAGTGGCACCCCGAGGCCCTGGAACTCCCGGCCGGGGAGCGGCTCGCGCCGTTCCGGGCCTTCGTCGAGGTGTGCCGCACCCGGCCCTGACCGCTCAGGACCGGCAACCCCCGGGCCGTGGTCAGCTGGCGACGCTCACCGTCACCTTGACCGGGGCACCGGTGGCCAGCGATTCCTGGGCGGCATCGGCAACCCGGGAGGCCGCGACGGCGTCTTCCGGAGTGCAGGGATTCTCCCGGCGGCCAAGGATCAGTTCGACGAACGCCTCCATTTCGGAGCGGTACGCCGTCTCGAACCGCTCGGCAAACGTCAGATGCGGCTTCCCCGCGGGGAACGTGATCCCGGCCTCGGCGGAGGCCAGCGCCGTCTTGTCGTCCAGGCCCACCATCAGGGAGCCGCGGGAGCCCTGGATTTCCAGCCGGACATCATGGCCCGCCCCGTTGTAGCGGGTGGCCGAAACCGTTCCCACGGTGCCGTCGTCGAACGTCACCAGCGCGAGGGCCGTGTCCACATCGCCGGCTTCACCGATCGCCGGGTCTCCGTTGTTGGAGCCCTTGGCGTAGACCTCGACGATTTCGCGGCCTGTGAGCCAGCGCAGGATGTCGAAATCGTGGACCGAGCAGTCCCGGAAGAGCCCGCCGGAGCTGGCCAGGAACTCGACCGGGGGCGGCGTCATGTCGCACGTGACGGCACGCAGGGAATGGATCCAGCCCAGCTCGCCGGCCTGGTAGGCGCGGCGGGCTTCCAGATACCCGGCGTCGAACCGGCGCTGATGCCCGATCTGCACCACGCCGTTCCGGTCCCGGATGTAGTCGAGCACCGGCAGGGCCTCGGCCACGTTCAGGGCCACGGGCTTTTCGCAGAAGACCGGGATCCCGGCGTCCACGCCGGCCTTGATGAGCTCAGGGTGGGTCCCGGTTCCGGTGGCGATGACCAGGCCGTCCAGCCCCGAGGCCAGCAGCGCCTCGACCGAGGGCAGGAATTCGGCACCGAGACCGCTTGCCACCGTCCGGGCGTGCTCTTCGGCGACGTCGGTGAGGCGGAGCCGGACACGGATCCCCTGCGGATTCAGGACCTCGTTGAGGGCGGCGATGTTGTTGGCGTGCATGACCCCGATCCGCCCAACGCCGACGAGTCCAAGGATTACGTCTCTCATACTTCTACTCTCAGGTTTGGTGCGGGCACGGTGAACGCCGCACGGAAGGCCTCCAGGGCCGCATAACTGTCGCCACTGGCCCACGCTTCCAGGCCCACAGTCCCTTCGTAGCCTGCGTCCGCGAGCGCCCTGGCGACGGCCGCGTAGTTGATTTCCCCGGTTCCGGGTTCGCAGCGGCCCGGAACGTCCGCCACCTGGATCTCGCCGATGTATGGCAGGGCGGTCCGAACGAGCTCGACCAGGTTCCCCTCCCCCATTTGGGCGTGATAGAGGTCCAGCATGAGCCTGGCGTTCGGGTGCCCGGCGGCCTGCACGAGCGCCAGGGTGTCCTTGGCCCGTGCCAGCGGAATGCCGGGGTGGTCCAGGATGGTGTTGAGGTTCTCGAGGCAGAACGTCACCCCGTACTTCTCACCGAGCTTCCCGAGCCGTTCCAGGGTCCGGGCGCCGGTGGCCCACATCTGGCCGGTGGCCCGGTAGACCGGGCGGGCCGCGTGGCCGTCGATGAGTTCCGCCGGGTGCACTACCATCCGGCTGACGCCAAGTTCCAGGGCGGTGGGGATCAGGGACTCGGCGGTCCGCACCACCTCGTCCGCCGTGTCCGGATCCACGAGGCTGCCGGAGCTGTAACCGGTCATGGAGGAGAACACCGCCCCGGTGGCCTTGAGCGCGCCGATGTCCTTGGGCCGCGAGTCCCAGAGTTCGACGTCGAAACCGGCCTCGTGGAGCCTGCGCACCCGCTCCGTGAACGGCAGGTCCGTAAAGACCATCTCAGCGCACACGGCGAGCCGCATCAGAGGACCACGCTCTCGTTGACGGCCACTGTGTTGACCGTTGCCGGGGCGCCCTGCTTGACGGACTCTATGCAGGCCAGCGCCATGGCCAGTGCGCGCCGGGCGTCACTGGCTCCCGGAGTGAGGGTGAAGGGCTTCGGCTCCGGCGCGGTACCGTCACGCCGGGCGCGCACGGCGTCTGCGAAGTCCACCAGCTCGTCCGTGTAGGCCTGCCGGAAGAGCTCGACGTTCAGCCGTGGGGTGTCGGCGGACAGCCCCTCGGCAGTGAACCGGCGGGCGGCGGTTTCGGTGGCGCGGCCGGCCTGGACCATGCCCTTGGAGCCGAAGACCTCGCCGCGGATGTCGTAGCCGTACAGTGCGCTGAAGTTCGCCTCGGCGACGGCGATGGCGCCGTTGCTGTAGCGGATGGTCACGACGGCGGTGTCCAGGAACCCCTGGTCCCGCAGTCCCGGCTCCACAAGCGCGTCGGCAACCGCATAGACCTCCACAGGTTCGGCGCCTTCGTTGAACCAGTTCAGGGTGTCGAAGTCGTGGATCAAGGTTTCGAGGAAGATGGTCCACACAGGGATCTTTGCGGCGTGCCCGATGGTCCCGGTGCCCGGGTCCCGGGTCAGCGAACGCAGCAGTTGCGGCTGCCCCACGATTCCGGCGGCGAGGTCCTTCTTGGCCGCCTGGAAGTCTGCGGCGTACCGGCGGTTGAAGCCGATCTGGAAGTGCACCCCGGCGGCGGCGACGGCGTCAAGGGCGGCGCCGAGCTCCTCGAGCCCCTGGCCGGCGGGCTTCTCGCAGAAGACGTGCTTTCCGGCCGCTGCGGCCTGGCCGATCAGGGAGGAATGGAAACGCGCGGGGCTGGCGATGACGACGGCGTCAATCGCCGGGTCGGCCAGGAGGTCGGTGGCGTCCGCGGTCACCTTGGTGGTGCCCAGGGCGCCGGCCAGCGCCCCGGCGGATTCCAGGTTCGGATCTGCGATGGCGGCAAGGACGGCGCCGGGGACCCGGCGGGCAATGCTCTCGGCGTGGAAGGCGCCCATCCAGCCCGAGCCGATGAGTCCGATCCGCACCGGCAGGGCGGCGTCGGACGGGGTGCGGTTGAGGTAAGCCAAAGGCTTGTCCTTTCAGGAGTGGGGCGGCCCTTACTGGTAGGTCGTGCCGGTGGTCTGGGCGACGTCGGCGACTTCACCCTGGACTTCCTTGACGATGTCGCCGTGGCCGCCGAGTTGTTCGAGTTCGTGGGCGAGTTCGGCGAGTTCGGCGCCGCCGGCCATTTGGGCGGTGAGTTCGTCGAGGGTGATGTCTTTTTTGTCGTAGTAGCCGATTGATTTGCCGCGTTTGAGCAGCAGGAACCGGTCCCCGACGGGGAAGGCGTGGTGCGGGTTGTGGGTGATGAAGATGACCCCGAGGCCGCGGTCGCGGGCCTGCAGGATGTAGCGGAGCACCACGCCGGACTGCTTCACGCCCAGGGCCGCGGTGGGCTCGTCCAGGATCAGGACCTTCGCGCCGAAGTACACGGCCCGGGCGATCGCGACGCACTGGCGTTCACCGCCGGAGAGCTGGCCGATGGGCTGTTCGACGTCGCGCAGGTCGATGCCCATCGCGGCGAGTTCGGCGAGCGTGATGTCCTTCATCTTCTCGACGTCCATGCTCTTGAACGG
>NZ_JIBJ01000024.1:0-42678 GCF_000620385.1 Arthrobacter sp. 9MFCol3.1
ACGGCGGCCGCCAGCTGGACCGCGCACCGATCCCCTTCCACCTGCTCCCCGAAGTCTCCGCCGCCCTCAAGGCCGACCACAGCGACGCCGCGATCCTCCTGGACACCGGCATCATGAGCGGCGCGGACATCATCGCCGCCCTCGCCCTCGGCGCCGACTTCACCCTGATCGGCCGCGCCTACCTCTACGGGCTCATGGCCGGCGGACGCGCCGGCGTCGACCGCGCCCTCCACATCCTGGAGAAGGACATGGAACGCACCATGGCCCTGCTCGGCGTCAGCCGGATCACGGACCTCACCCCCGAGCACGTAAGGATCCTCCGCCCCTAGCGCACCAAGCGCACTAGGCGCCCGCAAGGTCCGCCTGGTCCGCAGTGCGGCAGAGCTGCCGGCCGCGGCGCATACCCGCGGCGGCATACGCAGCGGCGTGAAAGGTTACTTCTTGCGGCCGAACTTGGGCAGGTTGGCCAGGAGATCCGCGGCCCTGGTGGCCGCCCGGCCCACGGTCCGCCCGATCTGCTGGGGCATCTTGTCCTCCCCTGCCGTTCCCACCGGAATGACGACGGCGGGGCTCAGCGGGCTGCCGGCCGGACGGCCCGCCAGTGCAGCGGCGGGTTGCGCGGCGACCGGTTGCGGGACGGCCGGTTGCGCAACAGCGGCGGCGGCCAGGCCATCCGGGACGGCTGTGGGGCCGGTTTCGGGGTGGAGGGCTGCGGCCGCGTCCGCCGTCACGGCGGGGCCGACGTCGAAGGCCTGCAGCCAGCTGGCAACCCCGGCGAGCGGCTTGGGATTGAGCGTGTAGTACCGCTTCTGGCCCTGGGCGCGCATGCTCACCAGGTCCGCTTCGCGGAGGACTTTAAGATGCTTGGAAATAGTGGGCTGGCTTGCTTCAAGCTCCTGGACCAGTTCCCCCACCGCTTTGTCCCCCTTGCGGAGGGCTGTCAGAATGTCACGCCTGGTTGCCTCAGCAATGACGGCAAATACGTCGTCTGTCACCATGCCCTCCACACTAGCGACATATACGCCAGATGGCATCCACGAATTGGTGCCTTGGTGCCGGGCCTTGGGCCCGGTCGGGATTTAGTCGAACCAGGGGTCCAGCCCGTGCAGCGGAAACACTTCCTTGCGGGTGGCCATGATGGTTCGGTCCACCTCGTCGTTGGGGTCGAAACCCACTTCCCAGGACCGCCACCAGAGGTCCACGTCGTCGCCCATCGTCTCGGGGGGCTCCACGCCGAACTTGGCGCCGTACTTGTCTTTGACGTAGTTGCGCCAGTCCTCCGGAACCGGGGTGCGCAGCGGCACCGGGCGGCCGGCGGCGATGGCTATAAGGTGGCTCCACGCCCGCGGCACCACGCTGACGACGTTGTAGCCGCCGCCTCCGGTCGAAATCCACCGGTTCTCGCAGTAGCGGGCGGCGAGGTGGCCGATCGCTGTGGCGGCCTCGCGCTGGCCGTCCACACTGATGTTCAGGTGGGTCAGCGGGTCGAGCCGGTGCGAGTCGCAGCCGTGCTGGCTGACGATCACTTCCGGTTCGAACGCACCAATGAGCTGGGGCACGACGGCGTGGAAGGCCCTCAGCCACCCGGCGTCAACGGTGCCGGCCGGGAGGGCGACGTTCACGGCGCTGCCCTGTGCGTTCGGTCCGCCGATCTCGTTGGCAAACCCGGTGCCCGGGAAGAGTGTCAGCCCGGATTCGTGCAGCGAAATTGTCAGGACGCGCGGATCGTCCCAGAAGATGCTTTGCGTGCCGTCGCCGTGGTGGGCGTCGATGTCGACGTAGGCCACCCGCCGGACGCCGCCGTCGATCAGCCGCTGGACGGCCAGTGCGGCGTCGTTGTAGATGCAAAAACCGCTCGCGCGGTCCCGGGAGGCGTGGTGCATCCCGCCGCCGAAGTTCACGGCCCGCACCGCGCTTCCGTCCAGGACAGCTGCGGCCGCCAGCAGGGAGCCGCCGGCCAGCCGGGCACTGGCTTCGTGCATGCCGGCAAAGGCGGGGTCATCCTCGGTTCCGAGGCCCCTGGCATGGTCGGGGGTGTCCGGGTTTTCGCTCACGCGCCGCACGGCGGCCACAAACTCCGTGCTGTGGACTGCGCACAGCTCCGCGTCGGTGGCGACGTCGGGAGCCGCTACCGTGACGTGGTCCAGATCCAGCAGTCCAAGGCTTCCGGCCAGCTTCGCTGTGAGCTCCATGCGTTCCGGCGCCATGGGGTGGGAGTGGCCAAAGTTGTAGGCAGTCATGGCTGGGGCCCACACCACCGTCGTTGGCAGCGCGGTCTGAGCGAGTCCGGGCAGGAATGTCATCAATCACAGGCTACCCGAGCGGTCCCCGGCTTCCCGCGCGTGCACGTTGGATCCCCGGCCATTACGCGGTGTTTAGTGGTTTACTACTTGGGGAAGAAGTTTCAACCGAGGAAAAACATGACGCAAAGCCAGTCGAGGTCCACGAGCCCGGCCAACTGGCAGCCAGGCATGCCGGAGCGGGAAGGCCTGTGGATTTTCACACGCCTGCGCGACTTCATTGACGGCATCGCCAACAGCTCGCCTGCCCGCCTGGCTCTCTCGGCGTTCGGCGTCGTGATTCTGGTTTTCACCGCCTTACTCTCGCTGCCCCTGGCTTCCGCGACCGGACAAGTCACACCGCTGCATCAGGCGTTCTTCACCGCGGCGTCCGCTGTCTGCGTCACGGGCCTGACCGTGGTCTCCACGGCTGTGCACTGGTCCTTCTTCGGCCAGCTCGTGATCCTGGTCGGCATTTTCGTGGGCGGCCTGGGTACGTTGACCCTCGCGTCGCTGCTGGCGCTCATGGTCAGCAAGAGACTCGGTGTCCGCGGCAAGCTGATCGCCCAGGAGGCCATGAATGCCGGCCGGCTCGGCGAAGTCGGTACGCTGCTCCGGATCGTGATCGTGACCTCCGTGGTGATCGAGGCCGCCCTGGCGCTGACTCTTATCCCCCGCTTCCTGATCCTCGGGGAGAGCTTCCCGCAGGCCATCTGGCACGGGATCTTCTACGCCATTTCGTCGTTCAACAACGCGGGATTCACGCCGCATTCGGACGGAATCGTGCCGTACGAAACGGATCTCTGGATCCTCGTCCCGCTGATGCTCGGGGTATTCCTGGGCAGCCTGGGCTTCCCGGTGGTCATGGTGCTGCACCAGAACGGGCTGCGGTGGAAGAAGTGGAACCTCCACACCAAGCTGACCATCCAGGTCTCCTTCATTCTCCTGGCCGCCGGCACGGTCCTCTGGGGCTTCCTGGAGTGGGACAACCTGCGCACCATCGGGGACATGGACCTCGGCGACAAGATCACGCATGCGCTGTTTGCCTCAGTCATGTTGCGCTCCGGCGGCTTCAACCTGGTGGACCAGAACCACATGGAGTCCACCACCATGTTGCTCTCCGATGCCCTCATGTTCGCCGGCGGCGGTTCCGCATCCACGGCCGGCGGCATCAAGGTCACCACCATCGCCGTGATGTTCCTGGCGATCGCCGCCGAGGCCCGCGGCGACGCAGACGTGAAAATCTACGGCCGCACCATCCCCGAGGGCACGATGCGCGTGGCCATCTCGGTGATCGTTGCCGGTGCCACCCTTGTCTCGGTCTCGGCCCTCCTGCTCCTGCACATCAGCCATGCCTCCCTGGACCGGGTCCTGTTTGAAACCATCTCCGCCTTCGCCACCGTGGGCCTCAGCACCAACCTCAGTGCAGAGTTGCCGCCGTCGGGGGTTTACGTCCTCGCTTTGCTCATGTTTGCCGGGCGCGTCGGGACGGTCACCCTTGCGGCCGGCCTGGCCCTGCGCCAACGCAGCCAGCTGTACCACTACCCGGAAGAGAGACCGATCATTGGCTAGTTCCTCAGGCGCCGTCAACCGCCCCGCCCACAACGCCCCGGTGCTGGTGATCGGGCTGGGCCGTTTTGGTGCGTCCACCGCAGAGCAGCTGGTCAAGCAGGGCCGGGAGGTCCTTGCCATAGAACGCGACCGCAACCTCGTCCAGAAGTGGGCGAGCGTCCTGACGCATGTGGTGGAAGCCGACGCCACCAACATCGATGCCCTCCGCCAGCTCGGCGCCCAGGAATTCAGTTCCGCCGTCGTGGGCGTCGGCACCTCGATCGAATCCTCGGTGCTGATCACGGTAAACCTCGTGGACCTCGGGATCGAACACCTCTGGGTCAAGGCGATCACGCCCTCGCACGGCAAGATCCTCACCCGGATCGGCGCCAACCACGTCATCTACCCGGAGGCGGACGCCGGCGTCCGTGCCGCGCACCTGGTCTCCGGGCGCATGCTGGACTTCATTGAGTTTGACGACGACTTCGCGATCGTCAAGATGTACCCGCCGCGCGAGACCGTGGGCTTCACCCTCGATGAGTCCAAGGTCCGGTCCAAATACGGCGTCACCATTGTGGGCGTGAAGTCCCCGGGCGAGGACTTCACCTACGCGCGGCCGGAAACCAAGGTTTCCTCGCGGGACATGCTCATTGTTTCGGGGCACGTGGACCTGCTCGAACGGTTCGCTGCCCGCCCCTAGCCCGCAGCCGGAGCCGGCCGCGGGAACTGGAGCCCGCGGCAGCTCCGGAACCTGCAGCAGCCCCCTGGGCCGCCCGGGCCGGCTCAGGCGAGCTGGCGGGTGATTTCGGCTGCGCGCTCGGCCGCCGCGCGGGCGCCGTCGGCGATGATGGCCGGCAGCCCGCGCTCGTCAAACGTCGCGATGGCCCGTTCCGTGGTGCCGTTCGGGCTCGTGACCGCCTTGCGCAGCGCGGCGGGATCCGCGCCGGGCTCGGCCAGCATGAAGCCCGCCCCGGCGACGGTCTCGCGGGCCAGCAACAGGGACAGCTCCGGGTCCAGGCCCAGTTGCGCCCCGGCCTCGGCCATGGCCTCCGCCAGGTAGAAGGCGTAGGCCGGGCCCGATCCGCTGATCGCGGAGAGGGCGTCCACCTGGTCTTCCGGGACCTCCACGACCGTGCCGGCGGCCGCGAGGATGTCCTTGGCGCGCTGGAGCTGCCCGGCGGAGCAGTTGGTCCCGGGCGAGACGGAGACGACGCCGCGGCCCAGCTTCGCCGGCGTGTTCGGCATTGTGCGGATGACGGGCTGGCCGGCCGGCAGCGCCGCCTCGAGCTGTTCCAGGGACACGGCGGCGGCAACGCTGATGACGATCGTGTCCGGAGCCAGGGAGCCGCTGATTTCCCGGGCCAGGTCCGCGATCCCCACGGGTTTGACGCCGAGGATCACGACGCCGGAGCCGGTGGCGGCCTGTTTGTTGTTGTCGGGCTCTTCTTCGCCCGCGATGGCCGTGATCCCGTGGTGGCGCTGGGCCAGCTCGGCCGCGCGCTCGGCCCGACGGACGGTCGCGACGATGTCGCCCGGGTCGACGCCGCCGTCGATCAGCCCGCCCATGATTGCCTCGTTCATTGACCCACAGCCCAGGAATGCGATTCGGTTGCTCATGTCCCCATCATTGCAGTCTGACGTGATTCCCAGCCAGCTCCCACCTTCAGCGCAGTCAGCGCACAACTTTGGAACCTAACGTTGTAACTACCTCATTGAGGGTGCGAGTGATGCAGCAGGCATGCGGATGCCTGCGCGGCACCGGTGGTTGCAGCGGGTTTTCCCATTTTCCCGCAGCGGACCGCCGGTGCCTTTGCCGTTTAAGCCGCGCTTGCCGTTTGGACCCGTGGCGGAGCTGGCCGCAACCCCGGGGGACGCCGTCGGATTGCCAGCAAACGTACAGGGAAATCTCGCTGTGCGCCCAAGATCGGCCGTTACCTTGGAAAGTGCCTCAACAGGTGCGAGTGATGATAGCCGGTTCCCCCCGAGCCGGCGGTGCGCCGGGCGATTCGCAGCAGAGTTCCCCCAAGTCCTGCTCCGGATCGCCCGGCCCTACTCGTTTAACCGGCGTGAACGGGCCCGCACCGGGGCGCGGTCCGGCCCCCGGTTCCTAGCCGTCTCCGTCCCCGCCGAGCGCCGGGCTGCGGAGCTTGCCTTCCAGGAACCGGCGTTCCGCGGCGCTGCCGGCAAGCGCCAGGGCCCGCCTGTAGCCTTCGGCGGCCTCCGGATAGCGGCGCAGGCGCACCAGGAAGTCGGCGCGGACGGCGTGGAAGAGGTAGTAGTTGTCCAGTCCCAGGCCCTCGACCGCCGCCAGCGCGGCAGCGGGCCCGTGCAGTTCTGCCAGGGCCACGGCGCGGTTCAGCGCCACGACAGGCCCCGGCGCGACGGCCAGGAGCTGGTCATACAGCTGCAGAATCTGCGCCCAGTCGGTGTCCCCGGCGGTCGCGGCGTCGCTGTGGACGGCGTTGATCGCCGCCTGCAGCTGATACGGTCCGGGCCGGTTCCGGCGCAGGCACCGGCGCACCAGCTCACGGCCTTCGGCGGCCAGGGCGGAGTCCCAGCGCCCCCGGTCCTGGGCCGCGAGCAGCACCAGTCCCCCGTCTGGTGTGAATCGCGCGGCACGGCGGGACTCGATGAGCAGCATCAGCGCCAGCAGTCCCGCCGCTTCCGGCTCGTCCGGCATCAGAGACGCCAACAGCCTGCCGAGCCGGATGGCTTCCGTGCAGAGCTCCGTGCGTTCCGGGCCGTCGGCGGGGCCTGCGGTGTAGCCCTCGTTGAAGATCAGGTAGACCACCGCCAGCACGGCTTGGAGCCGTTCGGGCAGTTCGGCGCCCTGCGGGACCCGGTACGGGACCTTGGCGTCCCGGATTTTCGCTTTCGCCCGGACCAGCCGCTGTGCCATGGTCGCCTCCGGGACCAGGAAGGCCCTGGCGATTTCCGCCGTCGTCAACCCACCCAGAAGCCGCAGAGTCAGCGCCACCCGGGCGGACCCGGCCAGGGCGGGATGGCAGCACGTGAAAATCAGCCGCAAAGTGTCGTCGTCCACGTCTCCGACCCCTGACTGTTCCGCCAGGAACTGCTCTTCGGCGGCCGGCGCGGGTCCGGTCCCGGACCGCGCCGCCGCGAGCAAAGCCGCCTGCGCGTGTTTGTCCTCGCGTGAGGCTTCCCTCCGCAGCCGGTCGATCGCCCGGTGCCGTGCCGTCGTGATGATCCAGCCGGCCGGGCTGGGCGGGATGCCGGCCGAGGGCCAGTGCTGGACCGCCGCGGCAAAGGCATCCTGGACGGCGTCCTCGGCAATATCGATGTTCCCGAACGTCCGCGTCAGAACGGCTACGGCGCGGCCGTATTCGTGCCGGAAAACCCGCGCAATGTCCGCCTCGGTCGCTGCTTCATTTGCATGACGGTCACCCACAGCGGCACCCCGGCCCGGCCGCTAATGCTGGAACGGGCGGACTTCAACGGGAAGTGTGGTGGCGCCGGCCAGCTTCCGCGCCCAGCCAAGGGCCGCGTCCAGGTCCTCGGCCTCGATCACGGTGAATCCGCCGAGGTGCTCCTTGCCTTCGGTGAACGGCCCGTCGGTCACCAGGATCTCGCCACCGTCCGGCCGCAGGACCGTCGCGGACTCTGCCGGGTGGAGCCCCGCGGCGAACACCCAGGCCCCCGCCGCCTGCATTTCATGGTTCAGGGCCGCCAGGTCACGCATGATGGGTTCGAGGAACTCAGGGTCCGGGGCAGGGCCGTCCGGCTGGTAAATGCTGAGCAGGTACTGCGTCATTTCGGGTGCCTCCTTGTCGGATCAGCCGGCGGTGTGCCGGCCTCTCAGCAATTACACGATCGAGGACGCTCCGGATCGACACACTCTGGACACCGTGGCTCACCGGAGTGGTCTCAGGAAGCCTTTGCCGGCGACTGGAGCCGCGCCGGCGGCTGCTCTGCCACATGCGGTGCGGGCTCGACCGGCCCCTCAAACACCAGCTGGTCCAGGCGGCGGAGGATGAGTCCCTCACGCAGGGCCCACGGGCAGGTCACCATGCTGTCGAATTTGAACATCTCCAGGGCCACCTCCGCGACGAGGGCGCCGGCGAGGACCTGCGGCGCGCGGGCCTCGGAGACCCCGGGCAAATGGAGCCTGTCCTCTATCTCCATGGCTGAGATCCGCTGCGCCCAGAGCCCCAGATCGAGGGCCAGCAGCTCCCTCTTGACGTAGGGCCCGGCGCCGCTGGGAGCCGCCCCGGCAATCCTGGCGAGGGACCGGAATGTTTTGGACGTGCCCGCGACAAGGTTGGGCGGGCCCAGCTTCTCGAATTTGCGCACCGCGGGTTTGAGCGTGGAGCGGATGTAGCGGCGCAGCTCTTTGATGCTCTTGGCCGAGGGCGGGTTCTCGGGCAGCCAGTCGCGCGTCAGCCGGCTGGCGCCGAGCGGAACGGACATCGCCAGCTCGGGCAGCTCGTCCTGTCCGAGGGCCATCTCGAAGGAGCCGCCGCCGATATCCAGGTTCAGGATGGGCCCGGCGCCCCAGCCGTACCAGCGCCGGACGGCGAAGAACGTCATGGATGCCTCTTCGCTGCCCGTGAGCTCCCGGAGGGTGACGGTGGTTTCATGCTTGACGCGGGCCAGGACGTCAGCGCCGTTGGTGGCCTCGCGGATGGCCGAGGTGCAGAACGCGAGCAGGTCGTCGGCTTTGTGCTTGGCCGCGAATTCCCACGCCTCGAGGACAAACTCGACAAGTTCATGCTGCCCCTCGTCGTCGATGTTGCCGTCGTCATCGAGGTACTGCACGAGCGACAGCCGCCGCTTGTGCGAGGCGTAGGGGACCGGACGGGCGCCGGGATGGGCGTCGACCAGCAGGAGATGGACAGTGTTGGACCCGATGTCGAGGACGCCTAGACGCATGCTGCCATTATTCCCCCCACGGACCGGCCGGCCTAGCTGCGACGGCGGTATTCGCGAAGAATACCGCCGTCGCAGCTTGGGCCGATCACGGGCTTAGGCCGGGTCGCTGTCCTGCGCGGGGCGATCAGCGGCGCCGCCGGTGGGCTGGGCCGCGGGCTGGTCGGCAGTGCCGTCAGCGGGCTCGTCCGTTGGCTTGAAGTCGCGGCGGATGTTGGCCACGCCCTCCGGGTCGATTTCAAAGCCGTAGGCGGCTCCGGGGTTGATCACCATGCCAAGTTCCTCGCCGAGGTTGCCGATGATCGCGGCGCCCTGCGTGCCCAGCACGTTCGGGGCGGCGGCGAGATACTGCTCGGTGACGCGGCTCGGATGCGAGAAGACGGCCAGGACGGGCTTGCCGGAGGAGTTGGCGAGGACCAGCGGCTCCACCTGCGAGTCGGGGCCCTCCAGGGCGTCGGAGCTGACCACATAGACCTCGTTGTTGAGGAAGGCCAGGATCACGTCCACCGGGTTGGCGTCCGGCTGCTCCCCCCGGGCGAGCTGCTCCTCGAGTTCGTTCAGCGGCTGGTTGTCCAGGTGTGCGGGCTGTTCAGTCATATTCCTACTCGATCACGTCCACGGCCGGTCCGCAAACGCGAAATCGCCGGAAACCTGCGGTTTCGCCGGTAATTTCCGGCGAATCGGCAGGTTTCCGGCGATTTCGGCGCGCTGGCCTACTTCTTGGCCGGGGCCTTCCGGGCGGGTGCCTTGCGGGCCGTCGTCGTGCGCTTGACCGGGCCCTTGGCCCGCTTTTCGGCGAGGAGTTCGACGGCGCGTTCCCGGGTCAGCTCCTCGATCGAGGTGGTGCGCGGCACCGTGATGTTGGTGATGCCGTCGGTGATGTACGGGCCGAACCGGCCTTCCTTCACCACGATGTTCTTCTCCGAGACCGGGTCCGGCCCGAATTCGGCCAGCGGCGGCACGGCGGCACGGGCGCCGCGCTGCTTGGGCTGCGAGTAGATCTCCAGCGCCGCCTCGAGCGTGATCGTGAAGATCTCCTCTTCGGAGCCGATGGAGCGGGAGTCCGTGCCCTTCTTCAGGTACGGGCCGAACCGGCCGTTCTGCACCGTGATCGGGTTGCCGTCGGCGTCCTGGCCGAGCACGCGGGGCAGGCTCATGAGCTGCAGCGCCTCGTCCAGCGTGATGGTGTCCACGCTCATGGACGCGAACAGGGACCCGGTGCGCGGTTTGGCCTTGACGGGCTTCTTCGGCGGCTTGGGCTTGCCGTTCTTGTAGTACTCAACGGGCTGGTTGGCCAGCTGTTCCTCGGTCATCTCCGGGATGATCTCGGTCACGTAGGCGCCGTAGCGGCCGTTCTTGGCCACGATCGTGTGCCCGGTGTGCGGGTCCGCGCCGAGGACACGCTCCTCCGGGGCAGCGGTCTCCATGAGTTCGATGGCCTTGGCGGCCGTGAGCTCATCCGGGGCCAGGTCCTCCGGGACGTTGGCGCGGGCCGCCTCAACCACTTCGCCGGTCTCGGGATCCACCGTCGCGGTGGAGCTTTCCAGGTACGGGCCGAACTTGCCCACCCGGAGCGTGATCGCGTCCGTGATGGGGATGGAGTTGATCTCGCGGGCATCGATCTCGCCGAGGTTGTTCACGATGCTCAGCAGGCCGGGCTCGGAGTCCTCACCGAAGTAGAAGTGCTTGAGCCACGCCGGTCCGGCCGCCTGGCCGTTGGCGATCTTGTCCAGGTCCGCTTCCATGTCGGCCGTGAACTCGTAGTCCACGTAGTCGTGGAAGTGCTGCTCCAGAAGCCGGATCACGGAGAACGCGATCCAGCTCGGGACCAACGCAGAGCCCTGCTTCCGGACGTAGCCGCGGTCCTGGATCGTGGAGATGGTGGAGGCGTAGGTCGACGGGCGGCCGATGCCCTTCTTTTCCAGCTCCGCGGTCAGTGAGGCTTCGGTGTAGCGCGGCGGCGGCGAGGTCTCGTGGCCGACGGCGACAATGTCGGTGGCCGTGAGCGCGTCGTCCTTGGCCACGTTGGGCAGCCTGCGTGCTTCCTCGGACTCGTCGTCCCCGCGGCTTTCGTCCTTGCCTTCTTCGTAGGCGGCGAGGAAGCCGGGGAAGGTGATGACGGTGCCCGAGGCCGAGAACTCGGCGTCGCGGCGGTCGGCCGGGTCACCCACGGTGACGGCGCCGAGGCGGATCGTGGCGGTGGAGCCCTTGGCGTCAGCCATCTGCGAGGCGACCGTGCGCTTCCAGATGAGCTCGTAGAGGCGGAATTCGTCGCCGGAGAGCTGCTGGGCCACCTGGGCCGGGGTGCGGAAGGAGTCACCGGCGGGACGGATGGCCTCGTGGGCTTCCTGCGCGTTCGCTGCCTTGCCGCTGTAGACCCGCGGCGACTGCGGCACGTACTCGGGGCCGTACAGCTCGGAGGCCTGGCGCCGGGCGGCCGTGACGGCCTCGTTGCTCAGCGCGGACGAGTCCGTACGCATATAGGTGATGTAGCCGTTTTCGTAGAGCCGCTGCGCCACCTGCATCGTGCTCTTCGAGGAGAAGCGCAGCTTGCGGCCGGCCTCCTGCTGCAGCGTGGAGGTGGTGAACGGCGCGGCCGGGCGGCGGGTGTAGGGCTTGGTGTCGACGGAGCGGACGCGGAAGTCGGCGTCCTGCAGCCCCGCCGCGAGCGAGGCGGCGAGTTCCTCGTTGAGGTGCACGGCGTTGCGGGAGGTGAGCTCGCCGTTGTCGTTGAAGTCCCGGCCGCTGGCGACCTTGGCGCCGTCGACGGCGGCGAGTTTGGCTTTGAAGGAGCCGGAACCGGCACCGAACTGGCCGGTGAGGTCCCAGTAGGAGGCGGCCTTGAAGGCCATCCGCTCGCGTTCGCGGTCCACCACCATGCGGGTGACGACGGACTGCACGCGGCCGGCGGAGAGGCCGCGGGCCACCTTGCGCCAGAGCACGGGGGAGATCTCATAGCCGTAGAGTCGGTCCAGGACGCGGCGGGTCTCCTGGGCGTCCACCAGGTCCTGGTCGACATCGCGCAGGTTGTCCATGGCGCGGTGGATGGCTTCCTTGGTGATTTCGCCGAAGGTCATCCGGTAGACCGGAACCTTGGGCTTGAGCACTTCCAGGAGGTGCCACGCGATGGCCTCGCCCTCGCGGTCCCCATCGGTTGCGAGATAGAGAGCGTCGGCGTCTTTGAGCTGGGCTTTGAGCTCGGCGACCTTCTTCTTCTTGTCCGAGGACACCACGTAGTAGGGCTTGAAGTCGTTGTCGATGTCGACGGCGAACTTGCCCAGCGGGGTCTTCTTCAGTTCCGCGGGGAGCTCCGAGGGCTGCGGGAGGTCGCGGATGTGACCGATGGAGGCCTCCACTATGAAGCCTTCGCCGAGGTACTTGGCGATGGTCTTGCTCTTGGCGGGAGACTCCACAATCACGAGTTTCTTGCCGGTTTTGGCCTTGCTTGGCACGGTGCTCCTACAGAAAAAGGTGGCTCGGGCAGATGCGCCCATACCCGCCTAGTTCACCATATTTTGCAGAATCCCGCGCATCCGGCCGGAAATGACGGCCCGGCGGACGCGGCTTCCGGCCGCAAAAAGGCCGGGTCGCGGGCGGCCCCTGGGGGCGCCCCGGATGCAGTCCCGCGCCGCGCCCGCGACCGGTCCAGGCCTTCCCGGCGCCGGCCTCAGCCCTTGCCGGCGGCGGGCTTGCCGGCAGCGGGCTTGCCGGGGGCGGCTTTTGCAGCCGGTCCGCGGTCGTCCGGAATCATCGACCACATCGTGGCCATGCGCTCGGCACCCTCGGGCACGTGGTCCGGATCCTCGAGTTCGTAGTCCCGCAGCAGGTCGAAGATCCGCCGCGTCAGCTCGGCCCGCTGCTCCGGCGTCAGGTACAGCAGGTTGCTGGCCAGTACCACCGAGGACGGGCCGTCGGCGGTGTCGCCGCTCTCGCGCCGGGCGTTGCGGGCCGTGGCGTAGGCACGGACCCGGCGGCGGTAGGCGTCGAGCTCCAGGTCCAGGACGGCGAGTTCGGGACTGGCCACTCCCCCCAGCGAGTGGATGGTGAAATCTGTACCGGCGGCCTGCCAGCGCCGCTCCCGGGCATCCCCTGCGGTGGCCGCGGGAACCACGATGCCCCACTTCTGCAGCGCCCGCAGGTGGTAGCTCATGGCGCTGGGAGTCAGTCCGGTCTGCGCGGCAAGCTCGGTGGCCGTCCGGCTCACCTGGGTGGAATACAGCTCGGAAATGACCTCCAGCCGGGCGGCGTGGGCCAGGGCACGGATCGCCTTCGGGTCAGTGATTTCCACTTGCTTCTCCGGACGGTGCCGGCGCTTGGTAGCCGGCGGAGCCGTTGACTCCGCCGTCGGGGTTTCTGCGTTCACTCCTCCAGTGTATCCAGCCCCGCCAAACTATGAAAGAAATGCTTGACATTTGTTTTGCCGCCGGGCTACGTTCCTGTTTATGAAACAGACACTTCATAAATTGCCGGCCCCCGCAACCGGCGTGCGGCCCCTGTGGCGCAACCGCGACTTCCTGATTGCCGGCACCGCCCGGTTCGTGGCGACGGCGGGGATGGGCGCCGTCGTCGTCAGCGTCATGCTGCATCTGCAGAACGCGGCCGCGGCCGGCGAAACCCCTGTCGCCGGGCCCTGGCTCGTGGCCGCCTACCTTTTGTGTTCAGCGCTGCCGCTGGTCCTGCTGGCCCCGTGGGCCGGCCGGCTCGCCGACACCATGGATTCGCGCACGCTGGCGACGGCGAGTTCCGCGGTCAGTGCCGCCGCCGTCGCCGGCATGGGGCTTGGCATGCAGTATCTGGAGAACTATCTGCCGGTGCTGTTTGCCATGACGTTCCTGCTCGACGCAGCCCAGTCCGTGGCCAGCCCCACCTGGCAGGCCCTGCTGCCACGGATCGTCGGCGAGGACCGCACGCCCCGGGCCATGGGGACCATGCAGGCAACCATCATGATCGCGGGCATGGCCGGCCCCGCCGCGGGCGGCCTGCTCAGCGGCTGGGGCGGGACCGGGCTGGTGTTCGCCGTGGCCAGCGGCTGCTACGTCGCCATGGGGCTCGGCGCGCTGCTGATCCGCACCCGCCGCGGCACCGCGGCCGAACGGGCCGGCCAGGCGAAGCCGGCGCTGCTGGACGGGCTGCGCCTGATCCGCCGGGACAGCCTGGTCTGGGCCCTGGTCCTGGGGGCAATGTTCTTCATCGTCGTCGGCGAAGCCACCAACGTGCTCGAGGTGTTCCTGGCCCGCGACGAACTTGGCGCCACCGAAATCCAGTACGGCCTCCTGTCCGCGGCCTTCGGCCTCGGGATGGCAGCCGGGGCCGCGATGGCCGGCAGGATCAGGACGCCACCGGTCCGGCTGCGCGTGCTGCTGGCCGCCATGACCGCAGCCTCGGCGTGCCTGGTCCTCACCGGGATGGTCCCGAGCGTGGAACTGCTCTTTGCCGCCTACACAGGGACGGGAATGGCCTGCGGTGTCCTCAACGCCTGCTTCGGGGCCATCGCGATCCTGCGGATTCCGGAAAGCGGGCGCGGCCAGGCGATGGCGATTGTGGGCGGGATGACGCGTGCCGTCTCCATTGGTGCGCTGGCCCTGGGCGGCCTCCTGGGCGCCCTGGTGCCGGTGCGCGTCAGCTTCGTGCTCACCGGCGTCGCCGGGGCCCTGGTAGCCCTCGCCCTCACGGCGTACGTCCTGCCGCGGTTCGGCCGGGAGGATTCCGCCTCCGGTACTGGTCCTGCGGCAGCCGGGGCTGCGGCAGAAGCGGCCTTGCCGGCCGCTACCGAACCGCCGTTGGCGGGCGCGGCCGCGGCCGGTTCAGGCAGGCAGCAGGAAGCCGTCGCGGACGAGGTTCCCGACTTCTTCGAGCAGGCCGGCGCGGAACTCCGCGCCGTCGAACCCCTCGTAGCCGCCCAGCAGGGCCTCGAGGGCGCCGATGATCTGCCCGACGGACAGGTCGCCGTCGCACGCTGAGACGAGGCCCGCCAGCTCCGTGCTGAGAAGGTTGGTGCGGCGCAGCCCGGCACCCTGCCGCAGCAGGATGACGCCGGGGTGTTCCGCGCCGGGGCGCTGGTGCCGTTCTTCGGTGACGTCCTCCGCGACCAGCAGGTGGGCGGCGGCCAGATCATGGCCGGCCAGCCAGTCGGCACGCTCGACGGCGGCGCCCAGGTGTGGCCCGACCGGCTGTTCGATCGGGTAGGTGATCTCCTCGAAACGGGACAGCACCCGTCCCGCGCCGTCGGCAGGCCGCCGCAGCCAGATCATGCCGAAGCCGATTCCGGCCACATGGCGCGAGGCGAAGTCGTCCAGGTAGGCCGCGTACGAGTCCTCATAGAGCCGGCGGTCCCGGCCTTCCGAGGCGTCCTGGAGCCAGGTCTCGGCATACTGCTCGGGGCCCACCTGCTCGCGCTGGATGAACCAGACGTCGGCGGCCGGGCCGGCCCAGCTCTGGGGCCGGTCGGCCCAGCCGGCGCCCGCCGTGATCTCCCAGTTGCCCAGAAGCTGCGCCGTTCCGCCCGGGGCAAGGACCGAGGGCAATGCGCGGACCAGCGAGGACACAATCTCGTCCCCCGGCAGGCCGCCGTCGCGGTACGTGAACTGGTCCGTGGCGGTCTCGCCCAGGCTGCGGGGTGTGATGACGAACGGCGGGTTGGACACCACCAGCTCAAACTCCTGACCCGCGACGGGGTCCAGCAGGGACCCGAGCCGCAGGCTGACGCGGGCATCAAGGTCGGCCGGATCCAGGTGCAGTTCGGCGGCGTTGAGCAGCAGGTTGAACCGGGTGAACGCCAGCGCACGTTCGGAGATGTCCGTGGCGGTCACGTGCTCGGCGTGGTGCAGCAGGTGGAAGGTCTGGATGCCGCAGCCGGTGCCGAGATCGAGGGCCGTGGCAACATGGCGGCGGGCGGTGACCTGGACCAGGGTGGTGGACGCCTGCCCAATCCCCAGGACGTGGTCATGCCGGAGAACGCCGGCGCGCTGATGGGCCGCGAGGTCGCTGGCCACCCAGAGGTCCGCTCCGCCCGCACTGGTCCCGTCCTCCCCCACCGCCGGGTCCCAGCCGTAGGGCCTGAGGTCCACCTTCGCCTGGACCAGGTCCCCGCCCGAGGGCTCCACGAGACCAAGTTCCATCAGCCCCCGGGTACGGATGCCGGGGAGGGCGGCGTCGAGCGTCTCCGCGCGCTGCGGTTCGGACAGGAGCCAGAGACGCACGACGCCGGCGAGCGCCGCCGTCGCCGGCTCCCCGAGGGAACGCCCGGTGATGATCAGCGCCGGGATGAGCTGGTCCCGGCCCAGGGCCGAGTGCGCCGCCTCGCCGAGCAGCTCCGCGACCCCGTCCACGGTGTAGCCAACGGCACGCAGGTCAGCGGCCAGGGCCTCGAGGAGGCCGGGGAGGTCGCTGCGCGGAGCGTCCGGAGTATTGCCCGCCGTGAACGGGGTAGCCGGAGCCTGCGTTGAAGGAGACTGCGTGGAACGAGCCTGTGCGGCGGGGCCTTGCGCTGAGGAAGTCACCGGACAAGTTTAGTCCCCGGGCCCGGGCCCCCTTCATCCCGGAGGCCGTGCCCCGGTGCGGGCCCGGGCGATGCAGGTCCGGCTACAGCTCGGTCTCCGCATAGATTTTCAGGGCGTCCCGGACGAAGGCGGCGCCGTCGGCACCTCCATAGTTGGCGGCGAACCTGGGATCGGCCACGTACATCTCGCCGAGCCCCGTCACGTACCCCTTGATGTCGCCACCGGTCGCCGGGCTGCCGCCCGCGGCGGGTGACGCCGGCGTGCCGGGGATTCCCCTGAGCCATTCGACGTGGCGCCGGGCCAGGTTCTGCGCCTGCGCGCTGTCCGCCGGGACTCCCGATGCCGCAGCAGCCGTCCAGTCGGCACCGAGCTGCCGGGACTGTTCTGTCCAGGCAGCCTTCTCCCCGGCCCCCATGCCGCGCCACCAGGCGTCCGACTTCGCATAGGCGTCCTTGCCCCACCGCTGCTCCACCTCTTCCTGGTACCTGGTGTGGTCGAAACCGTCGAACATTTCCTCCGCCATGATCTTTCCTCCCGTTTGCAATGCCTCGATGGTGTGACGGACCGAGGCAATCTGCCGCCCCAGCCTGTCCTGTTCCTGCAGCAGCCACGCCAGGTGCCGGCCCAGTGCCTGCTCCTCGTCCGCCTCGTTGCCGAGCACGTCCGCGATCGCCGGCAGCCCGAGCCCCAAGTCGCGCAGGAGCAGGATCCGCTGCAGACGGACCAGGGACTCCTGGCCGTAGTACCGGTAGCCGTTGTTGCCGGTGCGGCTTGGCCTGAGCAGACCGATGTCGTCGTAATGACGCAGGGTCCGGCCGGTGGTGCCGGCCAACTTCGCGATCTGCTGAACGGACCAGTCCATGCCTCCACCCTTCTGCGCCCTCGAGGCCCGCGTCCCCTGGCCCCCGCTGTTCCCGTGCCGGCCGGCCGCTGCCGGCCGTCGCTTCGACTCTAAACTTTGACGCAGCGTCAAAGTCAAGGGCCCGCGGGGGAAGGGCGCCCGGGACGTCGGCGCGGCCCGCGGGCAGCCCGCGGGACGGTAAGTTTGAGGCATGGTTTTCCCTTCCTCCCACGCCCCGGCCGCCCGCCTGGCCCGGCGGACACTCAGCGGCACGGCCGCCGCCGTCGTCGTACTGGCCGCGGCGGCATGTTCCCCGGCCGTTTCGATTGAAAGCGCCGACGTCCCGGCGTGGAAGGCCACCGCGCTGCCCTCCGCCCCGGGGACAGTGCTGGAGGATGCCGGCAAAATCCTGAACCGGGATCCGATCGTCCGGACCGCGTCCGGCGTGCCCGCCGGCACCTACACCTTGACCATGACCTGCGACGGCGGCGGGAAGGCGTTCTTCGCCGTCAGCCTGGACGGCAGCCAGTTGGCCGAAGCCGGTGCCGCCTGCAACGGCAGCCGCGAAACCGCCCGCATCAAAGTGCCCGCCGCGGGCAAGGTCACGCTCAGCACGTCCAGCGTGGATGCCCCGCTTCTCTACGCCTACCACCTGGCGGCGTCCGAGTAGCCTGCCCCGCAGCCCGGTCCGCGGCGCCCGGCCCGGCGCCCCTGACGGGCCTGTCCGACCCGGACCTTTGGCCTCTGGCGTTTGACCCCGGGCGGCCCTAATCTCAGGGTATGCCAACTGTGCCGGCGAGCAGGGTGCCGCGACGGCGCACCCCGGCGGCCGCCGTGGTGCTTTCAGTTGCGGTATTTCTCGGCACGGTCCTGTCCGGCTGCGCGTATGAATACAGCGCCGACCACTGGGACGATGAATCAACCTCCGCTGCCCCTCCGCCGAGCACTGACGCCGCCCTGCCCCAGGACCCCCATCTCAACGAGCCGGTGACGGGCGAGGAGCTGGACGACTGGGTCGATGCCGTACTGCCCGACGCCGAGGGACAGGTCCTCCAGACGGGTTTCGGGACGCTGGAGGCCGACGAGGAGCGGACAGAGACGACAGCCCGGCTGCCCAAGGGTACGTACGCCCTGACCCTGGCCTGCCGCAGCACCCGCCGCGTGTCCTTTTCCATCGAGAACGGTGAGGACGAACTCGTGGACCTGAGTCTCCGGTGCGGGACGTCCAGGGTGAACGTGGTGCAACTGGCCGCAGATGCGTCGCTCTCGATCAAAGTGGATGCCAACGCACCGGCGAACTTCGCGTACCGGGTGAGCCGTATCTGAGGGTGCCCGGCCGGGCAAAAGTCCGGAGCGTGCCTCAGGCGGCGCAGCCCTCGGGGCACCGCAGGGTGTCAGGGCTCGCGGCGCACCCGGCGCAGTAGAGCGTCAGGGTCCGGCAGGACGGATTCGAGCAGTTTTCGAACTTGCTTGTGGGTGCCGAGCAGCGGACGCATTTGCCGATGGTCTTGGCGTCCCCGCTGAACTCGACGTGCATGCGCTTGTCGAACACATACAGGGAGCCCTCCCACAGGCCCTGGTCCTTGAAGGCCTCGCCGTAGCGGACAATGCCGCCGTCGAGCTGGTAGACCTCCCTGAACCCGCGGTTCACCATGAGGCTCGAGAGCACCTCGCAGCGGATGCCTCCGGTGCAGTAGGTGACAACCGGCTTGTCCTTGAGGGCGTCGTATTTACCGGAGTCGAGTTCCTTGATGAAGTCGTGGGTGGTGGCGACATCGGGCACCACGGCGTCCTTGAACTTGCCGATCTGGGCCTCGAAGCCGTTCCGGCCGTCGAAGAACACGACTTCGTCGCCCTGCTGTTTCTTGGCTTCAATGAGTTCGTGGAGTTCCTCGGGTTTGAGGTGGGTTCCGCCGCCCACCACTCCGCCGGCGTCGACTTTGAGTTCGCCCGGGGCGCCGAAGGATACGATTTCGTCCCGCACCTTCACGCTGAGCCGCGGGAAGTCCGCCGCGCCGCCCTCGGACCACTTCACGTCGATGCCCTGGAAGCCCTTGTACTCCCGCGTGGTCTTGACGTATTGCTTCACGGCGTTCAGTTCTCCGCCGACCGTGGCGTTGATTCCGTCCTTGGAAAGGATGATGCGGCCGGTCAGTCCGAGCTTTTCGCACAGGGCGCGCTGCCAGAGCCGGACGGCGTCCGGGTCAGGCAGGGGGGTGAATCCGTAAAAAAGCACAATCCTGTTCAAAGCCACGCTTTTAAGGGTACTTGCTGGCGCGGACGGCCGGGCGACAATCACAATTGGATAAGCAAGCGGCTTCCCCCAACCCGGCCCCTGTTGCTTGTGGCACGGCTGGAATACGCTCATCACATGAGTCTTGACGCCATGGTGGAAGACACCACTCACCTGCTGGAAATCTGGGTTGCCGGATGGGCCGGTTGCCGCGGATACGAGACGCGCAGGGAGGGACGGTTCCCCGCGGCCTTACGCGCGGACACCACCCACGAATGGGAGTATTTCGCCTACGATCCGTCCGACGCGGAGTTCGAGGCGCTGGCGGCAAAGACGGCCGAAGTGCCGGCCCGGGTCCTCACCATCCTCACCAACGATGCGGCCCGGTACACGTTGCTGGGACAGCGGAACGGCCTCCATGTCACCTCGGCCTCCCAAACCATGATGATCGTGGACATGGAGACCCAGGATGCGGAGGACCCTTGGCTTTCGGACGACGACCTCAAGCTCGAGACCTCCCGGACCGACGGCGTCCACCACGCGGTCGTCACCGCCGGCGAGGACGTCGCCGCGAGCGGACGCGTGTTTGTGGTGGGACACACCGCCATCTTCGACAACATCGTGACGTCGGCGGCCTACCAGCGGCGGGGGCTGGGCAGCTTCATCATGAAGGCCCTGGCCGCCCAGGCGTTCGAACACGACGTCGACTCCGGGCTGCTGCTCGCCTCCCTTGACGGCCAAAAACTCTATTCACACCTCGGCTGGCGCGAGGTGTGCCACGTCCTGATGTTGTCGACATCCGACGAAGGGGCCGACCTGTCCGTGGGGTGAGGCGCCGCCCCGTGGGTTGAGGCGCCGCTCCGTCGGTTGAAGCGCCGCTCCGCCTGCCGTCCGGCGGGCGTGCGCCCGGGGCAACGTGCCTGCCCGGCGGAAGGCCGCCGCGCCTGCCGGGCGATTTGAGGGCGGATGAAAGAATATGTGAGTGAACCCGCATGAGTCCTTGATTCCGTTGCTGGGCCGAGGTCCGGACCCGGAACAGCTGCGTCATGTGCGGACGATCCCCGCCCGCCAGGCCGTTAATGCGCCGTGGCCCGAGTGGTCCCACCCCGATCTCGTGGCAGCCTACGGTTCCCTGGGCATCCACGAGCCCTACCTCCACCAGGTCCGGGCCGCCGAACTGGCCCACGCCGGAGAGAACGTGGTCATCGCCACCGGCACCGCGTCCGGCAAGTCCCTGGCGTATCAGCTGCCGGCCCTGGACGCGATCCACCGTTCCGAGCTCAAGGTCCTGTCCGATCCCGGGAAAATCCACGACGACGGGGCTGTGACCCTCTACCTCTCCCCGACCAAGGCGCTCGCCGCCGACCAACTGGCAGCGATCAGGGCACTGAAGCTCCCCACAGTCCGGGCAGAAACCTACGACGGCGACACCGATCCCGCTTCCCGGCGCTGGATCCGGGACCACGCGAACTTCATCCTGGCCAACCCGGACATGCTGCACTTCGGCATCCTCCCGAACCATGCCTGGTGGGCCAGGTTCTTCCGGCGCCTCCGCTACGTGATCGTGGATGAGGCCCACAGCTACCGCGGCGTCTTCGGCTCCCATGTGGCAAACCTCATGCGCCGGCTGCGTCGGATCTGTGCTTACTACAGCCCGGGCGGCTCGCGTCCCGGACCGGTGTTCATCGCGGCGTCCGCCACGGCCTCTGAACCCGGACAGTCCTTCGGCCGGCTGATCGGCGCATCGGTACGGGCCGTTTCCGAAGACAGTTCCCCCCACGGGTCCACCACGGTGGCGTTTTGGGAGCCGGCACTGACCGAACTCCGGGGCGAAAACGGTGCCAAAGAGCGCCGGACGGCCGTCGCCGAGACCGCCGACCTGCTGGCCAACCTGGTGTCCTCCCGTACTCGGACCATTGCGTTCATCAAGTCCAGGCGCGGGGCAGAGACGATTTCCTCCATCGCCAAACGCCTCCTTGACGAGGTGGACCCCAGCCTGCCGCAGCGCGTGGCCGCCTACCGCTCGGGCTACCTGCCGGAAGAGCGGCGGGCCCTGGAAAAGGCGCTGCGCTCGGGTGAACTGTTGGGCGTCTCGAGCACGTCCGCGCTGGAGCTGGGCATCGACATTTCCGGTCTCGACGCCGTCCTGGTCGCAGGCTGGCCGGGCACCCGCGCGTCGTTGTTCCAGCAGATCGGCCGGGCAGGACGTGCCGGGCAGGACGCGATCGCGGCCTTCGTGGCCAGCGACGACCCGCTGGACACCTACTTGGTGAACCACCCCGAGGCGATTTTCGACGTCTCGGTGGAGGCCACGGTCTTCGACCCCTCCAATCCATATGTGCTGGGCCCGCACCTGTGCGCGGCCGCCGCGGAACTGCCCCTCGGGTTCGCCGAACTGGAGCTCTTCGGGCCCACCGCAGAGAAGCTGCTGGACCGGCTGGTCCTGCAGGGCTACCTGCGCAAACGGCCGGCCGGATGGTTTTGGACCCATCCGCAAAATGCCGCAGCCATGGTGAACCTCCGGGCCGACGGCGGAGGTCCGGTGAGCATCGTGGATGCCGAGACGGGCTCCTTGCTCGGCACCATGGATTCGCCGCAGACCCATTACCAGGCCCACACCGGCGCCATCTATGTCCACCAGGGCGACAGCTACGTGGTGGAAGACCTGAATGAGGACGAGCACTGTGTGGTGGTGCGCCGGGCGAACCCCGACTACTACACCACCGCCCGGGACGTGACCCAGATCGAGGTCCTCGAAACGCAACGCACCACCCAGTGGGGCGATGTGGCTGTGCACTTCGGCGATGTGAAAGTGACAACCCAGGTGGTGTCCTTCCAGCGCAAGGCGTTGATTTCGAATGAGATCCTCGGCGAAGAACCGTTGGAATTGGGCGCCAGGGACCTGTTCACCAAGGCGGTCTGGTTTGTTGTGGACAACCGCTCGCTGACCGGCGCGGGGCTCATCGAGGCACAGTTCCCCGGCGCGCTGCATGCTGCCGAGCACGCGGCCATCGGCCTCCTTCCGCTGGTGGCCTCCAGCGACCGCTGGGACATTGGCGGAGTGTCCACGGCCATCCACGCCGACACTGGAGTGCCCACCATCTTTGTCTACGACGGCCATCCCGGCGGGGCCGGGTTTGCCGAACGCGGCTACGACAAGGCCAGGTTGTGGCTCACCGCCACGCGCGACGCCATCAAGGCCTGCGAATGCGAGTCCGGCTGCCCCTCCTGCGTCCAGTCACCCAAGTGCGGCAACAAGAACAACCCGCTCGACAAGGACGCCGCCGTCACACTGATCGATGTACTGCTCCAGGACGCCGGCGACCTCATGCACGCCGGCAATCCCGGCACAACGGCGGCCGCGGCCGGGACCTCGGACGATAAGCCCGCCCAGCCGCTCCGCGCCTGAACACCTCTCCTGGCAACCCGCCGGAAACGAAGCATCATTCACCGTGTGGACCCGTTCCCGGCCGCGGGGGGCGGTCCCGCCCTGGCCCGTCCCGTGGCCGCCCCGAGGAACGGACCGGCGCCAAACTCGGTGCGGACCTGAACCGTGGCATCCGGTCCTTCAGCACAGGCGGCCAGCGTGGCGTTGTTCTTCAGCGCGACCTCTCGAGCCACAGCGCAGGGCTCGCCGGACGTGATCCCCCGCGCGGCATCCGCGGCAGCCAGCGCCGCCAGATCGGCAGCCGCCGCAGCCCTCGACGCCGCGACGGCCGACTGGGCCAAAAGCAGCAGCAGTGCCAACGCCATGATGACCGCCAGCCCGAGTCCCAGAGCCAGCACGGTCCCCGACCCCCGCTCTGAAGACGCACACCGGTTCCGGGCGCGGGCAGGATCCGGGCTCCGGGGTCGCGGCCGGCGCGCCCGGACACGGACACGGGCACGGACACGGGCAGGCGACATCACGTGCCGCTCCGCCACGGGGACCGGGAGACGCCCTTCAGTCCGGACTCGTCCAGCCCGGGCCGTTGTGCCGCACCAGGGGCCTCAGCACGCGCCCACCCGCTGGCGCTGAGGGCCCAGGGAACCAGGGACCCAACAGCCCCAGGGACGCGGCCGGAAACGGTGACCCTGTGCCAATCGCCGTCGCGCGTCACCTCGGAGTCCGCCGTTTCGCCGGCGAGACGGCGGACAATCTCACCGACTTCGCCGGCCGCGGCTCCCCTCGCCACCGCCCGGGCACCGCCACGGGCCGCCTCCTCGACACGGAGCTGCATCACCCCGGCAGCCGAACCCGCGAGCAGCACGGAGAGCAGGAGGACGACCGAGGGCAACGCGACGGCGAACTCAGCGGTGACGGCCCCGCGGCACTCCGCCGTTGGCGGCGGCTGCCTCCGGCCGCCGCTCCCCCGGGCGCGCCAGAGTCCGTTCATGGCAACGTGAGCGCTGTCCGAATGAGGTTCAGGAGGAATCCGCGGACCTCATCGCTGCGCATGATGAACACGAGGACCCCGGCGAAGCCCACGGCGGCCAGGGTTGCGATGGCATATTCAGCGGTAGCCATGCCCGCCTGCGCGGCCGGCGGCCCTGTGCGTCTCTGCGATTGAATGGGAACAACCGAGCTGGCGCCGGGGTAGATCTCATAGACCTCGGCAACGCCGCCCTCCCCTGCTTCAATGCGACGTGCAGCGGGAGTGTCCTGATTTGTTGACATCTGCTTTCCTTCCACGGGACACCGGCGTGATCGCCGGCTGATTCGACTCTCCCGGCTTGTACCCCGCGTCATAAGCCCCGAGGGCAGCCAAGTGGAAAACCTGCCCGAAAATGCCGTCGTGGCTGCCTGTGGAGGAGAACTGTCTGGTCCCCGCCGGGCGGCCAACAGACGCCGAACGCCAAGCCCGGACCCTGCCCGGACCCAGACAGGGCTGAACCCGAGGGGCTGCGGTCCGTCCTGCGACGACAGCCCCTCGGGTTCAGTTGGTGCGGGTCACCCGCGCGTTCCTAAGGGAGGAAGTATCCCGCGAGGTCGGCGATGAGGTGTGAGGACCCGGAGGAACGGTTGAACAACGTCACCTTTCCGTCTGAACCGACGGGGACCGAGACCAGGTTCGGCACAGTCTGTCGGGCGGAGAAGTTCAGGTTGGACGCGTCCGGACGGGCGGAGCCCGAGGGGTAGGCGGTGACGTAGCCGATGGACTGGGGCGACACGACCGTCAGGTTGAAAACAGCCGCCAGGACACTGGAGGGGATGCCGTTGGCCCCGGCAATCTGGAAGGACACCGCGGAGTCCGGGCGCACAGCCGTTGTGTTTCGGGTGTCGAGGATCCTGGATGGGCCGGTGGCCTTGAACGCTCCGGTGGCCGACGGCGTGCCGCCGAGGTAGTAGCCGGCAACGTCTGCGATCAGGTGTGAACGTCCGAAGGAACGATTGAGCAGTGTGACTTTACCGTCTGGGCCGATGGGGACCGTGACCAGGTTCGGCACTGTCTGTCCGGCGTTGAAGTTGAGGTTGGACGCGTCCGGACGCGCCGAGCCCGACGCATAGGCGGTAATGTATCCGATCCTAGTTGGCTCGGTCACTGTGAGATTGAAGACCACAGCAGCGGCAGATGCCGGGACGCCGTTGGTCCCCGCAACCTGCAGGGACACCGTGGAATCCCCTGCGAGCGCCGTGGTGGACCGGGTGTCCAGCAGCCGCTTTGGCGCCAGGCTTTGGAAGGCGCCCGGCGTCGCTGGGGCCCCCGTGACGTAGTAGCCGGTGACGTCGGCGATGAGGTGGGTTGTGCCGGAGGATCTGTTGAACAGCGCCACTTTTCCGTCCGCACCCACCTTGACCGTTACCAGGTTAGGCACGTTTTGGTTGGCGCGGAAGTTCACATTGGATGCATTCGGCCGGACTGTCCCGGAGGGGTAGGCGGTGATGTAGCCAATGGATTTTCCTTCGGTGACGGTCAGGTTGAAGACGACTGCGGCGACTGTTGCCGGGATCCCGTTGGCCCCCGCAACCTGGAAGGAGACCGACTTGTCGGCACCCACCGGCGACGTTTTCCGGGTGTCGAGGAACCGCTGTGGGGCAATCGGGGTAAACGTCCCGGGAAGCTGGCCGGCCGCCTTTTTGGCTTTGATGACCACGTCGTCAATGAAGCTGTCGCCGGCCTGCCGCCGGTGTTCGGCGCCGAGTTGCATCTTGGTGACCGCGGTAAAGGCCGTGGCGACTTGCTTGCTGGAATACACGAGCTTGCCGTCGAAAATCACCTCGACCGTGGAGGAGGCCCCATTCGCGATGACGTGCGTGACGAGATGGTGCCAGGTGCCGAGCGGAACGTTCACCTTCATCGCGGTGTAGCGGAGGGTTCCGTCGGGCGCCGCGACGCGCAGCCACAGCGGGCCGACGCCGCCGTTGGAACGGTAGACGTCCACGAACCGGGTGTTCCCGTTGAAGAACCGGAAGTACGGGACGTTGTTGCCGGCGACGCCCTCCTTGGTGATGTTGAACCAGCCATCGGCGTAGACCTCATTGTTCCCGGCAGGAACTGGTGCGGAAAAATTCGCCACGGAACCGGCATCCGTGGTGACGTGGACCTTGGCTGAGCAGCGGCCGGAGTGTTGCTGGGCAGAGGAGACGTCGGCGGTGCCGGTTCCGGAAGTGAAAGCGGTGGCGAATCCGGCGGTGGTGAGACTTCCGGACTCGAAGTTCGTGGCAATCACCGTTGTGCCAGGGAATTGGTTGGTCGGTTGGGGTGTTCCCGGCTGACAGGTCGGTACGGCGGCGGACGCCGGACTGGCTCCCACCGCCAAACCGGTCAACACTAGTAGGTTGAGCGCTGCAATCACGCCCGCTTTGTACAGTCGAATCATTGATCTGCCCCCCTGGCGTGGCTCCCAGTTAGTACGAGACCCCAGATGCTCCGGGATTCGAGGCGCCAAGGAAGTGCTGTGAGTAGCCGACGCACGAGACCGCTCATACTCCGACGGTGCCTGCCCCCAAGATATCCCCCAGCAACTTGAATAAACCTTGGATCCGGGTGATCCGCGGGCTGCCGGCATCACGTCGGAAGCAGCCCCAGGAGCACGGGCACGACGCCGAGGCAGACGAACGCCGGCAGGGAGCACAGGCCCAACGGCACGACCAGCTTCACGCCGAGCGCCGCCGCGCGCTGCTCGGCGGTCCTGTTGCGTTCGCGGCGAAGCCGGGCCGCCTGGGCGTAGAGGAGCGCTGAGGAGGGGGCGCCGGTGAGGGCGGCGAAGGAAAGGGCGTCGCGCAGGGCATGAAGTTGGGGCGCCTGGGCACCGGAACTGCGCCATGCCGTGCCCCAGTCCGCACCGATTGCGAGGGCTGAAACAACCGGCCGAAGCTGCCGCCCGAGTTCCGGTGGCATGAGGGCGGCCACGAGTTCGAGGGCCCGGCCAAGTCCGGCTCCCGCATCCAACATGGCGCCGATCAGTTCCAGCATCATGGCGGTGTCCCGCAGACCCTGGAAGCCGTGACGTCCCCGGCCTGCGTCGCGGACCGTCGGGCGTCGCGCGGCCCCGTCAGCCGGTGCCCGAAGCTGGCGCCGGAGCCGCCGGCGGACACGGCCCGGGCGGGCGAGGACCACGGCGGCTGCCCCGGCAAGGCTCGCTGCGATCACGAGGCCGGCAAGTTCGGGCCTCACGGCGGCCGCCGCGTCACGTTGGGGCTTCCGCCGCGGCGCGGACGAGCCTTGCGGACCACAGCCGGCCGACGACGGTGAGCGCCACGCCCGTGGCCAACGCCGCGAGGCCCCAGGGATTTCCCAGCAGTGTCGCGACCGGGTCAACGCCGAGCAGCAGGCCGAGGCCCAGGCCCGACAGCGGCAGCCAGGTCAGTAGGCGGACGGTTGCGCGGGGCCCCGCCAAGGCGGTCTGCCGGGCAGCCTCGGCGTCGTCCTCCGACTCAAGGTGGGCGGCAAAGCGAGCCAGGACATCGGCCAGCGGGCAACCGCTGGCCTCAGCGGTGTCAAAGCATGCGGCGAGCTCGCCCCACACGCGCACGTCGCGGCGGGCCCGGATGCCGACGGCACCCTTGGTGGCCGCGACGACGGTGCCCTCACCGGCAGAAACCGCGGAGACCTCGCTGCGGATGGCCGCGCCCACGGAGGACCCGCGCAGGGCGGCGCCACGCGCGGCTGCAAGGATCCTCCGGGACTCCGGGCCGAGGACCGTTCCGGCGCCGTCCCCTGTCCGGTCGCGGGGACGGTCGCGGGGACGGTCGCGGGGACGGTCGCGGCCGGCGCCGTGAACCGCGACCTGCGCCGCCGGCCAGTCCCCCGCGGCGTCCGTGCCGTACAGGGCCCACAGTTCATCCCACAGTCGGGCGGGGATGCGCCCTCCCCTCAGCAGCGCGGCCAATTGTTGGACCAGGACCGTCATGGGGACGGACCCGGCATCGGCGGATCCCCCACCGCGCCAACGGGCCACGCCCCCGACGGCTCGTCCTTGCCGGGATCCCGGCGGCCCGTGAGCCGCCGGGACTCGCGTGCCCGCGGCCTGCAATGCCCTGCGGGTACGATGGCTGGCCGCGCGCGGGGAGGGAAATGCCAACCACACGGCCAGGACCAAGACGACGATGAGGAAACCGGTCATCGCTGCGCCCATGGCTGTAAGGATTCGTGCCCGGAGCCCGGAGGGCGTCCTGCCGGCGGCGCCGCCGGCAGATCGGAGGGGCCCGCCCCGGCCAACCCGGGATCCATGCCGAGACGGTGCGCCAGCAGCGGCCAGGCCCCGCCGAAGCGGAGCTCGCCCCGTTGGATCTCCAGTGCGGCAGCGACAGCCAGGCCCGAGTCTTGGACCTCCATGATTCCAACGCTGGCGACCTGGCGCCCCGATTCGGTCCGCTCGACGTGCACGACGGCGTCGATCGCGCTGGCGACCTGCAGCCGTACCGCGTCCTGGCCCATGCCGGCGAGCGCGCCAAGGGCCGCCAGCCGGGCCGGCACAGCCGCCGCCTCATTTGCGTGGATGGTCCCGCCGCCTCCGGTGTGTCCGGTGTTCATCGCCGAGAGCAGCTCGCGGACCTCAGCGCCGCGGCATTCGCCCACCACCAGCCGGTCCGGCCGCATCCTGAGGGCCTGGCGGACCAGTTCGCCCAAGTCCACGGCGCCACCACCTTCCAGGTTTCCGTGCCGGGATTCCAGCGAGACGACGTGCGGGTGGACGGGATTTAGTTCTGCGGCGTCCTCGATCAGGACGAGCCGCTCCCCGGGGTGGCACAATCCCAGCAGCGTCGCCAGTAGCGTGGTCTTCCCCGAACCGGTGGCCCCGCTGATGAGGAAGCTCAGCCTGGACGCCACCATGCGTTCGAGCACGGACTGGACCAGGCTCCCGAGCGTCCCGGTCCCGAACATGCCGGCGCGCTGCAGCTCGGGCATGGAGAAAACCGTGGCCCGCCGGATCCGCACGCTCAGGAGTGTCCCGGCCGTGGAAATCGGCGGCAGCACCGCGTGCACCCGGTAGCCGCCGTCGAGCCGGACATCGACGCAGGGCGAACCGTCATCCAGGCGGCGGCCGCCGGCTGCCACCAGCCTCGCGGCGAGGGCCCTGACCTGCGGTTCCCCGGAAAAGACGACCGGCGCCTTCTCAAGACCGTGGCCGCGGTCCAGCCAGACCGAGTCCGGCCCGTTGACGAAGATGTCCGTCACGGCGGGGTCCCGGGTGAGCGGCTGCAGGGGACCCAGTCCGTTCAGTTCCGCGCTGATGCTCTCCACGGCGGCCAGGGCCCCGGCCGTGCCAAGCAGCCGCCCGCTCGCCTGGACCGCCGCCGCGACCCTTGACGCGGTCACCGGGGAGGCATCGGCCATGACGGACTCGCGTACGGACTCCAGCAGCGTCTCGTCGAGAAATCCCTGCGAGCGGCGGCGGCCCGGTGCCCGGCGGGCCGGACGTTCCGGTTCTGCCGGTCCTGCGGCCGCATGGGCACTCATGCCTCATCTCCTCCGTTCAGCTCAAGGACTCCGGCCGCGAACCGGCGGACGGCGCGGTGCCGGCCGGTTTCGAGTAGGCGGCCGAGTTCCGTAGCCCCGGCCAGATCCTTGATGTCCGGCATGATGCCCTGAAGGACAAGCCCCACGGAGCCGGCGATCAGCGGCGCATCCAAGGCGGCGCCGTGACTGGCCCGGATCACGAGCGCGGTGTCCACGGGTGGAAGCTCCTGCAGCAGCCAGGCCGTGGCGACGGCGGCCCGCAGCCGGGCGGGCGCCACGACGATCATCCGGTCGCATTCGCCGGCGAAGGCCCGCAAGGCTTCCCGTTCCCGGCCGATATCCAGCACCACCAATTCGTAGCCGCGGCGGGCGGCGTCGAGAACCGCGGCCACCGTGGTCGCGTCCCCGCCGGCGGCCCGGTCCCGGGTTCCCGGCCACGACAGGAAGGAGAATCCACCGGCGACCGGCAGCGACTCCTCCAGCTGGGCGGGGTCGATACTGCCGCTCACCCCGGCAAGATCCGGCCAGCGCAGCCCGTGGGCGTCCTCGGCGGCCAGCGCCAGTTCCAGGCCCCCGCCCCAGAGGTCGCCGTCGATCAGCAGCACCCGGACCCCGGCCCCGGCGGCGGCCTGCGCGATCCAGATGGCAGCTGTCGTGGCCCCGGCCCCGCCGCAGCCGCCGGTGAGACCCAGCACGAGTCCGCCGGCTTCCGGCGCCCGGGACCGGCTCAGGTATTCCGCCAGCCAGGCCGCCGCGTCCGGCAGCACCGCGACACGTTCGGCCCCGACGGCGGCGGCCAGATGCCACAACCCTTCTCCATCACCTTCGAGGCCGAGCAGCACCGCAGGGGCCCGTCGCCGGGGCGGCAACCCGCGGATGTCGCTGCCCACCAGCACGGCGGCCGCTGCGTCCCAAAACGGCGCGGCCTCGGCAACGTCCTGCACCGTCCGCAGCTGGCCTCCGGCCGCTGCCACGATGCGTTCCACCTCGCTGCGCAGCGCATCGACCCCGGTGACGAGCAGGGTTTCCGCGGAATCCCCGGGGGTCCAGGGCTCATGCGCCGCCGGTGGCGGCGAGCCTGGACCACGGTGCTGGTGCCTGTTCATGCTGCCACTGTGCCCGGGCCGGAAGCGCGGCGGAACCGCCGTCGTGGGCTATGTGGACAAGTCTGGCGGCTTCCCTCTACCCGCCGCCGGGGGAAATGGGCACGGACCATGTACCGGAGCAGGGCAGAATTGACCCTATGTACCTGCTGCTCGCCGCCCACGCCGATGGCGCGGCATTGCAGCAACTCACGACCGATGGCGTGCCCGAACCCTCCAATCCGGAACCCCGGGTTGTCAGGGCCGGCGACCTCGCCGGAGTTGTGCGCGAGCTTGAGGCGCGGCAGCCGCGCTGGATCTGGCACCGTACGCAGGACTGGTATCCCGCGCTGCTGCGCGCCGGGGTGGAGCTCGAGCGCTGCTACGACCTCACCTTGTGCGGTTCAATCCTGGCCCACTCGGAGTTCACCGCCCACACCGGCTACGCCCAGGCGGCGGAGAAGCTGACCCAGGACGACGAGCTACACCAGCCGCCCCGGGGGCTGCAGCCTCCTGCCCCGCCGCCGGAACAGGGGGCCCTGTTCGATGCCCCGGCCCCCGGTCAGCGTCCCGGCCAAACCCTTGAGGCTCTCCGCACCGAGTACGCCGCGCAGCAGGAGGCACTTCGCCAGGCGGGAACGGCGCCCGGCACGGCGCCCGGCACGGACGTCGTTCCTGACGCCGGCCGGCGCCAACGGCTCCAGCTGCTGCTCGCGGCGGAATCCGCCGGGGCCATGATCGCCGCCGAAATGCAGCACACCGGCGTCCCGTGGCGGGAGGAACTCCACGAGCAGATCCTCGCGGAACACCTGGGACCCCGCCCGGTTCCCGGCCAGCGTCCGGCCAAACTCGAATCGCTCACGGCCGAACTGAGGCTGCTGCTGAAGTCGCCGGCGCTGAACCCGGACTCCCCGCAGGAGCTCATGCGCGCCCTGCACCGCAACGGCATCGAAGTGAAAACCACCCGCCAATGGGAGCTGAAAGAATCCAGCCACCCCGCGATCGTGCCGCTGCTGGCCTACAAGAAGCTGGCCCGTCTGCACGCGGCGAACGGCTGGGCATGGCTTGATACCTGGGTGAAGGACGGCAGGTTCCGGCCTGAGTACGTGGTGGGCGGCGTGGTCTCGGGCCGGTGGGCGTCGCGGGGCGGCGGGGCGCTGCAAATCCCGCGCCAGGTCCGCGGGGCGGTCCACGCCGATCCCGGCCACAAACTGATCGTTGCCGACGCCTCGCAGCTCGAACCCCGCGTGCTCGTGGCACTGGCACAGGATTCCAAAATGGCCGAGGCTGCGCGGGACAAGGACCTCTATGCCGGCATTGCCGCCCAAGGCTTCGGCGGCAACCGGGCCAAGGCGAAGGTGGCCCTCCTCGGGGCAATCTACGGGGCGACCACGGGCGAGTCCGGCCGGCTGATGCCCCAGCTGGCCCGCACCTACCCCCGCGCCGTGGGCTTCGTCGAGCAGGCCGCCCGCGACGGCGAAGCCGGCAGGACCGTCACCTCACGCCTGGGCCGGAGCAGCCCGCCGCCGTCGGAGCGCTGGCTGCAGAGCCAGCACTCCACCACCGCGGAAGAACAGCGCCGGGCGGACTCGACCGCCCGCTCGCGGGGCCGCTTCACCCGGAACTTCGTGGTCCAGGGCTCGGCCGCGGACTGGGCGGCGTGCTGGCTCGCGGAGCTGCGACGCCGGCTTCGTGCCGTACGGGCGGAAGGCGCCGCCGCTGGCGAACTTGTGTTCTTCCTCCACGACGAGGTGATGGTGCACTGCCCTGAAAGCGCGGTCGGAGACTGCATCAAGGCGATTGAGGACTCCGCGGCTGCCGCCAAGGAGCTGTTGTTCGGCCGGATTCCGGTCGAATTTCCAGTCAGTGTGGCCGTCGTGGACTCGTACGACAACGCCAAATGAGTGACCCAAGTCACCGCCTGTAACGTACCCGTCGGTAGCGTTGTGTGCGCTCCGTCACCGGGCTACCCTCGGAAAGGCCGGCGAAATTCCCGTACGATCCGCCGGCTATTGCAACGACGCAAGGAAATTGGGGAGGCAGCGGTTTGGCTGGCATTTTTGAGATCGCGCAGGCTGGCGACAAGGCATATTTCTTCAGGCTGACGGCGGCGGATGGCACAGTAGTGGCCGTGTCCCCGCTCTTCAGCTCCATCAAAAGCGCCGCGGCGGGCATCAACGCCGTGCGCGAGAACGCCGCGACCGGCCTGGTTGTGGATCGTTCAGACGCTCACCGGCGGGTCGCCACCAGCAGGTCGGGAGGACGGGCGCTGGCTCCCCGGGCAGGCAGCCCGGTGGCTGCCGGCTAGCAGACCGGCCGGCTAGCAGAACGGCCGGCTGGCAGGCGCCCTGCGGGCTTTACACATCGATCCCGTACAGCCGTGCGCGGTCCCACGGCACGGCCCAGCCCAGCTGTTCAAAGAGTTGGTTCAGGATCATCCCGGTAAACCCCCACACCACGACGCCGTTGACGGTGAAGGCCGGGCTCTGGAAGGTCTGGCCGGCCCGGCTGACCGTGGCCATCACCCGGTTGTCCGGGTCCAGCAGGTCCCGGACCGGGACACGGAACACCTGCGCGGATTCACCGTAGTCCACCACCCGGACCGGCGACTGGGCAGCCCACCAGGCCAGGACCGGGGTCACCAGGAAATTGCCCCGGGGCAGGGCCAGTTCAGGCATCACGCCGAGGACGTCCACGCCCGCAGGGTTCAGGCCAGTCTCCTCCTCCGCCTCACGGAGGGCCGCGTCCACCACGGACTCACCCGGATCGATGCCGCCGCCGGGAAACGCCACCTGCCCGGGATGGTCGTCCAGCGTCTGGGCCCGCTGCAGCAGCAGCACGTCCAAATCGGCCGGAGCGAGCAACTTCTCGGACACCGCGGGGACGTTGTCCAGCGCACCAAAGAGCATCAGCACCGCGGCCCTGCGGACCCGCTCACCGGGTTCGACGGCGAGTTCCCGCCAGCGCGGATCCGGGGCCGGCGCCGTGCCCGCTTCCACCGCGGCGACGAGATCGACGAGGTCCTGGCGCGCGGTCACGGCTGATTCCTCTGCGATTCCATCCGGATTTCCGCGGCGCGGTGCGTCTCGGCCAGCAGCCGGGCCAGCAGTTCCTCCTGCCCCGGGGCGAGTTCGTACTTCAGCAGCTTCCGGGCCTTCTCCGGGTCGGTCTCGCCGGCACCGTAGCTGGGGCACCAGCTAGCCACGGCGCAGGCGCCGCAGGCCGGTTTGCGGGCGTGGCAGACGCGGCGGCCGTGGAAGACGACGCGGTGCGAGAGCATGGTCCAGTCCTTGGGCTCGAACAGCGCGGCGACGTCGGACTCGATCCGGACCGGATCATCGGACTCCGTCCAGCCAAAGCGCCGGGCCAGGCGACCGAAGTGGGTGTCCACCGTGATGCCTGGAATGCCGAAGGCATTGCCCAGCACAACGTTCGCGGTTTTCCGCCCGACGCCGGGCAGCGTCACCAAGTCCGCGAGCCGGCCCGGCACCTCGCCGTCGTACTCGTCCACCAGCCGGTTGCACAGCGCCAGGAGATTTCTGGCCTTGGCGCGAAAGAAGCCGGTGGGTTTGATGATGGCCTCCAGCTCGGCCGGATCCGCCTCCGCCATCCGCCGAGCATCCGGGTAGCGCGCGAACAGCAGGGGCGTGATCTGGTTGACCAGCACGTCTGTGGTCTGTGCGGACAGCACGGTGGCTATCACGAGCTCGAACGGCGTGCGGAAGTCCAGCTCCGCGTGGGCGTAGGGGTACTGTTCCGCGAGTTCCCGGTTGATCCGACGCGCGCGGCGCTTGAGCGCCAGCACCGACTCTCCTGACGCCCGCGGCGCACCCGGCTTGGCGCTCCCCGGGTTCGGGGTCCCGGGGACCGCGCTGCCGGATTCCGTGGCGCCGGATTCCGTTGTCACGGGGTGGGCTAACCGCGTTCGATGTTGCTGAGGTCCCGCAAAACGCCGAGCCGGCCGTCAGTGTGCTGGACCAGGAACTCGTTGCCGCGGTCCTCCAGGGCAAGGACCCAGCCGCCGGGTTCAATGACGAACGCCGGGGCACCGGTGCGCTCGTCGACGGCGGTGCGGGGCTGTGCGACGGCGAACCAGAAGGCCTCGTGCACGGGGTGGACATCGTCCTCCGCGGGCCGGCTGGCGGGATCAACGGTCGCGCCGATGGGCTCCTGCGGCCGGGCTTGTTCCTGCGGCCGGACCTGGGGGTTGACCGTGGTGGGGGCACTGCTGCCGGCAGCTGCCGGAACGGCGGCGGCCTGGGTCTGTTCCGCGGCGGGAGCGGGCTGCGCACCAGCGCCCGCGGCACCGGCAGCGGCGCCCGCGGCAGCCCCGGCGGCAGCGGCACCGGCGGTCCGGGTCTTGTCCGCGGCGGACGGAGCGGGCTCCGCAGTCTGGGCCGGCGTCGACGGCGTCGACGAGGCCGTCGGTGCCGGGGCAGCCGCTGGCACGACGCCCGAGACCTGGGTCTCCGGTGCGCCGGAAGCCGCAGCGCTGGGCGCCGCAGCGGACGCCGCTCCCGCCGCCGCTGCCCCGGCAGCGGGCCCGGCAGGTGCGGTTGCCGCCGGCATGGCCGCCTGGCTGCCGGTGCCCGGACGCTTGGCCCAGCCCGCAGCCGCGCCGGACGCGGCCTCCCCCGACGCAACCGCGCCGGACGCCGCCGCACCGGCTGCGGCCGCCGAAGAGGCGCCCGCCCCGGCTGCGCCTGTACCCGCGGTGTCCTTGGTCAGCTTGGATTGTTTCGGTTGCTTCGGCGCCTTGGGCGCTCGGGGCTTCCGCACCGGGACAGAAGATTCGCGGGCAACCACGTGGGCAGGCGCATCCTCCCGGCCCAGGAAGTCGCCGGCAAAGAACGGAATCCAGCGGGCCAGCACCGTGGCGGCGAAGAGCCCCAAGGCGCCCAGGAGCGCGATCAGCATGCTCGGCACGAACGCCCCGGCGGCCGCGAGGAAAAAGAAGGCCAGCGTGAAGGACGCCACAACGGACGCGAACTGGTCGATCGACAGGGATCCGATCCGGATCTTGGTCGACGGGCTGAGGCGGCGGGCCACGAACAACGCGGTGACAATGAGCGGCAGCACGATGCCCAGGCCCAGGAAGAACAGGCTGCCCAGGTTCCACAGGTTGTAGGCGAAGGCAAACATCGGAATCAGCGAGGCGATGAAGAGAAGGAGCGTCGAGCCGAAAACGGTGAGGTCACGGATGGTGAACGGACCGAGGAGTGCTTCGTTCTTCTTCCCGGTCTTCTTGTCCACCGTGAAGCGTGGCGCATCCCCGAACCCGGCGGGCCCCGGCTGCGCCGTTCCACCTTGGTTCTGGGCGGGCGCCCGGAGTTGCCCGTTGTCTTGCTCGTTCATTCCGTATCTCCTTAGCATGGCGGCGCCCTGGACAGCGCCGTCTAACGGCAGGCAAGGACAGAACCGCCAGCGGTCCTGTCGCCTCCATCGGATGTCACAACTTCATCTCAGCCTAGCCAAGTGACTGGCCGATCACTAGCTGACAAGCCGAGGGCGGACGCAGCAGAATTCCCCGGATTTCCGAATCGCGGACGCTTGCCCCGGCCCGCCGCCCGGCGCCGGCGACAGACCACTCGGCGCTTAACAAACACCGCTCACGGTGCTGTTTGTGACGGGGCGCACGTTTGGTCGGACCCACGTATTAGTGTTGATTCCAGACAGCGCTAGCGGCACTGCCGCGGTCTGCCGCCGCCCGACGTCGCGCATGCGGCACGGCGCGGAGGCACCACGAACGTCCGCGCAGCACGGATCGATGAATGATGAGGTTCACCATGTCCCAGCAGACTCCCGTATCCACCGCAATGCAGGCGCCCCAGGGCGATGCCTTCGAAAACCTGTCCCAGGAGAACCGCCGGTTTGCGCCGTCGGCCGAGTTCGCCGCGAACGCAGTGGCCACCGCCGCCGAGTACGCCGAGGCCGACGCCGACCGTCCCGCGTTCTGGGCGAAGCAGGCCCGCGAGCTGCTCAGCTGGTCCAAGGACTTCAGCCAGGCGCTGGACTGGTCCGACCCGCCGTTCGCGAAGTGGTTCGTCGGCGGCGAGGTCAACGCCGCCTACAACGCCCTGGACCGGCACGTCGAGGCCGGCAACGGGGACCGGGTGGCCATCTACTTCGAAGGCGAGCCCGGCGACACCCGCACGTACACGTACGCGCAGCTGACCGAGGAAGTGAAGAAGGCCGCGAACGCGTTCGAGTCCCTCGGCGTGGCCAAGGGCGACCGCGTGGCCGTGTACCTGCCCATGATTCCCGAGGCCGTCATCACGCTGCTGGCCTGCGCCCGGATCGGCGCGATTCACTCCGTGGTCTTTGGCGGCTTCTCCGCCGAAGCCCTGCGCTCCCGGATCGACGACGCCGAGGCCAAGCTCGTGGTCACGGCCGACGGCACCTTTCGCCGCGGCAAGCCCAGCGCACTGAAGCCGGCTGTCGACGACGCGTTGTCCCATGAGGGAGACGGCAGCGGGCACACCGTGCAGAACGTCGTGGTGGTCAAGCGCAACGGCCAGGACGTGGACTGGCACGAGGGCCGGGACCACTGGTGGGCGGACACCGTGGGGACCGCGTCGGCCGAGCACACCGCCGTCGGGCACGACTCCGAACACCCGCTGTTCATCCTCTACACCTCCGGCACGACGGGCAAGCCCAAGGGCATCCTGCACACCACCGGCGGCTACCTCACGCAGGGCGCCTACACGCACAAGGCGGTCTTCGACCTCCACCCGGAGACCGACGTCTACTGGTGCACCGCCGACGTCGGCTGGATCACCGGGCACTCCTACGTCGCCTACGCCCCGCTCATCAACGGCGCCACCCAGGTCATGTACGAGGGCACCCCGGATTCGCCGCACCAGGGCCGCTGGTGGGAGATCGTGGAGAAGTACAAGGTCTCCATCCTCTACACCGCCCCCACCGCCATCCGCACCTTCATGAAGTGGGGCAACGAGATCCCGGCCAAGTCCGACCTCTCCTCGATCCGGGTCCTCGGTTCCGTCGGCGAACCCATCAACCCCGAAGCCTGGATGTGGTACCGCGAGGTCATCGGCGGCAACGCCGGCAAGAACGGCGAGCGGAAGCAAAACCCCGCGCCGATCGTGGACACGTGGTGGCAGACCGAAACCGGGGCGCAGATGATCGCCCCGCTGCCCGGCGTGACGGCCACCAAGCCCGGCTCGGCCCAGGTCCCGCTGCCGGGCATCGCCGTGGACGTCGTGGACGAGCTCGGCGAATCCGTGCCCAACGGCCACGGCGGCTTCCTGGTGATCCGCGAACCGTGGCCCGCCATGCTGCGCGGGATCTGGGGCGATCCGGAGCGGTTCAAGGAAACGTACTGGTCCCGCTTCGAGACCATGTACTTCGCCGGCGACGGCGCCAAGAAGGACGAGGACGGCGACCTCTGGCTGCTGGGCCGGGTGGATGATGTGATGAACATTTCCGGCCACCGCCTCTCCACCGCGGAAATCGAGTCCGCCCTGGTGTCCCACCCCGCGGTGGCGGAAGCCGCCGTCGTGGGCGCCGCGGACGAGACCACCGGCCAGGCCGTCGTCGCCTTCGTGATCCTGCGCGGCGATGCCGTGGACTCCGGCGACGCGATCGTCCAGGAACTCCGCAACCACGTCGGCAAGGAGATCGGCCCGATCGCCAAACCAAAGACCATCCTCGTGGTGCCGGAACTGCCCAAGACCCGGTCCGGCAAGATCATGCGCCGCCTGCTCAAAGACGTCGCCGAAGGCCGCGAAGTGGGCGACGCGACCACCCTGGCGGACAACACGGTCATGGCCCAGATCGCGCAGTCGCTGAAGAAATAGCCGGCTCGTCCGATATGGGTTCGACGGCGGCGCTGCCCACCCCGGTGGGCGTCGCCGCCGTCGTCGTCAATCCTGTCTGTATACGCGGCCGCGGCGGAAAGTTCCGCAGTAGCGAACCGATTGGCAGTAACGAACAGCGCGTGCCGGCCGCGGCGCGATAGATTTGCAGACATGACTGAAGCCACCTCCGCCAGCGCTGCCGGCCGCGGCACCATCCTGGTTCTCAACGGACCCAATCTGAATCTGCTCGGCACCCGCGAGCCGGAGAAATACGGGACTGCGACGCTGGCCGACGTCGAACAGCTCGCCAAAGACGCCGGCGCCGCGCACGGCCTGGACGTCGAGTGCTTCCAGTCCAACCACGAGGGCGCCCTGGTGGACGCCATCCACGCCGCACGCGGGAAGGCGGTGGGAATCGTGCTCAACGCCGGCGCCTACACGCACACGTCCGTGGCCATCCGGGACGCCATTTCCGCTGTTGCCCTGCCGACGGTCGAGGTGCACATCACCAATGTTCACGCCCGCGAGCCCTTCCGGCACCATTCCTACCTTTCGGACATCAGCAAGGCCGTGATCGCCGGCGCCGGGATCCTGGGCTACCGCTTCGCGGTGGAATACCTCGCCGGGCTGCACGCGGCCGAGGACTGAGCATGTCCCCCGTGGAACCCGCGGCGGCGTCGGAAGCGTCCGGGGATCCCGCCGCAGATCCGTCCGGGAATCCCGGACCGGCCGCGCAGCCGGCCGCGGGCACGGCGCCGGACACTGCTTCGGACACTGCTTCGGACACAGCGCAGTGGTACCGGCACTTCGGCACGACCGACGCGCTTGCTTCCTCCCCTTGCTATGCCGCGTGGGCCGTGGGGATCGCCGGGGACGCCGAGCTGATCCGGCGGATCGATCAGTGGCCGCACAATAAGCGCCAGCCCCTGCTGATCCTCGCAGCGGCCCGCTTCCTGGGCGCGCAGGTCAGCCCCTACCCCGACTTCCGGAAATTCCTGGACAGTCACTGGGCCGCGGTCTCGGAAATCGTACTGTCCCGGTCCACGCAGACGAACGAGGCCGGGCGCTGCGCCACCCTGCTGCCCTCACTCGCGCAGATTTCCGCAACGGAGGGCCGGCCGCTGGCCCTCATCGAGGTGGGCGCCTCGGCCGGGCTGGCCCTGTTTCCTGACCGCTACGGCTACGAGTTTGTCGACGCTGGGGCCGGCGGACCGGATGAGCCGGGTTCGGGCCCGGCGGCGGACGCAAGGACGACGCGGCTGGTTCCGGATGGCGCTCAGCCTGGCACGTTCCCGGTCCTGCGCTGCGTCACCTCGGGCCCGGTGCCGCTGCCGGCGGAAATTCCCCGGGTGGTTTGGCGTGCCGGGATCGACCTCAACCCCCTGGACGTGCGCAACCCGGACGACGTCGCCTGGCTCGAAGCCCTCGTCTGGCCGGAGCAGGAGTTCCGGCTTGAACGGCTGCGCCAGGCGATCGCCATTGCCAGGGAACGGCCGCCGCTGCTGGTGGCCGGCGACCTCAACGAAAAACTTGCGGCCCTCGCCGACCGCGCCCCGGCCGACGCCGTCCTGGTGGTATTCCACAGCGCCGTCATGGCGTACCTGGATGCTGGCGGCCGCGCCCGGTTCCGGCGCACCATGGCGGATCTTGCCGCGGAGCGGGGCTGCCATTGGCTCTCGAACGAAGGCCACATGGTGGTTGCGCAGGCGGACGGGTCCAGCGTGGTCCCGGAAATGGATGACGCCCGGCTCCGCGGCCGGTTCCTGCTGCTGCAGGACGGCCAGCCGGCGGCCATCACGGGCCCGCACGGGCAGAGCCTGGAGTGGCTTTAGCCTGAGTGCGGCTCCAGCCTGAGTGGCGCCAGCCTGACTGTCGGTCCGGCTACTGTGGCGGTCCGGCTACTTCTTGATGCACTGTCCGGACGAGACGGCGCTGCCCAGACCCGGCGCCTGCGCCGCCACGGGGCTCAGGTCATTCATGGTGATCGCAAATCCGAGCGAGGACTCGGTTGTGGCCTTGGCAAAGACCACCCCGGCCACCTGCCCGTCCATGGTCAGGAGCGGGCCCCCGGAGTTGCCCGGCTGCACGTCGCCCGCCAGCCGGTAGACGTCCTCCGGCGACGCATTTTTGCCATAGATGTCCGGGACCAGCACCGTGGCGATGTCCTGGACTGTGGCCGGTTTGGACTGGAAGGGCCCGCCGTGCGGATAGCCGGCGAAGGCCGCGGCGCTGCCGGACGGCAGGTCGGCGGCCAGAGCGAGGGGTTCCGAGCGCAGGCCGTCTACCGCCACGACTGCGAGGTCGTGCTGGGCGTCGAAGTACACAACGCGCCCAGGCAGTGCGCGGCCACCGGGCGTCTCCACCACCGGTTCGTCGACCCCGGCGACCACGTGAGCGTTGGTCACCACCCGCCCGGGGGCGACCACAAAGCCTGTTCCGGTCTGGTTTTGGCCACACTGGTAGGCGGTTCCGGCGATCTTGAGCACTGACGCGGCGGCCTTGTTGAGCGCCGGCGTGTCCGTGCTGGTGTCCGGAACGGCAACGGGCTGGCTCTGGCCAAAGCCGTCCAGCAGGGTGGGGATGCCCTCGCCGATCACGGCGGAGCGCAGCTGGGCCATCGATGCCTTGACCGGCATCGGCGTCACGCCGTCGATGAACCTGATGACTTTGGATTCTGCGAGCTGCTGGGATACGAACGGCACGCCCAGGGCCCCGATGCTGAACGCCAGCATCGACATCACGAGGGCAGACACCACCACGTTCACGCCTCCGCCCACGAGGCGGTCCGCCGCCCGCAGGGGGCTGAAGGGGACCACGCTGCGGATCCGCCGCCCGATCATGGTGCCAAGGCCGTTGCCCACGATCATCAGAAGGACGGCGGTGGCAACGATGGCGGTCAGGCGCCAGCCGCTGTCCTCCACGAGGCCGCTGACGATGGGAACGGAGACGAATGCGGCGACGGCGCCTGCCGCGAATCCCGCGATGCCTCCGAGCGTCACGAGGAAGCCGTTGCGAAGGCCGTGGATCAGGTAGGACAAGAGCGCCACAACCAACACCAGGTCCAAAATGGTCAAGCCAAACACCGGGGCTCCTCACAGACAGTTCAGCGACGATTGTACCGGTGTAAGCTGAACGTTTGCCGACCGGCCGCCAGCCTGCACAGGGATCTGCGCGGACTTCCCCAGCCGTGCGCTTTCGGCCCCTTCGGGCGTTTCCGTGCCAACTACGTCACAGAAGCTCCAAAATTCTGAAAGAATGGCTGAAGCGCCCCAGCCGACACAGCTAGTCAGGAGATTTCATGGATATCGAGGTATTGCGCCGCGCACCCCTTTTCGCCACGCTCGACGACGAGGCGTTCCGTCTGCTGACGGACGAACTTACCGAGGTGGACCTTTCACGCGGTGCCTCGGTATTCCGGGAAGGCGATCAGGGTGACCAGCTTTACTTCATTGTCTCCGGCAAGGTGAAGCTCGGCCGCACGTCGCCAGACGGCCGCGAATCGCTGCTGGCCATCCTCGGCCCGGGCGAACTTTTCGGCGAAATGGCGCTCTTCGATCCCAGCCCGCGCACGGCCACGGCAACTGCCGTTTCCGAGACGCGTCTCGCCGGCCTGAAGAACGAGAGCCTCAATGCGCTGCTGCGCACCCGCCCCGAGGTTTCGGCCCAGCTGCTGCAGGCCTTGGCACGCCGCCTGCGCCGCACGAACGACTCCCTCTCCGACCTCGTCTTCTCCGACGTCCCGGGCCGTGTGGCCAAGGCGCTGCTGGACCTGGCCGACCGCTTCGGCCGCCCGGCGACCGACGGTGTTCTGGTCGCCCACGAACTGACGCAGGAAGAGCTCGCCCAACTGGTCGGCGCCTCCCGTGAGACGGTCAACAAGGCTCTGGCTGAGTTCGTGCAGCGCGGCTGGCTGCGCCTGGAAGCGCGGGCCGTCGTCATCCTTGACATGCAGCGCCTGCGCCAGCGTTCCCGCTAGGGATTCCCAGCAGCAACCACGAAGGCCGGCCCCGGAAACGGGACCGGCCTTCTGCCGTTAAGTGTCGGCGGTCCCGGCTGGTTGTCCGCGGGACATGTCCAGTGCTGAGGAGCAGGGCGGGGCATGTCCGGGGCCGGCGCGCGGCAAGAAGGGACATCTCCAACCCCGGCCGCGAGGACTGGACATAACGCCACTATGTCCACGGGCCAGGGCCAACCGAGGGCATGTCCCAGGCCGGCGCGCGGCAAGAAGGGAAATGTCCAGCGCTAAGGATGAACTGGTCCCCGAAAGTTGGACTGGTTGGTAAGAGCCTAGGCTGCGAGGGCCTGGGTCCGGTATTGCAGCGGGCTCAGGCCCTCGAGCTTTGTTGAGATTCTTTCGGTGTTGTACCAGCGGATGTATTCGTGCAGCGCCTCTGCCAGTGCGTCGGTGCTGATGAACCGGACATGGTGGAAGAGCTCTTCCTTGAGGTGACCGAAGAAGTTCTCGATCACCGCGTTGTCGTAGCAGTTGCCCTTACGGGACATCGATTGAACCGCGCCGGCACCCTCCAGAAGAACGCGCCAGGAGATGTGCCGGTACTGGAAACCCTGATCCGAATGCACCAGCGGTTGCTGTCCGTCCTCGAG
>NZ_KK211133.1:0-1551 GCF_000620385.1 Arthrobacter sp. 9MFCol3.1
CACCTCCTTGCCTTCGGCTCCCTCCGGGACGTCGGTAGGGGCCGTGACCTGCGGCGTGTCTGGTGCTGCGCCCGCCGGAACCCCTGGAACGGCGGCGACTGCCGGCGTGTCCGGTACGGCGGTGCCGGAATCGGTGCTGGATGACGGGTACCGGAACACGGCGGAGTTCCTGCGGGCGCGGCTGCGGATCGGCGCCGCGGAGGCCAAGCGCCGGCTCTGCCTCGCCGACACCCTGCTGCCCCGGCAGGGACTCACCGGCCGGCCCATGCCGGCCGTGCACCCGGAGCTCGGAGCCGCCGTCGCGGCCGGCGAGGTCGCGTCCCGGGCCGCGACCCTCATCACGCTCGCCCTGGACCGGGTCCGGCACAGCTGCCTCCCCGAGGCCGCAGCGGCGATGGAGCACGCCCTGACCCGCACCGCGGCCGAGAACGACACCGACTTCCTCGCCCGCGTCAGCCGCAGCTGGGCCGAGGCGCTGGACCAGGACGGCGCCGAACCCTCCGAAGAACTGCTCCGCCAGCTCCAGGGCGCCTTCCTCCGCAAACCCCGCCACGGCCTGCAGCACCTGGAAATCTTCGCCACCGCGGACCAGTTCGAACACCTGATCACCGTGATGAACACCGCCACCAACCCCCGCACCGGCCCCGACGCCGGGAACAGCCCTGCCGGCGCGGCATCCGGTGGCGGCACGAGTGCTGCCGGCGTTGGCACTCCCGGGGCCGTCCGGGCCGACACCGGCCCGGCGGATGCGCCCTGCGCGGCTGATGAGCCCGCCACGGCCGAAGAGGACCCCTCGCTGCCGGCCCTGGACCTCCGCTCCCGGCCGCAACGGCTGCTCGACGGGCTGGTCGGCGCCTGCAAGGCGGCACTGGCAAACGGAGGGCTGCCCGCCGCCGGCGGGCTCCGGCCCCAGGTCATGGCCACCATCGACTACCGCGACCTGCTCACCCGGCTCCAGGACTCCCGCGGCGCCACAGCAGGCGCCCCGCGCCGCGGACCCCGCTCCCCGCACAGCACAGGGGCGCCGCAGCAGACCGGCTCACTGCTGTTCACCGGCCCCGTCACCACCGGCACCATCCGCAAAATCGCCTGCGACGCCGACATCATCCCGGTCCTCCTCGGCGGGAAGGGCCAGGTCCTGGACATCGGCCGCGCCTCCCGGGTCTTCCCGCCGCACATCCGCAAGGCCATCACCGCCCGGGACCGCGGCTGCGCCTTCCCCGGCTGCACCATCCCCGCACCCTGGTGCGAGGCCCACCACATCACCTACTGGTCCCGCGGCGGAACCACCGGAACCGGGAACGGAACCCTGCTCTGCTCCCATCACCACCACGTGATCCACAAGGAACACTGGAACATCAAGATGCGGACCGGCATCCCCTGGTTCATCCCGCCACCCCACCTCGACCCCGCCCAGACACCCCGCCGGAACACATACTTCCGACCCACAGATCCCGTGGTCGCCGCGTGACAGCGGCCCGGACGGCCGGGTGGGCCGTGCGGCTCGGACGGCAACGGCCCCGACGATCGGGCGAGTCGTGCGGCTCGGAC
>NZ_KK211133.1:1695-35634 GCF_000620385.1 Arthrobacter sp. 9MFCol3.1
GGCGAGTCGTGCGGCTCGGACAGCAACGGCCCCGACGATCCGGCGAGTCGTGCGGCTCGGGCTACAGCGGCCCCGACGATCCGGCGAGTCGTGCGGCTCGCGTGACAGCGGCTCGGGCGGGCCATGCGGCGCGCACATCCACGCCAGAGTAATGGCCCCGCGGGGCAAGCCCCGGGCCCTCAGCCCTACGATCCCTCAGCCCTACGAGCCCTCGGTCTTACGAGTTCTCCCGGGACGTGATCCCGAAGCTCGGGGACTGCAGCTCGGTGAAGTTCCCGACGCTGGCGCGCACGGTGCACTGGGGCGTGATCTGCAGGGCCGTCACGGTGAGCCCCGCGCTGTCCACTGCGAGCGCCCCGCCGCAGCCGTCGGAGAACCGTACCCCCTTCTCGCCGCCGCTCACCGCGGCGAGCATCTGCGAGGGCTTGCCCGACGCGGGACTGACATAGAGCGGGTTCAGCTCGTCGGCGCCGCCGGCCCACACTGGCACCAGGGTGATCTTCAGCGGGCTGGGGGTCACGACGCGCGCCGGGGTGCGCACCTCCACGCCCTTCAGTCGCTGGACGGGATAGGCCGTGCCCTTGACTGCAGGGTCCTGCGCCGCGGCCGTCGTCGCCTCGGACCCGGCCGTCAGCCACGCATCGAGGGCCTGCTGGTCTGCGGGCGACACTGACACCTTGGCGGTGACCTGGACTGCCCCTCCCGCCGGGACCTCCAACCCCGAGACCTTCCAGCCGCACTCGACGTCAAGGCCGGTGATCGAGGCCTGATTCCTGCTCACCGAAGCGCCGTCCCACGTGACCGCCGGGCACGCTTCCCCATCGGCCAGGCCCGGGATCACCTCAAGGAATTCACCGGATAGCGGCGCCTTCTGCGCCGCGTACGACACAGTCAAGCGGATCTGACCGGAGGACGGCTCATAGGAGGCCTCCCGCGAGATTGTCAGGCCGGTCGGAAGCGCCGCGTCCTGCAGTTGCTTGGACATCTGGCCGCCTTCCGCGGTGGGCGGCAGTTGCTGACCTGCAGGTGCGAGGACAACGAACCCCACGACCATCGCGACGACGAGCAGGGCCGCGGCGCCGGCGAGCAGCAGCGCTTTCCGGGTGCGCCAGAACGGGGTGGCGACCTGTTCCTCCAGCCGGGCCTCGGCCCGGGGCCGCACTTCGCGACGCGGGATTGGACGGGCGATGGTGGCGCTGTCCGCCTCCCCGAGCTCGGGAGCCTTCCCGTCGTGGTCAACTGGCGAGCCTGACGCGAAGGCCGTGAGGTCCTCGTCCGTGAAGGCGCCCCGGACGACGGTGGCCGAGCGTTCGACGGCGTCGAAATCCTCCGGGGCCTCGGTACGCGTGATGGGGCTGCTGCCGGCAAGGCGGGGTGCGAGACGCCGGAGCGTCGCCGCGGCCTCACTCGCCGTCGGGCGTTGGGCGGGGTCTTTGGACAGCAGCCGGTCGAGTACGTTCCAGACCGCGTCGTCCACGGGGATCCGTGGCGGACGCGAGGAAACATGGCGGTACGCGACGCTGAAGTCCGTCCCCGGCCCGGCGAAAGGAGTGCGCCCGGCGAGGAGCTCGTAGAGCAGGACACCCGTTGAGTACACATCCCCCGGCGGGCCGGACCGGCCCTGGCTGATGAGCTCGGGAGGCATGTAGTGCGGGGTGCCGATGAGACCGGTCGTCTGGCGAATCTTCTCGCCCACGACGTCGGAGATGCCGAAGTCGGAGACCCGTACGTCGCCCGCGCCACACTCGGGCCAGGGGCGGGCGAGGAGCACATTGTCCGGCTTAATGTCGCGATGCGTCACGCCTCGCGAGTGCGCGAAAGCCAGTGCGTCGAACACTTCGGCGACGACGTTGAACGCGTCCAGGGGACGCAGCGGGCCGGCCTCCTTCACCGCGTCACGCAGCGAGCCGCCCGCGACGTAGTCCATGACGATGGCCAACCGCGCGCCCTCCACCACCATGTCGCGCACGGTGACGATATGCGAGTCCTGCAGGCCAAGCAGGACGGATCGCTCGCGGACGAACCGCTCCACGAGCGAGGGATCGTCCGCGTGCTCCGGGCGCAGGACTTTGGCGGCAAACGTCCGGCCGTCGGCCGAGGTGACGGTCCAGACCTCGCCGACGGCGCCGGAGCCCACGCGTTCGCCGAAGCGGTAGGACGCTCCCAGAGCCTGACCCGTCTGTGCGAATTGCATACCGTACTCTCCAACGCTTTCGATTTGATTCCTCAAGGCGCCCCGCCGTCCACTCGTTCGTCGTAGGCGCTCGCAGCCGGGCTCAGCCCTCAGCGCTCATCGACTGGATCAGTGCCAGTTGCCCGCCGACGCCGATGTATCCACGCCCGGCGGTCAACGCCACGGGCGCCCTGCGCGGGAGTGCGGCGCCCAGCAGTTCGCCGTCGTAATCCACATCCGGTTGCAGCAGCACGCCTAGGCGGGATTTGCGGAGCGTTTTGGTCCAGTGACTGTACAGCCCGCGGAGATCCCCGGCCCGTCCGGCCGCGATGACGCACAACCCCGGCTGCCCGGAGGTCACGGCCCCCGCGATGGATTGATCGGCGTCCTCGAAGCGCTCTGCGTCGTCGATGAGCAGGAACACCGGGCCGCGCTCGAGGCGCAGGGAGGCGAGCAGGGCCGGCACATCATCCGTGCCGACGGCTATGCGATCCAGATCGGCGAGGGCCAGGGGCGAGCGGCGATCGCAGATGCCCCACACCTGAGCCGGCCCGCGGGAGGTGGCCGCGCCGCGCAGGGCTGCGGCCAGGGCCAGCAGCAGCGTGGACTTGCCGGAACGGGCGGGCCCGGCGACGAGCGCGTGCTCGCCCTCGTAGATCTCCAGGAACGCCGGTGAGAGGTCCGCCTCCTGTATTCCCACCGGGATGAGCCAAGGTTCGGCCTCGAGCCGGGGTTCCACGCCTAGCTCCTGCATCGTGACGCTGGAGGGCAGACGCCTGATCGCCGGGGTCTTCGCGGGCGCCTGCGCCCAGCGTTGCCGCACGCGAACCACCGCGGCCTCAATCCCGATGCCGGGGGTGGCAACATGCATCTGGAGCGAGGTGAGTGGATCCACGCAGCGGCCAGGAAGCGCAGCAGGGATTTCCTTGCCCCGGACACCGAGCGAGGAGTAGTCGTAGGCGTCCGCCAGCCGGAAGAGCCACTTCTGCAGCGTCACCTCGTTCATGGCCGAGGGCACCGCCTTGGCGCGTGTGGTGGAGACCGCGAAGGACAGTCCCAGCGCCGGACCGTCCGCGTACGCCCGATACAGCAGAGCCAGCAGCTGCTGCCCTTCGAAGTCCTGGAACTCGTCCCGCAGCGAGGCCAGGCCGTCCAGCAGCACGACGGCGCGGCGGTGCCTGCCAGGGGCGGCGCGGCGGCTCTCGAGCTCCGTGTGCAGGTGCCGCAGGAAGCGGGCCTGCTGCTCCTTGGCGCCGGCCCCGGTTCCCACATACGCCACGGTGTGCGGCAGGCGTTCCAGGGCTTCGAGCTCACGGGAGCCCATGTCGAGGATCATCAGGTCCAGCTCGGCCGGATCGGCGTCCTTCGCCAGTGTCAGCGCGATCGAGGCCAGTGTGGTGCTCGTGCCGGAGCCGGCCACGCCCATGAGCATCAGGTTGCCCACGGACATGTCCCATCCCGCCGCGGACTGGCGCTGCAGCTCCGGCTCGTCCACGATGGCCACCTGGACGGTGGAACCTCGGACGGCGCCCACCATCGGCAGCAGCCGGGGTGCGGGGTCGGTAGGAGAGTCTGACGGTGCGGCGGGACGGCCGCCGTCCGGCTGGGGAAGATACCCGTCCAGCTCCACGCGCTCGCCCAGGGCCTCCGGCCAGACCTGCCGCGGCTGGGCGTATCCTGCCTCGGCGTTGGCTTCGACAACCGCGTCGATGAGGAGTTCGAGGTCGTTCTCGTCCACGGCCGCAGACCGTGGCGGCGCCGCCGCGGGCACGGGGACGCCGAACTGGCGGATCTCGCGCACGTCCACGGCGGGGCCGCCGCCGAGCTGCGCCCGTCCGGTCACGAGGGCTGTCTGCACGGGCGTGATGTCGTCCTGACCCAGTTTCACAAATGCGCGGCCCATCTGGGCCCGGCCGATCGCCGAGGCGGCGGGCACACCGATGACGTTGTTGGAGTCGTCACGGCTCTGCACGCGCAGGGCCACCCGAAGGTTGGTGTTCGCGAGGATGTCGTCGCTGACGACGCCCGCGGGGCGCTGCGTCGCCAGGATCATGTGCACACCCAGGGTGCGGCCCACAGCACCCACGCTGACGAGCGCCTTGAGCACGTCCGGGAAGTCCTTGGCCAGCATGGCGAACTCGTCGATCACGAGCAGCAGCCGGGGCATGGGCTCGGCCGGGTTCGTGGCCAGATAGGCGTTCAGGTTGTCGATGCCCTCGCCGGCCTCGGCGAAGACCCGCTGGCGGCGTTCCATCTCCGCCTCCAAGGCGCGGAGAGCCCGGTCGGCGAGCTGCTCGTCCAGATTGGAGATTGTGCCGATGGTGTGCGGAAGGCGTTCGCATGCCTTGAAGGCGGCCCCGCCTTTGAAGTCGACGAGGATAAAGTTCAGGCGGGTCGGATCGTTGCGTGCCGCAAGCCCGGCCACGAGCGAGCGAAGGAACTCGGATTTGCCGGAGCCGGTGGTGCCGCCCACCAGGCCGTGCGGGCCGTCCTTGACCAGGTCCAGGGTCAGGGTGCCGTTCTCCCCTGTGCCGATCGGCGTGGACACGCCGGTGGGAGCCTGCCACAGGCGACGGATTGTGGTCGAGTCCGGGCGGTCGTAGCCGAGGAGCCCGGGCAGCCGCACGAGCGGGGGCAGCGAGGCCCCGGGCACGCTCAGCTCCGGATCATCGAAGTGCGCCACGCGCATCGCGCAGCGCAAGGCCTCCTCCTGGTCCAGGCCCGCCAGGATGACGTCCTCCACGCGGGTCAGGTCCTCCGGCTGGTCCACAGTGGCCGCGGCGTCTGCCCCGACCCTGATGATGGTGGTGCAGGTGGCCGGCAACTGCTCCTCCGAGGTCGCGATGACGATGCCCGCCACCCGTGAAGGGCGCTGCTGCGGGTTCACATGGACCCCGGGTACGGAGCGGCCCGTGCCGAGCAGCGCGCGTGCCGGCGCGTCCCTGCCCTCCGTGAGCACCTCGGAGTCCAGGACCACCAGCATCGCTGGCGTAGGCAGCTCCTGCACCGTGTCCTTGAGCGTGCGCAGCATGGCCACGCTCGTCTCGCGGTGCGCGGACATCCACCGCTCGCCCGTGCTGCTGCCGGCCTGGCGCGTGTGCGGCAGCCACGAGGCCCACTCCCACTCATCAGCTCGCCCGGCGTCGCAGAAGACGCCGATGGTCAGGTCGGCTGGACCGACGTGCACCGCGGCCTGGGCCAGGAGGGATCGCGCGAGCGCCAGAGTCCCCTCCCGGGGTCCGACGATACCCACGACGCCGGCGTCGGTCAGGTCCACGAGCACGGGCGCGGCCTGCAGGCGCGCGGACGCGAGGGAGTCCTTCACCTTCTCATCCAGCCGCGATCCGGCTGTGCGGTCCACCTCGGGCTTCCAGGGGACGTCACCTGTGCCGGCGTGCAGGGCCAGGAAGTCGTCGGCGTCTGCGCGGCGCTGCCACAAGGACGTGGCGGGGAGTGCGGGGCGCCGGACCACGGTCGCGGGATCGGGGATCATCCGATGGCGTCGAGCGGTCTCCGTCGCTGCGGCTGCGCGGATCTGCTGCTCGAATCCCTGGAGCGCGCCGGCGAAACGCTCGTCCTCTTCTTTCAGGCCCCGGGCGTGACGGCGCTTTTGTTCGAACCACATGCCCACGGCCATGACCGGGCTGAGCATGGCGAACATCGCGAAGCGCATATCCCGCAGGATCAAGACCATCGCCGCCGCCATCACGAGGGGCGCGAGCACCGTGATGTAGCTGAACTTGCTGGCTGGCGGCACGTCCTTGCGGCTCGGCGGGACCAGGGGCTCGCCCGCCGGGGCCTGCCCGGGGCGGGGAGGCCGGTTGAAGGGCGCTGTCGCCGCCGGTGTGAGGTTGTGCAGGCTGCCGGGCGCCGGGGCGGGAGTCTCGTCCAGGGACCGGCGCAGGAGGAGCACCGTGCCGCCCGCCGTGATCGTGGCGGTTCCGGTGACCAGGACCCCGTCCTCTCCCACCGGCTCGCCATTGACGAGGGTGCCGTTCGTGGATCCGCCATCGAGCACCCGCAGCCCGTCCTCCTCCCGGCGCAGGCGGCAGTGGTCCCACGAGGCGCTTTCGGTGGGAAGGCTCAGATCGGCGTGAGGGGACCGGCCGATGAGCATCTCCCGCCCTTGCGGAACGTCAACCACTCCGCCGGTGCGCTGGCCGCCGGCGAGCGTCACGCTCCAGCCGCGCACGCGCTGCGGCATCTGCCACGGCGCCCGCGAGATGCGGCTGCCCTCCAGGAAGATCAGTTCTGAGACGGGGGTGGAACCACGCACCTCGGCCTCGTTCACGAACACGGCCTCATCGGGTGCCAGGCGCGGGCCACCGGCGGCCTCCACGAGGTCTGTCAGCGTCGTGGCGGGCGCGGCGTGAGCCACGTCGCACTCAAAGCGACGCTCGTCCAGGTCGATCAGCACACGCACCGGGGCGCTCCTTCAGTGGTGGATGGTTCCCGCCCGCTCAGGGGCGAGCCGGGGGCGGGTGGTCAGGGGTTTGCCGGCGCCGGCACCCAGACGAGCCGTGGAGCGGCCTCATCCGGCGGGCGCAGGCCCAGGTCCTGAGCGGAAGCGTAGACCGGGATTGCCTCCGCGGTCAGCGCCGCGGAGCGCGAGAAATCCAGCTCCGGCCCGGCGAGGCCGTCACCAGGGCCAAACGACATGGCGCTCAACGCCGTGCCGACCTTGGACGGCTCGCCGCTTCCAGCCGACGCGGCGGCCCTGACGAGGGCGACGACGGCGTCGTGGCTGCGTGCGTCCGCCGCCCATGCGTCGGCGGAGAAGGGGGCATCGCCCGTCAGGTTCTGGACCTTCGGGTCGCCGGACGCCAGGCGCACGGCGGACAGGAATGCGGACATCCCCCGACCCTGGGCGTCCTGCTGGAGCGCCGTGGCATCGCCGCCGGCCGGGGCAACGCTGACCAGCTGCCCGGAGGCGGCGCCGTCGAGTTCGGCGAGCGTGGAGGCGAAAGCCGGGGCGGTGGCGCCGTCCGGTATGACGACGGGGACGGACACGTCGCGCGACTGTAGGGCCTGAACCAACCGGGCCAGCCGCTGCGGGGTGGCGGCCGAGACGACCACGGCGTCCGCGGGCTCGGCGACCCTCGTGGACTCGGCGCCTGCGGGGGCGTCTTCGGCAGGCGGGCGCAGCTGGGCGCCTGTTTGGATGGCGGCCTCCTGTGCCAGGCCCGTCACGTCGTCGAAGCCGTCGAGGTTCAGCGTCTGGGAAATCCCGACCGAGGCAGGGACCTCGCCGCCGTCCCCGACGAGCAGCACCCTGTTCTTGCCGTTCAGCGCGGTGCGAAGCCCGGCCGCGACGGATGCGCCCGAGGGCCCCGTGGTCCAGGTAGCCTGCGCGGGGTCCGACGGTTCGGCGTAGGGCAGAATCACCGGGAGGCCGAGCTCCTCGGCGGTCTTGGCCGCGGCCCGGGCCTGCGCCCCCGCGGTCGCCACGATGACACCCGACGCCCCCTGCTCGGCGAGCGCGCGGACGGCGGCGCGCGCGCCGTCCTCCGTGCCGCGGTCGTTTTGGGCCGAGAGGGCGACGGCGGCGCCGCCCTGGGCGAAGCGCTGTGCGGCGACGATTGCGCCCTGTGCTGCGCGGTTGTACTCGGAGCCGGGCTCGCCGGACTGGCCCAGCGTGAGGACGACGCCGATCGAGAAGTCCTTCGGCAGGCCCTCGGCTTTCAGCGCAACGGGAACCGTCGCGGCTACCGGATCCGGCCGTGAAGCCTCCTTGGGACGGCTCAGCGCCAGGGTCGTCAGGGCGATCGCAGCCGCGAGGACGACAGTGATGCCGGCGACGATCAGGGTCGTGAGCCTGGTGCTTGAGCTCATGCGGCGCCGCCGATCTTCAGTGTGTACAGGGTCTGCGACGTGGCGCCGGCCGGCACCTCGAGGTGGAACGGTGGCAGTTCGTCCACCGCGGTGAGTGAGGCCTTGAACTGTGCCTGGCGCAGCAGCAGCCCCGCCACGTCCCTGGAGCGGATGTTGGCATAGCCCTCAGCGTTCTGTGATGCCAGTGCCAGCTGGTAGTCGGCGGTGTCCGCCTTGGCGGCGCTTGTGGCCATGGAGCCGAGCAGGCCGGATCCGTTCACCGAGCGGTCGCCCAGGTCGAGCATCACCTTGGTCAGGCTTGAGGACAGGAGTGCGCTGGCGCCTTCGACGTCGCGGGTTGATCCGGACGTGCTGGAGGCGATGTTCGCGAGCGAGGACTGGGTGCTCTTGTCCAGGGACGCGGCCAGTGCGTCGCTCTGATCCAGCAGTTCATCCCGCTGCTTGTTCACCGTGCCCTCGGCGTCGTTCACCACTTCGTCCGACGTGGACTTCAAGCCGGAGATGGAGCGGTTGAACGCCGTGGTTACAGCTTCGGAGCCTGCGTCGCCGATCTCGGCAACCTGGCGCACTTGCTCGTCCACGGTCTTGTAGACCTCGGCAGCGGTCTCGGCCGAGACATCGCGGAGGGACTGCTTGATCTTGTCGCCGAGCCCGTCCTGTTGCTCCTTCAGCTTCGCGAGCGTCGAGCCGACCCGGCCGGAGGAGTCGATCGCCTCGCCGAGCGCGGCGTCCAGGGCAAGAAGTTCGCGCTTGTTGCTGTTGATGTCTCCCGTGGCGGCGCCGTCGAGGGCCTTCGTGGCTTTGTTGATGGCGTCCAGCTTGGCGTCGATGTCGTCGATCGTCGTCCCCAAAGTGGTGAACGCCTGGCCGATCTCCTCGTCCGGGGCGGTGGTGTCGGTGGCCGCCAGGACCGCGTCCCAGGCGGCAGCCTGGGCCTCCAGCCGATCGTCCAGCGGGTCCTTGAACCCCAGCGGCGGGCGCAGGTCCTGCGCCGGGTTTCCGTTTTCATCCGTGGACTCGCACGGTGCGGACGTCAAGTAGGAACGCAGCCGCTCCGCTTGCTCGGCGGACAATCGGCCCTCGCGGGGCAAGCCGCCGTCGGCCATCTTGCACAGTTCGTCGGCGAGCCGCTGGGTTTGCTGCGTCATTGATCCTTTCAGCAGCGAGGGGTCACCCACCTCGCTCCGGGCGTCCTGTGCAGTCTTCTTGATGTCGCCCAGCTTCTGCCGCAGGCCGTCGATGCTGCCGCGGACCGCAGCGGCCGCGTCCTGGGTCGCGGCGACGGAGGCCCGGGCGGACTTGATCGCCTCATCCACGTTTGCGAGGGCAGTCTTGTAGTCTTCGGTGGTCTCGGCGCCGTCGAGGACCGCAGCGAAATCGGCGCGCACCTTCTCCAGCGTGACGGCGGCGGCCTCCTGATCCTTGATCGCGCCCTCGACCATCTGCGGCTGCAGATTCGCCACGAGCTCATCGCCCTTCTTCACCAGGCCCAGCAAGGCACCGGTGACGGTCACGGCAGAGCCGTAGAGGGAGCATGTCATCGAGCCCTGCTCCGCACATTCCTCCGCGGTGGGGTCCTCGGGGCCCATGGTGGCCTTGATGGCGCCCGCCACGATATCCCGGCAGCCAGCGCTCACCTTCGCGTAGGCGTCGAGCTGCGATGCCATGGTCTGGATGCTGGAGTAGACCGTGGCCGCCTTCCCCGATTTGGGCACCTCCGCGGTGCAGCCGTCACCGTTGATGGGAGCCGTCGCGGGCACGGCCGAAGTGTCGCCCAGCATCGCGTCCACGGCGGCGACGGTCACCTTCAGCTGGGACGCGGTCGTGGACTGCGTTGACTTCGTCGCGGTCTCCAGGTCGGCGCCGAGAGTTTTCAGCTGTTCCTTCAGGTCCACCATGGTCGCGGCCAGGGCCTGGGAGTTATCGCGCAGCTCGCCCGCGGTCTTCGCGCCCAGGGTCTGCGAGGTCACCTGCAGGTTCCGCCGAACCTCGGTGATGGTGGATCCGGCCTTGGTCAACACGGTGTTGACGTCCGAGACCAGCGAGATGGTGCGGCGTTGCAGCCCCATCTCGGAGCCCGTGCCGGAGGAGAACGCGCCGGCGAGCACGCCGTCCGCGCTGAGGTCGGTGTTGAGGCCCGGCTGGACCGCCACGTCGAAGGCAGGGACCTGAAAGTCCCTGACATCGGCAACGAGGCGCAGCGTGGTGCTCGCCCCGGAACGCGGCGGGGCCAGCACGGTGGCCCACTGCACCACGGTGGCTCCGTCCTCGGTGCTGCTCAGGACGCCGTTGGTGCCGGTTCCGCCGTCCGCTGAGCCGGCGGTGACGTCGTCGGCCCGTACCCCGGTGAGCTTCGTTGAGGCGGCGACAGTCAGCGGGGCGCCTACCAGGGCGGTGTCGGAGCGGGTTTGGCCCGCGGCATCGTACTCGATGACCCGCGGCTTGACCGTGAGGTTCTCCAGTGTCAGGTCGATCTCGACCGGCCCGGTGTGGCCTTGAAGCTCGGTGAGGTCCGAGCCGGACTTCTCGCCGGCCCGGTACTGCAGGCTCACTCGCACCGGCAGTTCGCCCACGGCCTGCGCGGCGTCGTACTTCGTGTCCGATGCGGAGGAGTCGCCGGCCGCGGACACGGAGATGGTGGTGCCTTCGATCGTCTCCACCCCGGCGGCCGGGGACATGCCCACGCGCACGCTCTGCAGGAGCTTGACGGGGTTGGACACCGACTCCGGCTCGGGGGCCGGGCCGCACGACGTCGTCGCGATCAGCCCCAGGGCCGCAAGGAAGGCGCCCAGCGCCCGGCCGGGCGCGATGCGGCGCCCGGGCGTGTGCTGGTGCGTGTTAGTCCGTCTGGGCATGATCGTCCCCTCTTCCGTTCATGGTGCCTTCAGCATGATACGGGGTTTGGCTCACGAATGGACTAATCGCGGTTTGCACGTGTCATGCGTGTGACCCGGGTTGTCATACCCGGCCGCCCTAGTTTTTCTTTTTGTTGGATTTATTGGCTGGTGTTGGTAGCGTCGGCACCGTCCGGTCGCCGGCGGTGCTGTGTCCGGCGGAGAAGCGGTTGTCTCTTGGGAGGAATTTCTATGTCGCGTGTGTTGTCTACTGAGCAAGCCAAAGCTGCCATTGGGCAGGTGCAGTCGATCATTAACGGTGGTTTCACGGATCAGATCTCGGCGTTGGATGCGCAGGGAAGGGTTTTGTCGGATCCGAACGTTTGGGATGGTCCTTTGGCTGCGCAGTTCCGTGGTTCGACCTGGCCGGAGACGAAGGCTGCTTTGGATAAGGCCCGCGAGGAGCTGGAGCAGTTGCGGGGGCAGTTGCAGAAGATCTCGCAGGACATCTTCTCCGCCGGCGGCGGCGCCTGAGTCTGTATTTGCTTGCGTGAAGGCCGGGTGACCGCGCCGCTCTGGTGAGTGGTGCGGTCACCCGGCCGATGCACAGTTTGGTGGTTTGTCTTTCTGTTCCGGTTCTTGTTCTGTGGGGGGCTTTGGTTGTGACCGAGTTCGTTGAGATGCCGCTGTTGCCGGCTTCGGATGCTTCTGATGGTGGGCGGTTCAGTTACGCCGTGGCCGGGTCGGTGAGGTCGGCGTTCGAGTCGGCGGCGTCAAGGCTTGAGGAGCAGTCGGGCTCGCGGGCATCGCACGTCGCCTCGGCTAAGGAAGACTTCAAGGGGCACTTCTCGGAGGTTTTCGAGGCCAACGCTGCCACGGCGAGGAATGACGCGAACGCGCTGGTGTCGGCGTTGCGGACGGTGGCCGGCTACGTGGGGCAAATGATCGACGCCGGGCATGAGGAGGACGCCCGGCGCGAGAGGAACAACGAGTGGGTCCGGCGGCACAATGACCGGAATCTGCTCGAGCAGGCCGGTGATTTTTTGTTCGGTGAAGAAGAACGGCCGAACGCGGCACCGGGGAAGGCACCGACATTCGCCCCGGCCGATGCCAGGACGGGGTCGCGTAATACCCCGGCGCCCGGCGGCGGGTACGGGGGCGGGACGTCCTCGGCGCGTCCGGCTCTTCTGCGGTCCTTCGCGGCGAACTCCCGCGGCCTGGATGACGGATTGTCGTCGGCTCCCGGCACCCTGGAAGATCACATTGCCTCGTTCGGGTCCAGTTGCTACTGGGGATCGCTTGATGCTTCAGGGGTGCTCGCTGCTTACCGGGAGTATCTGAGGGCCAACGAGAACGACGCGAAGTGGGCGGTAACGGTCGCGGACGCGTTTGCGGCCGCCGGCGGCGAGGGAAACATCTCGACCCTCTCGGACGCGGCCGTGAATGAGGCGTTGGCAGCGGCAGGCGTGAGCGCGAACCGGTCCGGGCTGGTGATCGATCCGCCGACGGCGGCGGGCGCGATGCCCACCAGCGGGTACGCGAATGATCCCGTGAACACCGCGACGGGAAACTTCATCGAGCCAGAGTCGGATCTAGGGTTCGCAGGGGTTTCCTCGAATCTGTGTTTGCCCCGGATGTACAACTCGTTGGCGTCGGGTTTGGAGATGCCCGGGGTGTTCGGTCCAGGGTGGGCCTCGGTTCTGGATCAGTACCTCGCGGTCTCGGACGAGGGCTGCCGGTGGGTGATGGCCGACGGCCGGGCGGTCGATTTCCCCCGCGAGGGGGCCGGCTGGGGTCGCGGCGTGGGCGAGAATTACTGGCTCACCCGCGAGCCCGCAACAGCAGCTGACTTGGCGGAGCTGGGCACCCTTCCGGAGGGCACGTCCGAGGCCCTGGTGGTCCGGGACAACCAGGGGGCTTGGTGGGCTTACAGCCTCGCCGGTGTGTGGCTCGGCGCCGGGTCCGGTCCCGGCCGGACGGTGTCCGCCGTCCGGGAAAGGCCGGTCGACGGCGCAGACGCCGGCAGTGCCGGACCGGTGACCCGGCTGGCGCATGTGCGCGGCCGGTTCCTCGACGTCGACTACGTGGACGGGCTCGTTGCCGTGGTGAGGGCCTCGGACGGGCGCCGGGTCGAGTACGCATACGACGCCGCTGGCCGGCTGACGCGTGTCGCTACCGAACTGGGGGCGCGCACATACCGGTGGAATGAGCAGGGCCTGATCGATGCCGTGGTCTCGGCCGCGGGTGTTCTCGAGGCGGAGAACACCTACGACGAACACGGCAGGGTGGTCCTGCAGGTCACCCAGCATGGGCGCCGGACCCGGTTCGCGTATCTGCCCGGCCGGGTCACGGTCGTTTCGGATGAGGACGGTTCCCGGTCGAACTCGTGGATCGCCGATGCGAAGGGCCGCCTGGTCGGCGTGCTCGATTCCCACGACCAGCGGCAGTCCATGGCCTACGACGGCCACGGAAACCTGGTTTCCTTCACGGAGCGCGACGGGACCGTCACCGTGCACGCCTACGACGGGCGGGGCCGGAAGACCCGGACCGTTACCCCGGAAGGCGCGGACCTCACCTACGGCTGGGATGAGCAGGACCGCATCACCACCCTGGTGACGGAGTCCGGGTCTGTCGTCTCGTATGAGTATGCCGACGAGGTGTCGCGGGACCCCTCGGTGATCCTGGACCCGCTGGGCGGGCGCACCGAGCTGGAGTGGCAGAACGGGCAGCTGGCCCGGGTGGTCGACCCGGCCGGGGTGGCGGTCGACTTTGAGTACGACGAGTTCGGGGACCTGGTCGCGACCCGGAATGCTGTAGGGGACGTCGCTCGGATCGTCCGTGACCATGCAGGCCGCCCGGTTGCGGCGCTCAGCCCGTCCGGGGCGGAGACCCAGTTCAGCTATGACGCTGCGGGCGTTCTGGTGCGGCGTGAAGACCCGGACGGCGCCGTCTGGACCTTCGAGCACGACCACGCGGGGCGGACGACGGCGTTCGTCGCCCCGGACGGCGGGCGGACCGAACTCGAATACGCCGCCAACGGTGAACTGGTCCGGACAATCGATCCATTGGGCCGGGCCATTGAGCGGGTGTTCGATGAGCTGGGCAACGTCACCGGCGCGGTACTGCCCGACGGCGCCCGCTGGGGCTTTGTCCATGACACGCTTTCCCGGCTGGTCGGGATCACGGACCCCGCTGGTCACGACTGGGGGCGGGAGTACGACAAGATCGGCGCCCTGACCGCCGTCGTCGATCCGACGGGGGTCCGCACAGGCGCGACCGCGGACCGCAAGGCTGGGACGGCGACCCTGACGGATGCGTTCGCGTCCGCAACGTTCAGCTTCGATGAGTACGGGCGCCCCACCCGGGTTGAGGCTGGGGACGGCTCCGCGGAGCTGGTCTCCTATGACGCCGCGGGCAATCCGGTGGAGCTCGTCGACGGCGAAGGCGGCCTGACGGTCCTGGGCCGGGACGTGGCCGGCAAGATCACCTCGATCACCTCCCCTTCCGGCGCGGTCACCCGGTATGAATACGACGTGTGCGGGCGGCCCTGGAAAACCACGGACCCGCTTGGTGCGGTCACGGAACTGGCCTACGACGCGGACCAGCGGGTCACCGCCCGGACGCTGCCCACGGGTGAGGTGGAGACGTTCGGGTACGACCGTTGCGGGCGGCTCCTGTCCCGCCGCTCCCCCGGTCAGGGCGTGTCCCGGTACGGCTACGATAAGGCCGGGCGGCTGACCTTCTCCCAGGACTCCTGGTATGGCACCCGCCGGTTCAAATACAACACCGCCGGGGAGCTGACCGAGACCGTCAACGGCGTCGGCGGACGGACCCTGTTCGAGTACGACGTCCGCGGGCGCCTGGTCCGCGTCTCCGATCCCCTGGGCGGGGTGACCACCCACACCTACACGGCCACGGACCAGGTTGATTCCGTCACCGACGCGCTTGGGCGAGTGACCACTGCCTCCTACGATCCCGCCGGGCGGCAACTGTCCCAGACCGATCCGGACGGGCACACCACCACCTGGACCTACAATTCGGCCGGCCGGGAATCCTCCACCTCGGTCGATGGAAAGCTGCTGGCCGCCGTCGAGCGTGACTTGATCCGCCGCCGCGTGATCCTTACCGATTACACGGGCGCGGACGGGCTGGCGGTGGAGCACGAGCTGGCGTTTGACCGGCGCGGGCAGCTGACCTCCCGCACCCGCGGCAGCCGGGGAATGTCCTGGGAGTACGACGCCGACGGGAACCGCACCGGATTCACCGACGTGCACGGAACCACCACCACGTACGTCCGGGATGCCGCGGGCCGGGTGACCGCCGTCAGCAACCCCCGGCTCGGGGAGGCCGTGTTCACCCACGACGCCTCGGGGCGCATCACCGCAGCCACTGCCGGGAACCTGGTCCAGGAATGGGCCTACCGCTACGGGAACCTGTCCGAGCACAGCCGCACGGGCCGCGCCGATCCTCTCTCGGCCGATGCCACACTGATCGGGCGGGACGGGGACGGCCGGATCACGGCCCTGACCCGCGCCGGTGCCGTGACCCGGTACGGGTATGACGGGGCCGGGCAGATGGTCTCGGCCGCCACTACCCGGAATGGAGACCCGGAGGCTTCCGCTCCGGCTGCCGTCTCGGAGTGGGTGTACGACGCCGGCGGGCGCCTTATCCGGGAATCCGCACCGGGCGGGTCCCGGACCTATGAGTACGACGCCGCGGGGCAGCTCCTTGCCGTCACGGATGCTGACGGCACTAGGACGGAGTACGTCCATGACGGCCTGGGCCGCCGCACCCGGCTGATCCGCCCGGACGGGTCCTGGACCGAGTACGCGTGGGGTCAGAGCGGCCAGCTGGAGAGCGTTGCCGACCGCACTTCCGACGGCATGGAAACCTCCCGGCATGAGCTGTGGGTGGATGCCCTGGGCGAGCTGGCTGCCATCGATGGTTCGGAGCTGTGGTGGGACACCGCCAACCCGATCCCCACCCTCGCCGGCATCGGCGGTGACCAGGTCCTTTCGTTGCCAGGTGGTGTCACCGGTATCGCGGACGCCTGGATAACGCCGGGCTGGCGCGCCGCCCGGCCCACCGACCAGACCGATCCCTGGGCCGCCATCGGCGCGCCGGCAGTCCCTGGCCCGGGTCCGGGTGGCACTGCCGGTGGTGGTGCCGCTGGTTTGGGTTCTGTGTCCGGGCTGGCCGGTGTGCTGCCTGCGGGGATCACTCTGACGGGTAACGGTGGCGTAGATGTTGCGGGTCTGGAATGGCTCGGGGCACGTGCGTACGACCCCGCTACACGTGGTTTCCTCTCCACCGATCCCCTCTCCCCCGTCCTCGGTGCGGGATGGGACGGCAACCCCTACGCCTACGCGGGCAACAATCCCCTGAACACCACCGACCCCACCGGGCTGCGCCCGCTCACCGATGACGAGCTAAAGGCCTACGACGGCTCCACCAGAGGAGCGTTCGCCGCGGCGGGGAACTGGATCAACGAAAACAAGGAATATATCGCCGCCGCCGTATTAGTCGCCGCCGGCGTTGCGCTGATGTGCACCGGGGTGGGTGGCCCGGTGGGGCTCGTCCTCCTCGGTGCAGCATCCGGGGCATTGGTCAGTGCAGGTGCGTCAATTGGGATGCAGAAGGCCACGACTGGAACAGTGGACTGGGGACACGTTGGCCGCGATGCCCTTATTGGTGGCGCGGCTGGTGCTGTTGGCGGCGGTGCGGCCCTCGCGGCTAAGGCACTAACTGCGTCGGCGCCGGTCGGTAGGGTGGCGACCGCATTTGGTGCCAGTAGGGTCGGTACCGCAGTGTCGAGCGCCAGTTCAAGAGTCGGATCCTTCGTGACTTCGGGAATTTCCCGCGTCAGCTCGGGGGCCGGGAGCTATGTGTCGGGGTTACCGGGCCAGCAGATGGTCAGGTCTGCAGTCACCAATGGAATATCCGGGGGTGCAGGCAACACCGGAATGTACTTTGTGACGAATCCCCAGAAAGACTGGACAACAAGGGGTGCCCTCGGTGCACTTACCAACGGCGTCGTCAGCGGGGCCTTGGGGTCTCAAGGCGGTCATCTCACCGGTTCTCTGACGAGTTCAGCGTCGAAAGCAGTCCAAATCGTCGTAGGCGGAGGAGGATCTCTGGCTGGCGGCTCTGTAGATAGTCTGATCAGTGGGGATTCCTATCAATTCACCGAAATGGTATTCGATGCCTCTGCGGGTTCGCTTACTTCACGCTTTCCGGGGGCTTCCGACCTGAACCCGAACCCTGGCTGGATGACCCATTCGTTCGCTGCCTACGGTGGCGCCCACGTTGGAGCTATTGTTGAAAGCGTGAAAAGTGTAAGCGGAGAACTTATAAATCAAGGAACTGGAGCTAAGCCGTGGTGAGTAATGGAATGAGTTCCGGCACTGGCAAAGATGAGCCGCAGGTTGCACTCAGCGCTGAAGACCTCCTCTTGGGCAGAAAAGCCGCCAAGTATATGAATGTTCTTTGTGCAGTTGGCATTGCAGCTTGTATCGGCATTGCTCTATTCGTTTTCGCAAATGTTCCATGGGACACTCGGATGCCTTACGACGGAAAATACAATAGAGCTGGCACAGGGATTCCCATGCAGATTGCCATGCTTCCTATTGCAATTGTAATTATGGGTCTATGGCGGTCGGCGCGAAAAGCTGATTCACACGAAATGAACAAGGCATCTCGTGCGGTGTCATATACCCTCGGAACAGCCATCGTTCTGGGCGGGATTCTGGGGCAGTGGGCCATGGGGCAATCAATTCTGGTTTCTGGCGGGTATCTTCCCGGCTAGGGCATGGCTCCCAATTAGTTCTCGTCTGCTTTGGCATGCTGGAAGCATGTCGTGTACTGCCGTCCTGACCGATGCCCAATGGGAGCGGATTGAATCCTTGATGCCCAGTTCCGACCGGAGCCGTATTGCATATCTGCGTCTGGTCGGAGTTCCAGTTCGCAAGGGGCTGTTCGTTCGGGGGGACCACATGTACGAAGTGATGACATCTCCGGGTGCATCCCGCGTCGTACCAGCGCAGCAATTGGCAGAGACTATCGGCTTGGACCCCCACGGCCCCTGGAACGACTTGCAGGAGTGTCAGCGGACTGCGGATCGCCTCTTCAGGGAGGGTAGGAACGAGGATTGGGTTGAGTACTCAACGGCAGTCGTCGTGCCGGGTGCGGCGCTGGGCAACGCTGAGTGATGCTCCGAGGACAAAACGCCGGCCGCCGCACTCGACGCTGGTGATTTGCACGTAGCAAAATCTCCGGATCGACCTTGGCGACCAATTCTGAAGTAGGAAAAGCATATGACCAAGACTTTGCCGATTCACGTCAGGGCGACGAGAGTAACCAGGAAGCGCCGATCCCTGATATTTCCGCCGTGGTGAGCGATGGTGCGAGCTCTGGTGCGGGGAATGGAGATCCGCTAGGAGCGCTTACCGAGCAGGACTTGTTGTTGGGCAAGAGAGCCGTGGAAATTAAAACGATTCTTTGTGCGGTTACTTTTGTAGCATGTATCGGAATCGCTATTTTCGTTTTTATGAATGTTCCATGGGACACCCGAATGCCGTACGACGGAAAGTACAACCGGAGCGGGAATGGGATTCCGATGCAGATCGCAATGCTTCCCATTTTGGTTGTTCTCTTTGGTTTTTGGCGGTCAGGGAAGAAACCTGATGCGCATCATATGGGCAGAGGGTCGCGAGTCGCCTACTACATCCTGGCGCCGGCGATCATCATAGCTTGTGGCGTTGGCCAGTGGGTTATGGGCCAAGCAATTCTGACTAACGGTGGATATTTCACTGGGTAGTGCACGTCGGGTTCCTGTGAATTCTGATTCCGGAGTGATGGCGGATTCTGGTGCGACTTTTGAGGGACCTGGAACGGCATGGTCGGTTTCGACCAGACAAAGACCGCGGGCCTGTGCGGTGGCGCCTTTGGACGTGGCACGGTCGTCTTGGGTGGCGACCTTCCGCAGAGCAGACTCGGATAGTGAGCAAAACAAGCCCAGAAAGTGTGGTTGTTGTGGGAAGAAACGCTGAGCATCAGGTGAGGAATGCTCTGATCCTTAGCGGCGTGCTGTTGAGCGCCACGGTCGCGGTGATTCTGGCAGGACCTCAAGACCACGTGCCACAGGAGGTCGTTGCATTACTCGCAGGTCTGGCCGTGGGTGTGTGGTTGCTGCGTTTCTCGCCGCCCTGGCGATGGCTTGCCATGCTGGTTTTGGTGCTGTCCCTCGTCCTCTGTTTGGTGTTGGGCCCAGCCGGAATCGCCTGGTTCGGTGGGTTTATTTCGGGCACTCAGGCAGGACTGGCCTGGCAGCATGCGAGGAAAGCATATGGAAAAGACGCTGCCGGTTCACGTTAGGGCCGCTGGGGTCACGAGGAAGCGTCATTCCCTGATATTTGCTGCAAGGGGCCTGCTTTAGGCCCGTGAGCGGATCGCCGTCCCTCTTGGTTTCGCAAATTTACGGGCGTATCGTTGACTATCGTTGTATATCGTTCACGGTCGTCCAGAGGAGAGCATGATGCGCAGTTCTTACCCGGCAGGCGGATTTCGCGGCAGCAACGTAGACAGCATGTGGCAGGCCGTCGAGGAGTTGCGTTCGAGGTTCGAGAAGCGCTCGGGTTCCCGGGCGGGGCGTGGCGAGGTGCGCTCGGCTGTGCTGGCACTGCTCGCCGAGCGGCCGATGCACGGCTACCAGATTATTCGTGAAATCGAGGAGCGCAGCGGCGGCACTTGGAAGCCCAGCGCTGGCTCCGTCTATCCAACCCTCCAGCTGCTGGCCGACGAGGGCCTTATCCGTGCTGAGGAATCCAACGGCCGCAAGATTTATTCCCTGACGGACGCGGGCCGCGAGGAGATGGCGGGTGCCGGCATGTCAGCGCCCTGGGAATCGGCTGGTCCGGCGTCGGGCCCGGGGTTCGCGGCGCTGCCCAAGGCGGGCGTCGAGCTCGCGCAGGCCGCCGCCCAGGTGGGACGCACCGGAACGCCGGAGCAGGTGCAGGAAGCCGTGGCGGTGCTCGATGACGCACGCCGCCGGCTGTACGCGATTCTCGCCCAGGGCTGACGGGAGTGAGGTCGGTTCGCCGGGACCGGGCAGCTCCGGTACCCGGCGCCCGGGACTACCGGGCCCGTTACCGCCGCATCCTGCGCTTCGCCGCATGGCATCTCGCGGTTACCTGGTGGTTTGAGCTGCTCCTCCCCCGCGTCGGGCTGGTGAAGATTGCCGAGCGCACCAGGGCGAAGAGGATGCGGCGCTTCGCGCAGCGCTTCCATGCGCTGGCGGTGGACCTCGGCGGGCTCATGATCAAAGTCGGACAGTTCCTGTCCTCCAGGCTCGACGTCCTGCCGCCCGAGATCACCAAGGAACTCGAGGGGCTGCAGGACGAGGTGCCTCCGGTTTCGTTCTCCGCGATCCGCGCCCTGGCCGAAGCTGAGCTGGGCGCGCCGCTGGAGCAGTTGTTCGCCTCGGTCGAAGAGACACCGATCGCAGCAGCGTCCCTCGGGCAGGCGCACCGCGCGAGGCTTGGCCCGGGCGACGCCGCCGACACCGGGCTCGACCGCGTGGTGGTGAAGGTGCAGCGGCCGGGCATCAACGCCATTGTCGACGTCGATCTGGCGGCACTGCGCAAAGTGGGCGGATGGCTCAGCCGCGTGCGCCTGGTGTCCGATCGTGCCGACATGCCCGCCCTGGTCGAGGAGTTTGCGCAGACCAGTCTTGAGGAGATCGACTACCTGAATGAGGCCGCGAATTCTGGGCGGTTCGCTGCTGATTTCGCCGACGACAGCCGTGTGGAGGTGCCCGACGTCGTCTGGGAACGGTGCACCCGCCGCGTTCTCACCCTGGAAGACGTCACGGCGATCAAGATCACGGACTCGGAGGCACTGCTGGCGGCGGGCATCGATCCGGCCCAGGTTGCCCCTGTATTTGCCTCGGTCATGTTCGACCAGATTTTTGCGAACGGCTTTTTTCATGCCGATCCGCACCCGGGGAACATCTTTGTCACGCCGGTTACCGATTCATCCACGGAGCGCCCCTGGAAGCTGACCTTCATCGACTTCGGCATGATGGGCGAGGTTCCGGCGAGCACACGCAGCGGTCTGCGGAAGCTGCTCATCGCGGCCGCTTCGCGTGACGGCAAGGGGTTGATGTCCGCGATCAGCGACGTGGGGGTCTTGGTGCCCTCGGCCGACACGGTCGAGCTTGAGCGGGCGATGACACACCTCTTTGCCCGCTTTGGCGGGATGGGCTTCGCCGAGCTTCGCGAGGTTGACCCCCGGGAATTCCGTGATTTTGCCGTGGAGTTCGGTGACGTGGTCCGTTCATTGCCGTTCCAGATGCCGGAGAACTTCCTGCTCATTATCCGGGCGATGTCACTGACGTCGGGGGTGTGCAGCTCGCTGGACGCCCGGTTCAATCTGTGGGAATCGGTCGAACCCTACGCGGCGCAGCTGCTGCGAGACGAGCGCGGCAACATCGTGCAGGACGTTGCCCAGCAGGCGCTCGATGCCGCCGGGATGGCGCTGGGTCTGCCGAAACGCCTGGACGGGCTGCTAACCCGGCTTGAGGACGGTTCACTGTCGGTAGCAAATCCGCGCCTTGAGCGGCAGCTGGGACGGCTTGACCGCACGGCGCAGCGATCGGCATCGGCGCTGATCTTCGGCGCCCTGCTGGTTTCCGGCTCCGTGGTCCGCGCGGATGACATGGTGCTCAGCAATATCCTGATGATCGCGTCGGTGCTTCCGCTGCTGCATGGGCTGTGGGTGGGGCGCAGCGGCCTCTGATCGAGCCGGCGACGGGGTTTTCCCGCGCCCGGACACCACAGGGTTCCGCTGCCGGGGGGATATCATCAAGCCGTGAAGGAAGGCCCGCCTTTTCGTCCTGCGAACCCCACCGAAACCCCCGGTCCCGTCCCCACAGGGCCCAATCCCACTTCCTGGAAGTCCTCGATCCTGAACGGGAGCGGCGCTCTCGCGGCGGCCGCCCTGACAGTGGTCCCCCTCTGGATGCTGCTCAGCAACCCCGCCGTCCTCGGCGGCCACCCCGCCCTGCCGGCTCTCCTGGCGGCCGCCGTCGCACTGGGGATTCTGTGGACGCTGCTTCTGGTCCGACGCTGGTTGTTCGGCGACAAACAGCAGCGGAGCGGTGATATTTCCACCTGGCAGTTGGTCCGCGGGATCGCAGGCAGGCTCACGGTCCTCGGTTTCGTGGCGGCGCTGATGTGGCTCAGCCCGTTCCCCCACCAACCCGACCGCGAGAAGGCGGTCCCGGCCCATGGACCCACCGCGACCGCGCCAGCCGGGTCAAGGGCTGCAGAAGACGCCACTTCGATCACCCTTGCCCCGGCGGGTACAGCCACCACGGGGCTCGTCTTCTACCCCGGCGCCAGGGTAGACGCGCACGCCTACCAGGAGATGTTGCAGCCGCTCGCGGCCGCGGGTCACCTAGTCGTCATCCTGAAAGTACCCCTCGGCATCTCCCTGTTGGACACCAACCAGGCCCGCGCAGCCATGGACCGGCATCCCGAAGTCGCCTCCTGGGCCGTCGGTGGTCATTCGTTGGGCGGCGTGAGTGCCTCAGCCTTCGCGGCGTCGAATCACGACGTCGCCGGGCTGCTGCTCTTTGCTTCGTACCCCGCAGAGACCATGACGGACGCGCAGGGCCTCTCGGTGCTCTCCATCTCCGGCTCAAACGACGGCCTGAGCACCCCGGACAAGATCGCGGCGTCGAGGTCCCTGCTCCCGCCAACCACCACCTACGCAACGGTTGTGGGCGGCGTGCACGCGTTCTTCGGTGACTACGGTGAGCAGCCCGGGGACGGCGACGCGGGCATCAGCCGCAATGAGGCGCAGCAGCAGATCGTCGCCGAGTCGCTCCGCTTCATGGATCGACTCAAGGCTTCGGGCTGACAGAAGAAACAAAACCACGGCCCCTCCGAGGCCGCACGCAGCCACTCCACCCGCCAGGTGAGCGCCGCAGCTGCTACCGGCCCGCGGCGTACCCCTGCGCGCCGCGCGGATTCGCGGCAGCCTGCAATATCCCGGTCTCGGGATCCCGCACGACGGCGGACAGCCGCCCCAGCGCCCAGTCACCGGCCCGGCTGACCACATGCCCGCGCCGCTCCAGACCTTCGATGACGTCCGCCCCGAGCCGGTCCTCGACGACGGCGCCGCCGGGCTCCCAAGTGCGCGGCCAGAAGGACCCCGGCATCGACGTCGTATGGAAGGTCGGCGCGTCGATGGCCTGCTGCGGCGAGTACCCGCCCACGATGGTCCGCAGCAGGTACGGCAGCTGCCACTGGTCCTGCTGGTCGCCGCCGGGCGAACCCAGCGCGGCCACCGCGTAGCCGTCCCGCAGCACGAGAGTCGGCGTCAGCGTGGTGCGCGGGCGTTTGCCGGGCGTCAGCGTGGACGGCGTGCCGGGCTCCAGCCAGGTCATCTGCAACCGCGTCCCCAGGCAGAAACCCAGCTCCGGGATCGCCGGGGATGACTGCAGCCAGCCGCCGGAAGGAGTCGCCGAGACCATGTTGCCCCAGCGGTCCACGACGTCGATATGGCACGTATCGCCGCGGGTCTCCCCCGTCGGCGCCACGGTGGGCTCGCCGACGCCCAGGCCGGCCGCCGCGGACGCGGACGCATCCCCTGCGAGCGCCGGCGGCGCGTAATCGGTGCGCAGTGGTGGCCTGTACGGCTCCCGCCCGGGCACGGTGCCGGGCCGGAAATCGTGGGAGGCCCGCTCCGTGATCAGGGCCCGGCGGCCGGCACAGTAGTCCTCCGACAAGAGGTAGTCCAGCGGCACGTCCGTGTCGCCGTAGTACGCCTCCCGGTCCGCGAGCGCGAGCTTCTGCGCCTCCAGGATGGTGTGCGCCCCCAGCTCGGTGGACGGATCAAGGAACCGGTCCTCGAACCCGGACAGGATGGCCAGGGTCTGCAGCAGCGCCGGCCCCTGGCCCCAGGGCCCGGTCTTGGCGATCGTGTGGCCACGGAACTCGACGGTAGCGGCGGCCTCGTACCCGGCTTCGAATCCGGCCAGATCGTCCAGGGCGAGTACTCCGCGGTGATCCGTGCCCGAGGAATGCCGGTGCGGGGACTGAACCGAATCCACCATGGCGCGGGCCACGAACCCCTCCCGCCACTCGCGGCGGGCCGCATCAATTCCCGCCTCGCGGGTGGATGCCTTGACTCCGGCCCGCACGAGCCGTTCCAGGGTGCGGGCATAGGCCGGGTTCCACACCAGCTCACCCTCAACCGGGGTTCGGCCACCCGGCATCCACAGCTCAGCCGACGTGGGCCAATGCGCCTGGAACAGCGCGGACACGGCCGCGATGGTGGTTCCGACCCGGCCGAGCATCGGGTGCCCGTCCCGGGCGTAGCCGATCGCGAAGTCCAGCACCGCGTCCAGCTCCCACGTCCCGTGGTCACGGAGCAGCAGGAGCCAGGCGTCGACGGCGGCAGGCACCGCGGCGGCCAAGGCACCCGAGCCCGGAACGAGGTCCAGGCCTTCGTTAACGTAGTGCTCCACGGTGGCTCCGGCCGGTGCCGGGCCCTGCCCCATGAGGACGATGGGCTGCTCCGGCCGGTCCGCGGTGACAAAAATCCCGGTCATGTCTCCGCCGGGCCCGTTGAGGTGCGGTTCCACCACATGGAGCACGAACGCTCCCGCCACCGCGGCGTCGAAGGCGTTCCCGCCGCGCTCCAACACGGACTGGGCCGCCGCCGTCGCAAGCCAATGCGTGGACGCGCTCATCCCGAAGGTGCCCTGCAGCGTGGGGCGGGTGGTGAACGCCTCCGGGCGTGTGAACGGCACACTCACCGCGCTGGGACGACCACCGAACATTTCTGACACCACGGTGTCAGCCAAACAGGGCCGCCACGCGGGTGAGGGTCTCATAGACGCCATAGGCGAGCGGCACGCCGACAAGCGCCCAGGCGATGACCAGCTTCCCGGTAGACGGTGTCACCGGTGTCTGTGCACTACTCATTTCAGCCCTCCAAGGCAGGTTCTTCGGACCGGACGCGGCCAGGACGTGGTTCGTGGAATCGTGCGTCCACCGGCGAGACCAGCAGGTTCGCCACGAAGCCGATCACCAGCAGCCCCACCATGGTCAGCAGGGCGGGCTGGTAGGACGCGGCGTTGAGAGCGCCGGGCTTGCCCTGCGCGTCCAGGAAAGCATTGACGATCAGCGGCCCGGCGACGCCCGCCGCGGACCAGGCCGTCAGAAGCCGGCCGTGGATGGCCCCGACCTGGAAGGTGCCGAAGAGGTCGCGCAGGTAGGCGGGGGCCGTCGCGAACCCGCCGCCGTAGAAGGAGATGATGACGAACGCGAGGGCCACGTAGAGGACGGTGGACGTCGAGCCGGCCAGCGCCAGCACGGTGTAGAGCAGCGCGCCGACGCCCAGGAAGACCATGTAGATGCGCTTGCGGCCGGTGACATCGGAGGTGGCCGACCAGGCAAAGCGGCCGGACATGTTGCCGATCGAGAGCAACCCCACAAAGCCGGCGGCCACCGCGGCGCTGGCCAGAGAGGTGCCGTCGGGCTGGCGGAAGAAGTCCTGGATCATCGGGGCGGCCTGTTCAAGGATGCCGATTCCCGCCGTGACATTGCAGAACAGGGCGATCCAGACGAGCCAGAACTGCCTGGTCTTGACCGCGTTCCGGGCCGAGACGTTCTCCGTGGTGACCAGCGAGGCGGCCTTGACCTTTGCGGGGTCGAAACCTGCCGGTCGCCATCCCTCGGCCGGGACTTTGATGGTGAACGCGCCGAACATCATGTAGGCCAGATAGACCACGGCGAGGGTCAGGAAGAGCTTACCCACCGACTCACCACTGGCCACCCAGCCCTTGGCCCCGGAGTTGGGATCGTACATCTTTAGCAGGGCCGTGGAGACCGGGCTGGCGATCAGGGCGCCACCGCCGAACCCCATGATCGCCATGCCGGTGGCCAGTCCGGGCCGGTCCGGGAACCATTTGATCAGGGTGGAGACCGGGGAGATGTAACCGATCCCCAGGCCAATGCCGCCGACGACGCCGTAACCGAGGTAGACGAGCCAGAGCTGGTGGCTGAAGATGCCCAGGGAGCCGATCAGGAAGCCGCTCGCCCAGAACGCGGCGGAGGTGAACATCGCCTTGCGGGGCCCGTTCTTGTCCACCCAGGTGCCCATGATGGCGGCCGAGAGGCCCAGCATCACGATCGCGATGGAGAAGATCACGCCGATCTCGGTCAGGCTCGCGCCGAAGTGCTTCACCAGCGCGGTCTTGTAGACGCTCGTCGCGTAGGCCTGGCCGATGCACAGGTGGACCGCGAGGGCTGCCGGGGGTACGAGCCACCGATTGAATCCGGGTGGGGCGATGGTTCGTTCGCGGTCCAGCCAGCCCATAAGTACTCCCCTGCTCGTCAACGACATCGGTGTCCAGCACATTGCGGAAACGGCCCCCTGCCAGGGCCTCTGACCGAGCTTCCGGCAGAGGGCCGTTGCCTCCGGCAATCATGGTGCAAATCGTCAGCAAACGTACTAGTTATGCGCCAAGCGGTAGGGAATCCGCGACAAACGGTAGGAGTGGTGCGGCAGCCGCGCCCCTGGGAGCGCTACTTGGCCAGGCCGGCCTTCCGGAGCGCCTCCGCCATCGCCGTGTTGACCGGCGACGGCGCGGGGGCCGGCTTCTGCGGTTGCCTGCCCGGCGTCCGCCGGTCGGGTGCCGGCGCCGTGCGGCCACCCGCCGCGCCGCTGCCCGCCGCGCGATCGCCGGAGGCTGCCGGTTCGTCGTCGAGCCTGAGGGTGAGCGAGATGCGCTTCCGCTCCGGATCCGCCTCGAGCACCTTGACCCGGACCACCTGCCCGGATTTCACCACCTCGCGGGGGTCCGAGACGAAACGGTTCGCCAGGGCCGACACGTGCACGAGCCCGTCCTGGTGCACCCCGACGTCGACGAACGCGCCGAATGCCGCCACGTTGGTCACCGTTCCCTCCAGCACCATGCCGGGCCTGAGGTCCGAGATCTTCTCGATGCCTTCCGAGAACGCGGCCGCCGCGAAGGCCGGGCGCGGGTCGCGGCCCGGCTTCTCGAGTTCGGCGATGATGTCCTGCACGGTGGGCAGGCCGAAGGAGCCGTCCACGAAGTCCTGCGGGTTCAGCGCCGCATAGTTTCCTGCGGCCGGCGCTTTGCCGGCGGCGGCCTTGATTTTCCGGGCCACCGGGTAGGCCTCCGGGTGCACGCTGGAGGCGTCGAGCGGCTCCGCTCCCCCGGTGATCCGCAGGAAGCCGGCGCACTGCTCGAACGCCTTGGCGCCCAGCCGCGGGACCTTCTTCAGGTCGCTGCGCTTGGTGAAGGGGCCGTGCTCGTTCCGGTACGCCACAATGTTCTCGCTCAGCAGCGGCCCGACCCCGGCCACCCGGCTCAGCAGTGCGGGCGAGGCGGTGTTGACGTCCACGCCCACCGCGTTCACGCAGTCCTCCACCACCGCGTCCAGGCTGCGGTCCAGCTTCGCGGCCGTGACGTCGTGCTGGTACTGCCCGACGCCGATCGATTTCGGCTCGATTTTCACCAGCTCCGCGAGCGGATCCTGCAGCCGCCGGGCGATCGAGACGGCACCACGCAGGGACACGTCCATGCCGGGCAGCTCCGCCGCGGCGAGCGCCGACGCCGAATACACCGACGCCCCGGCCTCGGACACCACAATTTTCTGCGGCTTGTTTTTTGACCCGGAAGAGAGTTGCTTGAGCAGTTCGGCGGCGAGTTTGTCCGTCTCCCTCGAGGCGGTGCCGTTGCCGATCGCGACGAGTTCCACGCCGTGCTTCGTGGCGAGGCCCACGAGGGTCCGCAGCGCCTCGTCCCATTTGCGGGCCGGGGCGTGCGGGTAGACGGTGTCCGTCGCGACCACCTTGCCGGTGCCGTCCACGACGGCGACCTTGACGCCGGTGCGCAGTCCCGGGTCCAGGCCCAGGGTGGCGCGGTTCCCGGCCGGCGCGGCGAGCAGCACGTCGCGCAGGTTCGCGGCGAACACGCGCACGGCCTCGTCCTCGGCGGCGGCGAACATCCGGCTGCGCAGATCTGCCGTCAGCCGCGCCAGGACCCGCGAGCGCCACGCCAGCTGAGCGGTCTGCAACAGCCAGGCATCGGCGGGCCGGCCGCGGTCGGCGACCCCAAGGAACCTGGCGACGGCGGCTTCGTAGCGGCCGCGCGCGGCGGTGAGGGCGGCGTCGTCGTTCGGATCAGCCTCGGCGAGATCCAGCTCCAGCGCGCCGTCCTTTTCCCCTCGCAGCAGCGCCAGGACACGGTGCGAAGGCATTCCGGCCGGCTGCTGGGAGAACTCGAAGTAGTCCTTGAATTTCTGGCCCTCGGCTTCTTTGCCTTTCTTCACCCGGGACACCATCCGGCCCTGGGTCCACAGCCGCTCCCGCAGCGTGGCGGCCAGGTCGGCATCCTGGGCGACGCGTTCCACCAGGATGGAGCGGGCGCCGGCGAGCGCTGCGGCCGCGTCACCGATCGAGTGTTCGGCGTTGAGGTACTTGGCCGCCTCGCGGTCCGGGTCCAGTTCCGGGCGCTTGAGCAGGGCGTCGGCGAGCGGCTCCAGCCCGGCTTCGCGGGCGATCTGCGCCTTGGTGCGCCGCTTGGTTTTGAACGGGAGGTAGATGTCCTCCAGCCGCGATTTCGTGTCGGCGCCGACGACGGCGGCCTGCAGTTCCGGGGTCAGCGCACCCTGGGCGGCGATCGCCTCGAGGATAGTCCGGCGGCGGTCCTCGAGCTCGCGCAAATAGCGCAGCCGCTCCTCCAGCTCGCGGAGCTGGGTATCGTCCAGCGTCCCGGTCGCTTCCTTCCGGTAGCGGGCGATGAAGGGCACGGTGGACCCGGCGTCGAGCAGGTCCACGGCGGCCTTGACCTGCCAGGGCTGCACGCCGAGCTCGCCGGCGATCTGGGCGGCGATGCCGGACTCCTGCGTCTTTGAGGTGCCTGCCTGCGGCATGCCGGTCTCTGGTGAGCCGGTCTGTGGGGACGGGCCGGTCTGTGGGGACGGGCCGGTCTGTGGGGACGGGCCGGTCTGTGGGGACGGGCCGGAGGCGGGCGAGACGGGTGAGGCGGGGCGCTGCGGGTGTTGGGTCACCCTGCCATTTTGCCTCACCTAGGTCAGCGGCCGGGCCCGCCCGGAGGAGAAAGGGGCTCCTGCACGTCCTGCACAACCTCGTTGCGGCGCAGGAACCACGGCTTGAACGGCGGATCAAAGCGGGCGAACCGTGGCGGCCCCACGGCCTTCAGCCCGGCTAGCTTCAGTGCCTCCTGGAGGCCGTCGTTTCGCCGTCGAAAGGCCGCCTCCGACCCGCTGCCCGAGAACCGAAGGGCGGCCGCCAGGGATCCTGGCAGGGCCCGGACTCTGACGTCGGGGTTCGCCGGGACCGGCGCCGTCTCCGCCGTCACCCCGGCAGGGAGCACAAAGGCAACGACGAAATCAGCGGGCTCTGCGCTTCCCGGCAGCGGGCCGCTTTGCAGAACCGGGGCGGTCATCGCCAGCTTCTGCGAAGGCCCGGGCTCCAGGATCACCGGAGCCGTCATCGCCAGCTTCCGTTGCGCCGTGTTGCTCCCGCTGATGTAGTTGAACAGGTGCCGGAAGGCGGCATTTCCGGCGCGGTCGAACGTCGCGTTGACCTCAATTTCCGCCACAGCGTACGGAGGATAGCGGCGCAGCTCGAAGTGCGCGTAGGGCTGGACCAGCTCATAGGGTTGCTGCTCGGTCATAGTCCTCAGACCCTACGCCGGTCCTACGACAGGAACCAGCGGTACCTAGCCTCTTTACAGGTGCCTGGTACCCGCCTCCTGGCTGGTGCTTGATTGTCAGAGGGCTTTGATAGCTTGAATAGCGGAGGTCAACAACAACGGGGGCACCAACAACGGGGGCACAGTGTTTTTTCTTGAACCTGAAGTACCGGGCTCGTCACCGGACCTGGTCTTCTCCGCGAGCGACCTCGTGGTGGCCTCGAGTTGCGAGTATCAGCTGCTGCGGAAACTCGACGAGAAGCTGGGCCGCTGCCCCAGGGCGGTCTTCGACGAGGACGAGATGCTCCAGCACGCAGCGGTGTTGGGTGACCTCCACGAGCGCAAGGTCCTTAACGGTTTCGTTGCGGAGTTCGGTCCCTGGGATCCGGCCACCGGGCACGGCGTGTACGACGTCGCCACTGCCTCCACGATGGACCGCGCCACGCTGGCGGCCAAGCATGCCGAGTCCATCGGAGCGCTGCGTGCGGGGGCCGACGTCGTCTTCCAGGCCGCCTTCTTCGATGGGCAGTTCCACGGACGCTCCGACTTCCTCGTGCGGCAGGACGACGGTTGCTATGCGGTGTTCGACACCAAACTGGCCCGCCACGCGAAGGTGACTGCCTTGCTGCAGCTGGCCGCCTACGGCGAGCAGCTGCTGAAGGCCGGAATCCCGGTGGATCCGGCGGTGACACTCGTTCTTGGCTCGACGGTGCAGCTGGCCGATGGCGGCTTCGACTACGTGCGAAGCCACCACAAACTCTCCGAGATCCTGCCGGTTTTCCGTGAGCGCCGGGATCGTTTCCTCGCGCTGACCGCCGCGCACATCGCGCAGCCCGGAACAGTGGGCTGGGGCGCGCCCGGGCTCACCGCCTGCGGACGCTGCGACTACTGCCAGGAGCAAGTCAAAGCCACCGACGATCTCCTCCTCGTGGCCCGGATGAACTCCGTGCAGCGCAAGAACCTCCACGAACGTGGGATTTGGACAGTCACTGACCTGGCGCAAGCGACGCTGGCCAAGCCCACCACTGCGCTCCTGCGCCTGCAGGAACAGGCACGGATGCAGAGCGGCGTTGGCCCTGCCGACGGAGCAGTGTGCTACCTCAAGGACGGTGAAGAGCACACCATCCGCTACAGCGTCCTGCCCGGGAAAACCCTGGCCGAGCTGCCCCCAACGAGCCCAGGCGATATCTTCTTCGACTTCGAGGGCGATCCGCTGTGGCAGGATCGCGCCACGGGAGTGTGGGGGCTTGAGTACCTGTTCGGCGTGATCGAGGCGCCCACCGAGCCGGGCGCCGAAGGCGTGTTCAAACCGTTCTGGGCCCACAGCCGGAAGGCGGAGAAGCAGGCGTTCCTCGATTTCCTGGACTATGTCGAGAAACGCCGTCGGGAGCACCCGGACATGCACGTCTACCACTACGCACCGTATGAAAAGACGGCGCTTCGAAAACTCTCGGTGATGCATGTTGCCGGGGAGGACATCGTGGACGAGTGGCTCCGCGAGGGACTTCTGGTGGACCTGTACCAAACGGTCCGGAACAGCATCAGGATCTCCGAGAACTCATACAGCATCAAGAAGCTTGAGCCGCTCTACATGGGGACGAACCTTCGAACCGGCGACGTGAAGGACGCCGGAGCCTCCGTGATTGCCTACGCACGGTACTGCGACGCGAGGGACAATGAACGGCCCGACGAAGCGGCCACCATCCTCGCCGGGATCTCCGACTACAACCAATACGACTGCCTCTCCACCCTGGAGCTCCGGAACTGGCTGCTCGGGCTGGCCAAGGAACGCCGGCTGACGCCGGACGCCGCGGAGGCGGGCCCCGCCGGGTCCGGGCCCGTCCGGACTGGCGCCGCGTCCGGCGCGGAGGAATTAGCGGAGGACGGCCCCGACGGCGGCGGCTCGGCAGGAGCCGATGCCGTGCTTGACCCGTCTGAGCTGGCACTATTGCAATTCGCCGAGCCGGGCGGCGGCTTGTCCGAGGACGACCGTAAGGCCGTCGCCATGCTGGCCGCGGCCGTGAGCTACCACCGCCGGGAGCGCAAGTCGTTCTGGTGGGCGCACTTCGACCGGTGTGAGCACGGTCCGGACACGCACGAACGGGACCGGAACGTTTTCCTCGTCGAATCCGCGGAAATCCTCGACGACTGGCAACAGACGGGGACCAAGCTTCCGGAGCGGCGGGTCAAACTGTCCGGCTCCGTGAGTCCCGGATCGGACCTCCGCGAGGGCAGCAAGTGGTTCCGCATGTATGAGTTGCCTCTTCCCGCCGGGCTGGAGGGTACCGGCAAGAACGGAACCGGACGGAGCGGATGGTTCGGCACGGAGGTTCTGGAGCTGGGGCATGAGGACGGCAAGGACACCGTCATCATCCGGGACCGGCTGCACCGGAAGATCCCGCCCCACAATGACCTCCCCATTGCGCTGACGGAGGACCAACCCCTCGCCACCAAGAGCCTTGAGCAAGCACTGGCAGCCCTCGCTGACACGGTGGTCGCCGGTCTGGGGTCCGGATCCCTCCCCCGCCATCCTGCGCTTGACCTCGTCCGGCGTCAGCCGCCAAGGCTGGCCGCCGGAGCTTCACTGCCGCAGCCTGGCGTCGGACCGGACCGCTTCATTGAAGCCATCACGGCCGCGGTGCTGGCCCTAGACCACTCCTACCTGGCAGTGCAGGGTCCGCCCGGGACGGGCAAGACCCATGTGGGGTCCCACGTCATCGCCCGGCTCGTGGCCCGCGGCTGGAAGGTCGGTGTAGTCGGCCAGTCCCACGCGGTGGTGGAGAACCTGCTGAAGACCGCTGTCACCAAGGCCGGGGTCGACCCGGCGCTGGTGGCCAAAGATGTGAAGCACAACGACGCCCTGCCGTGGGCCCGGCGCACCGGCAAGGACGTTGCGGAATTGTTGGATGCATCTGGAGGCGCCCTCGTCGGCGGGACGGCGTGGACGATGACCGGCGCCACCGTCCCGGCAGGCTCCCTGGATCTCCTGGTGATCGACGAGGCCGGCCAGTTCTCGCTGGCCAACACCCTCGCCGTGGCGCAGGCCAGCAGCCGGCTGCTCTTGCTCGGCGACCCGCAGCAGCTGCCGCAGGTCAGCCAGGGCAGGCACCCCGAGCCGGTCGACGAGTCGGCCCTGGGCTGGATTTCCGCAGGCCACGCCACGCTCCCGCCCGAGCTTGGCTACTTCTTGGCCGACTCATGGCGGATGAACTCCCAGCTGTGCCTGGCCGTCTCGGAATTGTCCTACGAAGGCCGGTTGCGTTCCGCCCCGTCCGCGGATCTGCGCCGTCTCGAGGGTGTGCCCGCGGGGATTGAGACAGTGATGGTGCCGCACAGCGGCAACACGACGTCGTCGACCGAGGAGGCTGCCGAGGTCCTCGGGCAGGTGCGCCGCCATTTGGGCCTTTCCTGGCACACCGCAGACGGAGCCCGGCCGTTGGAGGCATCCGACATTCTGGTGGTGGCCGCCTACAACGCCCAGGTCAACGTCATCCGCGACGCCCTGGACGCCGCGAATCTCTCCGGCGTGCGGGTGGGGACCGTGGACAAGTTCCAGGGCCAGGAGGCCGCGGTCGTGATCGTGTCCATGGCGTGTTCAGCGGTGGCCGAGGCTCCGCGGGGCATGGAATTCCTGCTCTCGCGGAACCGGATCAATGTGGCGGTGTCCCGCGGCCAATGGCGTGCCGTGATTGTCCGCGCACCCGAACTGACCAACTACCTGCCCACGCATCCGGAGGGCCTGGAGCAACTCGGCGGCTTCATCGGCCTGTGCCAAAGGTCAGTGAGCGCGTAGCTGTCCTCACCCAGTAAGGGGACATGCCCATTCTTGGCCCCGGGCAACGGACATCAAGGCATTATGCCCATTGCCCGCGGTCAGAGCTGGACATGCCCATTCTTCGCCAGCCACCCCACGGAATATGCTCATTTCTCGCCAGCCACTCCACGGAACATGCCCATTCTTCGCTAGGCACCCCACGGAACATGCCCATTCTTCGCCAGCCACCCCAGAGGACATGCTCATTCTGGGCCTCGGGCAACGGACATCAAGGCATTATGCCCATTGCCCGCGGTGAACTGGTCCCCGAAAGTTGGACTGGTTGGTAAGAGCCTAGGCTGCGAGGGCCTGGGTCCGGTATTGCAGCGGGCTCAGGCCCTCGAGCTTTGTTGAGATTCTTTCGGTGTTGTACCAGCGGATGTACTCGTGCAGCGCCTCTGCCAGTGCGTCGGTGCTGATGAACCGGACATGGTGGAAGAGCTCTTCCTTGAGGTGACCGAAGAAGTTCTCGATCACCGCGTTGTCGTAGCAGTTGCCCTTACGGGACATCGATTGAACCGCGCCGGCA
>NZ_JIBJ01000027.1:0-20924 GCF_000620385.1 Arthrobacter sp. 9MFCol3.1
GATTTCTCCGGCAAGCCCGAGCACATCGAGGCGATCTGCGACTCCAAGCCCGAGGTCTTCGCCCACAACGTCGAAACCGTGCCCCGGATCTTCAAGCGGATCCGCCCGGCGTTCCGCTACGACCGCTCCCTGGACGTCATCACCCAGGGCCGCAAGCTCGGCATGGTGACCAAGTCCAACCTGATCCTCGGCATGGGCGAGACCCGCGAGGAAATCTCCGAGGCGCTGCGGGACCTGCACGAGGCCGGCTGCGACCTCATCACCATCACCCAGTACCTCCGCCCCTCCGAGCGGCACCTGCCGGTGGACCGCTGGGTCAAGCCGCAGGAATTCGTGGACCTGCAACATGAAGCCGACGAGATCGGCTTCCTGGGCGTCATGTCCGGACCCCTGGTGCGCTCCTCCTACCGCGCCGGCCGGCTCTGGGCCACCGCGATGCGCAAGAAGGGCCGGGAAATCCCGGCCGAACTCGCCCACATCGAAAGCTCCGGAAGCACCCGCCAGGAAGCCAGCACGCTGCTCGGCGCCCACGCCGGCGCCTGACATCCATAGAGGACCAAGAATGTTTCCCACACGACTTGAAATCATTCCTTCCGAGGGAATCGTCGAAAAGATCCAGGCGGCAGTGCCGCTGACCACGACGCTCACCGTCACGTGCCTGCCTCACCACGGGACCGGGCGGACCATGCGCACGGCCGCCCAGCTCAGTTCGCTCGGCTACACCGTGGTGCCGCACATCGCGGCCCGCAGCCTGGCGGATCGCTCCCAGCTGGCCGGCATTATCCGGGAATGTGGTGGGTCCGGCATCTCGGAAGTGTTCGCGGTTGGCGGTGATGCCCCGCAGCCCGCGGGTCCCTTCGCCAATGGCGGCGAGCTGCTGCGCGAGATCGCGGACATCAGCGGCGGCCAGATGGCCGTTGGGGTCGCCGGGTATCCGGAGGGTCATCCCGGCATCGGCCCGCTGCAGCTGCTCGAATCGCTGTTGGCCAAGCAGGAACTTGCCTCTAACGTCGTCACCCAGATGTGCTTCTCGGCGGAGACTATCCATAGCTACACGGCGATGCTGCGTCGCGAGGGGGTCACGCTTCCGGTCCTGGTTGGGGTTGCCGGGGCCGTGCAGAGAACCAGGCTGATTGCACTGGCAACGAAGATCGGCGTCGGAACGTCCGTGCGGTTCCTTAGCGGGAAACGATCGCTCGCCCGCCGCCTCCTGAGCGGCGAACGCTACTCGCCCGGCACACTCATCAACGAGCTGACCGCCCAGCCCGTCGTCGACGGCATCCATCTCTATAGCTTCAATTGTTTTGACGAGTTACCCGGTACCGTCGCCGCTTCGTCGACGGAACTCTCCGCCATGACCAGCCAAGGAAACACGCATGTTTGATATGCCGTTCCGCAGCCGCACCGCCAACAACGTCACGGGCAGCAGCCGCGTTAAGCGCGGCATGGGCGAGGCCCTGCGCCGCATCAACGTCGACGAGATCCCGCAGCCGGACCGCCTCGCCGAGCGCGGCTGGTAGCGTTCGGGCGCTTCTCAACGCTCGTGGAGCCGGATGCTCCTGATTGACGAGGCCGGGCGGTCACCTTCTTGGGTGGCCGTCCGGCGTCGTTGGTTTTCCCCGTCGACTGCTCCGTAGACGCCCTTTTGAGCGTTCAAAAGGGCGCCTACGGAGCAGTCGACGAGGGGTCAGCCGAGACGGATCAGTCGAGGCTGCGGCGCTTCAGCACCCGCCCGGAACGTTCTCGCCGGCCAGAAACCCTGTGCCCGAGTGCTTGCGGTCGCGCTGTTGGTCGTCGGCGGTCAGGACCTGATGCAGTGCGTCCCGACGACGACGCCGCCGGTGATCCCCGCCACCCCCAGCGGGACGGTGGCCAGGGCCGCGATGTGCGGCAGCAGGCTGTCGCCGGCGACCAGATTCGTTCCGGCAATGACCATGGCCGGGACCGCCACCAAGAGCGTGACCCACAAAGGATGGCCCCGATACCGCGACCAGCTGGCGGCCGCCAGACCAAGGACGGCCCCGGCCAGGATGAGCGTGTTGCCGAGCCGGTCCCGGGTCGGACGCCTGTGCGACCCGCCGCCACTTCCTACTTCAGGGGCTGGAAAACGTTGACTGGACGTGCGTCGCCCGTTTAGTCGCCCGTTCGAAGACATAAGAAACCCCTCCGTTCGGGGAAAAATCGCCGGAACGGAGGGGTTCGTGGGGCCCCCTGTCGGATTCGAACCGACGACCCCCGCTTTACAAGAGCGGTGCTCTGGCCAACTGAGCTAAGGAGGCATTCCTGCTTCCTGACACAACTCCGGGCCACAAAATGGCGCGGATGTCAGGACGCTAGACAAGATTAGCCCACCGACGCCCGGTGAGAAAAACCCAGAGAAAACGCGCAACGCCCCTCCCGCACAGCGAAGGCCAAAGCGACGGCCACAGCAAAAGGCCAAAAGCGAAGGCCCGGCCCCGGAGCGATCCGGGGCCGGGCCTTCAACCGCGGCCTTCTACTGCGGCCTTCAACGGCATGTGCCGCGGACGGTTACTTCTTGGCGTCGACTGCGGCCTGCAGGTACTGGTCGAACGGGGTCTGCGCGCTGTCGCCGACGCCCCACTGCTTGCCTTCAACGAACACGGTGGGCGTGCCGGTTATGCCGATCACCGTTGCCTCCTGGGTGGTGTGCTTCACCCACGGGCGGTAGGTCTTGCCATCCACGCACTGGTCGATGCTCTTGGCCCCGACGTCGCTGGCCAGCGTCTTCAGCTCGTTGTCGGAGAGTCCGGCGCTGCCTTCGGCCGGCTGCTTGGCGAACAGCAGGTCGACGAAGGCCGAGTACTTCTCCGGGGATTCGTTGACCACGCAGGCTGCGGCGTTGGCCGCGCGGGAGGAGTAGTTCGTGGTGGACCGGCTGTCAAGGAATCCGAGCGGCCGGTACTCCACGCTGATCTTGCCCTCGTTGCGCAGCTTGGTGAGAGTCTCGTTGTACTGCGCCTCGAAGTTCTTGCAGACGGGGCAGATGAAGTCGATGTAGAGGACCACCTTGACCGGCTTGCCGGCCTCAGCCTCGGCGCCCGGGGCCGTGACCGGGGACGGCGGCGTGGCCGGAGCGGACGGAAGATCGGACAGCTTCACGGTTGCGGGATCGGTCTTCGCAACCTCGGTGTTCGCCAGCAGGGTGACACCGCCGTGGATGTTGCCGTTGGCCGGAGTGGGTCCCTCATCGGCAACCGGGGCGTTGTTCTTGATGTTGGAGGTGACAACCAGCGCGACAATCACGATGATGGCGACGACGGCGGCAACGATGCCCCAGCCGATCAGCAACTTGTTGCGCTTCTCCTTCTTCAGCTGCGCCTCGCGGATCTCGCGGGCTTTCTCGCGCGCCGCGGCAGTGCGCTCTGCCTTAGACAGTCGGGGTTCGTTTGCGGGGCTCATTTGTTCCTCGGGTCGTTCGGCCAGGGACGGTCCACTCAGTGGCAACGTCATCATTTTAGGGGAGAAACCCGAGAACTTGCGCTTTCAAGTTTCCTTCCGCCTGCCCAACGGACGAATAGCCCGGAAGATTCCGGGCGGCTAGGGTTGATGGAGAGCCACGAGCGGACCCCAGGGGGCACCAATGCAAGCAACGGACAGCGCCGGCCACGGCACACAGAGCACCACTGAAGCGACGCGGCCGGCAGCCGACGGCGCCACCACCGGCGCCGCTGCGGGGGATCAGTTCGACTTCATGGTGGTGTCCAACCGGCTGCCCGTCGACCGCTGTTCGTCCGACGAAACCGGCTGCGAGGACGGCTGGCGCCGCTCCCCCGGCGGACTCGTCACAGCGCTGGCCCCCATGATGACCAAAACCGACGGCGCGTGGGTGGGCTGGCACGGCGCCCCCGATGAGACCGTCAAGCCCTTCAGCCACGGCGGCATTGACCTGATCCCCGTCCAGCTGAGCACCGAGGACATCGAGCTCTTCTACGAGGGCTTTTCGAACGCCACGTTGTGGCCGCTCTACCATGACGTGATCGCCCCGCCGGAATTCCACCGTACCTGGTGGGATTCCTACCGGAAGGTCAACCGCAGGTTCGCCGACGCCGTCATCCGCCATGCGGCGGAGGGTGCCACCGTCTGGGTGCAGGACTACCAGCTCCAGCTGGTTCCCAAGCTGCTCCGGGAGGCCCGGCCGGACCTGAAGATCGGATTCTTCAACCACATCCCGTTCCCGCCGCCGGAGATCTTTGCCCAGCTCCCGTGGCGCCGCGCGATCATCGACGGCCTGCTGGGCGCGGACCTGGTGGGCTTCCAGCGCAGCAGCGATGCCGGAAACTTCATGCGCTCCGCGCGGCGCTTCCTGGGCGCGAGCGTCAAGCAGCAGCAGGTCCATGTCAGGGGCGCCGACGGCGAGACCACCCACATCGCGAGGGCCCAGGCGTTCCCTATCTCCATTGACGTCAAGCAGATCAGCGAGCTGGCGAAGAAGCCGGAGGTTATCGAGCGGGCGCAGCAGATCCGCCGGGACCTCGGCAACCCCAAGACCATCCTGCTCGGCGTCGACCGCCTCGACTACACCAAGGGCATCCGGCACCGGCTCAAGGCGTACGAGGAACTGCTGCAGGACGCCAAGGTCACCGTCGAGGACGCGACCCTGATCCAGGTGGCCAGCCCCAGCCGGGAGCGCGTGGAGCAGTACCGCCTGCTCCGCGAGGAGGTCGAGGGCACAGTGGGCCACATCAACGGCACCTTCGACACGATGGAGAGCACGGCGGTCCGCTACCTGCACCACAGCTACCCCATTGAAGAGATGGTCTCCTTGTACCTGGCCGCGGACGTCATGCTGGTCACTGCCTTGCGCGACGGCATGAACCTCGTCGCCAAGGAATACGTCACGGCCCGGACAAACAACGACGGCGCCCTGGTACTGAGTGAGTTCGCCGGCGCCGCCGACCAGCTCAAGCAGGCCCTGCTGATGAACCCGCACGACATTGACGGGCTCAAGGACACGATCATGAGGGCCGTCAACATGCAGCCGGCCGAGGCATCGCGCCGCATGCGGGCCATGCGCAAGCAGATTCTGGACCACGACGTCGACCTCTGGTCCTCCGACTTCCTGAAAGCCCTCGCCGAAAAGGTTGTACGCGATGACTCCTGACGCCGCCGGTACCAACGACCCAGACACCAACACCCCGGACACCGCCCCGCTCTCGCTCGCCCCTGAGCTGCTGGCGGCCGTGCGCCGTGTCGCCGGCACCGAGCACCTGCTCGTGGCGATGGACTTCGACGGCACCATGGCGCCGCTCGTGGACCATGCCGGCGACGCCCGGGCGCTCCCGCGCTCCGCGGCTGCCTTCGCGGCGCTGACGGCACTCCCCCGGACGACGACGGCGCTCATCTCCGGCCGGGCGCTGGACAGCCTGCGGGCCGTCGCCTCCCCGCCGGAGGAGACGCTGCTGATCGGCAGCCACGGCGCAGAGGTCTGGATGGGGCCCGGCTCCTCGCAGCTCATGCTCGACGAGGCTCAACGCGAACTCCTGGCCGAGGTCCGCAAGGAGCTTGAGGGAATCGTGGAACAGGCCCCGGGGACCCTTTTGGAGGACAAGCCGGCCGGCGTCGTGCTGCACACGCGGCTCGCGGCGGACGACGTCGCCGAGGACGCCGTCGCCGCGGCGCGGGCGGTCCTGCAGGACCGCAGCGGCGTCTTCCTCAAGACGGGCAACCGCGTCCTGGAGACCTCAGTGGTGAACGCCTCCAAGGGCGAGGGCATTGCCTTCCTGCGGCAGGCCACCGGAGCCACGGCTGTGGCCTTCGCCGGAGACGACACCACCGACGAGGACGCCCTGGCCAGCCTTGTCCCCGGCGATCTCGGCGTAAAAGTGGGGCTCGATTTCACGCAGGCCGAGTTCCGGGTGGAGGCGCCGGTCCACATCTGCGAACTGCTGGAGGCACTGCTGCGTGAGCGGAAGAAGTCCGTCGACTCTGGGAGCTAAAGCGGGCTCACCTAGCGGTCAACCGGGCGTCGGTCACGACTGAAGTTCGTAGCCGATCAACCAGTGCAGTCCGTAACGGTCGACGATCTGGCCATCTGTTGCGCCCCAGGGCTTCGGGGCCAGGGGGTCGATCACCCGGCCGTCAACGGCGAGCGTGTCGAACCACTCGTGGAGAACTGCCGGTTCGGCGGTCCCTAGCAGCGAGAGCATGAGGCCTTCGAACCGGACGCTTTTCTCGCCCGCTGCCGCATCCGAGCCCGCCAAAGCGACTGCGCCGTTCAGCTGTCCGTGGGCAATGGCGTCCGGCGGGCCGTCGCTGCGGTTGAACTCTTCGTACGTGAACAAGGCAAGCTCTCCGCCGAAGACGTCGGCGTAGAAGCCAAGTGCTTCACGCGCGGTGCCCGGGAAACTGACATAGATCTGCAGTGCCGTCATGCGCACAGCCTACACACCCATTTCTGGCGCCACGTGACGGACCCCACGTGTGACATCCGTAACATTTTGGCCCAAATGCCATAAATCTGACATACTCTGTATGTGATGTGGCGCACAACTACCGTGCGGCGTCATTGGATACTCCTCGGCTTCGGCCGAGGAGTATGCGCATGAGATCCCACAATTGAATTAACAACTGCATAAAACGACCATTCACTACGGATCGTCCGGCACGTACCTGCCGGTGAAGGGATTGATAACTGTGGCTACAGTTACTTTTGACAACGCAACACGTCTGTACCCGGGCACCGAAAAGCCCGCTGTTGACAAGCTCAACATTGATATCGCCGATGGCGAATTCCTGGTCCTCGTTGGACCCTCCGGCTGCGGAAAGTCGACCTCCCTGCGCATGCTTGCAGGTCTCGAGGACGTCAACTCCGGCCGCATCCTCATCGGCGACCGAGACGTCACGGACGTCCCGCCGAAGGATCGCGACATCGCCATGGTGTTCCAGAACTACGCCCTGTACCCGCACATGACCGTGGCGGACAACATGGGCTTCGCTCTGAAGATCGCCGGCGTCAGCAAGGAAGAGCGCGCCGAGCGCGTCCGTGAGGCCGCCAAGCTGCTCGACCTCGAACCGTACCTGGACCGCAAGCCGAAGGCCCTCTCCGGCGGCCAGCGTCAGCGCGTTGCCATGGGCCGCGCCATTGTGCGTAACCCGCAGGTCTTCCTCATGGATGAGCCGCTGTCCAACCTGGATGCCAAGCTGCGCGTGCAGACCCGCACCCAGATCGCGTCCCTGACCCGCCGCCTCGGCGTCACCACGGTCTACGTGACCCACGACCAGGTCGAGGCCATGACCATGGGTGACCGCGTCGCCGTGCTGAAGGACGGCCTGCTGATGCAGGTCGACACCCCGCGCAACCTCTACGACAAGCCCAAGAACGTCTTTGTGGCCGGCTTCATTGGCTCCCCGGCCATGAACCTGCTCGAACTTCCCGTCGTCGACGGCGGCGTGCAGTTCGGCGGAACCGTTTACCCGGTACCGCGCGACGTCCTCGAGGAAGCCCACGGCCAGACCGTGACCCTCGGTTCCCGCCCGGAAGACCTGGAGACTGTTGCCCAGGGTGAAGGTCTCCAGGTCGAGGTCGACGTCGTCGAAGAACTCGGCGCCGACGCCTACGTCTACGGCCACACCACGCTCGACGGCCAGAGCCACGACATCGTGGCCCGCGTTGACGGCCGCCGCCCCCCGATGAAGGGTGAGTCCATCTGGGTCCGCCCGCAGTCAGGCCACGTACACCTGTTCGACACCAAGACCGGCCTGCGACTCGGCGACTAGCCCACCGGCTCCCTAACCTCGCTCCGCTTCGGCCAGGGAACCCTGCCGCCGTGGGCCCAGGTAGCCTAAACGCCCGACGGCGGTCCTCCCCACTGGAGGGCCGCCGTCGGGCGTTAACTGCCCCGCTTTAGGTGCGGCCCGCCAAATACGGAAGAATTGATATATGACCGAGGAAACCCCATGACCGAGGAAAACAGTGCCCAGTGGCACGACGAGCCCACCGACTACGGTCAGATCGGGAAACTGCCCCGGTACGAGGCCGCCAGCGCCAATGACGACAAGGCCTCGATGGTGTCCAGCTCGCTGAGCATCACGGCCGCCGCCACCGAGCCCGAGCTGCTGGACCTGCCCTGGCACATTGCCCTCGAGGACTGGCCGGCAGAGTATCTGGCAGCGCTCCCCCGCGGCATCTCCCGGCACATTGTGCGTTTCGCCCACCTCGGCGGCTCCGTGATCGCCATCAAGGAAACCTCCGAACACGTGGCCCGCCACGAGTACCATATGCTCCGCAAGCTCGCCCGGCTGGATGTTCCCGGCGTGGAGCCGGTGGCCGTCATCACCGGACGCACCACCCCGGAGGGCCGGCCGCTGAACCCCGTGCTGGTGACCCGGCACCTGAAGTTCTCCATGCCCTACCGCGCGCTCTTCTCCCAGATGCTGCGCAAGGACACCCTGACCCGGCTCATCGACGCCCAGGCGCTGCTGCTGGTCCGGCTGCACCTGATCGGCTTCTACTGGGGCGACGTCTCGCTCTCGAACACCTTGTTCCGCCGCGACGCCGGCGCGTTCGCCGCCTACCTCGTTGATGCCGAGACCGGCGAACTGTACCCGGATTTGTCCACCGGCCAGCGCGAGTACGACCTCGAAATCGCCCGCGTCAACATCGCCGGTGAGCTCATGGACCTGCTCGACGGCGGCCTGATCGAGGAGAAAGTGGATCCGGTGGCCACCAGCGAGCTGATCATGGACAGCTACCGGCGGCTGTGGACCGAGCTGACGGCGAAGGAGTCGTTTGAGATCGGGGAACGCTGGCGCGTGGCCGCCCGGATCCGGCGGCTCAACGAGCTGGGGTTCGACGTCGAGGAATACGCGATCAAGACCACGCAGAACGGCTCCACCATCCAGCTCCAGCCGAAGGTCGTCGACGCCGGGCATCACCAGCGCCGGCTGCTGCGCCTGACCGGCCTGGACGCCCAGGAAAACCAGGCCCGCCGGCTCCTGAACGACATGGATTCATTCCGGGCCGACAACAACCCGGGCATGGACGAGGAATACAGCGCGCACCTGTGGGTCAGCCAGATCTTCGAGCCTATCGTCCGGGCCATCCCCCGCGACCTCTCCGGCAAGCTTGAGCCGGCCGAGGCGGTGCACGAGGTCCTGGAGCACCGCTGGTACATGTCCGAGAAGGAGAACCGGCACATCCCCCTGGCGGAGGCCGTCCAGTCCTACATCGACAACGAACTCCGTCACCGCCGGGACGAGGCTGCGATCATGCTCAACCCGGACACGGGATTGCTCAAGATCCTTGAGGTGGAGACCGAGGAATCGCGGTACGGCGCCGACGAATCCGTGGACGAATACCCCGACTCCGACGACTAGGCCGCGCGCCGGGCAGGTTGTGGCACGCCCGGTTTAAATCGCGCCCGGGCTAAATCGCCTTGCCGGGGTTCAGGATCCCGGCCGGGTCGAAGAGTTCCTTGATTCGGCGCTGCAGTTCCCGCACGGGTTCCTTCTGCTCCAGGCCAAGCCAGCGCAGCTTGTACTGCCCGATCCCGTGTTCGCCGGTGATGGTGCCGCCCATGGCCAGGGCTACGGCAATCGACCGGTCCAGGGCGGCGCCGAGGCGGGCCATGGCATCGGGGTCCACGGTGTTGTCCACCCGGTCGACCCAGAAGGTGGGGTGCAGATTGCCGTCGCCGGCGTGTGCCACGACCTTGAGCTGGACCCGGTGCTCCGCCGCCATGGCTTCGAGCTCGGCGACGTAATCCACCAGGCGTGAGCGCGGCACGGCCACGTCCTCGCCCACCCGGTATTCGTCGTCCACCTCGGTCCCGCGGCTGTTGCGGCGCAGTTCGACGAGCTGCTCGGCCTCCGCGTCGGCTTCCATGGTCACCACCGCTCCTCCCGCCACCAGGACCGGGCGGATGGCCGCGGCTTCGGCCGCCGCGCCGAAGCCGTCGGTCTGGATCAGCAGCAGGGCTGCCCCGCGTGCGGTCAGGTCCGAGCCGTGGAGGTCATCGAGCTGGGCGAGCGAGCCGCCGTCGAGCAGTTCCATGATGGCCGGCTGCACGCGGGCGCGGCCCACGGCGAGGACCCCGGCCGCGGCGCTGCGGAAGTCCGGGTAGAAGGCGGCGATGGTGTGCACGTCGCGCGGCAGGTACTTCAGCCGCACGGTGACACCGACCACGATCCCCAGGGTCCCCTCCGAGCCGACGAACAGCCCGGTGAGGTCATAGCCGGCGACGCCCTTGAAGGTCTGGTGGCCGGTGTGGATGAGGGAGCCGTCCGCGAGGACGACGTCGAGTGCCAGGACCGAGTCCCGGGTCACCCCGTACTTCGCGCAGCGCAGCCCGCCGGCGTTGGTGGCCACGTTGCCGCCGATGGTGGACATCTTGAAACTCGCAGGATCCGGGGCGTACATGAGCCCGTGCACGGCGGCGGCCGCGTTCAGGTCGGCGTTGATGACGCCGGGTTCCACGACGGCGGTCTCGTCGTCCGGGTTGAGGTCCAGGATGCGGTTCATCCTCTCGAGCGTGAGCACCACGCAGCCCGCGCTCGCGTGGGCGCCCCCGGAGACCCCGGTCCCGGCTCCGCGCGCCACGAGCGCGACGCCGAGGGCGGCGCAGGCCCGCACCGTTGCCTGCACGTCGGCCACCGATTCGGCGCGGACCACGGCCTGCGGGAGCTGATAGTCCAGGACGGGGGCCTGGTCCACGGCGTAGGTGGCCAGCGTGGTCGCGTCCACGGCAATTTTCGCCGCGCCCAGGGAAGAGGTCAGCTCATCGATGATGCTGCGCATGCGGTCTCCAGTTCGGTCGAATCCGGATCCCAGTCTAAGTCCGCGGGACGGGGACCCTGGTCCCGGGCAACACCCACGCGGCGGCCACCGGCCCTCGGGTGCAGATCAGGGCGGTTCCGCCGGCGTCATCGGACCTGATCTGCCCGCCCGGTTGCCCAGGCGACGGGAGCAGTGCCACGTCGACGTCGGCCGTCGCGTAGGCCGGCCGCCCGGCAAGGGCCGCCAGCTGGGCCGCCGTGAGTGTTCCGGGCGCCAGTTTCACTTCGGCGGCCGCCCGGGCCACTACCACCAGCACGGAGTTCCGCTCGGTTTCGCGAACAAACGCCAGGACATCCCCGCGGGCGTGCAGCCACCGCACACCGCCGCCGGTGAGCGCGGGCTGTTCCCGGCGCAGTGTGCTGAGCGCCGCGTAATCCGCCCGGAGGTCGCTGAGGATGCGGCCGGGGTCGTTCCAGGGCATGGGCGTGCGGGAGGACTCCCCATTGTCGCCTTTGAGGCCGAACTCGTCCCCGGCGAACACCACGGGGACCCCCGGCAGGGTGAACATCAGCAGCGCGCCGAGCCGCTGCCCGCCGTCGATCATCACCGTGGCGGCGCGTGCGGTGTCGTGACTGTTCAGGGCGTTCATGTTCTGCTGCCGGACGTCCCAGCTGAACGCGGCGGCGAGGTCCAGATGGGTGGCCAGGAAATCCTCGGCGGCGGTCCGGTTCGGCCCCGGCAGCGGGGTTCCGAAGAAGTTGACGTGTCCGGCGTCGCCGGCCAGCCAGGACCACAGTGGCCGGGTGAAGTTGGAGTAGGTCATGGCGCCGTGCCAGTGCTCGCCGCTGAAGTCCGGGGCGGCATCGTTGGTGGCCTCGGCGAGCAGCGCCGCGGCCGGGTTGATCGAACGGACCCGGTCCGCGATCAGGCGGGCGACGTCCTGGTTGAGATCGGTGCCGCCGAGCCGGCCGGTCATATTGCCGACGTCGATCCGCCATCCGTCGAGGTTGAACGGCGGCCGGAGCCAGCGTGCCACGGGGGAATCGTCGTCCAGGACGAATTTCTCGCGCAGGCCCTGAGATGACCAGTTCAGTTTGGGCAGCGATCTGACGCCGTACCAGGATTCGTATTCCGTGTGCTCCGCGTTGAAGTAGTAGTATCCGGACTCCTCGGAGGCCGGGTCGGCCAGGGCCCGTCGGAACCATTCGTGGGCATCGCCGGAATGGTTGGCCGTGAGGTCGCCCATCACGCGCAGGCCGCGGGCGTGGGCGGCTTCGATGAGTTCCACGAGGGCCTCGTCTCCGCCCAGCAGCGGATCCACGCAGCTGAAGGTGGCGGCGTCGTAGCGGTGGTTGGAACGGGCCGGAAAGAACGGCGTCAGATAAATGACATCGGCTCCGAGCTGCTGGATATGATCCAGCCGCTCGGTGATGCCGCGGAGGTCCCCGCCGTAGTACTGGTACGGGGTCTGCGGGCCGGAGCCGTCCACCTCGGTGGTGTCCCAGTTGCACGGCACGGCCCAGTCCGGAGCGGGGCGCTCCGGGACCGGACCTGGCGCGGACAGGTTTTGCGCCGACAGGTTTTGCGCCGGCAGGTTTTGCGACGAAAGCGCGGAGCGGGCGAAGCGGTCCGGGAAGATCTGGTACATCGTTCCCCGGCGCAGCCATTCAGGTGCGGGCCGGAAGGTCGTGATGCGGAAGTCGGCATAGTCGGACACATCCCGGCTGAATAACCCCTGCGCGTTCAGGCTCCAGTACCGCAGGCTGCCGGCGGCCCCGCCCGTGGCGGCACCGCTGGCGTCCGGGACTTCCAGCAGGAAGCGGTACCGGGCCACCGGGTTGGTCGCCACGGTGGCAGCCTCCCACCAGGCCCAGCCGTCGGCCTCGCCCAGGGGCAGGGCGGGATCGTAGCGGGGTTCGCCGTCGTGGATGGACCGCAGCCAGACCCGGGCGGGCCACCCCCAGACGGCGGGGACGCGGAGCCGCAGGCGGAGCTCCGCCCCCGGATCCACCTGCTGTGGCGCGTGGAGGGCCGAGCCGTCGTGGTGCGGAAGCGGCCCCGCGCTGCCCGGGAGTGTCATGCCTAGCCCTTCACCGAGCCCGCGGTGAGGCCACTGACGATGTAGCGCTGCAGGTACAGGAACAGGGCCATCACGGGAACGGCGGACAGCACGGCCCCGGCGGCGAAGACGCCCCAGTTCTCCGAGCGCTGCTGGGCCACAAAGGAGTACAGCCCGACGGCGAGGGTCTGGCTGTCCGGGTCCGTGAGCACCACGGAAGCGATCACGAACTCGCCGGAGATGGCGATGAACGTCAGCAGGCCCACCACCGCCAGGATCGGCGTCACAAGCCGCATGATGATGCCGAAGAAGATCTGCGCGTGGCTGGCGCCGTCGATCTTGGCCGCCTCGTCCAGGGACTGCGGCACGGTGTTGAAAAACCCGTACATGAGATAGGTGTTCACGCCCAGGGCCCCGCCGAGGTACACCATGATCAGGCCCAGCTGGCTGCCCAGCCCAAGGGCCGGGATGACTTCGGAAATTCCGCTCAGCAGCAGGAAGATCGCCACAACGGCGAGCAGCTGCGGGAACATCTGCAGCAGCAGCAGGCTCAGCAGGCCAATCCGGCGCCCGGTGAAGCGCATCCGGGAGAACGCGTACGCCGCCATGGCGCCCAGGAACACGGTGGACGCCGAGGTCACGCCGCCCACCACCATGGTGTTGACGAACCAGCGCGCGAAGGGGCGCGACGGGTTGTTCATCAGCTCCGTGAAGTTGCCGAAATCGATCCGGCTGAACAAGGCGTTGGATCCCACCAATGTGCCCGTGGAGTTGAAGGCCGCGGAGAGCACGTACAGCAGCGGGAAGACCGCAAAGATCGTGACGACGATCCCCACAACGTGCCGCCAGCCCTTGTCCTTGAGCCAGGCGCCGAAGGACTTGCGCCGCCGGAGGACCTTGGGCCCGCCGGCGGTCTCGCCGGTGCCATTGCGGCTTCCGGCACCTTCTCTGTCGCGTGCTTCTTCGGCCGTCCCGTCGCCGGAGGCAAGGCGCTGCGGCTGGTCAGTGGTGGAGACGACGCGTGCTGCGGGCCCGTTCATGAGTTCACTTCCTCAAGTGCCTTGGTCTGCTTGAAGCTGATGGCCGAAACCGTGGCCACGATGATGAAAATGATGATCGCCAGGGCGCTGGCCAGGCCGTAGTCACGGCCGGTGCCCTGCCCGAATGCCACCTTGTAGACGAGCGTGATCAGGATGTCTGTGGCCCCGATGTCGCGGTCCGTGTCCGCGAACCGCGGGCCGCCGCCGGTGAGCATGAAGATCACGTTGAAGTTGTTGAAGTTGAAGGCAAAGGATGAGATCAGCAGCGGCGCGATCGAGACCAGCAGGAGCGGCAGTTTGATGGAGCGGAAGACCCGCCAGGGACCGGCGCCGTCCATCCTGGCCGCCTCGTCCAACTCCGTGGGCAGGGACTGCAGGGCCCCGGTGCAGACGAGGAACATGTACGGGAAGCCGAGCCAGAGGTTGACCACCAGCACGCTGATCTTGGCCAGGACCGGGTCCGTCAGCCAGCCGATCGTGGCCCCGCCCAGCAGGGTCTGGTTGAGCCAGCCGAACTGCGGGTTCAGGATGCCGGACCACACCAGTCCGGACAGGAATGCCGGGAAGGCGTAGGGCAGGATCATGAGGATCCGGTAGATCTTCTTGCCTCGCAGGTCCTCGCGGTTGAACGTGATCGCCAGGAACAGTCCCAGGGCGAAGGTCAGCGCCACCGAGGCGACGGCGAAGGTGAAGGTCCACAGGATGACGCCCAGCAGGGGGCCGCGGAGGCTCGGATCGGTGAAGGCCCGCGCGAAGTTCTCCATGCCGACGTCGATCTTCCAGCCCGTAGTCAGCGTCTCTCCGCTGTCCGTGGCGAACGCTCCCTTGCCGTTGTCCCGGTAGACGGAACCGGTGTCCGTGTCCGTGAAGGTGCCGGCGTCGGCGTCGTACTTCAGGGCCGGCTTGAACTGGTAAGCGGAGCTGCCGTCAGCGGTCCGCAGGGTACCGTCAGCGGGATCGGCGGAGACCGGAACGGTGATGCCCAGGATCTGCTGCTGGTTGGCGACGATCTCCTGGAAGTTCAGGGTCCGGTAGCCTGCCAGGGCGTTGGCCTTGCCGGTGGAGTCTGTTCCCGCGCCGGAGACCTGTTCCAGCGGCGTGCCGGCGCTCCCCAGTGAGGTCCTGCCGTCCGGGTCCGTGAACAGCAGGTAGAAGGAGCCGTCCTTGGACAGCACGGCTGCCTTGTAGGCCGGCGAGTCAGGGACCCGCTTCTGCGCCGTGAGCTGGATGGCCGCGATCGCGTCATCCTTGGTGCTGTTGTGCCCGTCGCCGTAGTTGGTGAAGGCGATGTAGCCGCTGAAGAGCACCACGAACACCTGGAACACGAGCAGGAACAGCACGCCGGGGGCGAGATACTTCGCCGGCAGCCCGCCCTTGCGCAGGTAGATCCAGTTGATCGCTGCCACGACGACGGCGGAAACAGCCAGCGCGCCCCAGGACTGGCTGAGGAACAGCATCATGAGCACGTAGACGGCGACGGCATCCACGAGGCCCAGCAGGACGATCTTGGCGATCGTTCCCTTGGTGGTTTCGGGGCCGAAGGTTCGGCGGCGGGAGCCGTTTCGTTTCCGGGAGGGGGTCCTGGCGGGGCCGCCGGGAGCTGCAGGGGCGGAATCGCCGGCCTGGCGGAGTTCGGTGTCTGTCATGGCTGTGTTCGGTCCTCGGGAGAAAGCTGGGGTGGTGCAGGAACGGGCCGGGCGGCATGCTCTGCCGCCCGGCCCGGGCTGTGCGGTGCCGCGGACCCTCAACGGGATCCGCTGGAACCGCGCGAGGGCTAACCCGCGATCTTGGCCTTGATGCTGGCGGCCATCTTGGCCCAGTCAGCGGCGGGATCGCCCTGGCCCTTGATGAGGGCGAGCTCGGTGGCTCCCCAGTCAGCCCAGACGGCACTCATTTCCGGAATGGCCGGCATCGGGACGCCGGCGGCGCCGATCTTGCCGAAGGCTGCCACGACCGGATCGCTGGCGGCCTTCTCGAACGAGGCCTTCAGTGCCGGCGGACGGCCTCCGGCCTTGTACATGGAGTCCTGTGCTGCCTCGGTGGTGAGGTAGTTGGTGACGAACTCGTTGGTGGCCAGGGCGTTGGCGCTCTTGGCGCTGATGAAGAAGCCGTTGACGCCGATGAACGGCTGGGCGGGCTTGTCGCCGGCCGTGGGCAGCTCGTCGACAGCGAACTTGATGCCCTTCTTCTGCACGTCCGGCACGTTCCACGGGCCGGTCAGGTAGTACGGGGACTCACCGGCCAGGAACTTCTCCTTGGCGATGTCGCCGGTGATGTTGGAGTTAATGATCTTCTCTCCGGCGTCGCCCCAGGCGGCCAGCTTCTTGGCGAACGCGACGCCGGCGGCGTCGCCGATCAGGAGCTGCTTGGGATCGTAGCCGCCGTCGGCAGCCTTGCCGAAGACCTCCGAGCCCATGGAGGACTGCAGCGGGTACAGGTGGTAGGGGTCGCCCTGCTTCGGGTCCATGCCCACCAGGAACGGGAATTTCGCTTTGCCGTCAGCCACGGCCTTCTTGCCGTTGGCGATGACCTCATCCAGGGTCTTGGCACTCTGGGGCACGAGGTCCGTGTTGCGCAGCAGGGCGATGTTCTCGATCGCGTACGGAACACCGTAGACGGAGCCGTTGTAGGTCATGGCCTTGACGGCGGAGTCCTGGAACCCGGCCTTCTTGTCACCGAGCTCCACGGGTGCGATCACGCCGTTCTGGACGAACTTGCCTACCCAGTCGTGCGGACCGACGATCAGGTCGGGGCCCTTGCCGGTGGGGACTTGGGTGATGAAGTCGTCGCGGACTGCGGCGAAGTCCTTGACCACGAGCTTGACCGCGATGCCGGTATCGGCCTGGAATTTGGCCGTGATGTCCTTCAGCGCGGGTGAACGCTCGGCATCGACCCACATGGTGATCGTGCTGGCCCCGGAAGCCTTCAGGTCCGGCTTGGCCGTCGCGGTGGCCGGCGCGGTGGCGGCGGCGCCGCCGCAAGCGCTGAGGGCCAGCGCGGCCACTACGGAGATCGCGCCTGCGGTGAAGACCCGCCGGCTCGTCCCGTTCGTGAGGGTGTTCTGCACCTTCATTGGTGTCCCTTTCATAAAATCCTGCATCCACGCGTAAGGCCCTGGAATTCCATTCCAGAGCCCCGTGGCATCGTCGGTGATGTGGCTCACAGCTGCAAGCGCTTCCAAAGTACATGCTCGACGGCGCTTTGAAAAGTCAGGCTACCGGCCGGTAGTGGGACCAGCCTCCTGCGGCTAGGGTGCGACGCGCCACGATCCGTCGCTCAGGTTCTTAGCTATCGTCGGCCGCCAGGCCGCACTCCCGGCCCGGGGTAATCCAATCGCTGGCCAAACACGCGGGCTGGAATGTGACTGGAAGCGTTTTCATTTTGGGTGCGCGGGACTTACCATTACGGTCATGTCCGTAGATGCAGCTCTCTTCTCCCCCACCGCGATGGCCGGCACCTCCACCGGTCCCCTGACGGGCCCGTTGACCCCGGTGCACGCCGCTGACCACCTTCCCGGTTGGTGGCGTTCCGCTGTCATTTACCAGGTGTATCCGCGTTCGTTCCGGGACCTGAACGGCGACGGCGTCGGCGACCTCGCCGGTATCACGGCCGAGCTGCCTCGCCTCGCCGAACTCGACATCGACGCCGTCTGGCTGTCCCCGTTCTACCGGTCACCCCAGCGTGACGCCGGCTATGACGTCAGCGACTACTGCGACGTCGACCCCCTGTTCGGCACGCTGGACGATTTTGACACCATGATGGCCGAGGCCATCCGGCTGGGGCTGCGGATGATCGTTGACCTGGTGCCCAACCACTGCTCGGACCAGCACCCGGCTTTCCAGGCCGCCCTCGCCGCGCCGGCCGGCAGTCCCGAACGGGACATGTTCATTTTCCGCGACGGCCGCGGCACGTTCGGCGAGGAGCCGCCGAACAACTGGCAGTCCCACTTTGGCGGTTCGGCCTGGACCCGGATCACCGAACCCGACGGCGCGCCGGGCCAGTGGTACCTGCACCTGTTCGATTCCTCCCAGCCGGACTTCAACTGGGACAACCGCGCCGTTCACGAGGAATTCGAGCGCGTCCTGCGCTTCTGGCTCGAACGCGGGGTCTCCGGGTTCCGGGTGGACGTGGCGCATGCCCTCGTCAAGGCCCCCGGCCTGCCCGAGTGGGGCGGCCGCGCCGACGGCAACAGCTGCGACGGATTCCCCGGACACGACGCACCGATGTTCGGCCAGCCCGCACTTCATGAGATCTACCGCCAGTGGCGGCGGATTCTCGCGGAGTACGGCCCCGACCGGATCCTCTGTGCCGAGGCTAATGTGGACCCGCTTCCCCGGCTGGCCGATTGGGTCCGTCCGGATGAAATGCACCAGGCCTTCAACTTCCCCTACCTTCACGCGGGACTTGACGTGCACCGCATGCGCAACGTCATCACCGAGTCGCTGACGGCGCTGGACGCCGTCGGTGCCCCCAGCACCTGGGTGCTCTCCAACCACGACGTTGTCCGCCACGCCACCCGTTTCGGGTACACCGGCCAGGCGCCGCGTGACGGTGATGGAATCGGCACCTGGGATCCGCAGCCGGATGAGGAGCTCGGACGGTCCCGGGCGGCTGCCGCGTCCATGTTCATGCTGGGGCTGCCCGGCGGCGCCTACCTTTACCAGGGCGAGGAACTCGGTCTCCCGGACGGGATCGACATTCCGGATACCCGGCGGCAGGACCCCACCTTTGCCCGCACCGGCGGTGAGCGGCTTGGCCGCGACGGCTGCCGGGTCCCGCTGCCCTGGCGGGCCGGCGAGCTCCATGCCGGGTTCGGCGACGGGCAGGACCCCTGGCTGCCGCAGCCGGACAGCTTTGCCGGACTTGCGCGTGATCTGCAGTCCGCGTCGCCGTCGTCGCATCTGAGCCTCTACAAGCGGATGCTGGATCTCCGGCGCGGGCTGGAACTCGGCCGCGGCTCGCTGTCCTGGTACGAGGACCTGTGCACTGACACGAGCCTGGCCTTCCTCAACGGGACCACGCTGGTGCTGCTCAACACGGGAACCGAACCCCTGGACATGCCGGCCGGACGGGTGCTGTTGCGAAGCTCGACGAGGCCCGGGTCCGGCTACGCCACGGAGGACATGTCCAGCACCGGTGATCAGTTAAGCTCAGGTGAAACAGTTTGGCTGGAAACCTACATAGAGGACACGGAGGGGTAGAAATGCCCGGCATCAAGGACGTCGCGGAACGGGCCGGCCTCTCCATCGCTACCGTTTCGCGCGCCTTGAGCGGCAAGGGCAACGTCTCGCCGAGGAGCCGGGAGCGTGCCCGGGCCGCCGCCGCCGAGCTCGGATTCGTCCTGTCCTATCACGCCTCGAGCCTGGCCTCGGGACGCAACCACAACGTCGGCGTCGTTGTGCCTTCGGTCCACCGGTGGTTCTTTTCCTCGGTCGTCGAAGGCGTCTCGGCGACGCTGCTGGATGCCGGTTACGACCTGACGCTGTACAACGTCAGCGAGGGGCAGGAGCGCCGTCACAGCGTGCTGAACGACTTCCTGCTCCGCAAACGCGTGGATGCCGTCATCGCGGTGTCATTGGAGCTCTCCGAAGCGGAGATTGACCAACTGCTGGCCATCCACCGCCCAATCGTGGGAATCGGCGGTCCGTTGCCCGGGGCTTCGACAATCCGCATCAATGATTCCGGCATCGCGGAGGCCGCGGCCCGGCACCTGATCCAGCTTGGTCACAGCCGGATCGCCCACATGACCGGGGACGCCGCCTACGAACAAGACTTCCGCCTGCCCGGGACGCGTCAGGCCGGCTTCAAGAAAGCCATGCGCGATGCGGGACTGGCGGTCCGGCCGGAGTGGCAGGTCTCCGCCGATTTCACGATCCAGGGCGCATATGCCAGTGCCCGCCAACTGCTCGGTGGCTCGCCGGAGCGTCCCACGGCCGTCTTTGCCGCCTCGGACGAAATGGCGATCGGCACGATCCTCGCCGCCCGGGACTTTGGCCTGCGGGTGCCGCAGGATCTCTCTGTCATCGGCATCGACGGCCACGAGCTGGGGGAGGTCTTCGGACTGACCACGATCGACCAGGATGCTCGGGGGCAGGGCGCGTTGGCCGTCAGGCGTCTGCTGGCGGGACTCAACGGCGACGCTGACTCATCGGCGGCGGACTCCGAATACCCTACACAGTTCGTGATCCGTTCCAGCACTGCCGTTCCGCCGGTAGACCAGGCACCACTGCGGGGCTAAGGTCCGCGCCAGCCGTCCCGGAGCGGCCGCCGGCCTGAGTGCCAGTCTCAATGCCGGATGGTACGGACGCGCCTGTCTCAGGGCGTTCAGGCGTCGGGGCCGACCGCACCGGCACCACCCATGAACCGAACGAAGCGGTCCAGGACGGCGGGCCAGCCTGCCGCGTACTCTGCCCGGGCCGCAGCGGGGTCCTCGGCGCCTTCCCAGCCGCTGTGAACCAGGCGGAGCTCTGTCCCCTCGCCCACCGCCCTGAACGCCACCCGGAGTTCGGTGGACCACATGGCAGTGGTTCCGGGGTGCCAGCTGGCGTGGAAGGACAGCGGCGGCTGCCAGTCGTCAATCGATCCCCACACCGCCGTCCTGCCGTCATCCGAGGACTCCATGATCAGGTTCTCCTCGAACTCGACATAGGAGCCGGCGCCGTAGACGCTGTGGTCCTCGAGCGGCCACCAGAGGTGCGTGTGTTCCGTGAATCCCATGAAGGTCCGGGCGACTGCGCCCGGCACCACGACGCTGACGACGACGGGATCGAGTTCGTCCGCTGCGGCAGGCTCCGGTGCGCCGGACGGGGCATGGCTGAAGAGGTTATCCATGGGCAACAACTCTACCCGCGTGGCCTTCTGCCGAGATTCAGGCCTGGACTCGAAAGCGGCCTAAAGGGGGGTTTAAATGCGGGAGGACCCCAACCTGGTGGTTGGGGTCCTCGACCTGAATGGTGTTCCGGCGGTGACCTACTCTCCCACACCCTCCCGGGTGCAGTACCATCGGCGCTGTGGGTCTTAGCTTCCGGGTTCGGGATGGGACCGGGCGTTTCCCCCACGCTATGACCGCCGTAACCCTTGCTCCGCCACG
>NZ_JIBJ01000028.1:0-4885 GCF_000620385.1 Arthrobacter sp. 9MFCol3.1
GGTCGTGGCCACCGCCTCCGACGGCACGATCGACCACGCGGACCTGACCGCCAAGATCGAGCTGCACAAGGACGCCCTGTCCTGCATCATGATCACCTACCCCTCCACCCACGGGGTGTATGACGCCGACGTCCGCGAGGTCTGCGACGCGGTCCACGCCGCCGGCGGCCAGGTCTACATCGACGGCGCCAACCTCAACGCCCTCGTCGGACTGGCCCAGCCGGGCATGTTTGGCGGCGACGTCTCGCACCTGAACCTGCACAAGACCTTCTGCATCCCGCACGGCGGCGGCGGCCCCGGCGTCGGCCCGGTCGCAGCCAAGGCCCACCTCGCTCCGTTCATGCCCGGCAACGCGGCGGACCCGGCCAACGGCGCCGACGGCACCCCGATCTCTGCGTCGCGTTACGGCTCGGCCGGTGTCCTGCCGATCTCCTGGGCCTACGTGAAGCTCATGGGCGGCCAGGGGCTCACCGAGGCCACCAAGTCGGCCCTGCTCGCAGCCAACTATGTTGCGTCCCGACTGGACGAGCATTTTCCGGTGCTCTACATGGGCGCGGGCGGCCTGGTGGCGCACGAGTGCATCCTGGACCTGCGCGAACTCACGGCCAGGACCGGCGTGACGGCCGAGGATGTGGCCAAGCGACTGATCGACTTCGGGTTCCACGCCCCGACCCTGGCGTTCCCGGTGGCGGGCACCCTGATGGTGGAGCCCACCGAATCCGAGGACCTCGGCGAGATCGACCGCTTCATCACGGCCATGGTCGCCATCCGCGCCGAGATCGACCAGGTGGCCCACGGCGACTTCACCGTGGAGCACAGCCCGCTGCGCAACGCACCGCACACCGCCGCTGCCGTGATCAGCACCGACTGGACCCGCGAGTACCCGCGCGAGCAGGCCGTCTTCCCGGTCCACACGCTCAGGCAGGACAAGTACTTCCCGCCGGTCGGCCGGATCGACGGCGCAGCCGGGGACCGCAACCTGATCTGCTCCTGCCCTCCCCTTGAGGCCTTCGAGGAGAGCACAGCTTCCTTCGAGGAAAGCCCAGCAGCTTTCCAAGACAACACCGCAGCGTTCGAAAACTAGAGGATTGAACCAATGACTGAGAACTACACCGCTCTCTACGAGCAGCACAAAAGAGCCGGCGCCTCCTTCACGGACTTCGGTGGCTGGCAGATGCCGCTCAAGTACGAGTCGGAACTTGCAGAGCACCACGCTGTCCGCAACGCCGCTGGCCTGTTCGACCTCTCCCACATGGGCGAAGTCTGGGTCACCGGCCCGGACGCCGCCGCCTTCCTGGACTACGCCTTGGTCGGGAAACTGTCGGCGATCGCCGTTGGCAAGGCCAAGTACTCGCTGATCTGCAACACCGACGGTGGCATTATCGACGACCTGATCACCTACCGCCGTGGCGAGCAGAAGTTCCTCGTGGTCCCCAACGCGGGCAACGCCAAGGTCGTGGCCGCGGCCCTCGCTGAGCGGGCCGGTTCCGGGAAGGAGGGAGGGTTCGACGTCACCGTCCGTGACGCGTCCGCCGAGACCTCGCTGATCGCGGTCCAGGGACCCAAGGCCCAGGAGATCCTGCTGCGCCTGGTCCCCGCCGAGCAGCACGGACTCGTCACCGACCTGAAGTACTACGCCGCGGTTACGGTGCAGATCAGCGGACAGGATCTGCTTCTCGCCCGCACTGGCTACACCGGCGAGGACGGCTTCGAGATCTACCTTCCGAACGAAGACGCGGCGGGTCTCTGGGAATCCCTGCTCGAATCAGGGGAAGAACACGGCCTCATTCCCGCAGGCCTCGCGTCCCGCGACTCCCTGCGCCTCGAGGCCGGCATGCCGCTCTACGGCAACGAGCTCTCCCGCTACGTCAACGCCTTCGCCGCCGGGCTGGGCCCCGTTGTCTCGCTCGCCAAGGAAGGCGACTTTGTTGGTAAGGAGGCGCTGACGGCGATCAAGGCTGCGGGCGTCGGCTCGTCCATCGGACTAAAGCTCGTGGGACTCAAGGGCACGGGCCGCAGGGCAGCCCGAGCCCATTACTCGGTCCTCAAGAACGGATCGCTCATCGGCGAGGTGACCTCGGGTCAGCCGAGCCCGACGCTCGGTTACCCGGTCGCCCTGGCGTATGTCGACGTCGAGCACTCAGAACCTGGCACGATCGTCGACGTCGATCTGCGCGGCAAGGCGGAACCGTTCGAAGTCGTCGCCCTGCCTTTCTACAAGCGCCAAAAGTAAGTCCCCTCGGGTCGCCTTTGGCCTTTCGGGGCCAAGGGCATACAAGTTTTACGAACCAGCAGAAAGAAGGATTTGAGATGAGCAAAGTAGTTGCTGAACTGATGTATTCGGCTGAGCATGAGTGGGTTGCCTCAGATGGTGCCGGCCCCGCGGGTATTGGTATTTCCGCCGTCGCCGCGGATGCCCTGGGGGATATCGTCTACGTGGATCTGCCCGAGGTCGGGTCCACGGTGACTGCGGGGGAGACGTGCGGCGAGGTCGAGTCGACCAAGTCCGTTTCGGACCTGTACGCTCCGGTGACGGGCGAGGTGACCGAAATCAACGCGGCGGTCGTCGATGATCCCGCGTTGATCAACAGCGATCCGTACGGTGCCGGGTGGCTCTTCAAGGTGGCGGTCGTTGAAGAGGGTCCGTTGCTTTCGGCGCAGGAGTATGCGTCCAAGAACGGTGGCGAGCTGTGAGCGCGGCGCAGGTAACCACGTTTGAGCAGGTCGTTTCCCCGAGCCTGGACGCGGACCTGTCCGCCCTGGATCCGGAGATCGCCGCGCGGATCGATGCCGAGCTGACCCGCCAGCGGGACGGGCTGGAGATGATCGCGTCGGAGAACCACACGGCCAGGGCGGTGATGCAGGCGCAGGGTTCGGTGCTGACGAACAAGTATGCCGAGGGTTACCCGGGGAAGCGCTATTACGGCGGCTGCGAGCACGTGGACGTGATCGAGCAGCTCGCGATCGACCGGGTCAAGGCCCTGTTCGGTGCCGGGTTCGCGAACGTCCAGCCGCACTCCGGCGCGCAGGCCAACGCCTCGGTGATGCACGCCCTGATCCGGCCGGGCGACACCATCATGGGCCTGAACCTGGCGCACGGCGGGCACCTGACGCACGGCATGAAGATCAACTTCTCCGGCCGGCTCTACAACGTGATCCCGTACCAGGTCCGTGAAGAGGACCACCGGATCGACATGGCCGAGGTCGAGCGCCTGGCCCTGGAGCACAAGCCGGCGCTGATCGTGGCCGGCTGGTCCGCGTATGCCCGCCAGCTGGACTTCGCGGAGTTCCGCCGGATCGCCGACTCGGTGGGCGCCTACCTGATGGTGGACATGGCCCACTTCGCCGGCCTGGTCGCGGCCGGGCTGCACCCCTCCCCGGTGCCGCACGCGCATGTGACGACCTCCACGACGCACAAGACCCTCGCCGGTCCGCGCGGCGGCATCATCCTCTCCAACGATGCCGAGATCGCCAAGAAGATCAACTCGGCGGTGTTCCCCGGCCAGCAGGGCGGACCGCTGGAGCACGTGATCGCCGGGAAGGCGGTGGCCTTCAAGATCGCCGCGTCCGAGGAGTTCAGGGAGCGCCAGGAGCGCGTGCTGGCCGGTGCCCGGATCCTGGCCGGGCGGCTGGTCCAGGACGACGTGACCGCGAAGGGGATCAACGTGATCTCCGGCGGCACCGACGTGCACCTGGTCCTGGTGGACCTGCGTAACTGCGAGCTCAACGGTCAGGAGGCCGAGGACCGCCTCGCGGCGATCGACATCACGGTCAACCGCAACGCGGTCCCGTTCGACCCGCGTCCGCCGATGGTCACCTCGGGGCTGCGGATCGGCACCCCGGCGCTGGCCACCCGCGGTTTCGGCGAGGCGGCCTTCGCGGAGGTTGCCGATATCATCGCCGAGGCGTTGACCGCCGACGCCGGCGCGGACCTGTCCGGTCTGCGCGCCCGGGTTCAGGCCCTCGCCGCCGCCCACCCGCTCTACCCCTCGGTTGATAACCTCGCCTAGGCGACGTATGACTGAAGAAGACACGACGCCCGGCGGGCCGCGGCCATAAGCCGCCGCCCGGCGTCGTGCCTCCGGCGGCACGCACCGCCCACCGGCGCCCGTACCGCTTTCCGGCAGGACCCTCTGCCGGGCCACAGCAAGACCTAGTTAGGAACCGACAATGGCTGTTGGAGTCTTCGATCTCTTTTCCATCGGAATAGGGCCGTCCAGCTCGCACACGGTGGGGCCCATGCGGGCCGCCGCCGTTTTCGCCGAGGAACTCAAAGCCTCCGGTGACCTGGAGAAGGTGGCGTCGCTGCGCGTGGACCTCTACGGCTCCCTGGCCGCCACCGGCCACGGCCACGGCACCATGACCGCGATCCTGCTCGGCCTGGAAGGCTACCACCCCGAGCTGATCCTGCCCGAGGAAGTCGAGGAACGGCTCGCCGCGATCGCCGAGACCGGGAAACTGCAGCTGGCCGGCTCCGTGCAGCTGCCCTACGGGGTGAAGGACATCATCCTGCGCCCCCTGACCATCCTGCCCCGGCACACCAACGGCATGACCTTCACCGTTTCCGGCGCCGACGGCGAAGTCCTGCACACCGCCACGTTCTTCTCCGTCGGCGGCGGCTTCATCGTGCGCGAGGGCGAGGAGGACGCGGCGCTGAAGGAACTCGATGAATCGAAGAAGGAACTGCCGCTGCCGTTCCGCACGGCCGCGGAACTGCTGGGCCGCTGCCAGTCCAAGGGCCTCTCGATCGGGGAGATCATGTTCGTCAACGAGCGCGCCTCCCGGACCGAGGCGGAGATCCGCGACGGGCTGCTGCACATCTATTCGGTGATGGAGGGCTGCGTCGAGGTCAGCCTCAAACGCGAGGGGCTGCTGCCCGGCGGGC
>NZ_JIBJ01000029.1:0-4840 GCF_000620385.1 Arthrobacter sp. 9MFCol3.1
GCCATGGTCGCCATCCGCGCCGAGATCGACCAGGTGGCCCACGGCGACTTCACCGTGGAGCACAGCCCGCTGCGCAACGCCCCGCACACCGCGGCTGCCGTGATCAGCACCGACTGGACCCGCGAGTACCCACGCGAACAGGCCGTCTTCCCGGTCCACACGCTCAGGCAGGACAAGTACTTCCCTCCGGTCGGCCGGATCGACGGCGCCGCCGGTGACCGCAACCTGATCTGCTCCTGCCCTCCTCTCGAAGCCTTCGAAGAAGACACAGCAGCCCACTCCGACGACTCCGCCAACTCCGCCTCTAACAACTAGGGACAGCCAACGATGACTGAGAACTACACGGCACTTTACGAAGAGCACAAGAAGCTCGGCGCCTCCTTCACGGACTTCGGCGGCTGGCAGATGCCCCTGAAGTACAGCTCCGAACTCGCCGAGCACCACGCCGTCCGCAACTCCGCGGGCCTGTTCGACCTCTCCCACATGGGCGAAGTCTGGGTCACCGGCCCGGACGCCGCAGCCTTCCTGGACTACGCCCTCGTGGGCAAGATCTCCGCGATGGCCATCGGCAAGGCCAAGTACTCGCTGATCTGCAACGAGGACGGCGGCATCATTGACGACCTCATCACCTACCGCCGTGGCGAGCAGAAGTTCCTCGTGGTCCCCAACGCGGGCAACGCCAAGGTCGTGGCCGCGGCCCTGGCTGAGCGTGTTTCCGGCCAAGAAGGCGGATTCGACGTCACCGTCCAGGACGCGTCCGCAGAAACCTCGCTGATCGCCGTCCAGGGACCCAAGGCGCAGGAAATCCTGCTCCGCCTGGTCCCCGCCGCGCAGCACGAACTCGTCACCGGCCTGAAGTACTACGCCGCCGTGGACGTCCCGTTCATGTTCGGCGGCGCCAGCCAGGACCTCCTGCTGGCCCGCACCGGCTACACCGGTGAAGACGGCTTCGAGATCTTCGTCGCGAACGACGACGCCGCAGCCCTCTGGCAGGCACTCGTCGCCATCGCCGAGGACGGCGAGCTGACCCCCGCCGGGCTCGCGTCCCGCGACTCGCTCCGCCTCGAAGCCGGCATGCCGCTCTACGGCAACGAGCTCTCCCTCGAAGGCGATCCGTTCGCCGCCGGCCTGGGCCCCGTCGTCGCGCTGTCCAAGGAAGGCGACTTCATTGGCAAGGCTGCCCTCGCCGCCAAGAAGGAAGCCGGCGCCGGCGCCACCACGGGCCGCAAGCTCGTCGGGCTCAAGGGCCTCGGACGCCGGGCCGGCCGCGGCCACTACCCGGTCCTCAAGGACGGCAACGTCGTCGGTGAGGTCACCTCCGGCCAGCCCAGCCCGAGCCTCGGCTACCCGGTCGCGATGGCCTACGTCGACGTCGAATTCACCGAGCCCGGCACCGCCCTGGACATCGACCTCCGCGGCAAGGCCGAGCCGTTCGAAGTGGTCGCACTGCCGTTCTACAAGCGCCAAAAGTAGCCCGCCGCGGCCTGTCCCGGTGTCCGCCTAGTGGCTGGCGCCGGGGCTGTCCGTCTGGGTTTTCACGCGTGCTCGCTCGTTTGACCCGCCGTCCCCCTAACCTCGCAAGCTCGGTCAGGGAACCCGGACGGCGGCCACTCGCTTAGACGCACGCTTTCGAAAACCCAGCCCGGCCAGCCCCTCGGGGGCACGTCGCCTTCGAGACATCACGCCACATCCGGACCAACGGGAAACCGGCGCCTTCGAAAGCCAAGATGCTGGGGGATGAACCGCCTGCCGCGGGTTGGCTTGTCCCAACGGTGTGCCACGCAAGCTCGATCATTGGGGGTTGAGCTTGATGACACCCTTGAGGCCAAGGAGCAGCCCGGCTCTGGAAGATATCGAAAGGCCACAGTTTCTTCCGAGGAACCGTTGGCCCTGAAAACTGAACTGAATAACGGCGGGTGAGGGAATTCCGGAAGCGTGCGTCTAAGGGAGCGTCGCGTCCGCTCAGCGGGCGCCCTCGCGACCGAGCACGCGTGGGCCCACGCCATCAGGGTTCCCTGACCGAGCTTGCGAGGTTAGGGAGATGGTGGGGAGGAATTCGCTCATCCGCCACCCAACCCGGCCACGGTCGGTAGGCATCCCAGCCACAATTGATTTAGCCCACGACTTCTAAAACGCAAAGGAAAAACACATGGCAAAAGTTGCCCCTGAACTGCAGTACTCCGACGAGCACGAGTGGGTTGCGCGGGATTCCGGCAACGCCGGATCCAACGTTGTGTCCATCGGCATCTCCGCCGTCGCCACGGACGCCCTGGGCGACATTGTGTATGTTGATCTGCCCGAGGTCGGGTCGACGGTGACTGCGGGGGAGACGTGCGGCGAGGTTGAGTCGACCAAGTCCGTTTCGGACCTGTACGCTCCGGTGACGGGCGAGGTGACCGAAATCAACGCGGCGGTCGTCGATGATCCCGCGTTGATCAACAGCGATCCGTACGGTGCCGGGTGGCTGTTCAAGGTGGCGGTCGTTGAAGAGGGTCCGCTGCTTTCGGCGCAGGAGTATGCGTCCAAGAACGGTGGCGAGCTGTGAGCGGCGCCACCGCAGGCATGCAGACTCTGGCGTTTGAGCAGGTTGTTTCCCCGAGTCTGGACGCGGAGCTGTCCGCCTTGGACCCGGAGATCGCCGCGCGGATCGATGCCGAGCTGACCCGCCAGCGGGACGGGCTGGAGATGATCGCGTCGGAGAACCACACGGCCAGGGCGGTGATGCAGGCGCAGGGTTCGGTGCTGACGAACAAGTATGCCGAGGGTTACCCGGGGAAGCGCTATTACGGCGGCTGCGAGCACGTGGATGTGGTCGAGCAGCTCGCGATCGACCGGGTCAAAGCCCTGTTCGGTGCCGGGTTCGCGAACGTCCAGCCGCACTCCGGCGCGCAGGCCAATGCCTCCGTGATGCACGCCCTGATCCGGCCCGGGGACACCATCATGGGCCTGAACCTGGCCCACGGCGGGCACCTGACGCACGGCATGAAGATCAACTTCTCCGGCCGGCTCTACAACGTCATCCCGTACCAGGTCCGTGAAGAGGACCACCGGATCGACATGGCCGAGGTCGAGCGCCTGGCCCAGGAGCACAAGCCGGCGCTGATCGTGGCCGGCTGGTCCGCGTACGCCCGACAGCTGGACTTCGCCGAGTTCCGCCGGATCGCGGACTCGGTGGGCGCCTACCTGATGGTGGACATGGCGCACTTCGCCGGGCTCGTCGCGGCCGGGCTGCACCCCTCCCCGGTCCCGCACGCGCACGTGACGACCTCCACGACGCACAAGACCCTGGCCGGTCCGCGCGGCGGCATCATCCTCTCCAACGACGCCGACATCGCCAGGAAGATCAACTCGGCGGTGTTCCCCGGCCAGCAGGGCGGACCGCTGGAGCACGTCATCGCCGGGAAGGCCGTGGCCTTCAAGATCGCCGCGTCCGCGGAGTTCAGGGAACGCCAGGAGCGCGTGCTCGCCGGCGCCCGGATCCTGGCCGAGCGGCTGGTCCAGGACGACGTGACCGCGAAGGGGATCAACGTGATTTCCGGCGGCACCGACGTGCACCTGGTCCTGGTGGACCTGCGCGACTGCGAGCTCAACGGTCAGGAGGCCGAGGACCGCCTCGCGGAAATCGACATCACGGTCAACCGCAACGCGGTCCCGTTCGACCCGCGCCCGCCGATGGTCACCTCCGGGCTGCGGATCGGCACCCCCGCGCTGGCCACCCGCGGTTTCGGCGGGGCGGCCTTCGCGGAGGTTGCGGACATCATCGCCGAGGCGTTGATCGCCGACGCCGGCGCGGACCTGTCCGGTCTGCGCGCCCGGGTTCAGGCACTCGCCGCCGCCCACCCGCTCTACCCCTCGGTTGATAACCTCGCCTAAGGGACGTATGACAGAAGTAGACGCAGTGCAGAAGTAGACGCAGTGCAGATCACGACGGCGGGCTGCGGCCACAAGCCGCCGCCCGGCGTCGTGCCTCCGGCGGCACTGCGCCGCCACAAGCTGCCGCCCGGCGTCGTGCCTCCGGCGGCACTGCGCTTCCCGGTGGAACGTACCGCCCACCCGGCGGCCGTACCGCTTTCCGGCAGGACCCTCTGCCGGGCCACAGCAAGACCTAGTTAGGAACCGACAATGGCTGTTGGAGTCTTCGACCTCTTTTCCATCGGAATAGGGCCATCCAGCTCGCACACGGTGGGGCCCATGCGGGCCGCCGCCGTCTTCGCCGAGGAACTCAAGACCTCCGGTGACCTGGAGAAGGTGGCGTCGCTGCGCGTGGACCTCTACGGCTCCCTGGCCGCCACCGGGCACGGCCACGGCACCATGACCGCGATCCTGCTCGGCCTGGAAGGCTACCACCCCGAGCTGATCCTGCCCGAGGAAGTGGAGGAACGGCTCGCCGCGATCGCCGAGACCGGGAAACTGCAGCTGGCCGGCTCCGTGCAGCTGCCGTACGGGGTGAAGGACATCGTCCTGCGCCCCCTGACCATCCTGCCCCGGCACACCAACGGCATGACCTTCACCGTTTCCGGCACCGACGGCGAAGTCCTGCACACCGCCACGTTCTTCTCCGTCGGCGGCGGCTTCATCGTGCGCGAGGGCGAGGAGGACGCGGCGCTGAAGGAACTCGATGAATCGAAGAAGGAACTGCCGCTGCCGTTCCGCACGGCCGCGGAACTGCTGGGCCGCTGCCAGTCCAAGGGCCTCTCGATCGGGGAGATCATGTTCGTCAACGAGCGCGCCTCCCGGACCGAGGCGGAGATCCGCGACGGGCTGCTGCACATCTATTCGGTGATGGAGGGCTGCGTCGAGGTCAGCCTCAAACGCGAGGGGCTGCTGCCCGGCGGGCTCA
>NZ_JIBJ01000030.1:0-2580 GCF_000620385.1 Arthrobacter sp. 9MFCol3.1
AAGACTGCTTGCGTCCACTATGTGGTTCCCAACCAACAAACCCGTTGCTTGAGGAACAAAACCACAACCAAATAACAACACCACAGATGTTGTAACCACAGTTTTCCCCCACCCCCAACACATGGGTGCGTGGCGGAGCAAGGGTTACGGCGGTCATAGCGTGGGGGAAACGCCCGGTCCCATCCCGAACCCGGAAGCTAAGACCCACAGCGCCGATGGTACTGCACCCGGGAGGGTGTGGGAGAGTAGGTCACCGCCGGAACACCATTAACGGTCGAGGACCCCAACCACCAGGTTGGGGTCCTCCCGCATTTAAACCATAAACACAAAATCTGATCGACCGGCGCTCCCGGCGGCTAGCTCCTGCTCAGATGCCCTCCGGCCGGCGCCCCGGTAATTTCGTGCCGCCGGCACCGTCTCTCGAAAACTTGGCCAGCGGCAATTCGCCCTCGACCACGCTGTTGCCCCCGGCTTCATTCGGCTTCGGGCATGCCGTCCCCTGACTCTTCCGCTGACTTGAGCTTCCGGCGTCTGCGCCGGCGCCAGACGATCACCAGGCCGAGCACGACGAAGGGGACCAGCACCCAACCGCCGATGTCGAGAGCGTCACCGATTGCATTGGCCAGTGCCCCGGCCAAATAGGCGAGAACGCTGAGGCTCGCGACCCAGGCAATGGACCCCGTGATAGTCCAGAGCAGAAAATTGGGCCACGGCATCTTGGCAGCCCCCGCGGCAATGGCGCCCCAGAGCCGAACGACAATGACCCAGCGGCCGAAGAACAAGGCCTTGCCGCCGTGCCGTTCGAAGAACGACTCCAGCTGGATGATGCGATTCTCATCGGCGTGGAAGCGCTGTGCAAGTCGCAGCATCAATGGACGACCTCCCACCCGCCCAAGTACGTAGCCAATAGTGCTCCCGAGCATGGCGCCCAGGCTGCCGACGGCGATAACGGCGGCAAGGTTCAGATCTCCATGGCGCGCCGAGGCGTAGGCTCCAAGCAGCACGGCCACGGCGGGAAGCGGTACGCCGGCACACTGGGCCAGCACAATCACAAAGACGCCGAAGTAGTACGCCCAATCGTCCGCAGTCCCTGCTTCCGTCGCGAGGTAGCCTGCCCAGCCGACCGCCATGAAGCGGAGGGCAGCCAATCCGGTCATCGCTCACACCTCACTCCCGCTCCGCCGTGGTTCATCATGGCGGTCCCCGCACTGCCCGCATTAGTTCTGCGGTCGCGACCCCCGCGACGACACCGGGATGGCCCTTGTATACGCTTGTGCCCCGGGCCGCGTCAAGAGCACGCTGCGGAGACAGTGCGGCCCGACTCGCCCTGGTTCGGGGAGGACCCAACTTCCGCTTGACCACGCCCCGCGCAGCACTCCCTACGCTCCGGTCCCCGCATGGCACCACCAGCGGCCGCCTGACTGGCCAGCGATGGGTCGCGGCGCATCCGACTGGGGTTAATTGCTCGGGGGCGTCGGGTCCTTCGAAGCGGACACGGTCCTGCGTGAATTCAACGGTGGCCGCCTCCGGATGGACTGGGAGCCCAAGAGCAGCTGATCCTTCTGCGTCACAGAGTGGCTTGCCATATATGTGATTCCATAGCGGCATGTTGATACTTCCAAGCACAGAGGACTCCCTCCTGGTGCGCACGACCTTCGGCAACGAAGACGCTTGGATGGATGCGCTTTCCACTGTGCTTAGCGAGAATGACGATGGATTCCGCGCCTACGTGAAGGTCGTTGATGACATTGCCTGGGATCAGGTCGGCTGGGAACAAGTTCGCCAGGCGGCTATGGCCGGCAATGAACACGCATCGGTCCTGTTCATTGTGGACAGTGTCGCTCTTGAACCGGGGCATCCGATACAGGTCATTGATCTGAGCACGGAATCGCGCCGGCCGTTCCGATGCATTGCGCGCGAACTCTGGGGAGTCGATAACAACCTAAACATCGCGAACATGGACTGGAAAGAGTTCGCAGATAGGACAGACAGAGACGGTGTCTTCAGGGGATTTGCCTGACAGTTCTTGCTGCTTCGGTGTATTGGGATAGGGCGGGAGCCCTGGGACGACCGCGCCGGATCCAGAGCCGCGAGGGGTCAGGCAACGGGCAGGCGTCCCGGAACCCGGCTGCGCCACCTCTCGAACGACACCTCGAAGGCCGCGCCCGTGCTTCGAGGCTGCGCGGCCACAGCCGGCATCCGCGGACTCACATGTTCCCAACCCCCGTAGTAGCCGTGCCCAAAGTGGCTACAACATGCAAAAGTCGCTGCAGAGCTCAAACCCTGCCAGGCGGGAGGGTTGGATCGCAGTCTGGACCAGACGACATCGGGAGTAGTCCGCCAGCGTCACGGGCCCTTTGCGGTAGGCGTCAGACAACACGATGGTCTGTTTGGCTGCCGTTGCCTGGGGACGCCATGCCGGGGCTGTGCTGCTGCCGGCCGGAGCTGTGCTGCTGCAGGCGGGCCGTGATCGTCAATGCCCCGTGCCGTGCCTGTTGTGGTGATGCACTGCACAGTGCTGGTTTGTGGGGGTGGGGGGTCTGGTGGGGTGGTTTTGGGTGGTTTTGGGTTGTGGTGGCG
>NZ_JIBJ01000031.1:0-2186 GCF_000620385.1 Arthrobacter sp. 9MFCol3.1
CCGAACTGTCTCACGACGTTCTAAACCCAGCTCGCGTACCGCTTTAATGGGCGAACAGCCCAACCCTTGGGACCTACTCCAGCCCCAGGATGCGACGAGCCGACATCGAGGTGCCAAACCATGCCGTCGATATGGACTCTTGGGCAAGATCAGCCTGTTATCCCCGAGGTACCTTTTATCCGTTGAGCGACGGCCATTCCACAATGTACCGCCGGATCACTAGTCCCGACTTTCGTCCCTGCTCGAGATGTCTCTCTCACAGTCAAGCTCCCTTGTGCACTTACACTCGACACCTGATTGCCAACCAGGCTGAGGGAACCTTTGGGCGCCTCCGTTACTTTTTAGGAGGCAACCGCCCCAGTTAAACTACCCATCAGGCACTGTCCCTGACCCGGATTACGGGCCGAAGTTAGATGTCCAAAGTGACCAGAGTGGTATTTCAACGATGACTCCACCCGAACTGGCGTCCGGGCTTCAACGTCTCCCACCTATCCTACACAAGCCACTCCGAACACCAATACCAAACTATAGTAAAGGTCTCGGGGTCTTTCCGTCCTGCTGCGCGTAACGAGCATCTTTACTCGTACTGCAATTTCGCCGAGTTTATGGTTGAGACAGCGGGGAAGTCGTTACTCCATTCGTGCAGGTCGGAACTTACCCGACAAGGAATTTCGCTACCTTAGGATGGTTATAGTTACCACCGCCGTTTACTGGGGCTTAAATTCTCAGCTTCGCCTTGCGGCTAACCGGTCCTCTTAACCTTCCAGCACCGGGCAGGAGTCAGTCCGTATACATCGTCTTGCGACTTCGCACGGACCTGTGTTTTTAGTAAACAGTCGCTTCCCCCTGGTCTCTGCGGCCCCGATCCCCTCCCACCAGCAAGTGGTGTTCAAGGTTGGGGCCCCCCTTCTCCCGAAGTTACGGGGGCATTTTGCCGAGTTCCTTAACCATAATTCTCTCGATCGCCTTAGTATTCTCTACCTGATCACCTGTGTCGGTTTGGGGTACGGGCGGCTAAAACCTCGCGTCGATGCTTTTCTCGGCAGCATAGGATCACCGAATCCCCCCATACGGGGGTCCCGTCAGATCTCAGGCATCATGAACGGCGGATTTGCCTACCGTTCGCCCTACATCCTTAGACCGGGACAACCATCGCCCGGCTCGGCTACCTTCCTGCGTCACACCTGTTAATACGCTTGCCTCCCAGGATCAGGTCCCGCGCTCCACCAAAACCCACACACCCCAAAGGGTGCTAGGGCAGGTTTCGGGCGGTTAGTATCCCCTGTTCAGCATGGGCGGTTTTTCGCCGGTACGGGAATATCAACCCGTTGTCCATCGACTACGCCTGTCGGCCTCGCCTTAGGTCCCGACTTACCCAGGGCAGATTAGCTTGACCCTGGAACCCTTGATCATCCGGCGGACGGGTTTCTCACCCGTCTTTCGCTACTCATGCCTGCATTCTCACTCGTGTAGGCTCCACCGCTGGTTTCCACCGCGACTTCACTGCCCACACGACGCTCCCCTACCACTCCAGACGCCTGAACCACAAGGGCTTGGCTAATGTCTGAAATCCACAACTTCGGCGGTGTACTTGAGCCCCGCTACATTGTCGGCGCGGAATCACTTGACCAGTGAGCTATTACGCACTCTTTTAAGGATGGCTGCTTCTAAGCCAACCTCCTGGTTGTCTTCGCAACTCCACATCCTTTCCCACTTAGCACACGCTTAGGGGCCTTAGTTGGTGGTCTGGGCTGTTTCCCTCTCGACTATGAAGCTTATCCCCCACAGTCTCACTGCTGCGCTCTCACTTACCGGCATTCGGAGTTTGGCTGACGTCAGTAACCTTGTAGGGCCCATTAGCCATCCAGTAGCTCTACCTCCGGTAAGAAACACGCAACGCTGCACCTAAATGCATTTCGGGGAGAACCAGCTATCACGAAGTTTGATTGGCCTTTCACCCCTACCCACAGCTCATCCCCTCCATTTTCAACTGAAGTGGGTTCGGTCCTCCACGACGTCTTACCGTCGCTTCAACCTGGCCATGGGTAGATCACTTCGCTTCGGGTCTAGATCACGCCACTGCAACGCCCTATTCAGACTCGCTTTCGCTACGGCTTCCCCACACGGGTTAACCTCGCGACGTAACACTAACTCGCAGGCTCATTCTTCAAAAGGCACGCCGTCAC
>NZ_JIBJ01000032.1:0-1302 GCF_000620385.1 Arthrobacter sp. 9MFCol3.1
TGGTCGAACACGCGGCCGGAGACGCCCGGCTGCTGCAGCACGACGCCGTTGATGACGCCCTCGGGCAGGCCCTTGGAGAGGTCGGCGACCTCGACCTCGAAGCCGAGGGCCTCGGCGCGGCCCTTGACGACCGCGATGGTCTGCGGCAGGCAGTCGGCGTCCAGGACGGTCTTGCCGTCACGGGCACCCGCGCTCTGTCCTGCGGACTTATTGGCTCTGCGCATCAGAAGGACGGCCTCGGCGACGGCGGTGGCTTCATCCAGCAGGGAAGCATTCGCGACCGGCAGGCCGACGAGGTCCTGGACCATGGTCTGGAAGTTCAGCAGCGCCTCAAGCCGGCCCTGGGAGATCTCCGGCTGGTACGGGGTGTACGCGGTGTACCAGGCCGGGGCCTCAAGGATGTTGCGGCGGATCACCGGCGGCGTCACCGTGTCGTAATAGCCCTGGCCGATCATCTGCACGGCCGTCTTGTTCTTCGACGCCAGCTTGCGCAGCTCCGCCAGCACCTCGACCTCGCTCAGCGCGCCGCCCAGGTTGAGCGGCCTTTGCTGGCGGATGGAGTCGGGCACGGCAGTGTCCACGAGGCCATCAACGCTGTCGTAGCCGATCGCCTTGAGCATGGTGTCGATGTCGGTCTGGCGGCGAGCGCCGATGTGCCGGTCTGCGAAGGCAGAGGGACGGGAGTGAACGGTCATATGGAACTCCAGGGTCGGGCCGGCCCGCAGGACACGGCTGTGGATCAGGTTCCTCCCCGCTCTGTCGTGGACCTGAGAGATTCCGCAGGCAGGGGCCCGCTTGCACCGTCGGTGAGTTCGCCCTTCATGGTGAAGAGCGAGCTACTTTCCAGAGTTGCCTCGTCGCGGCGGTACGTGGGCCTGAGAGATTCCTGGGGAGGATTTGCTCCTACGGCGCCCGCATCAGTTTGCTTGCAGGACTCTCCCGCCGCAGATCAAAAGCGTGTCGCTTGTGCCGTGACCGGGGTCACAGCGATGTTGCCCTTCATCATCCGGCAGGGCCTGAACGGCTGACTACAGCAATCGGGTTAATTTTGTCGACACCCTTTATCCATATGTATGAAGGCCGCCCCGGGTGCGCGGACTTTGGACGATTGTCTAGACACGCTGGCAAAACCGCACTGTTGATTCGTAGACGGGAGCGGGGCCAAGCCCTGACCATGGAGTTGCCCGGAAACACCCCGCCCGCCGAGCCCAGAAGGAGCTCTACTGTGACACTGGCACCAGAAGGCCGGAAGATGCTGCGCATTGAGCAGCGAAACGCGGCCACACCGGTGGAACGGAAGCC
>NZ_JIBJ01000033.1:0-1161 GCF_000620385.1 Arthrobacter sp. 9MFCol3.1
CTGGCGGCGTGCTTAACACATGCAAGTCGAACGATGATCCGGTGCTTGCACCGGGGATTAGTGGCGAACGGGTGAGTAACACGTGAGTAACCTGCCCTTAACTCTGGGATAAGCCTGGGAAACTGGGTCTAATACCGGATATGACTCCTCATCGCATGGTGGGGGGTGGAAAGCTTTATTGTGGTTTTGGATGGACTCGCGGCCTATCAGCTTGTTGGTGAGGTAATGGCTCACCAAGGCGACGACGGGTAGCCGGCCTGAGAGGGTGACCGGCCACACTGGGACTGAGACACGGCCCAGACTCCTACGGGAGGCAGCAGTGGGGAATATTGCACAATGGGCGCAAGCCTGATGCAGCGACGCCGCGTGAGGGATGACGGCCTTCGGGTTGTAAACCTCTTTCAGTAGGGAAGAAGCGAAAGTGACGGTACCTGCAGAAGAAGCGCCGGCTAACTACGTGCCAGCAGCCGCGGTAATACGTAGGGCGCAAGCGTTATCCGGAATTATTGGGCGTAAAGAGCTCGTAGGCGGTTTGTCGCGTCTGCCGTGAAAGTCCGGGGCTCAACTCCGGATCTGCGGTGGGTACGGGCAGACTAGAGTGATGTAGGGGAGACTGGAATTCCTGGTGTAGCGGTGAAATGCGCAGATATCAGGAGGAACACCGATGGCGAAGGCAGGTCTCTGGGCATTAACTGACGCTGAGGAGCGAAAGCATGGGGAGCGAACAGGATTAGATACCCTGGTAGTCCATGCCGTAAACGTTGGGCACTAGGTGTGGGGGACATTCCACGTTTTCCGCGCCGTAGCTAACGCATTAAGTGCCCCGCCTGGGGAGTACGGCCGCAAGGCTAAAACTCAAAGGAATTGACGGGGGCCCGCACAAGCGGCGGAGCATGCGGATTAATTCGATGCAACGCGAAGAACCTTACCAAGGCTTGACATGGGCCGGACCGGGCTGGAAACAGTCCTTCCCCTTTGGGGCCGGTTCACAGGTGGTGCATGGTTGTCGTCAGCTCGTGTCGTGAGATGTTGGGTTAAGTCCCGCAACGAGCGCAACCCTCGTTCCATGTTGCCAGCGCGTAATGGCGGGGACTCATGGGAGACTGCCGGGGTCAACTCGGAGGAAGGTGGGGACGACGTCAAATCATCATGCCCCTTATG
>NZ_JIBJ01000034.1:0-1018 GCF_000620385.1 Arthrobacter sp. 9MFCol3.1
CGACACGGCTACCGAACGCCCGCAGAAGTCCTCGCCGAGCTAGTCTCGAACCCAGTCAACTAAATCCCGTGTTGCAGGCACCACTGGAATTCGCCGGTTTTGAGCCGCAGAGGTTTCGAGACGCCGAGTTGGATGGGGAAGAGATGGTGGACTTCGGGCTATCCCGTAAGGAATCCACCCGCTTCTAGGATGCTTCGCGCCATGATCCACTGGCCAATGACGCAAGCGCCGATGAGCCCGCCACCTAGGATGTATACGCCGACTCGTGAGCCCTTGCGCATGTGATGAGCGTCCGGCTTCCTTCCGTCCCACCAGAGTCTAATTGGGATCAGCAAGCAGGGGATCATCGCGATCTGCATAGGCAGCCCCTTGCCGCTGCGGTCGTATTTCCCGTCGTAGGGCATTCGAGTGTCCCAAGGGACATTGAGAAAGACGAAGCCGGCAATTGCAACACAGGCTACAAGGGCAGCCACGCAGAGGATGCTGAAATTGCGGGAGACTTTTCTGCCCAGCCGTAGGTCCTCCTCAGTGAACCCCCCGGCACTACCCCATCCCCGGCGCCAAAGTTCGCAACTTCGCTCACCACTCCCCCAATCTCCTAGTCCGCGCCCGGCCCAGGTAATCCCCTTAGGACCGGCAATGCTATGGGCTCATCGTCGCCGTCACAGCGTCTCAAGTCTCGGCTCAACAGTAACCGCAGATCTGTCCTCCCTTGCCACGCACCATCCTGTGGTCACGGGCGCGCGAGACACAATCGACCTGTGCTCGCAAGACAGTCGGTTGAAGCGTCGAACCTCCCTCGGTTCTGCGCCTCAGTAATGGCTATTGCCAGGAACCCCGTATGACCTGCCCAATTTATTGCACTGTGGAGACCCCACAATTGGAGTCACCGGGTCTTCTCACAACCCTAGCGATTTTAGGCAGGCGAATTCCAGTGGTGCCTGCAACACGGGATTTAGTTGACTGGGTTCGAGACTAGCTCGGCGAGGACTTCTGCGGGCGTTCGGTAGCCGTGTCG